>CAZQAE010000036.1:0-31200 GCA_964591275.1 uncultured bacterium | reverse complement strand
GACGACGACGCGGACGACGACGCGGACGACGACGCGGACGACGACGCGGACGACGATGTGAACGACGACGTGAATGATGATGTGGACGACGACGTTGACGACGACGTGGATGACGACGTGAACGATGATGTCAACGATGACGTGAACGACGATGTCAACGACGACGTTGATGATGACGTTGACGACGACGTGGACGATGACGTGAATGATGATGCGGACGACGACGACGACGGTCCTACTCTAGGCGAACTTTGGGCTATGAACGAAAATGTTCGCGACAATTGTCCGGACGCCACGGACTGGGACGAGGACGGCCTTTATTACAGCCCGTCGGCGCAGACCGATGCAAACTGCGTCAACGTCGAGGAAACCCTCGGCACGGACCCGGCCTTCCCCGACACGGACCGCGATTTCGACAATGATTTCGAGGAGATTTTCGGAACCTACCCGACCGATCCTTACGGCCCTTCAGCCCCGGTCCCCGACGTGGACGCGGACGAACTGATCGACGTCCTTGACAATGACATGGACAACGACGGCCACCATGACGGTGAGGGCAGCGACCCCGATGGCGATGGCGTGGCTACTTACCTCGAATACTTTGGATACTTTTACGATCTGATCCAGGACAAATTCCTGCTCTGGGATGGGGATTTTGAAAGCACCTACTTCAAAACCGATCCTACGGTTTTATCCACGGACCAGGACCACTACTCTGATTCCGAGGAGGTTTCCCGTTTGAATTTGGATGTTCTCCTTAAGGAGCCCGGAAATCACCCGGCCGTGGCCGCATGGCCGAATATCATCTTTGTCCTGGAAAGTTACGACATATCACTGAACGCCAATATAACCCTGGAGGACGGCACTTCCCATGCGGAGGGGACGAACTGGAGCGCTGATACTTCTCAGGAGACTTCCCATACGGATGAAACAAGTTGGGAAGTGGGGGTTTCGGCTACGGTGGGCGCGTCACTCGCAGGCCCCAGCTGTTCGGTTACCGCAAGCTATAGTGAATCAGGCACAGAGTCCGACTCCTATACTTCAGGGACTTCCGAATCTCAAGGCGGCGACGTAGTCAGTGAAAGTTCATGGTCTCAGACCATATCCACCAATCCTTCCGAGGCGGCTAAGATCAAGCTCCACGTGCGAGCTTATAATACCGGAACCTGCCCGGTGAAAAACATTGTTCCCACATTTACATTACAAATCGGCGAAAAGGGTGTGACGACCTTTACATCCCCCTTCACTATCAACACTCTCAATCCGGGTGATCAGTCCCCACCGGAAGGTAATCCAGCATTGGTTCTCGGCGGCACTGAAGATATCTTCCTGACGCTGGATGAAATGAGATCGCTGGAGACCGGCGCTCCGGTGACCTTGCATGTGACGCAACTTGACGCAGATGTCCAGAAGTGGGACGCAGAGTTGCAAACGTGGTCCTTTGAGGCAACATGGGATAACTATGTGCCCAGGTCGAAGGAAGTATGCGCCCATCTGTTTTTGGATAATGGAGACGGCAATTCCATCGAACACATGGTTTTCGCCAAAAATGATGAGTATTCGCCGATTATTACCCTTCGGGACGCCATGATATGGGCGGGCGGAGGAGAAGACGATCCCGTCCTGGGGCCGGTCATCAAATTCACTCCACCAGGCGCTTCGGAAATTATCACTCCATTGTCCGAATGGTATTTCCTTTTTGACAAGGGAACGTATGATGGTTTTAGCGACTGGGTCACCGATCCTGATTTTAACCTTATGAACATTCGCCTGAACGAAGACAGCGTGGTGATCGCCAAGGCCCCGCCCCTTGAGCCTACCCCGACAATCCATTGGGCCAATGCCAATTGCATCCTGCACAACCCGGACTGCGATCCGGTGACCGACACCGTTTACGCCTATGTGACGGATTACTTCTTCAAATCCGAGGATCTTGAAGTTTCTTTACTCAGATTGGGTGTGCTACACCCCATGACATGGAATGACGAAACCCACAGATTTGAGCTGGAGATTGAACTTAACGAAGGGCCTATGGCGCAGGAATTGATCGTGGCCCGAAATCCCTTCTATCATAATCCCGAAATGACTCCCGGCGACTGGCAAGCGGCAATCCCCTTATCATTCGAATGCGTTGACCGATGTGATACCAAATTGGTTCCTGAGGGCGCCTTCCAGATGGGTTGCGAGCCGGGGGAAATTTGCGAAGACAATGAAGAACCCCGGCATGAGGTCTGGCTGTCGGCATATTACATCGACACATACGAAGTGACAAATACGAATTACGCGGAATTCCTGACCGCCAACGGCAACGACTGCGAGGGATACAATTGCGTGGATGCGGATTCTTCTGACCTGCGCCTCAGCGAATCCGGCGGCGTCTGGACCGCGGATGCGGGTTTTGAGGACCACCCTATGGTGGAAGTGACCTGGTACGGCGCAAAGGCCTACTGCGAGGCGCAGGGCAAACGCCTGCCGACGGAAGCCGAGTGGGAAAAGGCCGCCAAGGGCGCTGCGGAACACTACATCTATCCCTGGGGCGAAACATTGATCGCCAACGCTGCGAATTACAGGGACTCAGGCGATCCCTTTGATAACGGCACTACGCCGGTGGGTTACTACGACGGCAGCAACCACGGCGGCGCGTATCAGACAACGGATGGGCGCAGTCCCTACGGCGTGCACGACATGGGGGGCAATGTAAATGAATGGGTCAGCGACTGGTACGATGATGAGTATTATAACGAGTATTCGCCGGACTCCTGGCCCGCCGATCCGCAAGGCCCGGATTCCGGTACGTCCCGCGTTTTGCGCGGCGGCAGCTGGAGAACCTATTACCCTGATCTGAACTCTTCCTTTCGGTTTAAAAGCGAACCTACGAGCAGTGTTAACAAAAATGGATTCCGATGTTCCCAAGACTGAAAAATCACTTAAGCACTTAAGCCTTAGTCCCTTCAACCGCGCCGTAAGGCGCGGTTGAATTTATATTTGAGACAATGAAAAAAGACTTGCCCACCATACATAAGGCTTATGATTTGGCGAAAGAAGCAAAGGAGCAGTGAAGTAACCTACCCGCTTTTCGTCATCAACATGAAGTGAATTTCACGCAAGCACCCCTTCTTCCACGACTTGCCGCCGACCGCATTGAATTGTTAGAATGCGCTGGTGGAACAGCGCATCGAAAACAATGACGGCGAGCAAAGCGCGGCGATTCAGTTCGTTGATCGCTATTGGCTGATTCTGTTTGCGGCGTGGATGATAGGCATGGCGTTTTTTCTGGCGCCCGCGCATGACCTCAAGATTTTCGGCGACGATTTCAACTCCTGGACCAAGGTCGACGAAGTTCGGGATTTGCCGGCGGGAGAGCTTTTTTTTAAATCCTACGATTCGAGTTTTTTCCGTCCCCTGGAAATGCTGCTTGTCCGGTCCAACCTTCGCGCGCACGGATTCACCCCAAAGCTCTACCACACGGTCACGATCATCGGGCACATCCTCGCCGGCCTGCTAGTTTTGATCCTGGCTCGCCGTCTTGGCCTTGGCAAACTCGCGGCCTTGTGCGCGGCGATTCTCTTTTCCGCGCACCAAAGCGGAGCGATGGCGGTTTTGTCCAGCGACTCCGCGGGGCAGGTCTATTGCACGGTCTTCGGATTGGCGAGCCTCATTGCGCTTATCGACAAGGACAAGGCTCCAACGTGGATCAGTGTATCCATCGCCTCCGTATTTCTCATGGCGGCGCTGCTCGCCAAAGACGGCGCGGTCAGTTTTTTCGCTGCGGCCCTTCTTGTCATTGGCGCAAATAAAATGATGAGGAGAATCGACTGGCGGCGAGCGATCCTTCTGTCGCTGCCCTTTGTCGCCGTCATGCTCATCTACTTCGGCATGCGTGCCGGGGCGCAGATGGCGCCGCCCTCATTCGGCGGTGAATCCCGCTATCAGTTCCAGGTGGGATTGAATCTTTTCAAAGACCCGGCCCTCATGCTCCTATCCATGCTGACGCCCATCGGCACGCACAAGCTCGCCGCAAGCCGGGAAGATTTCGTGTTTTTGGCCTTCGTCGCGCACCTTTTGTTAATTTTGGCCGCCACAATTTTCGGCGGCCTGTATGCTGCGTATAAAAAGGACACGCTGCACCGGAATGCCGTATTAATGCTTTTCGGATTTTTGTTTGTCGCTTTGTATCCCGAATGTTTTATGCTGCGCGTCAGCGAACTATACACGTATAAGCCCAATCCATTCTTTTGCATTTTGACGGGTCTGGCCTTCGCTTTCGTGTTCACGCACGCGGTCGAAAAAAGGAAAACTTTCGCTAGCGGTTTTATCGCCCTTTTGTTTTTAGCCTCGTTGGGACTGAATCTTTCGGCTTTTCAAGACAAGCAGCGGCTCATGCGATCAAACGGCGAAGAGGCGGAAAATGCGCTGCGTGAGATTAAGATGCAGGTTCCCACGATCACGAAGAATACGACGGCGGTCCTGGCCAACCGAAAAGATGAGCTTCACTACTCGGTCTTTTACAGCCCCGGCGCATACCTTCTGGCCGTTCCTGAGGCTTTTAAGAGGATCTACAAAAACTCCGTGGCCGGTTTTGAAATCGTTGCGGCCGATGCGGTGGAAAAGACTTGCGAAGCCGCAAAAGGTGATTGCCTCGCACTTGTCTTCGACAAAGGCGCGGTCGCAGCCGAATTAAAATTGCGAAGCGAGGATGACTGACCGCACAATTTACTCATATGCGGTGATACATAACTTTCTCCAACTTCATCATTCTGGATAATAACGCCGCAGGCTTTGTCATTTCGACCGGAGCGAAGCGAAGTGGAGGAATCCCTTTGACTAAGGCGTTGTCGTAATGATTAAAGGGATTCCTCCGCTCCACTACGTTCCGGTCGGAATGACAACAGAGGCAAGGTTTCGCTTCAGACTCAAATGACATAGTGGCAAGGCGGGTGGCATAGACAAGCTTCTCGGCCCGAAGCAACGCTGAGGGCGCTTGTCCGTGTTTGATGCATTGTAGATTGATTAAAAATAAACAAGACACGGACAAGCACTGTTCGCTAACACTCACCATGACTTGTCCATGCCACCCGCGAACTAAACCATTCCCTCCAGCAAATCACTCGCCAGCCCCAATATTCTTACCAGATCGTCAGGAAATGTCAGCATGTCCAGAATGTCCGCCGGGACTCCGAGATCAATAATCATCTGCCGCACATTCGTGTCCACCAAGATGCCGGGGATGCCGAAATTGCCAGTAAGCATAAGAAGATTCTTTGGAACAAGATCATCCCACTGCTCATCGGTCTCACACATTATCGCCTCGATCCCCGCCATAAGTTTGTCGATGGCATCGATAAGCTCCTGCGCGCACTGCGGCGAAATCACGATGTTCGCCGGATCGATCGGGGCATCGCCCGCGTCGATGATTCCCAGGGCCGACAAGGCGTATTCGATAAGTTCCGGATTGTCGGCATAAAGTTCAGGAAGCGCCGAAATCAAACGGGCCGCGGCGTCCAGAATGTAGGCCTCGCCCAGGTCGTATTCCCGAAAACCCACGGCTGAGTGCCCGCCGTTTTCGATCATCAACAGGCGATCAAGCAGGGTGAAAAACAATCCGTTTTCCTGCACGATCCGCAGGTCCGCGCTGGCGAAGCTCAGTTCATCATCGGCGTAATCCGCGATCATTCCGACAAGACCGTCCACATCGATGTCGCCGACGTAAAGATGATCCAGGTCGGAAATGATATAGTTGCCCACGCGAACGATATCGATAAGGGCGCTGTAGAAACGCCCTTCGCTTGAAGTCAATCCCTCCAGTGATTCTTTGGCTTTTCGGAAATTACCCCGGGCAATGTGATACTGCGCGCATTCGACGCCATCGCAGGGTACGGGGGGATGAATATAAACTTCTTGCGTCCACCCGGCGGGCGGATCGAGTTCGCGCGCATAACCCGCTTTCCATCTTTCGCAGGCGGCCAGGACAAAAAGTCCGACGCCGTAGGCCACCGGCTCGCCTTTGAGCACCTGCTGGTAGTACGCCGCGTCGCCGGGCGAAGTGCCGTAGGATGTTCCCAGCAAAAGCGTGTTTCCGGTTTCATCGACGATGATCTGATCTATGGCGCCCTGCATCCAGCGGTTCACGTCGTCCATGCGCTCGGGCGCGAAATAACCGCCCTGGCCAAGGCCCATCGCCACGCCGAAGGAATAAAGAAGGCCCGCGCTGGTTTCCAGGTAGGTGTCCTCTCGATTCAGAATCGTATGGAAACGACCGTACAGATCTTCGTACTTTTGAATTTGTTCCAACATCGATTCCAGTTCGCCTTCGAGGGAAAAGCTCATGTTTTCTTTCACCGACTTGGGCAGCGACTTCGCCGCAAGGCTCATGGAGGCGAAAATCCAGCCGTTGCCCCTTCCCCAATAAAGCTGCTCGGTCGGCAGGAGTTCGTGCGTGTCGTCGTCGTAACGATGCCGGTAGAGACCCACGCCCGGGTCACGCAGTCTGCTCCGAAACACTTCCAACTGCAGGGCGTACTCTTCGAATGCCGCGGGCTCACTGGCGATTTCCCCATATTTGATGAGAAATGGTCCAATCATAAAAAGCGTGTCGATCCAAATCTGGTTGCCGGTTATCCAGCCCATATGGTTTACGCCGCCCTCGGAAGTGCGACCCACGTCGTTTTGCAAATATGACCACACGTCCTCGGCGATCTTTAAATATTTCTGATCCTCCGTCCGCTCGTAAAGAAGCAGGGCGAGGTATCCTGGTATGCTCGTATCCGAAGAGGTAATGTGATAGCCCCGTTCGATGTGGTGATCCAGCCAATCGCGCACGTACTGCAAATACGCCTCGTCGCCTGTTGTCTCGCTCAAGGAGACCATGCCCATCATGACAACCCCGGCACCCCAACTCCACGCGTTTTGGCCCGGTTCGAAATACTGCATCCAGGATTCGGCCAGGGCGCAGGCTTGATCGACGGCCACGCCATTGCGCGCTTCATCGCCGGATTCCTCGCTCTCGTCGACGTCCTCGACCTCGGTTTCGCAAGCGGGCAGCATGGCGACAAACAAGGCCAATGACAAAAGCAAGACATTCAGTTTTCGTATATTCATTCCGGTTTTTCCTTCTAGCTTATTGCCGATCCCGGCGCTGCGTCGGTCGTCAATAAAACAATCCGGTCTCCGTCGTGCGCGGCCAGTAGCATGCCGCTTGATTCAACGCCCATCAGTTTTGCCGGAGCCAGGTTGGCGACCACGATAATAGTGCGTCCGACAAGCTGTTCGGGTGTAAATTTCTTTAAAATTCCGGCAACGATTTGACGCTTCTCGAATCCCAGGTCGATTTGCAGTTTCACCAGTTTTTTGCTTTTTGGAACAGCCTCGGCCTCAATGATTGTCGCCACGCGAAAATCCAGCTTCATGAAATCGTCGAAAGTCACCTGCGTTTTCAGCGGAGCGTATTCCTTTGGCTCATCAGCACCGGCCTGATTGTCATTGAGGGTAGCCTGCGCGGCCCATTCCTTTAGTTTTTCAACTTCCACATCAATTTTCTTGGCGGGAATTTTCTCAAAGAGTATTTCGGCGACGCCCAATTTCTGCCCGGCGGCGAGGTCCTTTTTCGGCGCCTCGAACCAATTTTGCTCTTCAACCTGTCCCGCAAAGCCCAACATGCTCCAAAGCTTTCGGGCCGTATCGGGAAGAAATGGGAAACCGGTAACGGCCATCGACTGCATAATGCACCCGATCACGTGCATCGTGTTGCCGCACTCGTCTTTATCGGTTTTGACCGTTTTCCAGGGCGCTTTTTTGTCAAAATACTTATTGCCTTCCCGCGCCAGTTCCATCCACTCAAACAGCGCTTTCCTGAACTCGAAAGCGTCCAAATTCTCCGCCATGCGATCCGGCAGCGATTTGGCCAGATCAATCATGGCATTGTCCTCGTCGTCGGGACTCACGAGCGGCGGGATGCTGCTCGCAAAGTGCTTATCCGCGAATTTGAGCATGCGCTGAGCCAAATTGCCGAAGGTGTCGGCGAGTTCGGAGTTGTTGCGCGCACCAAAATCCTTCCAGGTGAACTCAGCATCTTTTTTCTCGGGCATATTGGCGCAAAGCGTGTATCGAATGGAGTCCACGCTGTATTTGGAAAAGAAATCCTCCAGGTCGATATACCAACCGTCGCTTTTGGAAAACTGCCGGCCTTCCAGATTGTAAAATTCGTTGGAGGGAACATTTTCCACGAGCGTGTACTGCTCGTCGTTCACTTCATTTTTTGCGATGATCGTCGCGGGAAAAACAATGCAATGGAAGGGAATATTGTCTTTGCCGATGAAATGGATCAGGCGCGTGTCCGGCGACTGCCAATAATCCCGCCAACGCTCCGGCTCACCCTGGGCCTGCGCCCACTCCATGGTGCTGGATATATAGCCGATGGGCGCGTCGAACCACACATAAAGAACCTTTCCATCGACTCCTTCGACGGGCAATTTGATTCCCCAGGTCATATCCCGGGAAATGGCCCTTTCTTCCAGACCCTTTTCCATCCACGCTTTAACGAAATTCAGAACATTGTCTTTCCAGTGCTCTTTGGATTCGAGCCATTTCTCGATTTTGGGTTGCAGCTTGTCGAGTTGCAAAAACCAGTTTTTTGTATCTTTTGCTATAGGTTCGGCGCCGCATACCTTGCATCGCGGTTCGGTGATTTCCAAAGGATCGAGCCATTTCCCGCATCCTCCGCATTCGTCGCCTCGCGCCCCCACAAATCCGCAATGCGGGCAGGTGCCGGTAATGTAACGGTCAGCCAAAAACATCTTGTCATGCTCGCAATAAAGCTGCTTTGTGACGCGCTCTACAATGTATCCGGCTTTCAAGACATCCTGAAAAAACTCCTGTGCGACCCCGTGATGAATGGGATGGCTGGTGCCGGAGAAATTGTCGAATTCGATGTTGATCTTATCGAAAATGTCCTTGATGACCTTGTGATTTTTGGCCACGTGCTCCTGGGGCGTGACGCCCGCCAGTTTGGCCGAAATCGTGATCGCCACGCCGTGGTCGTCGGTCCCGCAAATATAAATGATATCGGCGCCGCACATGCGTTTGTGTCTTACAAAGATGTCAGCGGGAAGATAAGCGCCGGCGATGTGGCCGAAATGGATAGGTCCATTGGCGTAGGGCAAAGCGCTTGTGACAAGAATCTTTTCCCGAGTCATAAAAATAAATCCTTTCGCGAAAAGCAATTCCGCGACGCCATGATACATAAATAGCAGGCAAAGAAAAGACGGCTTTACAGCCCACGGAAGCCGTGGTATTTTTTAGATTCGCCTGAAAGGGACGAATTATGGAACAAATAAGCAACCGATATGCCGACATCACTTTAGGGGCGCTGATTCTTTACACGATCATCCTGGCCTTCGCGACGATGGATGAAATCTTCGGATGGGGCATTCTGGCGCCATTTTTTTAGGAGTCGGCAATGGGTCTTGGCACAACGGAACTCATCATAGTCCTCGTGATCATCTTAATCATTTTCGGGGTCGGTAAGTTGCCCGAAGTCGGCGCCGGCCTGGGCAAGGGCCTTAAGGAATTCAAAAAGGCTCAAAAAGACGAAAAAGAGATCGTAGCCCCCGCAGCGCCGGACGAGAACGCAACCGACAAACAATAATAACATTGGGGCTGTTGGCGCTGGTTAATCTATTGGGAAAGCCACGTTTTCATTCTTCGCATCAAGACAGCGGTTGATAATGAAAGACCTGATTAATTTCCTGGCGATCGTCTTTTGTGCGTTGGCCTGTTTCTTTGTCGCAAGCTGTGGCGACGATGATGATGAAGTGGAATCCCCCAGATACATCGACGACGAGGATGACGACATGGATCCTCTGGTTGATGACGATTCGGATGACGACTACTGGCCTGACGATGATACCGATGACGATGATACTGATGACGACGATGTCAACGACGATCTGGATGACGATCTGGATGACGATCTGGATGACGACGTCAACGACGACGCAGACGATGACACCTGGCCCACCACTACGACCACGATTGAAGGGACAACAACAACTGGGGCCGGTTCGACAACAACAACCGGGGCCGGTTCCACAACAACGACCGGCACGGGATCAACGACGACGACCGGCACGGGATCGACCACCACTACCGGCGTTGGAACCACCACTTCCACCGGCGAGACGACCACAACGACAACATTCATTCCCACAACGACCACAACCACAACCACAACGAACCCGGACCCGGATGTTTTCTGGCAGGAAGATTTTGAAAGTTACCCCACCGGCGAATTAACAGCGCCCTGGAGCGTCATTGGCAGCTATGCCAGCGAAGCTTTGATCATTGATCCCGGCAAAGGCGGCACGGGACAGATGCTGCAAATAAACGGCGTGGATGTCGAGGATCATTATATCTATGTGAGTTACGAGTTCGCCGACGTCTCGGAAAATATGTGGATCGAATTTGAAATCCAGCCATATACGATCTTCGACGAGTTTGGATTCCGCGTCATGAGCCGAGATGGCGCCAGCGTAAGAACCGAGGCGGAGATATGGTACTTCAACCAAACCGTTTTCGCTTATGATTATTGGGACGACGAATTCTTTGACTGCGGAGGAGCCCCCGGGGCCGACTGGCATGAATTTCAGGTTCGTTTGAATTTCACCGGCACCTATGACGTTCTTGTCAACGGGTCCGCAGGCTCCGGACCCTGTCGCGCTCTGGTGATGAACCACGGAGATCAAAAGCCCTTTCATTCCATTCAACTCATTGACTGGCCAGCCGACAACTTCGGCGGATACATCTGGTGGGACAACTTCATTGCGCGAAAACCTTATTAATAATAGCTCAATGTTAGATACCGCGCTTTAATAATCCTTGATTTTTCAATTTGTCCAGTTCACACGTGCGAGTCGACGCCCATGAAATTCGGTAAGTATCACGTCATCGACAAACTCGGCGAAGGAGGCATGGCCGAGATCTTCCTGGTCCGTTTTGAAACGCCCGGTGGAATATCGAAAACATGCGTGGTCAAGGCCATCCACCAGGAATTAATATCAGAAAAGGAGTTTCGGGATGCTTTTTACGACGAGGCGCGCGTCGCTCTGACTCTTAGCCACGGCAATCTCGTCCAAACCTTTGATTTCGGAGATGCCGACGGCTCGCTATACTTGGCGATGGAATGGTGCGACGCCGGCGACCTGGACGACCTGATGACTGCCCTCGCCCGTCGGGGTGAGCGACTGCCGGTCGAGACGGCGTGCTACATTATGGCGGGACTGCTGACCGGATTGTCATACGCGCACTACGCCCGCGACACCTTTGATAATCCACTGAAACTCGTTCATCGAGACATCTCGCCTCCGAATGTTCTGCTGACCTTCGCCGGCGAAATCAAACTTTCCGATTTCGGCATCGCCAGCGCGGCGCAACGACTGGTTTCGACCGGTTTCGGCGTCGTCAAGGGCAAACCCGCCTACCTCGCCCCGGAACAGGCCGCGGGAAAGCGCGCCACCAGGCAAAGCGACATTTTCTCAGCGGGCATCGTGTTTTGGGAGATGCTGGTCGGCCAGCACCTTTTTACTGGCGGCGACACGCGCCGTATCATGGAAAACGTCGTCGCATCCGACATTCTCAGGCCGGACAAATATCGCCATGACCTGCCGCCCAGACTGACCGCGATCGTCATGCGAGCCCTGGCTAAAAACCCCGATGATCGTTTTGAAAGCGCCTCGGATTTTCTGGAAGAAATCGAGGCTTTTCATTCCGAGTTCGGGCTTGGTTATGGAAGGGCGAGCTTTTTAAAATTTTTGGCCACAACCCTCGAAAAACGCCGTAACGATACGGGGGCGGCGCGCATGATCACCCCGGTCCTAGGCCAAATGACCGATGACAAAAAAACACCGCCCATGCCCAAAACCCGAGCGAAGCGGCGCTGGCCTGTTGCGCTGGGCGTCGCCGCTGTTGTCTTGGCGACCCTCTCCTTTTTGCTCGGGCGCTTTTCAAAACCTGAGGGGCAAACAACGACGCCGCAATCGGATTACACAAAGATATTTGCGCTAGGAGACACAGCCGGAGTCATAGTGCACGCAGGCGAACCGGGGACTCTCGTTGCCATCGAAGGTCGACCATTCGGTTTCAGTCCCACCACGGGAAATGTGCCTGTTGGAAAAAGAAAGAAGAAGCCGGTGCGCATTTCCATGCCGGGAAGACGAACATTTACGGCCAATAAAATATTCAAAGCCGGCGACATTAAAATGATCAAAAACACCGCGCTGAGAACCAAGATCGGCGCTTTGTCTTCATCCCAAAAACGGCGCAACATCGCCGGTCTGGTCATTGAGCCCGGCACGCGGATGATCTTGCCGACCGGCCTGTACCGAATCGTCGATGAAGACAACGACGTGCAGTATATTAAAGTACCTTAAAGACCGCTTGATTCAAGTAACGAGCAACAACCCCTTGCGATCCGGGTGTGCGACATAAAAGATGATTCACTTTAAAATGGAAAGCCTGGATGGTTTTTCATTGAAAAAGCAACAATCAGACAAACGCAATCCAAAGCCCGCAGGGCGATACAATATTAGCACCGTGCGTCAGCGCGGTGGAAAAGGACCGGTTGAAATTTAAGCGAAGCCCGGCAGGGCGACACAATTTCGACCTCATGTTGATAAATGTTTCGCCCTGCCGAGCTCGCCAGAAATTGTAATCATCCGTATCCCGTCGGCTTACGCCGACGGCTAATATTGTAACGCCCTACCGGGCTTGTCGCGCATTCCGCATTCGAAATTCCAAGCTTGAACAGCAGGTAAATCTTTTTTCATATCAGCAATTTTTAAATTCGATGGGGGCTATCGCCCCCATACCCCCAAAAGGGTAAAAGGGGAAAAATGTCAAAGGGTAATTTTCAGTCCCGGGAACATCGGAATCCGCCGTAGATGTTCCGATCCGCAGGATTGCCCCAGTACCGGCCGGAAGAACGCAGGTACCTGGGATAAGCGAGCCAGCCACCGCCCCGCAAAACGCGGTTCGAGGCCTTTGTGCGGTTTATTGGATTTCTTGCAGGCATACGGTTGTAGAAATCTTTATCGTACCAATCTTCGCACCACTCCCAAACATTGCCGCTGATGTCGCAAAGACCATGCTCATTTTGGCTGAAACGACATACCGGCGCAGTCCCGGCGTAGCCGTCGTCATAGCCTTTGATAATGGTCCAATCTGAAAATCGACGCTTGGCGCTCTCATCGGCGTAGTTGCCGTATTGCGACGGTGGAGTGGATGAATTGCCCCAGGGATACTTACGGCCCTCAAATCCGCCGCGAAGCGCTCGTTCAAACTCGGCCTCCGTCGGAAGACGCTTGCCTTTCCATTGGCAATAGGAATTGGCGTCATTCCACGACACGCCATTGATCGGGTGGTCGTCTCGACCGGATTTATCCCAATTGTAGTAAGGCCCCCTCTTTTTATCGCTCGACACTTTGGCTGCCTTGCATGAACCTGCGCTGACGCACTGCCGATATTCCGCAACCGTCGTCTCATGCACATCCATATAAAAGGCGTCCACGTAAACACGCTTGCGTGGCTTCTCATCGTTGTCGCACTGTGAGTCTCCCGGCGAGCATCCCATCTTGAACCAACCGGCGGGGATTTTGACCATGTCGCCCTTGGTTTGGGCAACGGCGAAAGTCACCGCGCCGACAATCAGTAAAGCAATGACGATAATAAAAAAGTTTTTCATGACAGCCTCCGGGAAACGGGAGCGGCTTCATTTTCAATGGCTGAAAAATACAATGAACCGGCGAGTATGCAAAGAGCAAGTGTGCCGCCCTGACGGGCTCACCGGAAACAATAATTGCCCATATTCCGTCGGCTGATGCCGACGGCTAATATTGTAACGCCCTGCGGGCTGGATTGCATCGCCCAAGCGAGTTCGGTTTTCATCCTTCCTCCTTCCACCTTCATCCTTCTCTAAACGATCTTGTGTCGATTCATCCTATAGATTAGCATGAAATACATGATCGGATTCTTCAACGTTTTAAAAGGAGAACCATGCATTTTCGGCAATTGACAGCGGTGCTGTTTCTATGCGCTTTTATTTTTGCGCCGATCAATGCCATGGACGCAGGCCCGACCCGATCCGCCCTGGCGATCGAAACGCCCGACCCTGCTCCGGAGCCCATCGCCGCGCCAACGCCAACGCCGACACCGGCGCCGGCGACAACTTTAAAAATGGAAATCGAGTCCCCAAAAAAGCGCCTGATACGCCGCCAGATCAATCTTCTCCTGAAAGGCACAGCCATCAAAGGCGCCAGCGTAGGCATTTATGCCAAGAATCTGAATACGGGAAAGGTCCTGTACCGGCGCGGCGCCGACAAGCTCTTCATTCCGGCCTCCACCAACAAAATCATCACCGGCGCGGCCGCGCTGGAAATCCTGGGACCCAAATACCGATTCAAAACCGAAGTCTGGGCGGACCAGCGAATCAACGCCGAGGGAATCCTGGAAGGCAACCTTTATATCAGGGGCGGCGGCGATCCTTCTCTCACCGTTGAGGAAGTCTGGCTTCTGGCTCATCAGATCGCGGGAACAGGACTCACGCATGTGACCGGAAACGTGGTGGGAGACGATTCGTTTTTCGACTCTGTGCGCTACTACGAATCATGGGGCTTTAGCAAACCGCGCAGCTATGCGGCTCCCATGAGCGCCCTGTCATTCAACTGGAACAAGGTTCAGGCCTACGTCAGCCCCGGAGCGAAATCCGGCCAGGCCGCGCACGTCACGCTTAATCCGGAAAGCGATTATTTCACGTTGACCAACTATGTGAAGACTTGCACGAAGTGTCGATCAATTCTTTCCATGCGGCTTAAAGGACAAAATGTCACGGTATCAGGAAAGATTCACGTCAACGCGCAGCCGATGATCTCTTTTGCCTCCGTGGAGGATCCGCTGCCGGTGGCGGTGCACGCCATCAAGAAAATGCTGGAACGCGAGGGCGTGCAAATTGACGGACAGGCCGTCGCAGGAGCGGTCCCGGAAACAACCCACATGCTTTTCACGCACGAAAGCCGCGACTTAAGTCAAATCATCCGCTATCTTTACCGATACTCAAACAACCTGACCGCGGAGAATATCCTCAAAACGATGGGCGCTGCCGTATATGAGGGACAGGCGACCAGAGAAAATGCCTGCAAAGCGGCGCTGAAATATTTGAAGGATAACAACCTTTTCCAAAGCGGCGTCGTTATCGATGACGGATCGGGGCTTTCCCGCAACAATCGGCAAAGTCCGAGGAGCATGGTGAAAACGCTGACGCATGTCGCAGATTCGCCCGAAATCCACGCCGAGTTTTTGGAAGCTCTAGCCATTGGCGGCGTAGATGGCACCCTGAAATATCGCTTCAAGGGAACGAGGTTGGAGCGCCGAGTCAGAGCCAAAACGGGATACCTGTACGGCGTCGTTACGCTGGCGGGATATTCCTGGAACGCCGAAGGCGAACCTTTTGCCTTTGCCATATTCATCAACGATCCCCCGGCCAAAACGAAGGTGAGGGACGTGAAAAACAAGGTCGATGAAATTCTGTTGACCTTGATGCAATAAAGGCCTTTGCATTGAAAACTTCTGAATCTCATTTTTTCTGCTGCTTCCTTCTCATTGTCTCATTTGTCCTCGCAAGCTGCCAGGCGGATGTTGATGATGATGACGGCGATCAAGCCGCTCTTTTGGCCAATCCGCTGACGCAATGCCCGACAACATTCGCCGACGACAAAAATGAGCGCACTTATTCCCTTATGAGCGAAGAATGCGAGTGCGGATTGCAAAGCGCCGCGCCGACGCTGATCTACGAGACGCAGGGCGCCGGGCTTTTGGCGCGTCCCACGGATTATCCGGGCTTTTCGACAAACCATGATGACTCGGGCGCTATAACATGGCGGCTTCAGGGGCATGCCAGCGCACCGGACCTAGATATTGTATTCCGGCACGAAGCGCCATCGGGAGCTTTGCGCATTGACACGACAATTTCTTTGCCGCCCGAAGCGGCGGAGCCCATCCTCATCAGACACTATGAGCCCATGCGCATGGACGGCGACGCAGACCTGACTCTCCCCGGTCTTGGAGGGCGCATTCACTGGCTGCACAACGGTTACGATTCCTGGTCCTTCACGGCGGTGGAAAATATCGGCGCCGATCTCGGCCCGCAACCGCATGACGGGCATATCCTCAGGCCCGCCGGCAACAACTTCAATTACGCCACCGACCGGCAGGGAATGGGTTGGTGGGTCGGCGCCGGACGCGTTCCTTCCGGTCGCGTCGGCTTTGTCGCCGGGGCGCTTTCCGCGAAAATCCTCAAAACCTATCTCGGCGTATCCGTGCCGAACGGAGTCGATGATCGCGTGGATTTTGAAATGGTCATGGGAACGCCCAATGATATGCTGACAATAAATCCCGGCGAATCGATTGATCTGGACCCCGTGTTTTTTCAATTCAGCCCGCAACTTCCAAAAGCCCTGGAAGGCTACGGCCATCGCGCCGCGAAGGTGACCGAAGCCCTGACCTGGGAAGGCGAGCCGATGCGCGGCTGGGCCACTTGGTACGAACTGTTTGAAGACATCAGCGTTCAGGATATTCGCGATCACATGGACATCCTCGCCCATGAGGGATTCGCCGAGGCCGGTTACCGCGTCCTGCAAATCGACGACGGTTATCAAAAAGCTTTCGGCGACTGGGACGAAAACGAAAAATTCGCCATTGGCATGGGAACCCTGGCCCAGGAGATTGAAGAAGCCGGATTGATCCCCGGCATCTGGATCGCACCCTTGCTGGTCAAGTCGGACCTTGCTCTGATCGATGAGCACCCGGACTGGTTTCTTCATGATGAAAATGGCGGGATTTTCTGGAACGTCGACCTGGTGGGATTTCGGAAATTCGGCGTCCTGGACGCCACGCATCCCGAGGCGGCAGAGTATCTGCGCTCGATCATCCGGCGATTTGTCGATGCGGGTTATCGCTATCTCAAGCTGGACTTTCTTTACCCGGGTGCCTACGAGGCGGTGCGTTATGACAACCGCCTCACTGCTCTGCAGGCCTACGCCTTGAGCTGTGAAATCATGAGGGAAGCCGCCGGCGATGGCGTTTTCCTGCTGGCCTCCGGCGAACCGCTTCTGCCGTCGGCCGGGCATTTCCATTCGGCGCGCACCAGCACCGACGTCATCAGCCAGCCCTTTACCTTCACGAACTTTCATATCGTGGGAAACATCGCGCGCGCCAATGCCGCCCGCGCATGGACCGCGCCCCTGTTTAGTCCGGACCCGGACAACCTGTGCATCAGGGAGTGGATGACGCCCGCGCAGGCCCGCACAGCGCTTTTCAGCAACATACTGGCGAGCGGCAACGTTTTTCTGGGCGACGATCTTCGCCGGCTGGAAGCGGATCGCAAGTCGATGCTGCTCGACAACACGATTCTTGACCTCATGAACTTAAGCGGGCCGATGCGGCCTTTGGACCTCTTCGACGAGGCAACCGACGAGTTTATCCTGTTCAATTACCTTGACTTGTTAATGAACGTCAGCCGCACGCCTGTCGTCTGGATGCGCGGCGATGTTCTGGCCTTGATTAACTTTGAATCTCATGCGGTAGTGAAGTCGATACCCGTTTGTGATCTCGGTTTCGGTCACGACGCCCGCGTGAGTTTGACCGACCTTTTTAGCGGCGGAAATTGGATTTTTGAAAAAACTATCACCATGGATGTCCAAGCCCAGGACGCCCGGATCATGCGCATAAATATTCTGGCGAAGTGACCACTTTTTGCTTGTGGAGTACGCGATGAAATACCGCTCATTATTCCTGATGTTTTGTGTCGTATTCTCTGTGACGCTTTGCGTCGCGGTGTGCGGAGACGACGACGATGATTCGGATTCCGGTGCTTTTTCCCCGGAGGATGACGATGACGATTATTTGCCTTCGGACGATGATGAGGATGACGATGATTTTTTTGACGACGACGATGGCGACGATGATGACGATAATGATGACGATGACGATGACGACAACAGCGACCGCCTGCTGATCGACCCGGAAAACGTGGGGTATTATGATGCCGTCAAGACTACCATGATTTTCCCCGACCCGGTTTCCGCACAAGATAAGGAAGTGGATGTCTTTTTCCCCACGACAGATGGCGAGACGATCTGCACCGACTTCGGGTTGCGACCCGCCGTAATCTTCGCACCAGATATAAACCTTAAAAAGAACCTTTACGAAAGCTATGGAACGCACCTTGCCACGTGGGGATACCTTACAATCATCCGCAACAATTTCAGGACCGGCGCGGAATCTCTGGCGGACTTGAACAGCGATATCATCGACTGGTTGATGGAGGGAATTCAAAACCCAGACAGCATTTTTTACGAAGCCATGGACATGAACAAGATCATCGCCGCAGGGCATGGCCTGGGCGGCAAGGTTGCGGTCTTAGGTTTTCGAGAGGAGCGAATCCGCGCAACCATAGCTATTGACCCCAATGACGAGATCACACTCTTCAGCGGGGATTATTCCGTAACGCCGGATTTGATGAGCTTCATCGATATACCCGGCCAGTATTTCGGGGCGGAGGTCGGAGGCGATTGCGTGCCGGAAGATGAAAACTACACACAGTTTTACAACTCCGCAAACTCCCCGGCCTGGGAATACACGATGCTGGCCACCGGGCACCACGGATTTGTCGACAATCCGAACTGCCTTGCATGTCAATGCGAAAAGGGCACTGCGGACCTCAATGCCGTCAAGAAGATGACTCGGGGGCTTATGATCGCTTTTCTCAACGTACGCATCCGTCATTGGGAAGAATTTGAATTCTATTTATCGGGAGTCGGCGTCGACCAGGATGTCAACGATGGGAAATTGATGTTCAGGAATAAATAGCGCCGCAGGATCGCTAAAAAAGGCCGAATGTCTTTATCGCCTACCCGTTGGTGTATTACAGAGCAAGGGGATTTCCGCTTCGTATATTTCGTATATTTTTCACATTTAATATATGGCCGTGGGGCTGTTGAAAAACATTCCTCTTAAGAAAAAATCTGCGTTGTCATTCCGAGCGAGCCCTTTAGGGCGAGTCGAGGAATCCCTTAAAAACAGACAGTTAAGGGATTCCTCCACTCCACTTCGTTCCGGTTGGAATGACAAAAATTACGTCAAGTCCGACTTTTTCAACAGCCCCGCTGTCACGAATTGTTTCTGGAATATAGCAAACATCCTCTTGTTGTCGGTGACGACGCACAGCGACTTTGTCTGGAGTTATCCTGAATTTAAGAATTTTTCGCCAAATTTGCAGCTAACATCCGTGCCGCCAATATATTTCCCTCTTCATTCAAATGTATGCCATCTATGAGGTACTTCTTCTCTCCCAACTTGGGATCGTAAATCGTTGAAATCCCAAGCCGCTGCAGCACCTCAAGAATGTGCTCCTGGGTTTTTTTAAACGGCATAACCAGCACTATTAGGCGCGCTCCGAATTCCGAACTTTTCTTCTCCAACATCTTCAGAATTTTCCCATATTGTTCGGATTTAAGTCGTACTTTTTCTTTCCCACGCACTGCTAAACAATCAGTTGTGTTTTCATCAAATATCTCTTTGGGAACCGGCAAATTAGTAAAACCTTCGCCTGGTTTTAGTGAAAGAAACGGTTTTGAAAATCCGTAAGTCATCTTACATAGGATTTCTTGGGAGTCATTGCCTGAGTACGTTATCATGATAATGTTTTTTATCTCGATTCCCTCGTCCCGAAAACGTTGCTGATACTTGATCAATGACAGGAATTGCTGATCTGCTCCATAACCCGATTGGGCTAGAGTAATAATCTGGTCAGGTACTAACATGCCCAGCTTTTCGCTTATAGTCTGGGCATCGTTCACACCGTAGCCCCAGGCAATGGAGTCGCCGATGATAACGATGGCTTTTTGGTTGGATTGAGGTTCTCGTAAATTCCTGAGTCCCCAGCTATTATTTTTCACCTCGAATTTAAAATTTTCCCAATGATGATCCATAATTCCATGGGCATAGGGTCGGCCGGCCCAACCAATCAACTCATCGTACTGACAGAAACACCTGCGATCCGCTTTATCATCTCCCTTATTTTTACCCATGAACTTAACTGCAACTATCGTAGCTTCAATCAGCAGAATGACCAACAATAGGAATAATAATCTCTTTCGCTTCCCTTTGTTCACAACTCCTTCTCCCTCCAAAAGGTGTATTTTTATTTTGGTTCAGCGTGAATTGGACAAATCCGCTTCACGCTTGAGCTAGTCTCGAAGCCCCATGCTCCGAAACCCTTACTTCCAGTAAACGTCCTGGGGCTTAAGCCGCGAACCCCGGAGTTTTTAAGGCATCGGAGGTCTATCATCCGATGGGTTTGAAGGCGATGGGCGTGAAGCATTTGGCTTGCACGCCCTCCCATCGTCTGATGAGCCCCGTCGGGTTATCCCTCGGCAAGTTGCCCTCCGGCTTAAGCTTGCTTCCATTTCACCTAGCATGATCAGTGAATCACGGGCAGTTCGTTCGTGTCAAGATTCCTGCGCCGCCGCTTTCGCGCTTCGCGGGCCGCTTCGAGTTTTCGATCACGAGCAGCGAAAATCTCCTTGTCGCGGCCTTCCAGTTTGTCTTTCGGCGTCACCTAACCCAGGGAACTGTGAAGCCGCTCGGTGTTGTAATATTCAATGTACTTTGCAACAAGACGCCGCGCATCATCAAGGAAAAGTGGCGTGCCCGGTCGAATGCATTCGCGCTTGATAGTCTCGTGCCTTTCAGTGACGGTTTGCCGTTCCAGCGCCGCAAAAGTCCCGCATCGCGCAATTCCGCAATTAATCGATATCGATTTTCGTGACGCGCTGGCGGCGCTGTTTGGCGGTGGCGGATTCGTCGGAAAGAGATTTGGCCTGTTCTTCGAGATACTTGATGAGGCTCTGCAAGGCCTCCACTTTGGCCAGGTCCACCTGCGTGCCGGCTTGCGCGGCTGTCCGCTCGGTTTCGGCGTCCAGAACCTTGATGAGATCTGCGAGCGCCTGAATCTGTATGGCGTGAATCCCCTCGGGCGGCTCACCGGATTCGGGGTATTGCGCGATGAAGTAATCGAGGACGGCGCCGACTCCCCGCAATACATTGGCCGGGACGCCGAAGTATTCCGCCGTGGATTGCTCGGACAGGTCCGCGAAGACCTTCACAAAATCCCGCAGCGCCATCAGCATCTCACGCTGGCCTTGTTTCAAGTGCCCCCTGGCGGATTCAAACTGCTCAAAGAACTCTGTGATGCTTTGCGTTTTCTCGGCCAATTACACTCCCTTTTCAAATGTCACGCGAAATACGTCATCCTTATACCCGGCATTGGTCACCACGTGCCCGTCCAGCGAACCGGGGAGGATGAAATTGCGCTGGAAATCGCCGACTTTAATGATGAGTTCGCTTTTCTTTGCCCACAAATCGATATCCTCTTTCTTCACACCGGGAACCATTATGGACATCGTGTACTTGCCGTTTTCGCCCTCCAACACAAAGGGCCGCCCCTTCCACAGAACCGCCTGCGGATCCAGGGACTTATAAGCCGAAGCAGCCATCTCCGCCAGCGCGTCGAGCCCGAGCATTTCCTTGGGAAATAGCGGCGTTTTGAGAATCGGCAACGGCGCGAAAGCGCTTTCGATTTTGGCCATATATTTCTTTTGCAGCTTTCCCCAGTCTTTCAGATACCCCCGCATGGCCCTGTCCGGAATAACCCGGTTGGCCAGCACCGCATCCACGGGAAAACCGAATAAAGAAATGTATGTATAGGCTCGCTGCGTTTCCTGAATGACGATTTTTTCCGGGTTGGTCACAATGCGTATAGAACTGATTTCGGGATCGCTCAAAAGGTCGCGCACTTCCATCAGGCGCTTGTATATTTGTTCGATGCTGGCATAAACGCCCTTGTCGGGCATGGGCGCCTTGATAAGCTTTTCCGCAATGGGCTTGATCGCCAGGCCAATCCTTTTTTCAATGTTGTAAAATTTTTCCATGTACCACTTAAACACATCGGCCATACCCAGTAATTGCAGCGTGGCGCCCGTCGGCGCGCAGTCGATAATCGCCAGATCATGAAGACCTTCATCGCGGATTTCCAACAGTTTGATGAGGGCAAAGAGATCCTCCATCCCCGGCATAACCGCCAGTTCCTCCGCCATGATCTCCTGGTAGCCCTGGCTGGCGAGAAATTTTTTCAGGTATGTGCGGATGGCGCCCCAATGGTGGCGCAACTCAGAGTGGACGTTGATTTCCTGCGCGACCAGGTTTTTTTCCACTTCGACAGGCTCGGAGCCGATTTCCACGCCCAATACGTCGGCCAGCGAATGCGCCGCGTCCGTGGATAAAACGATAGTGCGCGTTCCGCGCCTCGCGCAGGCCACCGCCGTCGCCGCGGACATGCTCGTTTTGCCGACTCCGCCTTTTCCCGTAAAGAGGATGATGCGCATGAGTAATCGCTCTCCTTGAATTTGTGACAATATGCCGAATCAAAAAGGATTTCAATTACACGCACTCCAGGACCTCCCCCGTTTTTTTGGCGAAGGGGGAAGTCCGCCTGAGGCGCGGGTGGCATGGACAAGTCGCTGTGAGAGCGCCAGCGAACCGCGCTTGTCCGTGTCGTGTTTATTTCTTTGCGGCGTATTGGGCAATTTTTCTAGTCAAACACGGACAAGCGCCCTTAGCAAAGCTTCGGGCCAAGGAGCTTGTCCATGCCACCCGCGCATTTAAGCTCAGACTTTCTTAATCAAATTGGGAGAAGTCCTGTTACAGACGCCCTTGACATCATTTGATCCGCTGGCGCAAATTAAATCGGAAACTTTATTGGGTTGTCTATGAAAACATACGCCATCATTGTCGCCGGCGGAATCGGTCGGAGAATGGGAGCAAAGGAACCCAAGCAATTTCTCATGCTGGCCCGCCGTCCGATTCTGGCCCGAACGATCGAAGTCTTTGAAAGCACTGACGCCGTTGATCGAATCATCATCGTGGCGCCTCGGGGGTACGTGGAACCTGTGCGTAAAGACATCGTCAAACGCTTCGGCTTTCAAAAAGTCAAACGCGTCGTCATGGGCGGACGGAGAAGGCAGGATTCGGTATGGGCCGGCTTACAGGCTATCCAGGAACCTTGCGATGTTGTGGCGATCCACGACGGCGTGCGTCCCCTGGTCACGCCGGACATCATTGAAAAATCGATTCTGGTCGCACGCAACTTCGGTGCGGCCCTCGTCGCGGTCCCGGTAACTTCGACCATAAAAACGATTACCGGCGACGGTTTCGTGCGCCGTACCCCTGAACGACGGACTTTAATGGCCGCGCAGACGCCGCAAAGCTTCAATTACAATATCATTATGAACGCATATTCCGACGCCGTAAAACATGATTTTCGCGGAACCGACGACAGTCAACTTGTCGAACACATGGGCGGCAGAGTCGTCATTGTTCCCGGCCATCAGGAAAATTTTAAAATCACAACAGAAACAGACCTCGCCCTGGCGCAGATGATTATTTCCCGGCGCGGCAAAAGGCCGAGCTCATGAAAAACGCAGCGCCCGACATGCGCGTTGGACATGGCTACGACGCGCACCGCCTGGTCAAAGGTCGACGGCTTGTCCTCGGCGGCGTTGAAATACCCTATGATAAAGGACTCGCCGGGCATTCGGACGCTGACGTTCTGGCGCATGCCATCATGGACGCCCTTCTCGGCGCCGCCGGCCTGGGCGACATCGGGGTGCATTTCCCCGACACTGACCCGGCCTATAAAGACGCCGGCAGCCTCAGCTTGCTCACGATAGTGGCGGAAAAGATCAGAGCGGAAAATTTTGAGATCGCCAACGTGGACTCGACGATTATCGCCGAGGCGCCGAGGCTTGCGCCGTATATGGCGACAATGAAGAAAAATATCGCCATCGCCGCGGGCCTGACGCCAGACCGCGTCAACGTGAAGGCCACGACGGAAGAAGGGATGGGTTTCACAGGCGAGGGAAAGGGAATCGCAGCCGTCGGAATTGCGCTGCTTTTCAAAACATAAACTTATTTCCATGAATTACAGGCATACATTATGAGCATACTTTTGACGGGCGCCACGGGGTTTTTGGGCAACAATCTTCTGAGGCGCTTGCTCGACGACGGAAATCAGGTTCGCGTTTTGGTTCGCAACCCAAAAGCTCTTGGCGTCGAATCCGACAAGCTCACAATCATCCAGGGCGATCTTCGCGACGCCGAAGCCGTTGAGAAGGCTGTTGACGGCGCTGAACAGATTTTCCACGTCGCCGCCGTCGTGAAGGACTGGGTGAAGGACTGGTCGATTTTTCAGCGCGTCAACGTGGACGCCTGGGAAACGCTTTTGAAAATCGCGCAAAGAGCCGGCGTCGAGCGCATCGTACACACCTCCAGTTTCTTCGCACTCGGCCAAACCGATGAAGCGACCGTCGCCGACGAAAGCCTGCGCCATGAGCCGAATCACTTTCATAATCCCTATGAGCAAACAAAATATCTCGCATCGAAAATCACCGCGGACTACGTGGAATCAGGCGTTCCGGTGATCTCGGTCATACCCGGCTTCATTTTCGGTCCCGGCGCGATGACCGAGGGCAATATGATCGCCAAAACCCTCCAGGACATGGGGCGCGGAAAATTCCCCGGCATCCCCGGCGACGGGGAAAAGCAGTGGACCTACTCCTTCGCGGAAGACGTGGTCAATGGACATATCCTGGCCATGGAAAAGGGCCACATCGGTCAAAGCTACATTCTCGGCGGCGAAAACCACACGCTCAATGAGTTTGTCGAAGTCGCGCAAAAACACCTGGGCCGAAAGATCCCGAAGCGCCATCTGCCGCTTGGGCTTTTGAAATTCTCGGCATTTTTTCTGGAAAAGATCGCCACTGCCACCGGCAAGCCCCCCATGCTCACCCGCAACACGGTGGCCACGCTCCGGCACAACTGGGCATATTCCAGCCAAAAAGCCATCGATGAGCTTGGCTATACGATCACGCCCTTCGACGAGGCCATATTAAAAACAGTAACATGGCTTCGCGAGTCGGGGCATCTGCCCTCCTGAAAAGGATTATGATTACGCTTCGGATATAATGAGTTTTCGCTTTTCATCAGGTCAGAAAGCGACCAACAAAATACAAAGCGCCTTTGAACTACAATACATTTCAAGCTACTCTTTTGGGTCCTTTATGCATGTTGACGGCATTTCCGCCGTCGAGTGATTTGAAAATATTGGCGCGTCCCGTTAATTTTTTTCGGGACGCGCCGCTCCCATGTGCTATAATGTCAAAAGCAGCGAAAAGGAGAAAGAATATGCTAAATTCAAAATGGTTATTTTTGGTTTCGGGAATATTGATGTTGGCGTGCGTAGCGTGCCTGGGGAGCGCCTGCCAGTCGAACAATGACGATTCGGCGGATGATGATGACGACGGGGCTTCCGCAGATGACGACGCTGACGGGGATCCGGCAAGCGGGGAAGTGATGGAACCCGGGCAAAGCGGGTGCCTGCACTACAAGGCCGTGGAAGGCGCTGTCGAGGAAACGGTTCGTTTACGCTACGCAAACGGCGTGCTAGCGGTGGAGCATGGCAACACGTGCAGGAGTTGCGCCTGGAACTTTGACGGCCACTACACCATGGAAAACGGATCCCTGGAAATCGTGGAAGGAAATTCAAGCGACTCCGAAGTATGGTGCGCCTGCTTCTTTAACAACAGTTACGAGATTCCTGATCTTGTCGCCGGGCCGTATCACTTAACTCTTTCGACCAGGGACTTATACGGCGAGGTGGATGTGCTAATCGATGAAAGCGTGGATTTCAGCCAGCAGACCGACTACGATTTTTCTTTGGGCGAACACGGTTGCGGATGAGCGGACCAGGGGGCTAAGGAAGTCATTTCCCGCCCCTTTTTCTCTTTTGAATGGCGTCGCGACGGGATTCCTGGAATCATGTCCTTTTAGCGCCATCGGCGTGTCTGGTTTGTTTAAGTGCATGGGAAAAGCGCCACCCATATGGGGGGATTTAAAAAAAGAAAGATACGCTGCACACCCCTTTGATCCATTTCCCCCTTGACCCTCGCCAGACATCTTCATACAGTCGGGAAAGGAGAAAGAACGACGATCCGCTAGTCCTATTTTGCATGCAATCGCTGGAGTCGTAATGGCTGTCATCAGCAGAGTCTATGGAAGAAGACTGGGCGATTTTCAGACCGGGCAGGCCTTTCACCATCCCTGCGAAGTCACCCTGGACGAAGGCGTTTGTTCCATATTTTACGCGAGCTTTGCCGAGGCATCTCCCATTTACAGAAGCGAACATTTTGCCAAGGCGCTCGGCTTCAACGGTCGAGTCGTTCATCCGCTCTTGCTGATGAATTTCGGATTGTCTTTTAGTGTCCAGGATATCTTTGAACAGGCTGTCGCCAACTTGGCCTGGTTGAATGTCCACTTTCCAAACCCGGCGTACGTCGGCGATACCATCACGGCCTATTCGCAAGTCCTGAGCGCCACGCCCTCCAAAAAGAAAAACCGTGGAACCGTTCACATTCAAACCACCGTTGTTGACCAGAATAATTCACCTGTGTGCGAATTCGAGCGCATCATTCTCGTTCCCGAAGGCAAAGTGCAAAACGAGCTTATTTCATGGGTAGGCATCATCCCTATGGCCATGACGCAATATCCTGTTCTCATCGACAATCTGAATTTCGGATCAGGCGCTCCGACAGCCGCGTTTGACGGTTTCTTTGAAAACTTTCGGGTTGGAGACATTCTCATCCACAACCCGGGCCGCACCGTGGGCGAATCGGAGCAAATGCGCCTTGCCACTCTTTTCTGCAATCCACACGCTCTGCACACGGACGCCGTTTACTGCAAAACAAGAAGTTTCGCCAAACGATGCATTGTCGACGGCGGCATCGCATTCTCGTACGTTCACGCACTTGTCTCGCGCGACACCGGCGGGCAGGCGATATGGACTTGCGGATTCGACAACGGCGCCAATCCTAATCCGGTTTTGCCCGGCGATACAATCCGAGCGGCGCAAAAGGTCATCGCCAAAGAGGCCATCAGCAAGTTTATCGGAAAAATTACCTTCCGCCTTGTTGGAATAAAAAATGAAGATCCGGCAAAGCTGCTGGATCAGAATATCGAGATTTTCAAACCGGAGAAAAGCCAAAAGCCGATTTCCGCAAAAATACTCGAAATAGATCGAACGGTTCTTCTGAGGAGAAAGAGTTAAACACACAAAGGAGAAACAGATGTCTAAAATCACGAAAAAGATCATCAGTTATTACGCCGGTGAAAATCCAGGTGTCCTCACCAATATCTACCGCATCCTCGAGCATGGCCGACTGGGAGGAACCGGCAAATTGGTCATCCTTCCTGTGGACCAGGGATTCGAACACGGACCAGCGCGCACTTTCGCGCCTAATCCCGACGGCTACGATCCGCATTATCACTTCAAGCTGGCTATCGCCGCCAAGTGCAACGCCTACGCCGCGCCCCTGGGTTTCCTCACCGCCGGGGCCGAAGCATTCGCCGGACAAGTTCCCCTGATTCTCAAGCTCAACAACTCGGATTGCGTGTTTTCCGACGACAATCCCTTGCCCGCGGTGACCGGCTCCGTCAACGACGCGCTACGACTGGGGTGCAGCGCCATCGGTTTCACCATCTATCCGGGCAGTTCACACCGAAACGCCATGTACGAGGAAATCCGTGAACTGGCCGAAGAGGCCAAATCCGTCGGACTGGCCGTCGTGGTCTGGAGCTATCCGCGAGGAGGCGGCCTATCCAAAAAGGGCGAAACGGCCATCGATATTTGCGCCTACGCCGCGCAGATCGCCGCGCAACTCGGCGCTCACATCATCAAGATCAAGCCCCCGACGGACTTCATTGAAATGGACGCGGCGCGAAAAGTTTACGAACAATACAAAATTCCCATCGGCACGCTGGCCGACCGCGTCCGTCACGTGATCCAATCCGCCTTCAATGGTCGACGCATCGTTATCTTTTCCGGTGGAGCGGCCAAGGATGAAGAAAGCGTTCTGGAAGAAATCCGCGGCCTCAAAGAAGGCGGCGGCTTCGGCTCCATCATCGGCCGCAATTCATTCCAGCGTTCATTTGAAGACGGCATCGTCTTGCTGCGCAAGATTCAAGACATCTACATCGGGTGATCACATTCCGCCATATTGAAAAAAGGGGAGCGCCACGCTCCCTTTTTACGTTTTGCTTTTAGGGGATGACGGCGATGCTGGGTCGATAATTCATGCGACGGGTTAAAAATGTCTGAACTGCGTTGCGAACGTTGCGAAAGCCCCTACCCGGAAGGCGTTTCGGTATGCCCTTCCTGCGCGCACATCCTCAAGGATATGGGACTCGGCGCGCAGTCTTCCCATCAAGAAAGCCATCAAACCCCCAGGCTTTCGACGTGCCCCGACTGCGGCAAGAAAATCAGCGTCCGCGCCGTAACCTGTCCCCACTGCGGCGCGCCGCTAAAAAAACTAGAGGTATCCTGGAAACCGGACTGAGGATACGAATGGAAAAGCCACGCGTCAATGAGTTGGGTTTTGCTGCGCAACAAAAACCACTTGACTAAGATAATTAACTGACGCAATCTTTCTTAGCGGCAAGCGCTAAGAAAGCGTTCTAGAGCAAAGGACGACCAGGCGATGGCAGCAACCGGAAAACATATTACCATTTCTTCAGTGGGAGAAAAGGTGCGGGCGTTCATTCCGAATCCGCTTCCTCCGGTTCCTCCGCTGGTGCTTAAATCCATAGATCAAGACCTGATTGAAAAAGCGAACCGCGCCTTGGGTAAACTGGACGGCATTACCACATATGTGCCTGATGCCCAGCTATTCATTTATTTCTATGTGCGGAAGGAAGCGCTCCTGTCATCGCAAATCGAGGGTACGCAGTCTTCATTTTCCGACTTTTTGCTTTTCGAAAACGAGGACGCGCCGGGTGTTCCGTTGGACGATGTGCAGGAAGTGTCAAATTACGTCGCCGCCATGAACCACGGCCTTAAAAGACTCCGTCAGGATGACTTTCCAATTTCGTTACGCCTGATCCGAGAAATTCATAGGGTTCTGCTTTCCAAGGGGCGTGGCAACGACAAAAACCCGGGGGAGTTTCGTCGCTCCCAAAACTGGGTTGGTGGAAGCCGTCCGGGAAACGCCCTCTACGTTCCTCCTCCACCGGAGCATGTAGCCCAATGCATGGGGCAACTGGAATTATTTCTTCATGACCAACCGACGCGAACCCCAGTCCTCATCAAGGCGGCGCTGGCTCACGCCCAATTTGAAACCATCCACCCGTTTCTCGATGGCAACGGAAGGCTTGGGCGACTTCTGATCACACTGCTTTTGTGTGCTGAAGACGCTTTGCAGGAGCCACTGCTGTACCTTAGCTTGTATTTCAAACGAAACCGCCAGGAATATTATGACTGGTTACAGCGCGTCCGGATAAAAGGGGATTGGAACAGTTGGCTTCAATTTTTTCTGAATGGTGTTATCGAGACAGCACAACAGGCGACGGAAACGGTTAATATTGTTCTGCAAAGATTCAAAGATGATCGCAGTCAAATTGACCGGCAGGTGCGGCGCAACAATGAGTCCACGTGGCGTTTGCATAATCTGATAAAAATGAAACCAATGATTTCCGTTCCGACCGCTACGAATGAATTAGGATTAACGGCGCCCACAGTGCGTTCAGCTGTCAAGAACCTTGAAGCGATGGGTATCCTACGAGAGATCACCGGCAAGCGGCGAGACAGAATCTATCTTTATGAACCGTACGTGAAAATTCTGGACGAAGGAACGGAACCGCTCCCATAATCCGGCTAAAATCCTTTTTACATTAAAACCCATATCCCCGACGTTGGTCTTCCCAGAGCATCGGAGGATTGCGGCGCGTGAGCTTGGCCAGAGACAACCCCGATGGCTCTTTGCCGTCCAGGATGGCCTCAATGATGTCGGGTGCGAGCAGCGAGAGGTCGAGGATGCGGCTCACGTAAGAACCGTCCACCTTGCTGGCCCGGGCGATCTCGGCGATGTTTTTGACTTCCCCGGATTCCAGCAGATCCCTCCAAATATGGGCGCGGGCGATGGCGACGATGATGACGCCGGCCACGCTTGCGGCTGCTGAGCTGGATGTGCGACGCAAAAGTGGATTTTTCATTTTCGTCAAATTGTGAAGCCAAATAGTAATCTCCCTATCAGCCTGTCCTGAGCGTTGCCGAAGGGCGTAAGCTATGGGAAAATGAAACGGCAAAATTATTTGAAGCCCATGAAATGGGCGACGCTCAAAAACGAGTCTTAAAACAATTCCTTCGCCCATTTCATGGGCTTTGCACGGGTCGTAAAATTTCTTTACCCCAAGAATTCAAAAGCTCGTGTGGCGACACGCGGGGCCGGCGTCGGAATTGAACGATCTGGAATTGGCATGCTGGCACGTCTTGACCAGTTCTCCCTAAGCGCGATTTAAAAATATGGCCACATTCTGCTTGACAACGGCTCGTTACATGGCAATATGCGCCTATGGTCAAACGTGCCGACTTAGTGGAGGATTTAAAAACATGAAAATCAAGCTAAAGACCGACTTTCGTTCCCAAGCAAGAGTTCTTAAGGCACTTTCCCATGAATCCCGTTTAGCGATTGTAGATCGGCTGGCTGATGGCGCATGTACGGTCGGAGAACTTGTCTCCATGATTGGCGGAGACCAATCAACCGTTTCTAAACATCTGACGGTATTAAGATCTGCCGGCATCGTAGATGATGAGCGTAAGGGCCGAACAGTAGAATATCGTCTTGTAATCCCATGCGTTGTGGAGTTTTTGAATTGCGCCATAAAAGTTATCCATGAACGGAGCAAGATAAAATAGCAGGCACTGATTTAATGGTACGTCGAAAAGATGGAAAGGAGAAAGACTTTATGGATCACGTTTTGCAGACCATGACTTTTGAGTTTTTTGGAGCAGGAGAGCATAAAATCGAGATGGAAAAACTGCTTACAATGGGGGAAGCAATCTTTTTGGATGTGCGTGGCGTTCCCGAGGTGGAGTCTGTTCAGTTGAGGCTCAAACATCATATAGAGGTGCTGCAGATCCCGATCAACGAGATACCCGACCGCATTGGTGAGATCCCCCGCGACAGGACGGTCGGCATATTCTGCAGTGCG
>CAZQAE010000035.1:0-53931 GCA_964591275.1 uncultured bacterium | reverse complement strand
AAGCCTATGACATTTCGTTTTGACCAAACTATGACATTTCGTTTTGCGCGGTATTCTTGTTTTGCACAACATTCTGGTATTCTTTATAGTGGACAGTCGCCGTGAAACTGTCGGGAAGGGATTGTGAATTCATGAAAAAGCGCATGGGCATCATCCTTTTCATCTTGATTTTTGTTCTGTCATGCAAAGGTAAATCTGTGCAAAGCGTCGGTGAGGCAGAAGATCCACTTGAGCAGGACCTCGGCGAAATCAAAGCCTTCGATCCGGCGCCCTTCAGGATGGGGCAGGGGCCGCCAACAACGCTTCCCGAAAGTAATGCCCCAAGGAGGCCGTCATCGGGGATACGGCCCCCTCGGGTTGTTCTGATCGGATTTGAAGGATTGATTTGGGATTTACTGAATCATGCCATAGATACTGGTCAAGCCAGAAACCTGACAGAGTTTTTAGCTCGGGGCGTTCGGGCGCGGATGTTGACGGGCCTTGACCCAGGCGAGTACGCCGATCCAGAGAATTGCTGGGCCATCGCGCTCAGCGGTCGGCAAAACTTGCGCGTCAAGCCCTCAAGCGGCAAAGGCTTTCCGCCGGAATTGCTGCCGCAAAGCGTCAGGATGATCTGGCAAATGCTTCCCGCAAAACGTTTTGCATTTCTCGATTCTCCATTCGTGAGCGCGGGGAGTCCTAATGAAGTTTCCTATTTCTCGAAACATATCATCGATAGTGGTCGGGAAGCTTGGCCGACAGGCGCCTTTGAAACAGAAACGACTTTCGACAATGCGGGCGTAAAATTTCACATTCTCAATGAAAAGGATTTCGACTTCGCAGTGATGGCGATTGACGAACTGGATAAAACGCAGCACAGGGTGCTTTTGGGTTACGTGGTTGAGAGTGTGCGCGGCAATGAAGAAATGACGATCAAGGAGGGTTTTCAAACGATTTTTGAGGAAAACTCCGGGGAACTTGCGGCGCTGCTTCGCGATTTTGATAAGATGGTGGGATTCATCAATGAAAATCATCGCTCTGATATCGTCATAATTTTTTCGCTTCATGGGCAAGCGATTGCGCCTTATGAGTTTCGTCTTTTTGCCACGCAGGAGTTTTACAAACGTGCTTCGATATTTTCAGAGACCGATGAATTTGGCGAAAAAGTGAGATTGATCTTCAAGAATCATGAAATTCCAGGTCTCAAGGAGAATCGGTCCAGAGCCATCGATGTTCTTTTCAATAAAGCCAATAAGCAAGATCTCAAGGCAAAGCTTAGTTATCCACGTTTTGTTTTTGACTTCAATCCGATTTCGCTGGATAAGGCGCTCATTGCCGGGCTTGTCGGGGAACTTGAAGCCAGTTTAAGCGAGTGCCGATTCAATGGCATGAAGCTTTGGCGCATAGAAGTGGAACAAGACAATTCGATGACCATCGAGCCAAGCAGAAAATTCTTGTCAGCGCTTCCTTTCAGCGATCCATTAATGTTCAACTGCGGCCTTGTTGTGAATCGCGTGCAGGATAGACATCCCGGATCCATCCCAGGAGTATTCATGGCGGCTGGGCCTGGCATCCCGGATGGGATGCTCATAAATGATGTCCGACTTATTGACATTTTGCCGACTGTCTTAAACGCCGCAGGAGTTGCTGGTTTGAAAGGTTTTGAAGGATCGAATCTTTTTGCAACGCACTTCGATGCACTTCATCACTAACGACTATTCGCCCGGCGGGACTCCACCTACCGGAAGAAACATCGCCGAATGTAAGCAGCGCTTTTAATTATTAAAACCAGCGTATCGTCGGGACCGTGCAGGTCAGCATGTTGACATATACGGGAATGTCCAGCACGCCCAGTATCGGGATCGCCATGCCCGCCATTGATTCTCCCTCGATGATTGTGAGCATGCGCCCATCTTTCGTGTAGCGCACCGTGGCGAGTATTTTCATTGTCAAATCGTGCACGAGCAGCGAGTCGATCAGGCTATTGGCTGCGTTCATCTTCATGAGGGAATAGACGTCCGAAGCCAGAAGTCCGTCCGGTCCGGTCACAATGTCGGAGGACGATCCGGCCAGTAGCTCGATCCGCAGTCGGCCCATGTCCAGGAGGCCGGGCTCCTTTTTTGAATCCTTGCCCAGCAGATGCACGCGAAGGCTCGTTCCGAATAGTGCGGAATTTGGTTCGACGTTGATGGGCAGTCGCGGCTCACCGTCTTCGTCGTAGAGAATTTCGTGCACGTTGATCGGGAAATACCCCATAACCCAGGTAGGATCGGCGATCATGGAACTATCCATCACCATATAATTGACCGCCGTCTCATGCTCATTGCTCTCAAAGAAACCGTTGGCGTTTGCGTCGGCATAGGGATAGGTCACCGACACGGTTTCACTGAACCTGGAATATGCCGTTGCTGTGAAGCGTATTTCGATGGGCGGGCCGCCTGGCTGCGCGTCGTTGTCCGTGTCCAGCGCCACGCCGTCCAGGTTTGTAACGGCTTCGTTTATTGTCCAAAGATAGAGATGCCCTTCCGTCAATTCATAATCGGGTATGAAATCCATAAACATCGGGTAATGAAGGACAGTACCGCCGACGAGAGTCTTGTCGTATGTGATGTCGTAAAGGCCGTAGCTCTCGCCGTAAACGAGCGAGTCCTTGTCAATGATTTGAGAAAAGAAGAACTCGGGCAGGAAGTTTTTGGCCAGCGTGTTGCCTTCGAAACGTCCGGGCGCCGAGGCCATGAGCGCCGGCGGTTCAACGACCGATGATTGGTACGGCATGGTCGTGAAATGAAAATATTGGGTTTCACTCATGGGATTTCCATTGATGTCCGTGATACCGGCCTTCGCGGTGATTTCATATTGCGCGTCGGGCAACAGTGGCTCGTCAGGAATGAAAAATGCCTTGGGATTCCAAATGTCGTAGCGGCCCTTGACCAGGCCTTCAGGGCCGGTGAGCAGGAAGTTTCCCTCAATCGAATCAGGATCGACCGGCTCGCTGAAATAGAGGATGATCTTGGATTCGGCCGTGCGCGTGTCGACAAGTTCGGTGATGTCTTCCGGTTCGATGGTGATGTCGACGGGCGCTACGGAGAGGATTTCAGGAGGGGTTGTGTCGTATTGTCGCTCCGGCACGGTTGGCGGCGGGATCATTTGCAGGGAAACGGCGACGGAAATTTGCTCATTGCCCAGGTTGATCTCGGAGAATCCGAGCACCTCAATGACCATGGCTTCGTAGTCATTTTGTCCTTCGATCTTTTGCACGTAAGCTTGACCCACCATTACGGCGCCGATGGTAGGTTGCGGCAACAGGGCGTTTGCCGTTGGCGTCTCAAAAGACATAGCCGTGTCCATGGTCAGCCGGATCGTCGCCGGTAGGCCCGGCACGCCGTGCACGTATTCGGAGCCGATCATTTCTCCGACGGCGTCGGTTAAGAGCGTGAGGCTTACCTTGCCGGTATGGACGCCGGAAGGGATGAGGCCGCCGACTTTATATTCCAGCGCATTGCCGTGAAGTTTCTGGCCTTTGCGCACGACGAAGGGTATGCGTTCCGGCGATAATCTGCTGTCGCCGAACTCGTTCCAAAGACGCCCGCCGACCATGAGGTTCGTGTCGCCCAGAAATACTGAACTTGTGAACACGGAATTTTTACCAAAGTTAATGAATTTGCTTTTCGGATATTTGTCGCCTTCGGGCAAGGCGTTGCAGAAGCTTTCGCCTTCGGTCGCAGTTGGGCAATGGTCCATGGCCAGTATTGTTCTATCGCCGGTGGATTTAGGGGTGAATGAAACAGTAAAGGGCTCGGCCAGGCCGTCTCCATTGAAGTCCTTGATCTTCTCCGTGATGGTCATTCGGTAGGTGCGGCCCGCTACAAGGTCATTGTCGGGATCGAAAACGAGCTGGTTCGAGCGGGCAAATATATTGCCCGGAATGCTTTCGCCGCTTTGGACATCTTCAAAAAGAATGCTGTCGCCAAGCTTTAAGTTCCACCTGGCTATTGGTTCATTGAAGAAAACGCGAAATGTTTGGAAATCCCAGCAAGGCTCGTAGGGTCCCGGAACAACTCGCCGGACCTCAAGGATTTCGGCGCTTTTTGGCAGCCTCATCCCGGTTTCAAAGCTGAAAGTTCTGTAATCGGACATTTCGCGGCCAAGGTGGGATCGAATGCCGGGCAGGACCATGATGGAATATCGTGTTCTTTGTTTCCAGTGATCTTTCGGATTGATGATGATCGAGGAGTTATAGACATTGATTTCGATGTTTTCCGGATTGCCGGTGTCGTCCATAACGCTGACAAGCCTGCCGATGGAGTTTGCGTCGATTGGCTCGTTGAAATGAATCACGATTTTGCTGGATAACACGACGCCAAGCTGCTCGTTGTGCGGGACGGTCATCGTAACGCGCAGTCCTTCGTTCGGCGTGCCTTTTTCCAGCGCAACAAGCTCGTTGTCGCAGGCGACCGGTCCGGTCATGAGCAACGCAATCGCCATGAACAACGCGACATGCATGAGCAACGCGACATTCGCAAGATGCGCCAATTTATATTTTGCGCTCATTGTATCAGGCCTTTCGTTGCTAGAATTTCAGTGTGAGGTTTGCGACGACGCCGTGAAGCTGCCCGCTGCTTTCGTATTCTACTTCATCTCCCGCTTCGACCGTCCGGGGCGCAAGGTAATGATAAAAATACGTGGCGCCGAATGCGGGCGGGAGTTTAAACATCGAAAGATAGTCGAAGTCGTGGTTGAAGCCGACAGAAAATGCGTGTTTATCGTTGTCCAGCACAACGTTATTGCCGATGCCAGGATCTTCAAAAGGCGTCTGCTCGTAATAATAACCGGCTGCGGTGGAGAGGTTGTCCGTCAGGGCGTATTCGACTCCCAGTCGCGGAATGAAGGTGTCTTTGGTATCGAACTCGGCGTCGTCCTTAACCGAATCGGCTTCTGCGACCTCGTCGGCGTAGTCGGCCCAGTTTGCCCATGTCAGGTCCAGGGCGACCAGAAGAGCATCGGTTGGATAAATGGCGGCGCCGAAGGAAACCTGCTGCGGCACATAAGTGTCCTTAAAAGCCATCATCAAGTTGAGTTCAGTGAGAGAGGAATCGCTGACTTGGGCGTCGGTGGCGGCTTCGATTTCAGAAAACTCGGCAACGCCTTTGCCGCGATACGCCAGGCCCAGCGTCAGGTTCTCCAGCACCGTCGCATATATACTTGCGATCGGGGCGATCACCGGCTCGGCGCTGACCTGGATTTCCTCTTCGCGCGTGTTGCCGGCCATGTCCGTTTCGGCGATCAGTTTGTTTGTGCCTTTGACCATGACGTAGCCGCCGCCGCCAATGGCTATCTTTTCACAGATTTCCAGACCCAGCCCCGTTATCATCGTGACGCTCGTCAATCCATAGCGCAGGAACTGGCCATTGTCGCTTCGTTTGTCTTCAAAGGTCATGAAGGACTTGAGGTTGTTGTCGATGGCGATGTTCAGACCCAGGCCGAGGCCGTGTTCACTTTCAAACAGTTGAGACAAATCCATCGTGAATCCGATGAGCGTGATTTTGTTGGCCGTGTCGAAATCAACATCTTCGCCGCCGCTTTTCGGACCGCCCTGGAAATCGGGAGCGGCGTATAGATAACCCAGGTCGATTTGATGGCTGGACAGTTTCCCAAGAGCCGCGGGGTTGAAGTAGGTCATGGAGTAATCGTCGCCCACTGCGGTCATGGCGTTGCCCAGCGCCATGCTGCGTGCCGACAGGCCGTAGGTGTTCGGGACGAACAGCAGTCCGGCTTGCGCTGTCCCAACGGAAACTGCGCAAAAAAACACGCATATGGCCATCAACGAAAATCGTTTCATGTGGGCTCCTTTATTGGTCCGTGCGAAGCATTTATTTGGAAAAATTGAACCTCACAAAGACGCTAGCAAATATTTTACGGGTTGAACAGAGAGGCTTGTTTTACCCGGCAATTTTCTTTTATGGCAAATTTCCGACCTTTCGCTCCGCCGCAAGTGGCGGGAGAATTAATCCCCAAGCAAAGAAAAAATTCTTTGCGATGCTACGTTTATGAGCGCCACGTCCCCTAAAGAGCCCTTGCATAGTATTTCCAGGCGGCAATAGATACTAATAACACGCAATGATAAAAGAAATTGTTAATGTTTCCTTTTATGGGTTGGATTTCGATGAACGAAGCGTTAGAATTTCGTTGCGTTTTGGGTAACCACTTAAAATGGATTTGGGCGCTATGTCCATCGAAAAATTTGTCGTGATAGGGGCGCAGGCTGCGGGGATGACCGCAGCCAGCCAGGCCAAGAGGCGATCTCCACAAACCATAGTGACGGTCTTCGATGCCGGTCAGGACGTCAGCGTCTATTCCTGCGGTTTGCCGTATTATCTCGGCGGCGTGGTGGGGGACCTGCGCGAACTTGTTGTGGGAACCCGCGAAGCGTTTATCGAAAAAAGAAAGATAGACCTTCGCACGGGGCATGAAGTGTTGGCGATCGACGCCGGAAATCAGCGCATCCGTGTACGAGATCGGGCGAGCGATCGGGAACACGACGAGGCTTACGACCGCCTTTGCATCTCGACCGGCGCCAAAGCAAACTCTCCGACGGCCTATTTCAAGGATCTCAGCGGCGTTTTCAATTTGAGGACAATGGAGGGTGCAAGGAAGATTCACTCTTTCATTGAAAATGAAAAGCCGAGAACGGCGGTGATTATCGGCGGCGGATATATTGGGCTGGAGGTGGCTGAGAATCTGTCCATTCGGGGGATTTCCGTTTCTGTGATTGAACGCATGTCCAGCGCCATGTGTCAGATCGGTCCTGAAATCGGCAGAATGATAAACAGAACTCTGGAGGTGAATGGCGTGAAACTTTACGCCGAGTCGGAGGCCGAGGCCCTTGACGGCGCCGGACGAGTTCGGTGCGTCCACACGGGAAAGCATGATCTGGACGCTGACCTGGTTATCGTTTCGATGGGTATCACTCCCAACAGCGCCCTAGGGCTTGACGCCGGACTGACGCCCGGAGCGCAAGGCGCTCTTTACGTGAATAAAGATCAAACAACCAGCGAGAAAAACATATACGCCGCGGGCGACTGCTGCGACAACATGAATCTGGTGACAGGGAAGCGGGACTACGTGGCGCTGGGGACTATCGCCAACAAAGAGGGTCGCGTCGCCGGACAAAACGCCGTTGGCGGCACAGAAGTGTTTCAAGGGGTTGTCGGTACGCGGATTGCGCGGGTTTTTGGGTTGGAGGTCGGGCGAACCGGCTTGACTCTGGCCGAGGCGCGTGAGCATGGTTTTGATGCACGAGCCAAATCCATCAAGTCTTACAGCAGGGCAAAGTACTTTCCGGGCGGCGGAGATATCTTTATCAAAATTGTTTACGACGCGCCGTCCGGTCGCATTCTCGGCGGCCAGGCAGCCGGAATAGAAGGCGTGAAGGGGCGAATCGATGTGTTTGTCGCCGCTTGTACCAGGCGCATGACCATCTCCGAGTTCTCCGACCTCGACCTGGCTTATTCGCCGCCTTTTTCACCCGTGTGGGATCCGATTCTTGTGGCGTCCAATGTTGCAAAACGTGGTCGATGATTGTTTTTAGACTTGGGTTAGAGTCTGGGGTTATCGAATGCGGAATGACCGAAATTCGTAATTCATACCTCATACTTCATACATCATGCTTCATAATTCGACCCTAAACCCTTGGAGTTCCCCAAACTATTGACTAGCACTGGACAAAATTATTGACTTGCCGAATCATCCGATTTCATGAAATCGACGCCTGGGAGGAGATCGTGGCTTCCTTCAAAGGCGCGGATGTATATTACAGGCCAGGATACCTCAACGCCGTATTCAGGCGGCAAGAGGGCGAGCCGGTTTTGTTTTATTGCGAAAAGTCATGCGGACGCGGATTCCATGTGGCGCTTATTCGCGATTTGTCGAATTTGGATTTCGATTTCGGATCATTGGGAAATTTTGTCGACCTATGCACCCCTTATGGCTACGGCGGTCCGGTCATGCATACGCATGACGAAAGGAACGCTGCGGCTTTTTTCGAGCAGTGGAGTCGCGCCGCGCGAGAACTTGGCGCGGTGAGCGAGTTTATTCGCTTCCATCCCGTGTTGAAAACGCATCGTTTCTTCGATCAATGCTTTGACACGCGCGTGGCTGCGCGCACGGTTGCCATTGATTTAGGGCGATCCGATGCGAAAGCGGGGTTTTCGCGGACTTGTCAAAAAAATATCGAAACGGCCCTGAAAAAGGGCGTTGAGATTGACTTCGCGCCATCGGATGATATCGGACGGTTTATTCGTTTGTACGAGATGACGATGGAGCGCCGGGAGGCCAGGGAGTATTATCGTTTCGCCGGGCCATACTTTCGCGACTTGGCCGAAGGTCTCGGCGATGACTTGTGGGTTGTTCTGGCCACGCATGAAGGCAAGGATGTCGCAGGAGCCTTGATCCTTAGGCACGGCCCCTATATTCATTATCATCTCGGCGGCTCGGATTATGATTATCGCTCTTTATGTGCAACGAATTTGCTTTTGGCGCGCGTCGCCCGTCGCGGTCGCGAAATGGGGATTTCGACCTTTCACCTCGGCGGGGGGTATCAACCCGGAGACGGTTTGTTCAGGTTCAAATCCGGATTTTCTTCGGTGCATTTGGATTTTCATGTCGGACGCATTGTCTTTGATGAAAAGACCTATTCGCAGCTTGCGCGGCGCAGAAAAGATGTCGGCCAATGCGACGAAGATTTTTTTCCGATATACAGATCGCCGGAGATTTGATGACGGAATCGTCAGGCAATTCCATGCAGACTTTTTATCAAAATCCTCTTGAGCGCCGACGTTGGGGAAAGACTCTTGCGGACGCGGGGCTTTATCCGACGGAAGAGGAACTGATACGTCGGTCTTTTCCTTCCGTGGGCACTGTCCTTAATGTGGGGTGCGGAGGCGGGCGGGAATGCCTTTCACTGGCCAAAATGGGTTATCGTGTCAGCGCCGTGGATATTGATGAGGAATTTGTCCATTGGACGAAAGAAGCGGCCTCGAAAGGCGGTCTGCCCGTCGATTGTCATGTTATGGATGCCCGGAAATTGGATTTCGATGATGGCGCTTTCGACGCGGTCATGATGGTCGGGCAACTGATCGGGCATATCCGGGGCAGGGCAAACCGACTCGAAGCACTCGCAGAGGCCGCGCGCGTCGTCAAGGCCGGAGGCGTGGGGCTTTTTTCGACAAACGCCATTGAGGCTCACTGGAAATACGGCTTATATTTCGCACTCGCCAATGCCGTGAGGAAAGTTTATAATCCCAATGGATTTGAGAGAAACGACGCTTTCGTATTTCATTCTGGAGGTCGTCGGCGTTATTTTGGTCATCGACCGGGGGATCCTGTTTTTCACTGGTATCGCGTCGAGGAATTTCAGCGTGATTTGTCCGATGCAGGATGGAAGCCCCTCGAATATTTGCCAAGAAAGGATTTCGAGAAAGTTGGGGGCGATATTACGCTCACCGAGATCGGCGAAACCTTCTACATGGCCGGGAAAATTTCATGAAAGATAAAATCATTCCTTTGATGCGACCGACGCTGGCGCCCTGGAAGGATGTCGCCGAGCGTTTTCAGCGCGTTTACGAAAGCGGCAGCCTGACATTGGGAAAATACACGCGGGAACTCGAAAAGCAGACAGCGCGGCGTTTCCAGGTCTCTGATGTTGTTGCCTTGTCGTCATGCACTTCCGGACTCATTCTGGCGATGCAGGCGATGAAACTCGAAGGGGAAGTTATTTGCCCCTCCTTCACCTGGGCCAGCACCGGACTGGCGGCGGTGTGGAATAATATCCGCCCAGTATTTGCCGATTGCACGCCGGGGACATACACTGTCGATCCTGAACATGTCAAAAGCCTTATCACCCCAAAAACTTCCGCCGTGATCGCCGTGAATGTCTTTGGTCTCTATCCCGATATGGATGCCCTAAAGGAAATCTGCGCCGAGGCGGATCTTCGCTTTATCAGCGATTCCGCACAGGGCGCCGGAGCGACCTACAAGGGACGCGTTGGCGGCGGCCTTGCGGATGTGGAAGTATTCAGCATGTCCCCAACGAAAGTCCTGACGGCTATGGAGGGGGGGCTGGTCACGACGAATGACGCCAAACTGGCCGGGGCCGTTAGGCAAATGCGCGACTACGGGAAAAGCCCAAGCGGTCGGGATATAGAATTGCTCGGGCTTTCGGCGCGTATGAGCGAATTTCATGCGGTGACCGGACTTTCAAACCTGGAAAGGCTGGATACGCTCCTTGCAAGGCGGTTGGCGATCTTCGACCGCTATTATCGCGGCCTGTCTGAAATCGCCGGTCTAAAGTTTCAAACGATTCCTGAAGGATACACGAGTTCCGGGAATTATCTGGTCGTGTTTCTTGATACGGACAGGTACGACAGAGAGCTCTTGATGGACCGATTGGAAGCCTTAGGAATCGCCACAAAAAGATACTTTGAACCCCCCATGCACCTGCAGAAGGCCTTTGCCGAGTTTTCGACGGGTTGCAAACTTCCGGTGACGGAACTTGCCTCGAAAAGTGCCTTGGCTCTTCCCATTTACACGCATATGGACCTTTCGGACGTGGATTATGTCTGCGGGATTTTGCGCGAGGAGCTATCGCGTTTCTGAATGGCCGTCAATGCCGCATCGAATGAACGCATTGGGCGATTGCGGGAGCCAATGCTTTAGCGATCAAGGCGTGCCCCTTCCTCGCCGGGTGTGTTTGGTCCCAGAAAAACTGTCTCCAGTTTCCCGTTTTTTGTATTTCACTTTTGACGATTTCAGATGCATCGACTAGCACTAAGCCCTCCTGGGCGCTGATTTGCCGCATCGTCTCGTTCATGCGGCTAATGACAGGCAGGGGGGCCGGGGTCGCCGGAATAATTACGATAACTTGAATATTGTTTTCGGTTAGTCGATCGATAAAAGTTTTTGCGGAAAAAGAAAAAAGTCGATCCGCATAACTGATCAGTTCGCGTTGGAGGGTGCCCGAGGAGAGTTTCCCAGCGGTGGCGGAATTGGATATTGATTCCAGTTCTCTGATGTAATGGCCAATTTGCTTTTGGATTTCGTGGTTGGAAGGAAATTTGATCTGTAGGCTCGCAAGATCCGAGTTTTCAAGGATTTCCCTTAGCCTTAGTTCCACCGGATTGATAGTGTAAATAACTACTATATCCGGCTTTAGACGCAGTATGTCCTCAATGCGAAAGACGAGATCAAACATGCAATATCCCGCAGCTGCAGCATTGATGGATCGATAACTCTTGGCGGAGTCCTCGATGGCGCCCGCTCTTACAGCCATGTCGAGGAAACTATCTTCCCGTGGGAAAAAACTCGCCAACAGGGGGCTTTCTCCGACTCCAACGATACGAATTTCCCCATCGGGTTTTATGGTTGGCACTTCTTCGCGGCGAAGCGTATCCGTTCCGCGGGCCACAAGAAGGACACGATTTGAAAGAGTTTGTCGGCCAAAGAGCTGTATCTCTGAAATAAATCGGATGCTTTGTTGGGTATTAACGACATCTCTGACAACCGGGTCCGATTCAATAAAAACCTTCCAGAAAAAAAAGATAATGATCGGGGCGGGGAGTAAAAACAGTAGAGGAAATAATTTTATTTTCCGGCGCGCCAGTCGAATACGTGCGAACACAAAAATGCGTCGAATGATAAATGCTGAGATTATCGAGATGACAATGAGGAAAATCCACGGGAAAGTTTCTTTGCTTTGCGTGTCTTCGATTTGCTCTTGTTCGCTATTGCCGATTTGAAATTCAAAAGCGCCATCCGGGCCTGGGTTTGGAGACAATTCCTTGGCGATTCGTTGCAGTTTGAAATTTGAGATGTCGATGGCCGGAGGAGTATTCGTTTCCCACTCCCGCAGGAGGTCGGAGGCATTCGATGCGGATTCGCCTCGTCCTTTGGCCATCTCGCCTATTGTCTCAACGAGTTGGTCTGAAAGAATGGGAAAGCACCCTGCGGCTTGCAGGGCGATCTGAACCTGTTGCTGATCACCGGTGAGAAGTTTGCCGACCAGTAGCAATTTCAGCGCTCTCAGTATTTGCTCAACAGCGTGAACCGAAGCATTGGCGGTTAAGAGCATTGGGAGGATGGCGGATGATTGTTCAATGGCGGAGTTTATTATCTTTTCGGCATCATCGTTGAATTTCTTTTTCAGAGAGAGGTTCGCCGCCATTGATCCCATAAGGTCTTTTGAAACAGCAGCCATCTCCCTGAGCGATAAAGAAGCGATGACGGAATCAAATCCATAGTGGCTAATTCCCTGACGAAGAGCGTTTTGGATGACTGGCGCTGGATATTTAGCTAAAGCCTCCATCGCCGGCGCATAGATGTCCGGATCTTTTGGAAGAATGCCTCCGTAGCTACGCAGCATCGTTGCGGCAAGCCATGGCGCAAAGTCGTCGTGAGGTTTTTGCGACGCATACCTCACAAGAACCATAGCAGTCGATGGGTTGTCATTTTCAAGCGCGGCAAATGATTTGATGGTCAGGTCGATTAATATCGGATTATCCGAGTGCGCCAATGCTTGGGCCAGAGCCATCTTGACGTCGATGCCGATATCGATTGAATTGATCGCCTTGAAGTAAACAGGAGCAAGCGTCGGATCGTTATTCAATTCATTCCAGGCGTAATCAGCCGGTGGCTGCGTGCGTGGCCCGTAGCAAAGTTCCGTGATTTGAGCAAGAACTTGAGTTGGTTCGTTCGCTTTGGCGGGCGTCGTCAGCAGGGTAAACAGGATTAGCGCCGAAAGAAATGTTTTGAACGCACGCTGCATGACCGTTCCGGCTTCGCCTGCAAAACGCTGGGAAGTGGTCATGGGTTGTCGAATGGTTCGATTCGCATGGCTCCGGTGGGCATGGGAATCATCTTCAGGTTGACGGAGATGAGGCCGTCGTCGGTTGCGACGTAAAGGATCTGCCGCGTTTCATCGAGGTCCATGTCATTGAGCCCGGGACCGGTGATGATTGGGTGCGAGGCCCAACCGTCGTTAAGCCTAAGAATTTGAATCGCTCCGAAAAAGGAACTGCCGACATACAAATACGTCTTAAATGAGTCCGCGATCAGGCACGTCGGGAAAATGTGAACGGGCGCCATGAGACCCTGTGCCGGATTTTGGGCAAGGAAAAAATATACGGATTTTTCCCATGGAAATGAAACATATAGGGCTTTTTTATCCTTGGACATCGCGAGGCCGGCAATGGGTCCAGGGAAGTTTGTTTCTTTTCTTTTCTCCATACTTTGGGCAAATATCTGAATCAGGTTCGCGTTTTGATCGAGCAAGTCTCCCTTGTTGACTACGTATATATTGCCTAGCTTTTCGTCCAAAAATAATGCGCCCGGTTTTTTCAGAGGAAGGTCGTATGTCAGACAACTGCGTCCCATGTCGCCTACGGGTGGGCTGCCGTCCAAGGGGAGTTGACAGCGGTTGATGAGTAACAAGCCGTTGCCAAGCACCATCATATACAAATATCGGCTGGAAAATACGGCATCGTATGCAGGTGGTCCATTACGAATGAGTTTATTTTCCATGTTGAAAGCGGTGAAAGTTGCGTTGACGCTCAAGTCGGGCAGGCTGAATAACAGAGCGCCGCGGCCTTGCGGAGCAGAGGAGAGGGCCAGCATGGAGTCATTCGGTCCCTGAACGAGCTTGCTGAATCGTTCACGCTTGTCATGAAAACTCGCGCGCTGGCCTGATTCCGGCTGGAGAGCGTATATCGTATGGGGATTTTCTCGGCGAAGATAAAATACGAATCCGCTCTTTTGATCGACGAGAACGCTGAATATCTTTCCATTGGTCCCTGAAAGTCTGGTGGCGCGGCCCGGCAGGTCAAGGTTATTGCCGGGCATTGTGGATTGTTGTTTCAGGGGCGGTCCAAAAGCGAAAATGACAAATATGGCCAGGGCAAAAAGAGTTCTTTTGAAAATGAGAAACCTGCGCAACTCGCCAAATGTGAAAAAACAGATGTGTAAAAAAATGGCGCCGACGATGATCGGCGGCAAGTTTGGCAAATAGCCGTATTGCTCCAGGGAAAAGAGAATCGCAAAAATAAATGCAATATCCGGCAAAGCTAATGCCAGGATTAAAATCGGCAGTTTCTTGCTCAGGCGCTTTAAGATAATGGCCATCAAGAACGCTAAGGCGAACCAGCATAAGCTGATAGACCAAGTGATGAGATTGGCCGGATGAGCCGAGGTTCGTGTGACGGAAAGAATCGTCGTCGCCACAAAAGAATATGATAAGAGACGGATCAGAAGGAGTCGTCCCAGAGGAGCCGGGAGAAGATCATCTTCTTTTTTCCACTTCCGTCGAATGTCTTTGGCGATCAGGAGCAATGTCCAAAGCAGGCCGGCTGTAATGAGGACCAAGCCGATCAGCTGCCAGTATTGTGTGTTATCAAAAGAAGGATCGGGAATGGAACTGAAAAAAGGAGAATCGCAGCCGGACTGCGCCAGGAGGAGCGACGCAAAAACAGTGAAAAAAGTTGAATTGATAATTATGGCGCTAATTTGATTATTTGTGATGTTGCCCTGCTTATTCATTTCCCATCAAATCCATGCTTTTTAAAATTGATTATACGCCACTGGCAATCGCTGCGCCAAAAGGAGTGCGCCGAACACTTGATGCATTAAATATCGCGTGCGACCTTCGCGTCAAGAAAAGATGCGCATTTTGAAAAACAATTCATCAGAAATATTTTAGAAAAAATCGGCGATAAACGCAAAAACAGTCTTTGATGCGGAGCCGGGATCGGTATAGAATCTTTCACATGTGTCCTACCTTAAGCGATCTAAAACGGACTGTCGCCGCTCTTCCGCTGATCCTCTTCCTTTTTGCCATTGCACAAAACGAGTATCTTTTTGTTCCCATCGTTTGCGCTGTCGGAATAGCCTGTGTTGCCGTATTGGGCATTAGCTTCCGAATCATCAGGCGAACCGGCGCCCATACGCCATTTTGGATCATTGTTTTTCTGTGCGTGTATAACGCGCCGATGGTTCTCGGCGGATACACCTATCTCGGGGCGTGGTTGTTTTTGCTGGCGCCGATATTATTTGCGGTGGGATTTTGGTCGATACGAAAAAGTCACATGGCGCTTCGAATCGCGACCGGCGTGGTTGCCGTTTCCATTTTCGGAATTTTCAGTCTTCATTTCCACCGCAATCTGGATTTCGACCACACCCTGCGCCGCTGTGAGAGGGAACAGAAAAAGTTGAGCCCGGTGGTCGAACTGGTCGATGCCCAAAAGCATCCCTACGATTTTACAATTGTCGACGGGGTTGGGAAATCCCCAGAGGCATCCGACGGTGCCGGTCGAGAGAAATTAGTCGCTGCATACGGTCTGGATGACCGACTTCGCGTGTTTGACGGGTTGACCGGAGCATTGGAAAAGGAAATACGGTTTCCGAGGGAGGGGGCGGTTCAGCGTCTTATCGCGACGCCGGACGACTCCTTCGTTTACGCGCCTCCCTGGGGAAGGCGGGGCAGACGTGAAGAGATTTATCGCATTGATGTGAAAAAATGGGAAATCATCGACACTGTTCCCGTGAACTATTTGGCGACTTCAAAAAACGACCCGGATAATGAAGTCAACGGTTGCCGAAACGTCTTCGAGGTCATCCTGGACGGCAATATCATTTATGCTCTTTGCGAGGTCTCTCATTCGCTGGTTAAAATCAGCGCCCTGAATCACCAAATTATAGGCGAACTGAAATTGCCCGGACGCGATGCCTACGATATGGTTTTCGATCCGGTGCAAAGAAGAATAATTTCAACGGATTTCTGGTCGCCGAATCTCGTGGTTATTGATGTGGATCGTTTTTCTATTGACCGGACGCTTCGCGTTGGCTGGTCTTCTTTCGGGATTGCTTTGCACGAAAGAAAACTATTCGTTGCAAGACCCCTGGCCCGCGAGGTTGTTGAAATCGACGCGGATACCCTGGAAATCGTGCGCAGGATCGAAGTTGGATACGGCGTTCGCGATCTGGAAATTGATAAGCGGCGTGGACTGCTTTTCGCGGGTAACTACTACGATGGAACCGTGGATGCCGTCGATGTGCAAAATGGCGAAAGAGTCGCTCGACTTTTTGTGGGATCATTATTGCGTGGAATTTCACTTTGCGTGGATGGGCGATTTCTCTACTGTGCGACGGGATGCGGGGTTAAACGCGTTGAAATCGACAACTGGCTCGGCGTAAAATATTAGGATGATTTAAATGTTTCAGCATGTTATAAGGGATTAGTTAACAATTAGGATTAACTGTCGAAAATGCGACGCGGGCCGAGAAAATCAATTTTGAACGATCTTTTGCCACCGGCAGACAACAAATGATTGATAATAATATCAACAAAGCGAAGGATGCGCTTGGCATCCTCTTCTTATGCATTGGCGTCATTTTATTTCTTTCTCTGTTTTCCTACGCGCCCCAAGATCCCGCGGTCAATTCCGTCGGCGGAGAAGAAACAGAGAACTGGATCAGCGTCGCCGGCGCATTCACCGCAGACATTCTCAGAATGGGATTAGGACAGACGGCATATCTGCTGCCTTTCCTTCTAGTCATTGTAGCCCTTATGTCCCTAGGCAACAGATTGCCATCGCTGAATTTTTACCGGATTGCCGGGTCCATGTTGATATTTACAGCGCTTTGTTCGGCGGCGACCCTGATCGCTCCCGCTGGTGAAAGCAAAGAGGAACTCATCCATACGGGAGGCATCCTGGGTTGGCTGATTGCATCCAACGTAGAACCTTTTTTCGGTACAATTGGCAGCATGATAATATTAACCGGAGCCATTCTTATCGGTTTGGTGCTGGCGGTGGATTTTTCTTTTGCCAAAGCCGTTGCATGGTCCGGCGCGATGGCGCGCAAGGTGATTTACGGGAGTCAGTATCTGGCTTTCGCACTGCGGGGACGAATAAAGGATATTGATCATGCGAGAAAAGCCGCCAAAATCGCCAAGAGTGAAGAGCCGGAACTGAATATCCACGATAATGCTCAAAAAAACGTACCTAAAAGCAAGGTCGTCAAACTGAACTTTCAGTACCCTGATGATATGATTCGAGGCGATGAATCGGAAAATTTTTCTGAAGTCGCGGAGAGTGTAGAGCACGTGGAGCCGTCCCTTTCCCCGGGGCCTCCGTCGAAAACAAAAACAGAAAAAACCGAACCGACGATTCGCAGCCGCGCTGATACCCAGCCCCCGTCAATGCAGGGCGAGTTTCCTTCCTTTTCTGGTACTTATCAGCATCCTCCCATTGAGCTGTTGCAGGATTACAGGGGAAGAAATGTCGCTGTGGATCATGAAAATCTGAAATCGAGCTGTCGGATTCTCGAGAAAAAATTGGCCGATTTCAATGTTCAGGGAAGAGTTACGGACGTGCACCCCGGCCCCGTGGTCACAATGTTTGAATACGAACCGGCTCCGGGAATCAAAGTCAACAAAATCGCCAATCTTGAAGACGATCTGGCTATGGTGCTCAGGGCCGAAAGCATTCGCATCATCGCGCCGATTCCCGGCAAAGGCGCCGTGGGCATTGAAGTTCCGAACAAGACTCGTGAAATGATCATCCTTCGGGAGCTTCTGGAATCTTCGGCATTTCACAAGGCTAACTCGCCGCTGTCGGTGCCCTTCGGTAAAAGCATCTCCGGGCAGCCGGTCATTCAGGATCTGTCCAAAATGCCGCATCTTCTCATCGCCGGAACCACCGGCGCGGGAAAATCGGTTTTCATCAACTCCATCATTATTTCAATCCTTTTCAAATCTTCTCCCGAGGAAGTCCGGCTGGTGCTCATTGATCCGAAAATGTTGGAACTTTCCGATTATGCGGATATTCCTCATCTTCTTTACCCGGTTTGCACGCAACCGAAAAAAGCCGCGTGCCTACTCCGGTGGGCTGTTGCGGAGATGGAGGAGCGTTACGCGAAAATGCGAGATATGGGCGTCCGCAATCTTGACGGTTACAACAAGAAAGTGGAACGGCGCCAACAACAAGCTGGCGGGCGTTTGAAATCCAATATCGAAGCGGACCATGAAACGAAATTGCCCTATATTGTTATCATCATTGACGAACTCGCCGATCTGATGATGGTGGCGCCTAAGCAACTGGAGGAATCGATTACACGGCTAGCGCAAATGGCGCGGGCTGCGGGCATTCACCTTATCCTTGCCACGCAAAGACCCAGCGTGGACGTGATTACTGGCGTCATCAAAAACAATCTTCCGGCCAGGGTCAGTTTTCGTGTTTCCTCGCGCGTTGATTCCCGCACTATTCTGGATACGCTCGGCGCGCACGCGCTCCTGGGGAAAGGCGACATGCTCTATTTGCCGCCGACATCCAGCCGTATCCAGCGCGTTCACGGATGTTGGATTTCGGAAGAAGAGGTTCAGGCTGTCGTGAAATACCTGAAGCAATACGGAGGGCCGAATTACGATAAGGTCGTCATCAAAGCCATTGACGAGGCTTTGAAAACTGAAAGCGAAGGCACATTTGACAACGGAGAGGTCGATCCGGTTTTCGATCAAGCTGTTGAAATCGTCGTCAGAGAAAGAAAGGCATCTGTCAGCTATATTCAACGTCGCTTGAAAATCGGGTACAATCGAGCCGCGAGAATTGTCGAGCACATGGAGCGCGAAGGGATGGTCGGACCTGCGGACGGCACCAGCCGGGCGAGAGAGATTCTGATGCCCACGCACTCGCCGGGTGAAGGGGATTGATTTACGCGTTAAGCTGGATGGAGGTTATGGGATTGTTGAGAATTATTGCGTCGGCCTTGTTGTTATTGTGCTTTTTGCCGGCGACCCATGCGACGGCTGATGAACTGAAGGAGATTATTGCTGAAGTTCAAAAGGCACATTCGAGTCTGAAGGATTATAGCGCTCACTTCACGCAGACTGTTGAGTCATTCGGAAAAACGACGGAAGCCACCGGGACGGTGTTCGTAAAAATGCCCAGCAAGATGCGTTGGGATTATGAAAAGCCAAGCCAAAAGCATCTGATTACGGACGGCTCCAAACTTTGGATGCATCTTGTCGCCGAAAAGCAGGTGTATATTCAGCCCATTGGCGACTCGGCCAATGCCTACCTGCCGCTACGGATGCTGACGGGGAAATTGGATTTTTCAAAGGACTACGAGGCAGTTTTATTAAACAGTACGGAAAATCGCCACAACCTGCGCTTTATCCCCAGAAAAGAAGGCGTTGGTTTTCAGAATGTGACGATTGGCATTGACAGGAAGTCAAAGCGCATCGTTCGATTTGAATTGCTCGATCTATACGGCTCACGCACTGTTGCAACGCTGACGGACATAAAAATCAACGTGGGTTTGAAGGATTCCCTGTTCACGTATGGCGAGCAGCCGGGCGTTGAAGTTATCATCGCGCCCGGACCCTAATAGAGGTCGCACATGGATTCGTTTCCCTTTGGTTTTGTTGCCGGGCTGATCGTTGGACTGGCGCTGGCGATAATCGTTGCCCGCCTGGGGCAAAGCGTCCGGTGGCTCTCAAGCTTGTTCGGCAGGGATCCCATGCTGAAAAAATTGCGTGAAACGGAAAAGCGACTGCGTGAAGTGGAGTCAGAGGCGGCGGATGGCAAGAAGCGCCTGGAAGAAAAGGATGAATTTATCCGAAAAGCGATGACCTCGCTGGCCGAAGATGCGCAGTCTTTGCCTGATTCCGATTCGGGTGGCTGAGATTTCAGCCTGATTCCGATGGACCGTCATTCTCTTCGCCCGTTTCCCCCGAGCCGAGCACCGACCGCAACACCTTGTCAAAATAGTCGTATCCCGAATAGAGCGTGATCGCCAGGGCGACGTAGAGAAGCACCGTGCCCAGCAGGTGTGGGTCAACATTAAAGCCGAGGATATTTCGATTATAATGCAAAATCAGTGAACCCAAAGCGAATGCTTGTGCGTTTGTTTTGACTTTGCCCCACATACTTGATGAGACGAGGACTCCCTCCGCCAAGGCCATTGTCCGAAGACCGGTGACGGCGATTTCGCGCAGAATGATCAGTACCGCGACCCAGGCCGGCGCGCGGTCGAACATCACCAGAGTCACCAAAACAGTGACGACCAGCGCCTTGTCCGACAATGGGTCCAGCAGTTTTCCGAGCTTCGTCACCTCGCCTCTCGATCTGGCGAGATAGCCATCGAGATAGTCGGTCAGAAAAGCGACGGAGAAAAACCAGAAAGTGATTAAACTTATTGTTCGTTTTCCGGCCTCGGACGTGCAGTAATACTCAACATAAGCAAGGATCAGGATGATTGGGAAAGCGCCGATTCTCGTCAGGCTGACAATATTGGCCGCCGTCCATACCCGTTTTTCAATGTTCTTCATGGCAACTCCAGTCTGATTTCATCGATATAGCGTAGGACCTTGGCAACGTATTGTTGTGTCTCGCCGATGGGAGGCACATCGCGCAGGCGATCTACGGGAGCGGGTCCCGAATTATACGCCGCCACGGCCAGCCTGACGTTTCCGTCGTATCGTTTGAGTAAAAAGGTTAGGTAACGTCCTGCGCCGTGAACGTTCTGGTAAACATCAAAGGGATTTTTACAGCCAAACATTTTGGCCGTTTCCGGCATGAGTTGCATGACCCCCTGCGCGCCCACCGGCGATTCGGCGTATGGGTCCAAGCGGCTTTCCGCTTTCGCCATGGCCAGGAGCAATGCGCGATCCAGACCTTGTTCGGCGGAAACTCTAAGGATGATCCTGATAATCATGTCTCGGCTGATGGGGTTTCTCATCGCGGCGGCTTTGGCGGCGGCGAGTTGGGCCTCTCTTTCGAGTACGAGCAGACGTCCATTGGGGTCGAAATTTGTGTATTCGATTATTGGCGCGGATTTTCGCGCCTCGGCTTCATTCGGCACAGCCGCCGCGAGTAGGCTTGCGGATAAAAGAAGCGCGAGTATGACAGTCAGTCGGTTCATTGCCATGGTCTTTCATTGGGTTCCGCGATTTTGAGAATCGCGACGATTGCGAACGGTAACAGGGCGTCATTTCCATTGTCAACAATGGCGGCTGGCAAAAGATCGCGAAACGTATATGATCGCATCAGGATTCCAGATGCAAAGGACGAAAATTCATGACGAGCAAGACGGCAACCAGCGATATTCTCAACTCCGGAAGATCCTATCATGTCGTGCTCAACGATGTGAAATTCCAGGCGAAACCGGAGGATCGATTCGAGAATTTTCTGTACCAGGCTCCTCACAAAGGAGATTTGGCTCCTCTTGGCGTTATCGCCAATAACAAATTGGTGGGGTTGGCGCGCCGCATAACAAGCGATTGCACGGCCTTTACAATTGATTACGGAAGTAAGGAAGGAGCGTTCATTTATCGCCGCACAGCATGTTTGATTCTCTACGCGGCGGTTCGGAATCGTTATCCCCAATCCGAAGTTTTCATCGGCCAGGCCATTCAGGGAGGGTATTTTTTTGAAGTCAGCGGGATAGAGATCAATGCCGAGGTGATCGATTCCATCAAGGAAGAGATGAAGGACCTTGTCAGGGAAAACATTCGCATTGAATTTAAGCGTGTTTATGTTGATGAGGCCGTGCAGATATTGGATGCGTTGGGGTATGAGGAAAAGAAGCGCTGGGTGATTCAGGTTCCCAGGGACTATCTCTGGATGGTCGAGTTGGCCGGTTTTTATGATCTTTTGCACGGCCCGCTCGCGCCATCGACGGGTGTTGTCGATTCCTTCGCGCTTCAGCCGTACCGGTACGGATTAGTATTGAGCTTTCCAAGCGCGGACAAATCTTTCTTAGTTGAAACGGAGCCGGATCAAGGACGGCTTTTTGAAACATTTACCAGGGCGAGGCAGGTCGGCAGAATTCTTGGCGTATCCAACGTTGCGCAACTCACCGACCTTTCCATCAAGGGGGAAGTCTCATCGCTCATTCGCAACGCTGAGGCCCTGTTCATCAAAAGCATTATCGGCATTGCCGACGAGATCGTCAGCCGAAAGGACGAGGTCAAGATCGTTTTGATTGCCGGCCCATCCTCATCAGGGAAAACGACCTTTTCAAAGCGACTGGGGGTTTTCCTCAATATTCAGGGATTATCGCCGGTAACCTTGTCGATGGACAACTACTACCTCGACCGAAAAGATACGCCGCGTCATCCCGATGGAAGCTATGATTTTGAAGCGCCTGAAGCGCTGGACCTGCCGCTGTTCAATGATAATCTGGAGCGCCTGATAAATGGTGAGAAGGTCAAGGGCCCTGTTTTTAATTTCCTTGAGGGCGTACGCGATCCCCACAAGACTATTGAGTTTTCCGTCGGCCCCGGCCAGGTTCTTCTTATCGAGGGCATCCACGCGCTAAACGATCGCCTGCACGAAAACGTGGAACGCCGAAACAAGTACCAGATATTTGTTTCGGCCCTGACGCAATTGTGCATTGATCAGCACAATCGGATTTTTACTTCGGATACGCGCTTACTCCGGCGCATTGTGCGCGACCGGCTGTTTCGAGGGTACAGCGCGACCGATACTATCAATGGATGGGCTTCGGTCAGGCGCGGAGAGGATAGAAACATCTTTCCATTCCAGGAAAGCGCCGACATTATGTTCAATTCAGCCCTTGTTTATGAGCATGCGGTGCTTAAAGCTTACGCCAAGCGTTTTCTGTTGGAAGTGTCCCAGGAATCTCGGGCTTACGTGGAAGCGTATCGCCTTTATAAGTTTATCAACTTATTCCTGCCCATTTTCCCGGAGGAAGTACCCAGAGACTCAGTGCTCCGGGAGTTCATCGGCGGATCAGGGTTTCAATATTAGATGAGCCAATGGTCTACCGGCGGGTGGTTTATAAACCACGGTCTTTTTGTGATCGCAGTTTGATTTCCAGCTTATCGAATTCCGCTTTCGCGTCCTCGTTCATGGGATTGAGGCGGAACGCCGTTTTATAATGATGGGCGGCTTGCGTTATCCTGTTCTCTTCCTTGTAAATCTGCCCGATCATTAGGTGTGCGATGTCGTTGAGGTCGTCGATGAGCAAGGACTTTTTCAGCATATCTCTGGCTTCATCCCGTACGCCCGTGCCGCCGTTTGAGTACTTTATCCAGGCCAACATGGCTAATACATCGGATGATCTGGGATTGAGTTCAAGGGCTGTTTCCAAAATGGGTTGCGCCTGCGCGTAATCGGCTTCGTCAAAGAGCTCACGCCCTTTTTCGTAGGTTTCAAAAAATTCATCGGAGAATGTCAGCACGTCCTCGGTCAGAAATTCCGGCGCCGGCGGATGCTCTTCGGTCGATACCTGTCGGGGAGGCGAGGTGGGTTTGATGTCTGGCGTCTCTGGCGGCGGCGCTTTAGGTGTTTTCTTGATTTCTCTTTTGACTTCGGGCTCTTTCTTCGGTTTTCTAACCGGCTTGGTTCCAAAGGAAACGCCTTGCGAAGTCGCCAGGAGGAATGTGAGCAGGACGATGTCCTTGAAGCGTTCGCCCTCGTCCAATTTTAAATCTCGAAGTGTTTTCCCTTCGATCAATTCCATAAGCTTCAGATGGTTTTTTCTCAAGCCCAACCTTTCAGCCACCTCGTCGAAATCGGCGCTTGGATAAATTTCGACACTGACTTTTTTGTTTCTCAGTAAGGAATTATATGCCTTCTTGTGGGAAAGGTGATTGAAAACAGCCATGACCAAAAACTCAGCGATGGGGAGGCTCAAGGGAATGTCGTCTATTTCATCAAGGAGGCCCTCTTTGAAATCAAATTCTCCATCCTCCCAGTGCTCCGTAAAAAGAGAGAGAAGTTTTTGACTTTTTTGCTTGCGAACGGCCACCTCAAGTTCCGCTCTAGTTACGATGCCCAGTTGAATCAGCAGTTCACCTTGTCTCTTCCCAAGATCCTCGGCTCGTCGCCTCGTGGAGTCATTTTCCGCCGAAGTGATTTTGCCTTCGCGTATAAGGAAACGGCCCAGAGATCCTGTTTGAATGTAGTTGGTTTTTACATCAATGACGACGCCGTTTTGAACCGAAATCTTCATGCGTTTTCGGTCGGAAATAAAGCGTAGTTGGCCTGTTCCTGATTTGCTCAAGAGATAATGGAATATTTTCCCGAGATTGACGGGATTAATAACAGTTCGTCGGGCCGAATGGTTCGATGCTGATGCGTTGTTTTTGGAAGTACTCTCGTGCCTTCCCTTTTCGTTGACGTCCGACTGGACCTCGACCTTAACGCCGGATTCAAGCCAGTGGCTTACGGCGTTATAAAGCTTGGTCGGTTCCGGAGGCAGCTTGATATAGCTGTCGGCCATGAGGCGGTTGCCATTCGGTTTTTTGCTGGACATCATGACGACGGGGATTTTAGCGAAGCGCTTTTCTCTTTTTATTTGCTCGACCAGATCGTGCCCGCTGATAAGAGTCTGCTTCTCGTTGACAATGATTAGGTTTGGCAAGGTATCCCGAACAAATTCGAGAGCCAGATCGTCTTGACTGCATACGCTGATTTTGTAGCCCATCTCGGAAAGAAAATCGTCGATTTTCTTCGCCGTATCGACGGAACGTTCGATAAGAAGAATTTTTTTTGCCATAAGCAACCCTGACTCATTCGGGTTTATTATACGCGCAAATGCCAACCATGTGCCGTAAGTCGCGCTTAAACTATTTTGATCAAAAATTCGTCACGGAATCTCTTTTTATCGTGCCTTTTTTACATCGAGTTTAAAGATCATGCAAGATGATAATTCGCCGCCACGTTTTTTTTGCCGGTTTTCGTATTTGTCGAATGCTACCGGCCCTTGCCTTCCTGATTTTGGTCTGAGCGTCTATCGACCATATAATTTGAGCCGCTGAGCTTTTTTACAACACCCTTCAATTCGGAAGCGATGGCGGCAGCTTTTGCGGGATGATTCAGCTTGGTGATGTTGGAATTGATCACTGCCATGGATATGGTTAGCAAGGGGAAACGGGTCATAACTTTTTGCCGATTGAGGTATTCATACCATCCGCGCAGGCGGTCCTCGTCGTTAAACAGAGTCGGCCCGATAATGCCGAAATTCTGGATGGTTTCCTCGCAGAACTCGACGATCATTTCCGGGGGCAAAATGGCTACGAAATCGTCGCCTCCCACGTGCCCGACGAAACCGCCCTGGGGAGCAAATCTTCGAGTCGCATTGACGAGAACCCGGCTTGTCATGCGGATAGCGTCGTCGCCCCGAGCGAAACCGTATCGGTCATTATAGGCTTTGAAATTATCCAGGTCGATGTATGCTAAGGCGAAGGGCTCTTTGGCATCAATTTTCTTTTGAATCATCGCTGTAATCGAATAGTTGCCGGGCAATCGGGTCAGGGGATTGGCGTCGAGATCGCGCCGCGTGTGCAGGAGGCGGATTTGCATTCTCAGTGCCAGTTCCTCGCGTCGGCACGGGGTCATCATAAAATCGTCGAAATAAATGTTGGTCAGGGAAGACAAAAGTTGATCATTATCCTTGTCGGCAATAATGAGGACAGGAACATGGGTGTAAAAGGAATCCGCCTTGATGGTGATGATGAAATCGCGCCATCCCGCAGCGCGGTTTGAAACCACGATAATTTCCGGCGGCTCATTATATATTTGTGCCCGTGCGTCGAAAGGATCTGAATATTCGAAAATCTCGTAAGATTCCTCCGACAGGATGCTAACAATATGCCGGTCATCGTCTCCGACGCCGCGGAGGAACACAACACGTTTCCCTTGCAGCAAATCGCTCACGCCAAGTCCTTTGGCCCAATGCTTTTTAAGGCTTCCATTTCCGGCTCAACGCGGTCGGCTATTTCATTGAGTTGATCTTTGGTCAAAGGAATCAGCTCAGAAATCGTTGGGTCGGTAGGGGAAAGAATCACCCCGTCTTCCGCCTGGCCCCCCAAGGCTTTGACGATTTCATTGGCTGCTGCTACGACGGCGACTCGCTCCTGGAACTCACGGGCGACGGAGCATTTGTGATGATACCCAATGGGCTTGGAGAGCTTCGCCGGCAGATGCCATTTGTCGCAAAGCCACAAGCCGATGTCGGCATGATCGAAACCGAGCATTTCGCGTTCAGCTTTCCACATGGGAATCTCGTTGCTGACAGCATAGTCGATAGTTTTCAAGTATTCGTCGGGAACCTCTATGTGCAAGACGATCTTGCCGATGTCATGGAGTAAGGCCGCGATCGTGATTTCCTCCTGGTCCGGTATTTTCAGTACGTCGCAAATCGTTCGAGCGGCTCGGGATATTGCAATGGAATGACGCCAGAGCGGGTAAGCAGTCGGGTTGAGTTCGTCAAAGACATTGGATGTGACGATCAATCCCTTGACGGCGTCATAGCCGAGCAGGACCAGGGCGTGGGTCAATGTGCTGATGCGTCCCGGAAATCCGTAGAAGGCTGAATTGACGAGCTTGAGGAGTTTGCTCGTCAGGATTTGATCCTTTCCCAGTTCCTCCCCGATTTTCGCCATGGAGGTCGCGGGATCCTGTATCATTTCCGCAAAACGTTCCATGAGTCCGGGAAGCGTCGGTAGATTGCTGAGCCGCTCCACTTTTTTTCTAAACGCCGTTTTGTCGATGCCAGCCATGAATCAACCTACCTTTTTGCTTCCAATCGCTCCAGGATGACCTCTTTCAAAGGGATGAAGAATGGATCGTCTCTCACCTTGGAGAAGTGTTTTTCAATATGCAGTTTTTTTGCCAGATAATCCTCTTCCGACATCTGTTCCTGGCTGTGGATGTAAACCGCTTCGATTCCCATGCGTTCAAAACGGGAGATAAGCGACGCGGTCAACTGCGTCCCTTCCGCGCTGAGCGTCATGCCTTTTTCATTGACAAGCGCTTTGGCCAATTCCATGCCCACTTGCACATCGGAAATGGAAACGAGTTTGATAGTCATGGTTATCGTCCGCCCTTGTTTCACCAAGAAATTTTAGTAACCTGTTTGCGAAAAATTATCAAGCTTTCTTAGCGATTAAAAATTTCGCGATGGCTTGATTGATTGACATATTAAAACGACTTTCTTAGAAGGACTCAAGCTTGGCTGGAATAGACGAGAAGGTCGATAGAGCATGATTCGCCTCTACCACGTAACGAAAAACTATAAAGAGACCCGGACAAAGGCTCTTAACGACCTGACCTGTCATGTCAGGAAAGGCGAAATGGTGTACCTGACAGGACCTTCCGGGGCGGGAAAGACAACCTTTTTGAGAATGATCTATGCGGCGGAATACCCGACAGCAGGTCAGGTTCTCGTCTCGGGGCGCAATATTGCCAAGCTCAAGGAATCCTCGATTCCCTATCTCAGGCGGAACATCGGCGTCGTATTTCAGGACTTCAAACTCCTTAACGGTCGCACTGTTTTTGAAAACGTGGCCTTAACTCTGGAAGTGCTGGAATTGCCGTTGAAACAAATTGCACGTCGTGTTCACGATGCGTTGGGGCAGGTCGGCATGCATGCCAAGGCTGGAGCGCTGCCCAGGGAACTGTCCGGCGGTGAGCAACAGCGCGCTGCATTGGCACGCGCTATTGTCGGTGATCCGGCGATTTTACTGGCGGACGAGCCGACGGGAAACCTCGATCCCGACATGAGTCATGAGATTATTATGCTGATCAAAGATATCAATCTGCGGGGGACTACGATTGTGTTGGCGACGCACGATCCCGCGCTTTTGGCAAAGCATCCGCGCCGCGTTATCACACTCAAACGCGGTCGATTGATCGGCGACAAAGCCTTGGGCCCTTTGCAAAGAGAATATTCTACAGAAACAGATTTCCTCAATGAAACAGATGCTTGGAAGAATCGCTAGTTTTTTTTATAGAGCGCTGGCCAATATGCGCCAGGAAGGTCTTGCGGCATTCCTGACCCTGGTTGTCGTGATGATCAGCTTTCTGATTCTCGGGGCCTACATCACGTTTGGATTGAATGTTTCTAATTTCATCAGACACTTTGCGGGACACGTTCAGGTTGTCTTCTATCTCGACAGCGATGTGACCGGTTCTCAAATCAGCGATCTGACCCGTGCCCTGGGTACGGAAAAAGATGTTGTCGAGGTGACCTATATACCCCGCGACCAAGCCATCGCAAGGCTCAAAAGAGACCTTGCCGAAGCTATGGATTTTCTCGTCGGCCTCGAAGACATCCAGGCGCCCGCATCCCTGGAAGTGGAACTGGGAGTCGATTTTCACACCAGACCGGATTTGCGCTCAATGATCGAAAGGTATTCCCAGGCGCCCGGCGTTGAGTCTGTTGACGCCGGCGATGAATTCAGCGACGCTTTTGCTAGGCTTATTGCGGGTTTATGGGCATCGGGAATCGTCATTGCGATCTTCCTGATGTTCAGCGCGGTGTTCATCGTCGCCAATACGGTTCGTCTGACAATAGTTCGCCACAAGGATGAGATCGACAATATGCGGCTTGTCGGCGCAACAAACGCCTTCGTGAAAACTCCCTTTCTGATTGAGGGCATTATTGTCGGTTCGCTAGGCGCCGCCGCCGCTTTGTCGCTGCTGTATCTCATTTACAAATTTATTGTTTTTCCCTTTGTGGCCAATGCGCCGGCCATGAGCCTTCTGTCGGGATTTACTCCTGAATTTCCCAGTCTGCTCATCTCTTTCGCCCAAGTATTTTTCGGTGCATTGATTGGTTTCTTCGGAGCGCAGATTTCGGTGGGGAGATATCTCAAGACGGAATGAAAACTTTAACCCGGATTTTGCTTGTTGTTATCTATCTGACGCTGGCTGCGTCGCCGGCGTCGGCACAATCGGAATCGAGCATCGGTAGCGAAGGGGAGGCCTGGCAAACCCGAATCAACGCGGCGCTTCGGGCTGAGGAATCCATAATAAAGCAACTTTATGAATCAGAATCCGCCGAGTATCGCATTCTGACCGATCTGAAGCGGCTCAATAATCTGGTCGTCGACACACGGCGTCGAATACGGACAATGGAGTCGGAAATCGTCTCTTTGGAGTCCGGGATCCAATCCGGTCGTCAGCAACTTGATCGCAGGCTTCGTTATATTTACCGAATGCGGGGAGGAAATCTGGTGCGCATGCTTCTGCGCAGCCAATCCATTTCCGATTTTCTGCGCCGGTGGCGTGCGGTCAAGCTGATTGTTCGGGAAGATCGGCGGCGTATCCGGGAATACCAACAACGAGTCAGTGAACTGACAACAGTCAAATCCAATCTCAAGGAAAATCTGGAGCGCGTAGTTGTCATTAAATCCGACGCAGAGCGAAAGGGCCGACTGGCTATGGGGGAGAGGAAAAAGCGGCTCTATATTCTGGGCAGAATAAAAGAAGACAAAAAACTCGCCGAGGCAGCGGCGCGAGAACTGAATAGGGACAGAAAGGATTCCACGGAAATGATTCTTCAGATGACAAAGCCGGAGAGTTTACAGCCGGAAAACGGTCTTTCGATCCTTGACTTCGGCATGAGAAAAGGGTACTTGGAAACACCTGTGAAAGGGCCGGTAATCGGCTTTTTCGGTCCCGTCAGAAACGCCCGGCTCGGGACCGTTACACGCAATAACGGCATCGATATTCTCGCATCCGAAGGGACGCCTGTGGTTGCCGTCGCGTCGGGGCGAGTGCGTTTTGCCGGGGAATTTATGGGATATGGTCGTGTTGTTATCATCGATCACGGACATCGGTACCACACCATGTATGGCCACCTTGACCGCACTCAGTGCGTGAAGGGGCAGGCTGTGGATGAAGGAGAGGTCATCGGCGCCGTAGGATCGACGAGTTCACTGTCGGGCCCGCAACTGCATTTTGAAATTCGTTTTCAGGGCAATGCGGTCAATCCGATGAACTGGCTTCTATCTCAGCATTAAGGAGAGTCAATGAATCGCAGATATTTTGCCGTCAGTATTTTGATTTTAACGCTGGTCGTTTGCCTTGTTGCTTCGCCGTCGGCTCGCGCCGTGGGAAAATTATCCACGGAGGCCCACGACGCCCTCAGGCTTTTCACGGCTGCTCTTGAAGTGATTGAAGCCAAGTATGTGGAGGAAGTGAATATCAAGGAATTGATCTATGACGCCATCAGCGGCATGCTCAACGGCCTGGATCCGCACTCCGGATTTCTTGACCCCGAAGATTTGAACAACATGAAAGTTGAAACGGAAGGCAAATTCGGGGGTCTGGGCATCGAAATCATGATGTTGGACGGATATGTCAAGATCGTGACTCCCATCGATGATACGCCGGCCTTCCGGGCGGGACTTAAAGCCGGCGATCTTATTGTCAAGATCGACGGCAAGCTGACCAAGGGTATGGATATCAACGAGGCTGTGGACCTGATGCGCGGCCAGCCGGACACATCGATTACGCTGACGATCTGGCGAGAGGGAAGCGATGCCTTCGATGTGAATATCGTTCGCGACATCATCAAAATCATTCCCGTGAAGCATGAGGTCCTCGAACCGGGTTACGGATATATCAGAATTCGTACATTCAGCCAGGAGGCTCAAAAGGGAGTCAAAAAGGCGATTGAGAAATTGAAGGAAGACGACGGCGGGCTCAAGGGCCTGGTCGTGGATCTGCGAAACAATCCCGGCGGACTTTTGGATCAGGCGGTGGGCATCGCCAATGAGTTTTTGTCCGATGGACTGATAGTCTATACGCGTGGACGTAGCGCCAGCGAAAGCATGACGATGTCGGCCCGTAGCGGCGGAACCTATCTTGAAGGCCCCCTGGTAGTGCTGATAAATTCCGGCAGCGCTTCGGCCAGTGAAATCGTTGCCGGAGCGCTCAAGGACAGAGAACGAGCGGTGTTGGTGGGAGTCAAAACTTTCGGAAAAGCTTCCGTGCAATCGTTGATCCCCATCGGTAGGGACGTTGCGCTCCGCCTGACGACGGCAAAATATTTCACGCCTTCCGGCCAGGATATTCAAGCCAAGGGAATCACGCCGGATTTCATTGTAAGCCCCGATCAGGTTAACGTATGGAAAAAGGATCCGAACAACGTTTTCGGCGAACGAAATCTTCGAAATCGGCTCAAAAATGACGAAGAGGAAGGGGCCGAAAGCGATGACAAGGGATCGGATGCGCCCCAAATTGAATCCGAAAAGGCAGCCGATCCGCAACTCGAACAAGCTCTTGGAATATTGAAAGCCTGGGACGTGTTTCACAATGTGAGCGCGAAATAATCCCCATCCAGGGATATTGGCAATTTTCAAAGGTCAAAAGGCTTGGGGTCTGGAGTACATTACTTTGGGCAAAGAAGTTACTCACATTCTCACGCCCCTTCTCAGGAGTTTGTTTGGATTGCAGGCCGTCATTCACCTTCGATTTAACCCTTCGCATACAAACCTCTCGCTCGTGTTCGCTTTGTCTGGCGGGCACGCATTGGCCACTCCTAAACCCCATACCCTAAACCCTGTCCGGGTAAATCGGAGAAAATGACCAAGCGAAGCAAAAGATCACCGCTGAATCGGGTTGGCAGGCGGCTCGTCAAACTGCCGGGAGGGCAGCTTTTCGGCCTCGGACTGCTTGGGCAGTTGATCTTCGCGGGCGTCTCGCTTCTTTTGGTTACCTGGCTTTTTAATTCGCTGGCGGATTTGATGGAAGGGCAAAGTGAGGCGGGAGACAAAGCGCCGACCATCTCGCTGTCATTCGATGACCTTGTTGTGAAAACCACGGGTGTGGCCTATTCGGCTTTTTTCGATCTGTCTTTGTCAAAAGTAAACTTTATTTCAAATTATACTGCGTCCAAGCAGGTTAGTGACCGGAACTGGGTCTATACCTTTTGGGAACTTTGGGTTCCCAATGAGTTCAGTTTTGAAATCGCCCGGGAGAAGTTTCAGGAAAAGCTGAAAAAACTGGGCGACGGCGTGCGCTTTGAGGCCATCGAGTGGGACGCTAAAACCATTCGGATTAATATCGATATCGATGGATTGAACACGCACAGCGTCATGCTGACGCGTACGGCCCTGGAGACCGAGCCCGATAGTGTCTCATACGTTCTGAGCGATATCAAAAAAGAAGTTCCTCAGAGGTCATACAAGGGTTCGCCGCGCGTTGCGATTATCATCGACGACATAGGCTACCGCGATTTTCTGGAACACAAAATGCTTGAAATCGATGCGGCCATCACCTTTGCCATCATGCCCTATACGCCGACGGGCGAGGATTTTGCACATCTGGCCAGCGCTAGGGGACGTGAAATCATGTTGCATATGCCCATGGAACCGAAAAACAGAAAGATCAATACAGGGAAGGGCGGTTTGCTCGTGAGAATGTCTGACGAGGAGATACGCAGGGTTGCGCGGGAAAATCTGGATCGTGTCCCGGGAATCGTCGGCGTGAACAACCATATGGGAAGTCTTTTTACTTCCGATGCGCGCAAAATGGCCATTGTTCTACAAGAGATTAGCAATTACGGTTTGTACTTTATCGATTCGCGGACGGCTTCATCCTCGCAGGGATTCGAAGTCGCCAAAAAAATGGGGATGAGAACAGCGATGCGTAACGTCTTCCTGGATCACTACCCCGAGTACGACAAAATTGTGAAACAATTCGATGTCCTGGCGGCAGTGGCCAGGCGCCAGGGAACGGCTATCGCCATCGGGCATCCCAGCGAAAACACACTGCGTGCTTTGAAGAAGAAAATACCCGAGCTTCAGGCTGCGGGAATCGAAATTGTGCCCCCGAGCGAAATAATTCGTTTGCAATAAATGCATCCTTGAGTGAATATTGGCTTTCATTAGCGATGGAATTCCCAGGGAATGAAAAACAATGGGGCAATATTTCTCCCGACACTATGATCACATCATTATAGCGACAAAGAAGCGTCGCCCTGATTTGAGCGTGGCGATTCGTCAGGGACTAAAAGATGTGGTCGCCCAGGCGCTTCAACATAGGAAATGCTCGATGCTGGCCTTCCAAGGGACGGCGGATCACATTCATATTTTGATTGAGCTTCATCGGAACAAATCTTTGTCTGAAATCATCAGGGATATCAAATCGCTTTCTACGCAGTGGATTTTGCACCAGGAAGGTGCCAACGGCGAATTCTCCTGGCAAAGCGGGTGGGCGGCCTTTTCGGTCAGTCATTCCAATCTCGGATCCGTGATCGAATTTATCGGGAAACAAGATGACCTTCATCAACAAATGTCCTTCAGGGATGAACTGATGAGCTTTTTGACAAAGCATGAGGTTCCTTTCGATAAACGGTATATTTTTTAAAGGAGGCATTTTGTCGATGGTACGCCTGGGAAACGAAGAGTTTTTAGCAAACTTAAATCGTTATGCCGCCAAAAAGACCATCGGGTTGGTAATCAATCACACGTCTTTTACGCCCTCGATGAAAAGCGTTCTTGGCGTATGTATCCACTCGTCCGAAGCTAAGGTCCGGGCGGTTTTTGGGCCGGAGCACGGTGCGCACGGAGCCATGCAGGATATGGAAAACGTTCCCGACGCAAAACTGCCCGGTGGAGTTCCTTTGTATTCCCTTTACGGCGCCGACGAAAATACGTTGAGTCCCGCGTTGGACGTTATGGCGGAACTTGATGCTTTAGTGATCGACCTGCAGGATGTCGGCAGCCGCTATTATACCTTCATCTGGACGATGCTTTATTGCATGGAGGCTTGCGCGAAAAGCGATACGGAAGTGATCATTTGCGACAGGCCGAATCCGCTCGGAGGGACGGTGGCCGGCGGACCCGTACAGCAAAGCGATCATCTTTCTTTTGTCGGAAGATTTCCCATGCCGGTCAGGCACGGCATGACAGTTGGAGAGATTGCGCTTTTGCTCAAAGACAGGGTTGTGCCGCAATGCAAGGTTACGGTTATCCCGATGAAGGGATGGCGACGCGGCATGTTCTTTGACGAGACCGGTTTGCCGTGGATTTCTCCGTCGCCGAACATGCCTTCGCTTTCGACGGCGATAGTGTATCCCGGAGGCTGTATGGTTGAAGGCACGACGCTTTCAGAAGGTCGCGGAACCACAACGCCCTTTGAGCAAATTGGGGCGCCCGGTCTGAATGCTGAAAAACTGGCGGCGCACATGAACGAAAAGAAAGCAGGCGGATGCGTTTTTCGCCCGGTTGCTTTTATCCCAAAATTTCAAAAATATGCCGACAGGGTTTGCGCCGGTATTTACATTCACGTGGTGGATCGAAACGCTTTCGATGCCTTCAGGGTGTACGCGCAACTGATTCGGGAGATCGCCGTGAACTTTCCAGCATCATTTGGCTGGAGAACCGATGCATACGAATTTGTGGATGATAAATTCGCCATCGATCTTTTGACGGGATCAAATCGATTTCGGACGGGAGTGGATCAGGCTAAAGAAACGGTCGAAATTTTCGAGGGCGCCATTCGGAGCGAAGAGTTGTTTGTTGAAATGCGCAAAGATTATTTATTATACGACTAGCGACGTAGGGATGGTCGCTGCAGTTTTGTGGTTTACGCGGGATCTGGCGTGCCGGGGATGGATGAAAGTAAGCGAGGAGGTTAGTGGATGTGGATTTTCAAGGAGAGTATCGCGGATAAAGTGGTCGCTGAGCATGTCCTGGAAAAGGAATTGACGAACCTGGGACGGGACGGCAGAAATGAAGTCGTTTTGCAAGGCGACGGTGTTTCGCGTTTTCACGCCTCTGTCACGGTGATGAAAGACCATATCGTAGTAAAAGATTTGGATAGCGAGAACGGTGTTTTCAAAAACGATGTGCAAATCGTGGGAGAAGCCGAAGTGCATCCCGGCGAATTTCTTCAAATCGGAGATCACCGGCTGAAACTTGAACGTCGCGCCAAGTTGAAAAAGACCATTGAAAAGACTCTCGTGGAAGACCAGGGCAAGGATCTGAAAGTCAGATTGCGTGAAGTCAGCTTTCCGCCGGATGCGCCGGTTCCTTCCGGCGACGAAACCGTCAATATGGCCCTTGAAACCGCATCGGTCGCTCTGAAACCCTACTTAAAGAAAATGGAAGACGGCGTTGCCTTCGTTATCAGCGCAAGCCTGTTTGAAATAGGCCGCGATGTGGAATCGGACTTGGTTTTGAATCACGATAGCGTTTCGAGAAAACACGCAAAGCTTGTATGGCGTAAAAACCAGCATTTTTTGTACGATACCGAAAGCGCGAACGGTTGTTGGGTCAATGAAACGAAAGTTCGAGGCGTCGGATTAAAAAGTGGCGACTTTATCCGATTCGGTGAGATAGTCCTGCAATATGTCGATCCGGAAAATCCGCCCGATCCGGCTTTGAAGGCTCCTAAATCGACTAAAGCGTCGGCCAAAAACAAGATGTGGATTACAGTCGCTGTGGTCGCGGGCCTGGCCATTTTTCTCGTTGCGGCGCTCATTATGTTGAATTCAAATTGACAAAATAATTTGTGATCTCGCCGGGCTGAGAATCAGCGGATATCTTTAAGGAGGCGCTGAAATAATGGTGAGCAATGCAGCCTATTCGCGCAATTCGGATTTTTCGCTAAATGCTCACATCTTTACTCCCGGATACCTGGTCAGAGGACACTGGAACCATGCCGGGCAACCGTAACGATTTCAGGACCTTTTGCACCCACCCTCAAAAGAAATTCTTAAGAGAAATTCTTAAGATTTATACGTTTCGACTCATATGCTTGACAATTTTCAAAGCCCCATGTTTAATGCCGGTGCCGAGTCGCTCGGGGCTACTCCGACGGCTCATAGGAGTTCCCCTTTTGGCCTGCTGGGAAAACCCCCATAAAGGACGAAGTTTAATTGGGGATATTTTTAAAATATGGCGGATGAATGTTGTTTTTGAAGCGCCGGATTCACGGCTGTGACAACCCGGGAAATGGTGCTTTTATTAGCTTCCGTGGAGTGATAATCAACAACATGCGGGATCAGCGAAGGGGTTGCTTGGGACAGGGCCACTTTAGGTCTTCACCCCGATTGTCGGGAACTGAGCCGTGTATGGGGTTGTCAAATCTGTAGGGAAGGAATTTGACTTGATGCGATTGAAGAGAATCCTCGTAGCAGCGTGCTTCTTGCTTCTTGCCGTTTCCCCCGTGTTCGCCGAGGGTCTGCTCGATAAAAACCTGCACTATTTCCAACCGGTCGTCGATGGCAGCGGTCTGTTGACATCCTACGGTTCCGAACCCCTTGGAATGTTCAGAATGTACTACGGTCTCATGTTCGACGATTCGCTCAACATTCTCGACTACGAGAACTATGAGGGCGATGAAGTTGTTTTGATTTCGAATCAGCCGGCGCTCAATTTTGTCTGGGGAATCGGTTTCTGGCGTTACGTCAACGTGGGCGTGGGCATTGGCTACGTTCCCACCAGGACAATGGACCAGGATTATCTGGACAACAAGGAATATCCGCCCGCCCCTCGCAAGGGTGTGGATGTCAGCAAGGTCGAAGGCCCGAGGCTCTTCGACGATGATACGCTGGCCGCCGATGAGGACACCAAAACCAACGGCTTGGAAGATATCCGCATCGATGTAAAGTTGATCGGCTTCGACCGACTGGCGCGCTGCCTGGGGATAGGATTGGTGACAACTTTCGCAACCCCAATCAATTATAAGCCGAATCAATACCTGTCCGACGGGGGATTAACCATCGCGCCGCGACTGGTTGTCGATCTCGGACGCACATGGTGGACCTTCGTTTTCAACGGCGGATATAAATATTTTGCCGAAAAGTCACGCATCGAACTCCCTCCCCACTCGGACGAGATCGATCATCCCAACACCGGAGACATGTACACCGAAGACGAGTTGATTTTTGGCGGAGGAATGAAGTTCCGTTTCAGCTTTGGCGACGAGTTCCTTTTTGACACAAATTCCAGAACCCAGGCAGGCAATCCCTTCGGCGATAATCGCATTGATTACGTTGAAGTCATGGGTGCCTATCGAAAGACTTTCCGAGGTATGAATTACACCGCCGTGACAATGGGCGGCGGTGTTGGATTGCTCGACGGCATGGGCAATCCCATGGCCAGATTCTTTCTTGGAATTGGACGTGACGAAAAACGCATACATATGCTATACAATTAGAAAGAGAACTGCCGCCGATCGGCGGCCTTAGGAGAAGTGAATTGATGGAAATTAAAGCAGCCGGAATTTCGAGGACCATATTAGTCGCGTGCGTCGTGGCGATATTTATGATGAGCGGCTGCGCTGGCCAGTCGATGCAAAGCCCCGAAGCGGAAGGATTGGGCAACCAGGATACCCTGTTGCGCATGCCTCTCAAGGATCCACCCTCGTACAGGCTTCTAGAAGATTCCCTGGAATTTTACGAGTTAAAAATAGGCACAAAGTTTTACCGAAACGATAAAAACCGCTATACGCCCTACGCCTCTTCCACTTGGAAATCCTTTTCCATCTCGGACTCTCTGAACCAGTGCCTTTATGACATCAACATGAAGGGCTTGATCGCCTACCGATCTTTGAAGGGGAAATACAAATACCTCATCGAGATGAAAATTGAAGAAGGTCCTTGCGGAATTCAGTATCCGGATCCCGACAATATGGCCGTTGACAAAGTTTCCCTCATGGAAGGGACCGTCATCACGCCGGCCCTGCAGAAATCCATTAATAAGTCCCTTGATTTTAGCAGCGGCGAAAAGTTCCTGCAAGATGTATTGCAGATTCCATGGAAAATTCGCGTTCGGGGGCAGGGACTGGAAAAAGCCGTTGCCCGAATCGCTCAGGAAATCAAGAACCCTATGGATATCACCTTCGGCGACATCATCTTTTTTACCGAGTACTACGGTGAGCGAAATGTGGCTGTTTACGTCGATTATGGACTGATTGTGTACAATTCCTGCTTTAATGCTAAAGTTAGGCGCATGAATACCGACATTAATTATAAGGTGTATCGATTTTACACCGGCTTCAACCTTGTCCAATACAAGGTTCATCAGGATGTGTTTTTGAATGAAATTCTGGGGCGTCCGAAAATAGGAGGCGCGATTCAATGAGCATTGAAGATGGATTGACCGAAAAAGTTGCTCTTGCCGACGAAATGGAGTCCATGTATTGGTCCTTCGACTTGAGCGTCGATGCGTTTATTTTCGATCCGAAAAATCTTGTGGCTTATGATTACGAAAAATTTAGGATCCCGCATCGGGATCCTAATACGCAATCGGATGCGGTTCGCGATGTGGTGATTCTTGGGATGAGAGACTTTTTCTCAAAATGGAGCAACCGCGCTTACGTCGGGCTAGCAGTCTTATTCGTCAGTCTCATGGTCACGATCGACCCCGGAGCGATCAAAGACAACGAATACCTCAAGGGACTTTTGGCAACGGCGCAGGAAACACCGACTCCCGAGCCAACGCCGAAGCCGACTCCTCCGCCGACTCCGACCCCTCCGCCGACTCCGACTCCGACGCCGACGCCGCCGCCCTTGAAAAAAATCCTGGATATCAAAAAGCCGGAAAAGAAGTTGGATACGAAAATCATCATCAACAAGCAGGACCGCATGCAGGTGTCCAACAAGTTTGAAAAGATGTTCGTAAAGGATTCCGCAGCGCAAGCTGATATCTCAGTGAAATTCACTACTGCGGACCGGTCCAAGGCAAACGCCAAGGTCTCCCTCGACAATATCGGCACGGGAAGGAAGGGCGGCGATTCAGGCGACGGCGCCCCGAACATGGGTCAAATTGGCGGCGGAAATCGCCGTGAGGGCGGCCCCGCAGCTCCTGTAAACCTTGGCACACTTGGACAAAAGAAAGAAACGAAAAAGGAAAGCGGCATATCCGGAAGCTGGGTGAAGATACAAAACGTTGGCCCGCTTGCGCAATATCAGCCGCGATGCTTTAACCATAATGGATATAAGTTCGTGGCCAACGGCGGCATCCGGATATTGTGCCAAGACAATATCATTAAAGCGGCTTGGAGAAAACAGTAGATTAATCACCTCATACAGCAGGAGATATATAAGGCATGAAGGCCAGACAATTTTTCGTGATTTTCGCAGGTATTGCTGCAGTGACGTTGGCGGCGATGGGGACGAGTTGGGCCCTTGATCCAGCCGAGCTTCAAGCTTTCCTTGATGTTGGCATGACGGACGAGGTCAAGGCTATGTGCGCGCAGAACGCTGCCGAGGTGGCTTCTTCGCCGCAATTGCAGTCCGTGTGCGCGAAGGTGGGAGGAGGAGGCGCGATGCCGTCTTCGCCTGCGGCCCCCCCCGCATCCATTCCTGAGGCTCCTGCAATCCCGGAAACTCCTGCTATGCCGGAAACTCCGAGCATGGCATCAACTCCGTCAGCGCCAGCGATGCCATCGGCTCCCTCAGGGTTTTCCAGCACGCCGACCGCTCCGGCGGCGCCTGCTGCGGCATCGATGACGCAGCCCGCGGACACGCCCAGCGGCCCCCCAGCTTACGTCGCCATTGACGCCACTGCTGGCGTTACGGCGGAAACCTTCATCTCGCTCAATAGCGCCAAGCAATTCCAGCAATGTTATGACTTGTGTCGTGAGAAGGATTCGATGATCAGAACGCATCCTGAAAGAAGAGAAATCCGCAAGGCGTGCGTTGAAGCGGGGTTGAAACTATACGCCGACACGCCGATCACCGGTGAAAAGCTTGCTCTCGCCATTGAGGATCTGAAAAAGGTGAACAAGGACAGGCGAACGCATTCCTCCACATATCAACTCGGCAAGAGCCAGATACTCACGCTCGATCAGATGACCTCTGATACCGAAAAACTCGACGAGGAAAAAAATGCCGTCAGGAATATGTGGGATGCGATCATCATGCGGCATGCCGAAGAGGATTTCAAGGAAGCGGTTTCCGACATGATTATTCTGTGGACCATCGGCAACAGCATGGACGAGCCGGGGTTCGTAAATCTCGTCACCGACCGGATTTTCAAGAACGAGACAAACAAAGGGCGGGTTCGGTGGCTTAGCGCTAGACTCAGAATGCTCTCGGATCGATTTGTGGAAATCGATCCCAACAAAGGTGAAAATGAGATTCGGGAGTCAAATCTCGAAATTCTGCGGGTTTGGATGACCGAGTTGCAGAACTTGACCTACTTTGACAACAACTCCCTTGTCGGCATGTACAAATACAAGGGGAATCGCTTGCAGGAACAGTATGCTGCCACCGCCGAGACGGAAGCGAAATTCCATCAGGGTCTATGGTACTACAACCAGGGTCGCAGTCGGGCGCAATCGCACAAGGCGAAAGCTTCGCTGGATCAGTCGATTGCCTATCTGTGCAGCCGTTATCGCTCCGAAGGAAAAGATAAACTTGTCGCCTTTTATCGAAAAGGATTTCAGCACGCTAGGCGTGGGCTGAAGCTTATGAAAGTCGTCAATCGCGTGCAGCCGGAATTGGGCAAAAAATTCTACCGCCATGAAGAAGACAACACTGAATTAACCTCCCAATTGCAGAAGTCTTACGGCGTCAATCTGACGGGCTATATTTACAATCTCTATCTTCTGGAAAACTATAAGGGCGTTATTGCCCTGAAGCGAGTGGCGCTGGATGCCGGATTCGACTGGGAATCGAAAGCCGATGTTCTTATCCTTTTTGCGGAATCGGCGCAGAAAATGGCCTCAGAAAGCCTCGACAGCGAACTCAATTACAGAAAATACAAAGAGATGACGCTTGCTGCCGGCAACCGCGCATTCAAGTTTGCGCTCAGGCGACGCGGTGGAAAAGCGCCGACGGCTTATGACGAAGATTTCTGCAGGGTCTTCAATGCCTATTGGAATTATCTGGATGGATTCGGCCAGACGGTTCAAGCCAAGGCCTTGGACAATCGATTCAGTCACGTTTGTCCCATGGGCGGCGGCGCTCCGCCGGCCGGGGCAACGGAATAAGTTTAATTAACATTCCAATCCACTAAAAAGCGGAAGGGGATTCAGCATTGCTTTCAATTCGCACAACACTTATCGCATTGGTTTTGACCATCACATTCGCCACAACCGGGGCCATGAACGCCTGGGGCCAGATCGCCACCGGAACGCCGGGCCAGAAAGCTCCTATTGAAATTTATTATCTCCATTGGTTGCAGAATGACATCATTCGAAACGTGGAAGAAATACGTCGGGCCAAGGATCCCTGGGAACGGCGAGATCTGGTGGAAGATATTGAGCAGATAATCTATGATCGCATTGAGTTCCCAATGCGCTACGAGAAATCTGAGACAGCCGAGGTTAGCAATATGAACAGGATTGGCGTGGGTTCGGATATTTCCGACGCGCAAGACGCCAATCCCGCCGCCCAGGAAGTGGCGGTTGCTTATGCATTGCTCGGTATTGCCAAAGGCTATGAAGGCTTCGGCGGCGCAGCCGTCGACTATTTTTCAAAAGCGCAGGCCATTTTCCCTCGCGTCATGGACATCGAAGTCGAACTCGATCACAACGATGACCGCAGGCGTTTGTCCGAGTGGGTTTCCAAAGCACGCGGTTATTGGGGAGCCAGTCCCGCGATGCGAGTGACTTTCTACGGAAAACGTGTCACGCAAAGCGTTATCGATGACATGAACATGGAAGGACTCACAATCGCCACGAACATGCGTCGTGTTTCAAAATACACCATATTCGTTGCGAAACGCGACTTCGTCCGTGGTTTGAAAATGTACATTCAAACCGACGACGAGCTCAGAGAATACAGGCCCAATAAGTTTTCGGTTTATCTCGTACCCGGCGAATACAGGATTAAAACGGATGTTTCCTCTGTTTACGATATCCGCCTGAAGGTTTCGCAGAACGTTTTTGAAAATAATTTCATCCTTGAAACGCTGCAGTCCGGAATAGCGCTCTATCCCATTCCGGACATCACTATTTTTGAGGACGAAATGAGGAAGGCCATGATGAAGGCCCAGCAGCGTGATGAAGATCAGGATGCGGCTGGCGACATGGAAGAACTTGGCGCCGAAGAAGACATCGCGGACGAAATCGACTTTCCCTTAGAGTAGTTAGTAATCTGGAGGAGCTATGACAACCGGAACGCAGCTTGTTAAGAATAGATTTCAGCAGGCCAATACCTGGATCATCATTGTCGCCGTCGGCATTCTGGTCGTTTGGGCCATGGCGACCAAGGGAAGGATTTTGGACAGCGATTTTCTTTCGGCGCGAATTGAACCCGCCGTCGGTTTTCTGGGGTACATCTGCGTGTTCACGCTCTTCGCCTCGCTTATCATCATCGTAGTCAATTATGTGTATACAAACCTCTTCAAGGTCGCCAGGGTTCATTTCTTCAATGAGGACCAAAAAGAAGAGTTGGTCAGAATTCTCAAAGATCCCGAGGCCAGGGCGAATTTCGATTTGTTCAAGGAAAAGACCAAACCGCTGGTGAATGATTATCCGAATTACCTTTCGGAAATCATAGCCTCCATTATCCCGACCGCGCTGAATCAACCCTTCGTTTTGGAGCAATACTTTCGCGCCAAGGTGGAAAACATCACCAGCCGTTTCGCTGATCACGTGAATACGATTGTTCTGGCGTCGAATATTGCGCCAATCCTCGGTTTTCTTGGAACCTTGCTCGGACTCATCAAGGCCTTTGCGGATTCAGGAAAAGCAATGCAGGAAGCCGGGCAGATGTCGCCTGAAACCTTCGCCAAGCTCCAATCGGCTATTCAGGTCGCCATCATCACGAGTCTTATCGGTGTTTTCATTAAGGTCATCGGCTCTGTGTTGAAACACCACATTGAGGTGCGTGCTTCTCGTTACGGCGACGAAATCGCCGATATTCCGCGCGAAGTCATGTATGAATAGCCCGAGTCTCGGAAGTGATGGAAGCTAAAGGCGGCAGCATATGAAAATTGTACAAGAAGAAGATCTCAATCTCCAGGATTTGATCTTTATCCTATTGTTTTTCTTCATCATCGCGCAGACCCTGATTGTCTTCAAGCTCGAAAAAGACGTAATCGTTCCTCCCAGCGTGGACAAGAAAGTCCAAAAGGCGGAAAAAGATGATGATGAAGAGCTGATTACAATTCTTATCGACAATAAATCGAACATCGTGGCGCTTGTCGCCAAGACGGGACGCACTGTTTTGGCCAAGGGCCTGGAAACCGGAAAGGCTTCGGAGGTCAAAGCCCTTTGTAACCCCTTCGTGGAAGACGAAGTCGATTTTTTGGAAAGCGAAGACAAAAAAGTCGTTGATGAAATTGTCAAGAAGCTTCGAGAAATTATTGTGAAAGCAGACTTTCACATACCTCGCGTCGGTCTTATTGCTGACCACAGGGCGCGGTATGGTGCCATTTTTCAGTTGAACCTTGCCTTGAAAAAACTGATTGACACCGATGAAGGCGAAAAAGAGCCGGAGATCATGGATGGAATCAAATGGAAGGTTCGTGAGGAATCCGACTCTGAAATTATTAATGAAGGCTATTAATAAATTGGAAAGTATCTGGAAATTTCAGGAACTTTTGAGATTATTGGTGAGAGAATCTGCCTGAAGGTTTGCCTTACATTATCGATTTTTAGTCTAATTGTATTGATGGACTCCCTTGCGTGGCATGAAGATGTCGTCCAAGCGGTTGGCAACGCAAAGACGACGCTGGAATGCACGCAGCACCGCACAGGTCACGATCATTATGGTTTGGATGGCGCTCCGGTAGTCGATCATGGCGGATTGTGCGCGTCTCACCACTCTGTTTTGCCCGTTTCGTTGACCATAACCAACCTTGCGAGTTTAACTTCCTTGATGGTGGATCCTTCGGTTTGGTCGCTGCCAATTACGGTTACTTCCATTGACCGACCTCCTTGGTCCTCCTGATTCATTATATCAAAACGTAGTTGAATTGCGGAATTGCAATGGGATGTAATCGTTGTAGTGCGTTTTTACCCAAATCTCCGATGCCGCTTTTCTAAAAACCAACCCCCTTTACCTTAACGGAGGCTGCATTGCCTTGAATTCGTTTATGTTTAGCCGGTTATATTTCATGCCTGATGTTCGCAACGGTTATTCGCACGCCGTTCGTTTCGCCACAATGAATGGGAAGGGCGAGGTTGTAGCAGGCATGATCCTTAAAATTCTGGGCACGAACACATTGCAAGTCATCTCGGGTGTGAAAACGCGCATGGCCGAACTGAACAAAGTTTTGCCTCCGGGCATTCACATCGTATCATATCATGATCAGGCCACGCTGGTGAAAAAGTGCGTCAGCACGGTCATGTCGGCGCTGTTGCAGGCCGTCTTGCTAATCATTGTCATTCAGTTGCTGATGATGGGCAGCCTTCGACCAAGCATCGTCGTTTTCTTTTCGATTCCATTCTCGCTGGGCTTTGGCTTCCTTCTCATGAAATATCTTGGTATTTTGGCCAAACTCATGTCCCTCGGGGGTTTGGCCATCGCCCTTTCGATCGTATTGATTATCACTGGCCTGCTTTTCTTTAATCAGCTTGGTTCGGAGTTCGTGCCGAAACTCAATGAAGGCGACCTGCTGGTGACTTCGGCGCTTTACAAATGGTTTTCAGACATTCCGAAAGGTGATTCAACAGAACCTAAAATTGTTCAACCATGAAAGGCATCAACATTCGTTAGGAAAAACTATTTGAAACCATAATGCCGGCGAAAAGCCAGGGCGGTTTGGCTGGTCAATTTCAGAGCTCGCTGCGCCAGAGGCACGTCGACGGTGCCGAGGCCGCATGCCGGCGTGATCAGGCTTTGCCGGGCTACGGTTTCTTTATCAATTCCGAGTGATGCAATAGCGCTGACCTGGCGGGTTAAAATAGCGAGAAGGTCCTCGGGAGTTAGGGAAAACACCTTATCATCGGTGGGGACGATGCCATAGGCGATTCGTCCACCCCGGGCGTAAAACTCGATAAGTTCACTGCGGTAGATCAACAGATTGTCGAAAAACTCGAAAGCATCGAAACTGAGGATATCTACACCGGCGTTGAAAATTAAAGACCAGTCAGTGTTGGCACAGCAGTGAATTCCCACAACGGCGCCTCTCTGCTGAGTTTCACGGACAGCTTCCGATAATATTTCAATGACTTGCTGACCGGACATTTGCACAAAGGCGCTGCCGAAACCGACCAGGCCGGGTTCGTCGAAAAAGATGATGACTTCATCGGCAATAGCGCGAAACTGCTCGAATTGCCACGCCGCTTTGGCGATGCACCCTTTGACTAGGACATCCAAAAAGTTCGGATCGTAAGCCAAAAGACGTCCGTCTTCTCCCACTGCCGACAGGGCAAAAGTAACCGGCCCTGTGACATGGCCTTTAATGGACGGAAGATGCTTCCCTTTGAGAGTTTGCAGCAAAACATGAAGACCGGCGGCATGGTCTTTTGAAATGGCAAAAGGGTCGATTTCACCAGCAATAATATTTTCGTAAAAATTGGTCAATTCATCAATGCCGGACTTCGTCAAAAAACGGAGTTTTTGCTGGTCGAGATCGAGCTGGCAGGCAGGCAGGCCCTCGCAGTATTGGGCATAAAAGGTTTCGAAGTAATGACGTTTGGGCAGTTGGGGCCAGAAGGGGATGCCGTCAAAATCCTCGAGAATGAAACGGACGGCGGTCTCCGGATTTGTATGGGGCAAACTACCGATGGCGCAGGCTATTCCGTTCAAGGTCGCACTCCTTTGTTCAACGAACAATGACTCAATCCAATAACATGTACTGGGAAATTACAGGCTCCATGATTCACGCAGGCCAAAAATTCCTTGCCTGCTTCCAGGTACTTTAGGCGAACTGGCGACGAAGTTGAATAGAACAACAATGACGGATTGAAAAAATCGCTACTTCTTGGCGCGTCGTGCATTTTTGTGTAAGCATGGGAGAGTTGAAAACAGGATTGCGGGTTCAAAATCAAAAGGAGATTTATATGATAAAAGTGGAACAAGTGTTTTTCATCGACGCTACGCCGAAAAAAGTGGCGACCGCCATGCGCAATTATAAGATGATCGAAGAATCGGAGTTAAATCGCGATACTCTCGAAGTTGAAATCAAGGAATTGAAAAAAAACAAGACTCACCATGAATTTGAAATCCACACCGTCAATTATGCGCGGGGCGTCACGGGGATTGATAAAGGCAAAACGGAAAAGAGCTACTCGCATCAGAAATGGGACCTGGATGCGCTAACCGGTGAATGGGTTTGGCACGGTTCTCATGGTCCGCGGGTAAAGGTGACTGGCTCGAATTTGCTGACCAAGGAAGGCAAGGGCACAAATGTGACCATGCAAATGCAGGCCGAGATAGGTGTTCCTCTCGTCGGCAAAACCATTGAGAAAAAAGTTGCCAAGGGTTTCAAGGACGCCTGGCCCAATTATATCAAGGTTGTCGAGAAATGGACAAAGAAGAAGTAGCCTCATTGGCCACGTCATTTCAAGGATTTAAACCTGAAATCCTTTGGGACTCCCGTATAGCCCCGAGAGGTATCGCAGAAAATCTCCAGGTTTCTTTTATTTGTTTCAAGTGTGATGAAGCCGAATGAATCAACAGGACTTTTCTCCCTGAGTATTCGCCCGTTCGGTTCGGCTGTCAGGCAAGGTTCATAGTGATAGGCGAGAGTGATTCGACCGGATTTGTCTTTTTCTAAGTCCTGTAAAACGAGACGATTTGGATACGGTTGAACCCGCCCCTTTCCCGATAAAAAATAGGAGTGATCCCTTTTCGCTCTATAGATTTGATATCCTGAAATAGTCGGCAGGTTCTCGAAGAGTTCCGGGAGATTCTCAAGGACCTGTTTTGACTTTTTCGAGACGGCAACGACCCATCCAATATTGTATACATCGAGGATCATTAAAATCTGTTCGGACGTCAGTTTCGCGAGGTCATGCGGACCGATGCGTCCCTCGAAAAGGAATGCGTGGTACATAAAACCCGCCGATTCATGAGAGGGAATCGCCACATATTGCCTTGGGACATCGCGCGCCAGCAGAGCTATGGCGTCAAATCCGATCGGTTGATTTTCCTGATGGGCGTGGCTTTCAAAGGCGATTCTGGCTTCATTCGTCGTATTGTCGCGCAGCCATGTTTCCAAGGCGGTATAGGAGGGAGGCGGCGTTGTCACAAATTTGGGCGTTAATGAAACGCGTTGTGCCAATAGAACCTGAATGACGATGGCCAGCACGCCCAGGATTCCAAGCCAGATGAGTCTCTTGAAGCGGCGATTAGTCCAAAGGAACTCTGCGTACTTACCGGCGATGATGAGCATGCAGAAGGGAACGATGTCGACAAAGCGCATGGAGGCGGTCGTGCTGGAAACAAGAGTTAGACAAGGCAATGGGGCGAGGATCACGATCGTGACCGACATGAAAAACAACAGTGATACGCCGCTTTGCCTTTTGATGTTTTTATTGAAATAGCTTGCGATCCCCAGGACGAGAGTAAATATCATCAAAGGCTGGAAGAATATGGGCAGGAAATACACAAGCGATTTTGGTCCCAACCAATTCAGTCCTGTGTGTTCCAGGATTTCTGTCCAAAAGGGCAGGAGAGTAATATGGAATTTGATGAGTGGATAAAGCCAGGGCCACGAGGCTGCTGCGATGAAAGCGATGGCGAAAAAGAGGCTCAATAATCCCTTCAAGGTCAGGTAATGAGTTCTGTAATGCGCAACGTGTAGCGCGACGACAAGGGAAAACAAAATCATCTGCAGGATGTGCCAATAGGCCAGCAAAACGCCGAATGCGGCAACAATGAACATAGTTTTTATTGGATTGAAACGTGCTGAAACTTTTTGTGGAAACAGGTATGAGACGAGGTAAATGAGAATCGGGATGGAAGAAAAGTACATTCCCATGCAGACCCAAATGAATCGATACCTTATGGAGAATAGGTTTAAAACAATGTCGAAGAGCATGACGAGGGCGGAAGTCGATATGGCTAGGCCGAAGCGACGGGCCGCCGAGTAGATCAACCAGGGAAAGGCGATGAAAAATATAGTGATAATAGCCTTGAGCACGATCGTCGAAGGCAGCCCGGTTACAGCGCACAAAAGGGAGGGAAGGATATGCGCGACAGTGGCATTGCCGGGGCTTTCAGGAATTCCCGCCGCGAAGGTTGGATCATAGCCCCAGAAAGATCCGGTTTCTCGCATTATCGCCGCAGTGGCGTCAATGTGATAAAAATACTTGGGAAAGTTTTCCTGGTAAAACGGCGCTTCTGAAAAATATTCCGGTATTTCGATTCGGGTGAGAAAAATAACAACGCCGAAAATCCAGACGGCCACGGGAAGGGCCAATAACCATCGGCTGCCGCCGAATTTTTTTTGACTATTTCCTCTTTTCGGGATCATAAGCAACTTTCATCGTTTCATGGATCAATTGTTCCTAAAGCTTCGTCGATATCGATCACGAACACACCCGAGGAGGTTCTGGTATAGAGGCGATCTCCTTTTGGCCCCATCTGCAAATGCCGGACGATGGGACCGACTTCAATCCTCCCCGTTATCCTCGATTGATCCACATCATAGACGATTACGAAACCCTTGAAGTAATCCGAACCATACAGCAAGCGTCTCTTTTCGTCGAAAGTCAGGTTTCTGTATCCCAATCTTATTGGAATACGTTCAATGATGGTCATCCGGTCCAGGTTGAGGATAATCAAATGACCTGTGAAACACGAAGCCAGAAAGAGCCGGCGGCCCAACCGGTCGATCTCCATGAAGCCGCCGAAAGCATCAGGGATGACAGTGTGGCGTCCGAAAGCCATCGATTGTTCGTCGCCTTCGAATATATGCCAACCGTCCAGACCCAGTGCTCCGGCATAAAATTTATTGCGGTCGGGATCGAGGACTACGTCGAAAGTGATGCGCCCTTTCCCTACGGATGGAGAATAGACAGGAGTTTCCAGATTGTCGAAATCTAATCGGACGATCCTTTTGCCCCGATCCTGACTGGCGAAGAGAAAGCGTTTTTGCTCATCCACGCGGACCATGTTGAAAAGACCGCTTTCCAGTGGGAGCTTCTTGAGGATCCGAAAGGGATTGAGGCCAAGTTGAAAGATACTTTGCCATCCGCCCACGTAGATTATATCGGGTGTCGATGGATCAAAAGCAGCCATATCACCGGCGCGAGTGAGGATATTCAAGCTTTCAATAAGTGGTTGCGCCGTGTGGAGACTTGCAGGCTGGAAAAGGTGGAAATGTTCGTTTGGGTCGTGTGGTCCTAGAAGAATCGAATTACCGAACGGCGCCGCGAACATATAATGACTTCCCATGCTTTCATAGGCGGGTGGATCGTAGGAATAGAGAATGTCGACGCCTTTTTGTGCAACGATCCTTGCTTGTCGATCCGTGTCGATTCCCTGGACTCGAGCGAATAGGGTGGGAAACGCGACGGAGGTGAATACAAAGAAGAGAAGGGGCGTAGTCCCGAAAAGTGCGAAAACCTTTCTGCGCGTCAGGACGGCGTAACCTAATCCAATGAGAAGCAGATAGGAGGCAAACATCATGGGCGAACGGTCCGGGCAGCGCGAATCGACCCAAAAGAACAAGGGAGCCAGAGCCATGAGGTGGATAGCGAAGAAGAGTCGCAATCGCCGATATTTTTTCCAGATAAAAATCGGCGCCGCCCATAGAAAGAATACAGCAATGAGCCACGGGTCCGATGTGATGAGCGAAAGATAAAAAATAGCAGACAGGTAGGCTGTCAGGATCGAATAATATAGCCCTGTGGCGAACCAATAGAATCTGCGCTGTTTCTTTTTCATCCGGTCCCGAAAGGTGACGAAGGCGGTGAGGGTGGCAATGAAAACAGGAATGAAAACCGGATTCTGACGCAGGATGTGAACGCCGTATTCAGGAAGAAAATGAAAACCGTATAGCAAGTGAGCGAAGGCAACGGCGAGGATTTTGTCGGCAAGGCTCAACTCGGAAAATGATGGCCGTCTGCTGGTGTGAAGAGTCTTCAATGTTTCATCCTGGCGTCGAGTCGCTGGAGGTGGCCGCGATGATTTTCTCGGAGTCATGGTCTCGCGCCGAATCGTTTAAACGAATGAAAAGCGGTAGAAGAAATCGAACGCTATGATAAATAATCGGCTTTGTGATGGACAGGGTGGTTGGAATGTTAAGGGATGGGTCGTTTTCCCGGTTTTCAATCCCGTCAAGGTCGATGGAAAAAATGCCGGCGCTGCTGCGGACAATCAATTCATCGCCGTCGCGTGACAACCCGGCGTGTCTGGTGATGGATCCGACGTCCAGGCTGTTGATGATCGTAAGCCGATCCGCGTCAAGCACAATGATCTTTCCCGCATAATAATTGACCGCGTAGAGTCTGCGTCGTTTGGAGTCGAAAGTCAGATCGCGAATGCTCATGCCCATCGGGATTTTCGTTTTTATCGACAGGTCGTCAAGATTGCAGACAATCAACTCGCCGGTAAAATACGACCCGATGAAAAGTTGACGGCCATCCGGGTCGATTTCCAGCAGGAAACTCAAAACGCCGTTAAGCGGCGCTTGCCGCGTATAATCTAAAGTCTCCGCGTCGCCTTCCAAAAGGCGTACGCCGTGAAAACTTATAGGGCAGACGTAGAATCGCTTATTTTTTGGATCTACGGCCACGTCGAAAAACCAGGTCCAGGGACCGACAGGTTTAGTGAAAGAGACCTGACGTAGATCACGCAATTGGAAACGTATAACGTTTTTCGCATTGTCCTGGCTGGCAAATACGAATCCGTTTTCCGGATCTATGCGAATAAAGTTGATGACCTTGGACTGAACCGGAATTTCCTGCTCAATCCGGAAAGGCTCGCGGCGCAGTTCATACAGCTTTCCCACGCCCCCAACGAGCATTGCGTTCGGTTCGTCGGGGAGCCAGGCGGCCATATCTCCTGCGCGTTCCCCTATGTTGATGCGCTTGATATCCGATCTTCTCATCGGCTTTGCATCAGAAATCAGGAAAAAATTCTTTTCTCCGTTGTGCGGTCCGATGAAAATGTATTCGCCGAATCTTGTCGCAAACATATGCTGGTGACCGATAAAGCGCATGAGTTCGGAGTCGGGAGAATACGCCTGAATGAGACGGACGAATTTTGGCTCAATAATTTTTTCGATCTGGCTCGAATCAAGGGCCTCATAGCGCAGGAATGCGAAGCAGTAAACGAGGGTGGCCGCCGTTAGGCACACGATGGCGGGTGGACTGAAATGGGCGAGAACCGTCTTGTTGCGCCTGACAAGTTCCCATAGCAGCAGGTAAATAATGAACAGAAATCCGACAAGATAACGACTGAATCCGAAAATATGGCCGTGAACGAAATAGAAGAGGATGACGCACCCTAACATGTGGGCAAAAAGGTAGCGTCCGGTTTTATCAAGCTTGGAGAAAACAGCCATGAGACTGCACCACGAAAGAATAAAAAGAGGTATGAGAATGGACCCCATGGCGATAAGGATGAAAATCAACCACAGATAAGTGAAAGCGGGGAGATAAAAAAACACTGCTGGGACCAGAGCAAGAAATTTGTTTTTTCGGATTGTGAATTGAAGGCACACAGAGACAAGGGCGATGAGGAGAAATGCGGGAATGACATACTTTGGCCGCGCCGCCGCGTGAAGCATCAGGCTCGGAAAGGCCGGCAAACCTATCAGCATCAGCGTAAAAAGAAAGGTCAGCAGTTTTTCTTTATTGGAAAAGTTGCGAAGTGCGGGAGGGCTATCGCTGTAATCCATGGATTCCCTTTTTGCCTTCAGCGCTTTTCGCCAGTGAAAAAAATATTTGGATGATGCGCTGTATTACCCTTCGTGGCCGATTTTAGAACAGGCCTCTGTTCGGTGCAACTCGCCTCGGCTGTTATTCATTGGAAGGCTTCGCTGGAATTTTCCTGCTTTCGGGTTGATGAAAAAAGCGATATGCAAAATCCAAGGGCCATGGCGAGGCCGTCAAAAATATTAGAGCGCATAATATTATACCAAATTCTCCGTGGCGTCAGATAAAGCTTAAGGAGAGCGTTGCGCTGTATGCGAACCATTTCATCGGGGGATACATCGCCCACGTGCATAACCGCAGAGCCATATCGCCGCATTTCATCGAGACGGGTTGGTATGATACGCAGATTCGACTCTCCTGAAAGGGCGATTCTACGAAGTTCGGTACCCGGATAGGGCTGCGCGATGGATAGGTAGGGTTGGTCGAGCCAGTGTAGGTTTCTCAAAAAACGGACGGTTTTTTTCATTGTCTCGCGCGTGTCGCCGGGATTGCCGATCATGGCTGTTCCTCTTGTGTCCATTCCGGCTTCCTTGGCCCAGCGGAACGCTTCCATCACTTGTCGCAGATCGAGTTTTTTATTGAGGCCGCGCAATATTGTTTCATCGCCGCTTTCGATTCCGAAATTGATGCGCGTGCACCCCGCGCGCGCCATGAGTTTGAGCGTTTGCGCGTCGACTGCGTCGGCGCGCGTATCTCCTTCCCAGGTGACGGGGAGGTTTTTCGATGCAAGAAGCTCTGCGATTTTTCGGATATGTTTTTTATTTTGCGTCAGGACATCGTCCACGAAAACGATGTGGCGCACCGGGGACGATGAGACGGCTTGCTCAATTTCTCGGGCGACGCGCTCCGGGCTGCGAAAGCGTACTTTGCGGCCGGTAAGACGGTTGATGCTGCAAAACACGCATTGATAGGGGCATCCGCGACTTGACGTGATTGTTCGGGCGGGTTTCTTCCCTCTGGCTTTGACGCTCCATGTGTATTGGTTGAAGTCGATTCCGGGATAGGCGGGATCGGGTATGGCGTCGAGGTCATCAACCAGAGGCGGCAATTTATCCTTTTCGTGGTCGGTTTCGCCACGCAAGACCAGGCCTTCAACGTCCGGCTCGGTTCCGTTGACGATCTGATCGAGCAGGCGCGGAAGCGTTTTTTCTGCCTCTCCGGCCAAAAGAAAGTCCACTTTCGGGCAGTCCGTGAAGATTTGCGCCCTCATCAGAGATACATGTGGGCCGCCCAAAATGACGCGTGACCCAAGATCACTCAAGATTTCGGCGATGCGTGAGACGGCCGGGAAGACGGGCGATGTGGTCGTAATGCCGGTGATATCCGGGCCGAATTCCAAATAGGTTTGTTCAATGACAGCGCGGGTTCGTGGATAAAATTCAAGGTCCAGGATTTTGACCTTATGCCCGGCTTCGATCAAAGAAGCGGCAAGATAAGCCAAATTGAGCGGGGGATTCAGATTCAGGGATCGCGTGAGACGACGGTAGCTTCCGTACAATTCGCCCCAGGGAGGCGCGAGAAGAAGAATTTTCATAGATCGTCGTCCGTCTCCTTTGGCGCTGGAAGGAAGCGCAATGCAAAAAGCGAGGCGTATTGAATGCCCATTTTCATGACTTTGAAACTGCTGATTCCGGTTTGGCGATAGCGATATACCGTTGGTATTTCCGTGATTTTTGCGCCGTGGCGATGGGCTTTGAGCGTCATCTCCGGGGAAAGCGTGAAATCCTGGCTTTTCAGTTCCAACGCGAAAAACAGTTCTCGCTTCATGCCCCTGAATGCGTTGGTGACGTCGCCTATGGGAATGCCGAAAAGCCGTGAGGCGAACCATGAGTATGAGTGGGAAAGAAATGACTTCCATCCCAAAAGCCCCCCGTAACTTCCGCCTTGCATGGCTCTGGATGCGACAACAAGATCGAATCCTTCCCGGAGTTTTTCGTGGGTTGCGATGATGTCGGAGAGTCTGTCGGAAAGATCCGCCATAGCCCAAAAAATGTAGCGGCCTTTGGAAATGGCGACGCCTCTGATAATGGCGGCGCCCATGCCCAAATTGGCTTTGGTTGCGGTGACCTGGAGGAAGGGGAGTTGTCGCGATGCTTCGTCGAGGATTTCGCGACTCCCGTCGTTGCTGCAATCATCAACGGCAATAACCTCAAAAGCAACGGTTATTATTTCGGTCAGTCCTTTCAGTTCATCGAAAAGAAAGGGAAGGTTTCCCTGCTCGTTGTAAACTGGAATGATAATGGAAATTTCCACTGTGTCTTCAACGTTCATTTCAACAAACTAGCGTGCATTTTGTCATCGGGAAAGACCAAAAACAAGCGGCGGTCCCATTTCGCAAAATGGAGCCGCCGTTTGCCTTAATTAAATCGGTAAACCACCGCCTCTGGCGGTGTGACTCGAACAGGCTCTGCCG
>CAZQAE010000034.1:0-55043 GCA_964591275.1 uncultured bacterium | reverse complement strand
GATCCCGGAAACTTTGCTGGAAAGCGAGTTGTTTGGTCACGTCAAAGGGGCTTTCACCGACGCTCACGCTGACAAAATCGGCCTCTTCGAGCGGGCTGACGGAGGAACGCTTTTTCTGGATGAAATCGCCGAAACTCCGCCGAGGTTGCAGGTGAAACTGTTGCGCGCCCTGCAGGATGGTGAAATACGCCCCGTAGGTTCGTCACAGTCGAAAATAGTTGATGTACGCATCGTAGCGGCGACCAAACAGTACATTGATAAACTGGTCGCGGATGGCATATTCAGGGAGGACCTGTTTTATCGCCTCAGTGTGTTTCCCATTGCGCTGCCCCCGTTGCGGGAAAGGCCGGGAGACATCCCCTTGCTTGTCGATCATTTCATCCGGGTTTACGGGGCAAGGCTGGCTATCAGGATCAAAGGTGTTCGCAGCAAGGCTCTCGCGCTTCTGATGGAGCACAACTGGCCGGGAAACGTCCGCGAGTTGGAAAACGCGATCGAACGGGCTGTCGTTCTGGCCGAGAGTCAATATATCGAGATGAAGAATCTTCCGGAAAAAATCCTCGGGCGCATCACCGGCGAAATCGATAACTCATCCGAGTTGCCTCTTGCATCCGGCGACCTGTCGGTTAAGCACAACGCGCGGGTCATGGAAGAGATTGTGATGAGAAGGGCTCTTTTAAAAACGCGGGGCAACAAAAGCGCGGCGGCAAGGCTGCTGGACATTTCCCACCGCACCCTCCTGTATAAGATGCAGGAATACGGGATTGGCGATGAGTTGTGAGGGATGAAGTATGAAGTATGAGTTTCGCAAATGCCGGTCTCTCCTGCGCTAACCGCCGACTTTAAGCCTTGAAAACATATTACAGCACTATGAAAAAATGTCATGGTTTTATTCTTTCTTGGTTTTTTCACCTGTGGCCGGGCGTCGAAAAAGGTGTTGATATTTCCAGCCATTGCGATACAATCACCTTGGGACAAAGCCGTTTTCAGCATTAGGCACGTATCTTGCTGCAGTAGTTAGATAGGTGACTGGAGGTGAGCGTAATGAGCGAAAGTCAAAACCCGAACACGCAGGCGGTCGATGAGGATCGCGGGATATTCCGTGGATTCACACTCATTGAGCTTATGCTGGTCGTTGCGATCATTTCAATTCTGACCGGCATCGCTTTTATTTCTATGATGCATTACGGGATGCTCATTCGCGCCAATGCTTCATCAAGGCAATTGGGTGGACATATCCGTACTGCCCGTGCGGAGGCTATTCGCAACGGACGTTCGTATTGCCTGCAATTCGAAACGAGCGGCGCCACCAGCAATACTTACCACTTTGGCCAATCAGCCGGCGAATCGCATTCTGGATCGACATGCTCGTTTGATGGTTCCAGTAAGCAGTACACGTTGGAAGACGGGATCGCATTCGGAACGCCGAGAGCGCCCATTGCACCGGTTCCTGGTCACAGCTCCCCAGGTTCTTGCGCCCTTCATATCGGCGGTACGGGTTGCCCCTCGGTGCCGGTTTTTTTGCACCGGGATGGTAGCATGAATTTTGATGGCGTCGTTTATCTCGGTCCCAGATCGGACGTTACTGGCACGGGTGCCCGCGTTGACCGTCTTCGCGCCGTGGACTGGTCCGGTGGTTCCGGTCGCATAAGGGTTTGGAAATTCCGACACCGGGACGGCACTTGGAGATAAGCGCCAAAACTTCTACCCACAGTTCCGCTTTTTCGCTTACTGACGCCAGGGGGTTTTATTCGATGAGGCTCAGTCGAGAGAGATGTGCGTGTTTCCTATCCTCCGTTTCCGGTCGAGTCAGACATCATCGATCCGGATTTACCATGGTTGAAGTCGTGGTGGCCATGTTCATTATCACCATTGTCATCGCGGGGCTTATTCCAGCGCTGGCTTTAAACATCCGCTCGAATTACATGGCAAAAAACTACGGCGTCGCCAATTACCTCGCGCAGAAAAAGATTGAGCAAATCCGCTCCTGGCCGCAATATCAATCGGTCACATTATCCACCGGAAACATCGTCCAGGGAATTGATTCGACCAACCCGGATCTATTTACCGACGAACTTTGGGGCGACACAATTTGCTCTAGCTGCACCCACACTATGCCCGGCATTCAGGAGACCTTTAAGATTGAGGCTGATGTTATGTGGAACGGGCACGGAGAACATTCCGATTGCAGTGGTTTCACTTTCGGTGGAACATCTGGCGGGGCCGGCTGCGACGACAAATGGCTCAACACCACTCCTCTGGGGGCCTCCACTGAGTGGCCAGAGGATTTTATCGGCGACTGCCCCGCGGGTTTGCGGGGAGAAGATTTCAAGATCATTCGCGTCCATGTCACATGGACGGATAAAATGAGTAAATCGATAGCGCACACAATTGATCGGCAGGCGTATATCGCAGAATTTTAGCGATTTTTTATGAAGAATTGCGCTGGAGGAATCGGTTTGATGATCTTTCGAGCTTGCAAAGTTACGCAAGGCAATTCGGGGTATGCTCTCATAGCGTCCATGTTGGTGATGTTTCTTCTGACCGGTTTTGGTCTTTTGGCCCTGGTCACCAGCACCAGCGAACTGAGGATCATTCAAAACCTGAGCGAGGATGAAGCGATGTTCGGTTATGGAGAACAGGGCATTGATAGGATACTGTCCCATCTCCATTACCTACCGCAGGGGCTTTTCGGTCCGGTGAAAAGAGAGGGCCTCGGTCGGACCATGGACGATCTGACGGCCTTTCAGGTGTGGTCGTACGACGACAAAATCTTTGATTTGTATCTTGGGCGCAACTGGGATCCCGGTGAACTGCCAGTCGATAGTCCGGTGTTTCGTATGCAGGCCTATATGGACCTGGAAAACCTGCGGACGCCCGGCGAAGGCCACGCGGACCCCTTCGATAGCTCAGATCCGCGGGCTTACCTAGACATCGGTCTTTCCCGCAAGGTGGCGATCTCCGTTTCGGTAAGAAACGATAGGACTGGATACGAGAAGGCCTTCCGGGCGATTATTGAGCCACAAAGCATATGGGATATGGCCTATTTTTCCCAGAATCATACCCCAATCGCCCGCGAGGGCGTATCGGGTTGCACCACAGGGGATACCTCTGCGCAAACCTGGTATGACTGCCAAACGGTGTTTCACAATGAAGACACTATTATCGGGGATGCATACTTCAGGGATTCGTTGAACGAGAGGGATACATACCATGTGCCGGACGATGGCAGGATGTTCGTCAGGGGCGGTCCGCAACTGTCGGGCAGAATCCAGTGGAGGCATATGAATGGCTATGGAAAGCACCTTCAAACAGCAGGCGGCTCCGGCGCGAGCGCGCCCGTGCCTTCATCGACAAAAGGGATGCATCCTCGAAGCAAAGAACTCAGTATATTCCCCCCGAATTATCTGTCCTCCGGCAGTGTAGCCTGGTTTTATGAGGCAGCCGACATTCAACTGGAGGATCGGGGAAATACATGCGGAACGTCAAACAACAGCCAATGCATTTGGAAGATTATCTTCAGAAACGATTACGACTGGGATAACGACAGCATATATGAAGAATCTCGGATGGCCTCCAGGATCACTTTTGAGATCAATAACGGCGTGAGCGAAGACCCTGTTATCAACATCGCGAGTCCCAGCGCCGGCGATCCAGGCGCCTTCGTTTTATACAGCCTTCCGTTCACAACATCCTCGGAAAAGAGGGCCGCCTATTACGGCAATGTGGGAAGCGATCGCCACAACATTATGACTCACGCCCAAAACGGCGGAGAAATTTATACGCCCGCCGTTTCCTGGGCGAACAGCGTTGTGGGGGGTTGCACCTTTTATCGTAATAATCAGGATGCGGTCAGCGCCACCTTAAAGCCATTTGATGAGAATGATATCCGTCCCACACAGGGCTATGACGTATTTCTGACTCCGAGCGTTGGCCTGAACTTGGGCAGCTTTGGCGGCACAGGCAATTGCCCGAGCGAATCTTCCGGCATTATTTTTGTCGATGGCGATGTCCTGGTCAGCGGCGTACACGATGGAAAGACCACGATTGTCGCCAGCGGCGACATCATTTTAGACCATGAAGTCCAATATGAGGAACACCCGTCCAATTTTTACACGACTGCCGGGAGTGTGCGCCAAAACCCTCACGACATCGACATGCTGGGCTTGTTCACCTTGCAAAACATCGTCATACCCAACAGTTACCCTCAGTCGAGCCGTCCTGCCGACTGCGCAATTTTTTCCCTAAACGCCGATCGATGTGCCTTTTACGACGATTGGTCGGATCCTTCGGGTTCGGGTTCGGCGTCAGGCCTTTTCGTGCCTCGAGGAGAAATTGATCTTGATCCAATTTCCGACGACGGCAACGAGGAAATTCATGCGGTGATGGTTAGTTTCGGACGAATCTGCACAGGGAAAGTGGCGGATGGAAGTATCGATTGTCCGGCGATCACACCCACCGCCGCCGAAATCACGAATATCCAGAATTTCAATGTAGGGATTTATGCAACGCCGCGAACGGCTGATGGTCTGCCGCGGGGCGCTTTTTGGGGAGGCACATGGAACGAAATGGGAAACAACTCCGGTCGGCTTACTGTTTACGGATCCATGATCCAATACATTTCCGGGCGCGTGGGCTACGACCATGTTTCATCGAGTTGCACAAGCGGCCTTGGTGAGGATTGCCGTCATATGGGGCATACGCTCGTGGTGAATTATGATTCGCATCTGAAGTATTCCATACCCGCTATGCCTTTCTACATGGGTGCGACAAGGGGCATTCCTTACGGCCTGGCGGCCTGGGAGATTCAGAGTTGGGAAAGGATAGATTTGGACGACATCGGGAAGGATGTCTTTTAAAACGGCGCGGGACAATGAAACGCGTGCAATAAATATCGGATAGGACGTTTTTGAAATGAGAATGACAATTCAGCGACCGATCAGGAAGGCTATGGACCAGAGAGGCTTTACCCTCATTGAATTGCTGGTTGCCACAGCGTTAACGGTTATTCTGGTTGCTGTCGTTTACGGCATGCTTATCTCCTTCAAAAAGGCGGTTATTTCTCAGGAATCCTCCGTTGAAATTCAACAGGGATCTCGATTCACCGCCGGTAAACTGAAAAGAGATCTGGAGTTGATCGGAGCCAAAGTCAAAAGCGGCAACGGCCAGAGGTCCATGATTTTTGCTGGAGGTTGGGAACTATTGTACAATGGCGAAATGGGCAATGTCGCCATCGCGGAGGACGGCACTCAGATGGTGACCGGTGAATTGATTCCGGGCAATACCATAAAATACGGAGGCAGCGCCTATACTTTTTACGGAGGCAGGCCGGATGGAACGGGCGGGTACGAGGCCTTTGACTCCGATGCCGAGACGGTTCATTATAAAATGCATACTCCTGATCCACTTTCCTCCACGATGGGCAGCAAAGATTATTCTTTTCATGATGATGACCGCGAACTGAGACGTTGGATCAACGGCTCGGACCATATGTCCACCGTGGTTGGGGTCGGCGTTAGAACCGGATATGACGTCGAGGGCGGTAGCATGATGCCCTATGAGGACGGGGCGAATGTTCAGCCACTTTTCAAATACTGGGGCGATTGGGATTTCGATCCCACAACTCCGGATACTCTTTGGGGAGATGCAAGCACAGACGGCCTGCTGTCGAGTGGGGAAATTGCGGCTTTGATGGGTGGCAGCTTCAGCCTGACCTTTACAGGTCCCACCGGAAATTCAGTCGTGGCCGGAAGTGTAGCCGGCGGAGGCATCTCACTGACGGGAGGCGGGTCCTTCTTGTCCAACAGCGAAGACATTATCGACGAACAAGGCGCCCTGGACGCGGGCGAGGATTTGAATAGAAACGGTCGACTTGACATTAATCTTTTGGACACGCAACTCCACCGCGTTGAAATCGATCTCGGCGTGATCGCTCAAAATCCCGGGGAACGCGGCCAGACTTTTGCTCACGGGAGCATATTCCCGGAATCCAGAATCACCTCAAACGTTTTTTTGCGAAATATCGGTGAGCTTGTCGATAATACCGGGGGTAAACCTCCAGCACCGCCGACCAATTGCACTGCTGCGGCAGAGGAGTGCGGGGAAAGCGTGAAGGTGGAATTCACGGCGTCCGCGGATGATGGAATGGGCGAGCAGGACGTGACATGGTACGCGGTGCTGCGAATGGGAATTAGAGACTCTGACGACGATGACACTGACGACGACACTTTCGATGCAGGCTCCCCGATCTTCAATCTTTATACAAATATCCCCGCCCAGGGCATCGACGCCGACGGCAATCTGAGAACTTACGAGTATTACGATTACAATGTCGAGGCAGGATATTGTTACCAATACAAGATAATCGCCATTGATGTCGCCGACCAGAGATCCGCGGCTTGCACGACCAACACGGTGTGTCTTACCGGCCCCAATTCTCCCGTTCCCGCTCCGGGTGATATCGAGGTATGGGACTCCCCATGTCACATTAGCAATAACGATTTCGGCTCAATGACTGTGATGTGGCAGCAATCCATGAATGGCGGCATTGTTGATCCCACAATCGATGAGTATTGGATCTACCGTTCGCATCCGAACAATGTCAATACCTTTGTGCGCATCGCCAAGGTGCCTGTTGCCGAAGCGGACGACTCCTGTTTGGACCTGATGTCCCATGCCGAGTGCGCCATCGGCTTCGACGTTATTCACGCCGAATGTAAGTGCCGGGATGAGGATTATTATCCATGGGTCGATTCAGCGGGCGTGAAATGGCTTGTCTGGCGTGATCAGGAGGAGTCGCCCGGACTGGAGGGACTTCCGCCTTTGCATGGCGCGGCCTTCGGCATCACGACGACCAGCCCCTACGACGAAAGCAGCATTAACCAGTACTATTATCAGGTCAAAGCCCACCGGTCCACAGACGGCTGCCAATCTGATTATATTCAATACAGTCCCGAATGCTTCGCTGAGGGACAATCCTTCAATTCGAGCAAGGATTCAACGGCCACCAGTCGCTATTCGCCGCCCTGGAACGTCCAGGTGAACGATGTCAGTGATTACATTTACGACGGCGAATATCAGGTGAATACGGCTAAATTCAAGGTCAGTTGGGCGGCTTCGCCGAGTGAATTCTGCGAGTACACCAACGCCTTAGCTAATGCCGAAATTCCTGATTTAACGCGCTATTACATATATCGGTCGAAAACTCCCCAACAGAATTTGGGAGGACATCTGGCCTCCATCATGCTCGAAGAGGATAGTTCCTCGCCCCCGATCATCACACCCGAGTTCAATAACGACGCTCCCGCCCAAATCCTGGTTTACCACGGGCGCGTCCGGGGTGGAAAAGTGAATGCGGGAAGCGTTTGGCACGGCTACGATGGCTACGAGGAAAGCTCTACCGGGTCAGGGATCCCGAATTATTACTCCTGGGTGGATTCCGACCAGAGAATCACCGACGCCGATGTGTGGCACATCGTTACAGGCGGGACCTTCAGATTGCAGCCCCAGGTATTCGGCAATCCGGTTCAGGGTTTCGACGCGGATTTCGTCATGCCCGGTATAGGCACCATGCTCGATCCGATTTATGAATACATGGTCGCCGCCGTGTCGGCCAACGACACGCTGAATTATCCATCAGGATATCCTGTCGAGAATCCGACGCCGAAAGGCCCTGCCGAATGGTCCGTCGGCCCATCATGCGTCGAATACGCCAGTTTTGGTTGTGCGTGTTTTTTCGGCGTGGAAAGCGTATCCATCGACTATTGCTCACTGGTCACCCCCAGCTCGACGGACGATGTGGACGCCATCGAAGTGCGTTGGCGCTGGTCCGGCAACGCGGAACCCGTTGATGAAGACGATCATCCCATCACTGACGGTGTGGATCTTGTTTACAATATTCAGGCTCCAGCAAACAAGGCCGACGACAATTGGCATCTTGCCGAGGTTATTGTGCAGGAAGGCAATTCCCTCGATTGCGGTTTTGGTGCTTATCCCTCCTGTGTGGGGTATCATTATTATGAGGATTTCGAGGATGCCGTCGGCAATCCCGGTTACGGATTGGTTTATCAGTATGGCGTGAAGATGAAATGCAATTCCGGGATTGATTCCTGCACACGTATCCAGCCTCTGGCCATCAGTGAACAGGCCGGATTCCCGGACGAATCGCACATCTGCTATAAATCCCAGCACCCTGCGGGATCTCCGGATTGCGCGGACACAAGCGATTTCCTCGTCGAATACATCAATGCCGGCGGTAAACCCACCGGAGCAAATTGCCAAACCGGCGAAGTGCGCATTGAACTGCGGGAAATGTTCAACTCCTGCGGCGGCCTCGTTGAGACCGATGAGGATTGGGTCTGGTGGCGCGTGGTCAGGTTCTCAACGAGTGAGCCTGCCGATGCGTACGGCATTTATCCCTGGCCGCTCGAACCGGAAATCGGCAATTACGAGTGCGTCAAGTCTGATCCCACTTGTGGTGAACCGCCAACTCATGACCCCGCATGGCCCTGCCAGACAGCGATATACTCCAGTGAAGCGGAATATGTCGCCCGGCACGAATGCTTCGGAACCATGCATTATACAGGTTATTGGCTCAGGATCGGAGAGGGGAACTTTGTGAATCCCGGCGACACTTTTGATTATGCGGTAGATTCCAGCCACATGTATGCGTACCCCAATGTGCCGTCCCTCACCTTTGTGGACAACGCGGCCGGAATTCGTCGTTTTATGTTCGCCGAGACGCTCAATCCGAATCTCAATTATCAATACGTTTTCACCATCGGCATCAAGCATCCGCCGCGTCCGCCGCAAGATGTCACGAACAGGCCCAACTGCCTCACCCAGCCCGGACTGATCGGCGGGGACCAGTGCAACGGCGGCTTCGATGGCAGGATATATACCGATGCGCCGAACAAGTACACTGTCATCGTTGATTTCGCGAACAAAGATCAGTGTTATCCGCCCAGAAGCGGAATCCCGGCCGGCGACAGCGGTCCTCCTTTTCCGGCGGCGGAAGAAGCGAGGGACACCCTCCAGTGGAACGATAATCCCATCGAAGGAAACACGAAACCATGGAAAAGCTGGGAGTGGAGCTGGACGCTCTTCCATTGGACAATCTGGAATCCCTTCGGCACGGACTGGGTTATCGACTGGACCATTGGCGACCACGCCTTTGAATACTCGGGATCTTATCTGCGCTCAGATATCGATGGTATGTTCGGAGGGCTTACCAACTGGATATTCCAGTATCTTTACGACCTGGGCTTTGAACTTTGCGACTGGTGTGTCGAGATGTGGGGAATACAGGCATTTTGCGTCCAATGGTTCTGGCCCACTTGTCATCAGGATTTGACCAATTTGCGGAATCACAACTATCTTTGGAGCAATTTTTATCCGCCGGTTTGCGGTAGCAACACGACTGGCAATTACCATAACATTTTGTATGACTATATGGCTCAGATGCACCTCCAGACCACTGAAAAGAACATTACGCTCAATATGGCTATCCACGGTTCCTTCACTCCCTGGGATTTGTCTCACCAGTTGCTGAATTTGGAGATGGGCTTCAAGGGCGCGGGAACCATGGGAACGCGCCTGACCCACATAGTCGCAAACGAGTACCAGACAGTGGGGACCGCCAACACCCTCATTGGCACCGATGATCTAGACGACGACTGGTATTCCGTGTTTTATCTTGTATGCATGAATCGGGTGAATCCCGCTTTCTATGGCGAGACTTTTTTGTATTTCTGGCACAAAAGAGACAACGCCGGGAAGTCTCACGATTGGAAGACCGACTATAGCGAAAATATGTACAACATGGTCCCAACGCTTACATGGACCTCGGATGGGAGGGCCAACACGTTGAATAATAGATGGGTGCCTCTTCCTGAACCAGAAGCGCAGGTGGGATGCAATTGCAATCGATCCGGAGCCCGTTGGCAATGCCCCACCAACCAGCCCTTGCGATGCGTCCTGCCGCCCAAAGGCGCATTCGGATTCTGGGCTGAACCCTTTGTCGATGTTGATGTCACAGAATACCGATATGACAATATACGGATAACTCCCTATTGTGGAAAGTGCCCGCCCGATCATCTTTGGGCAGCGACGCAGGCGGCCCTTAGCGCCCCCATTGAGCCCAATGCGACCGGAAATTTCTCCGAGGACTACTGATGCTTTTGCAGGGCGTACTTTCCGGCTCTAACCGGATTTTGGCCGTACGTAAAAAATAGTAAATAAAAAATAATCGCGTCACTTGCCGCTTCGCTCACCTTCGCTGCGTTGCGTCCCTAAAGACGATCCATCCCCGATTTCTCGGTGCTTGTTCATTCGAGTTCTCCTTCACGCCCTCGAATTATACACTAAATTCACCAGTACAATTTGTCTCACTCTTATTGGCACAGAGGGAAAGTGGTAGTGACACTGGAAGCATCTTGGGGCGCGGCATCGCGCTGCAGATTGACGACACGAGCGTGGTGGCTATACCTGCTAAAAGCTCTGGAAGCGAGCGGTACCATCCAGGTGGCTATGACCATGGTCATTCGCGTAAACCAAGTTGTATCACCGATTGTGAGTCCGAAAGAGTCGCAGAAGAGGTACAGAAGATAGAAGAAGAGCACAATGATCTTCGCCCATAACTCGCCAAAGAACAGGACAAGATACAAAGTAAGGAAGGCCACCGTTTGGATGAACCAAGCTAGCATATACGGCCACGCGCCGGGGGGTTCGCCGCTTCTCCATGTTATCAAGTTCAGACCTTGAAACGCGGGCTCCACAGTGATAGCAACAGCCGCCCCGAACATCCCGGCGGAATATACCACGAACCAAGTCTTGCCGGACCATTGCGAATTCAATTGCTGCGCCCAGGCAAAACTAAGGTACCAGACCACAATCCAGCCCAGCACGGATAACACCGGGATACCGGCCGCAAAAACCGATTTCATCACGTAGTCGGGAACAGGCATGCAAAGAATTAGGCGCTCGCGAATAATGGCGTGCGTTGCGGCGGTGCAGAAGAAGGTCAGCGTCAGGTATCTGCCTCGATAAACTAAGGAATGAACTACGCAAGCCAGGATGAAGAGCGTCGTCATCACGATGATTAAGCACGGGAACGTGTTGCTGACCAACATTCATTGTCTCCAAGGAAAATCCGTTGTGCTTCCCTCCATCTTTCGACAGGAACCGGGGCACTTTAGGATGTCCCAGCACGTTGGCCCCCGGGCTTTTTTTGTGCCTCGTTTATTCGCTTTAACTGGATGACTGGGGCCGGTCAATGTCCACGCCGAGGAGGACCGTGGTGGGGCCGTGGAGCGCAGGCCGTGTCTGCCGAAGGGCTTTGGAAACAGCTTTGAAGCAAATCACCCGCAGCGGTGATTATTGATGTATTATACAATATATGGTGGTGCATTGAAAAATTATTACTACCTGTGGTGTTGTTCAGCGGGAGTGCAGGCTGACTTCACAGGCATCGGATTCTTTGCGTGGCCACAGCCTCGACAGATCGCCGAATAGCCAATACTGACGAGAAATTGACTTGGCATGTTCTTTTTTTTTTGGGTGTTGTCGAGAATTTTACTTAAACCGTTTTCGAGAGTTATTGGCGCAAGATACAGAATAATATGGGTTTTCTCCCGCTAAAGAAAAGTGTTTTCAAAAAAAATAAGGCTTGACACGCTATTGCTTTTTCGTAAACACTACGATAACAAGACCGGTGTGGGACACACGAACAATTTCGCTTCGGAGAATTAATGTTTCTGTCAAGGAGTAAAAGTCTGCTGGGCCTTGACATCGGCTCGGGAAGCATAAAGGTCCTTGAGCTCAAAATGACCAAGACGGGCTACCAGCTCATCAATTTCGGAATTGAGTCCATTCCTCCGGAAACGATCGTCGATTCGACGATCATGAATCACCCTGCGGTAGTCAACGCCATCAAGAGTCTGATGGACAATAACCAGATCAAGAGCAACGATGTCACCACGTCTATTTCTGGACACTCGGTCATTATCAGAAAAATCACCTTGCCTCAAATGACCGATGAGGAGGTCGCCGCCAATATCAAATGGGAGGCGGAGCAGTACATCCCCTTCGACATCAATGAAGTCAATATCGATTATCAACGCCTGGAAACGGAGGCTGAGGACCAGGGAAGTCAGGACGTTTTGCTCGTGGCCGTTAAGAAGGATATGGTCAACGATTACGTTGCGGTCATCAATGAAGCGCAATTGAATCCCCTAGTGGTTGATATCGACGCCTTCGCCGTGCAGAACATGTACGAGGTGAATTACGAGGTGCAAAGGGGAAAAGTCATCGCTTTAGTCAATATCGGCGCCAGCGTCATAAACATCAACATCGTCCAGAACGGCAATTCGCTGTTTACCAGGGACATGGCTCTTGGCGGCAACAACTACACCGACGAAATTCAGAAGCAATTCGGCGTCAGCTACGAAGAAGCCGAGCAAATAAAAATTAAAGGCGGCGGCGACAGAAAAGAAGAGCTGGACAGCATCCTGGACAACCTCAGTTCGGCGATTGCCCTGGAAACGCAAAGAAGCCTGGACTTCTTCATCGCCACGAGTTCCGCTGGCCACATCGCCAAGATATTTCTTTGCGGGGGTTGTGCAAAAGTTTCTCGCCTTCCGGAAATTCTGGAAAATCAAACGGGCATTCCGGTTGAAGTGGCCAATCCCTTCAATAATATCGAAGTCAATCCAAATAAATTCGACATGGATTATATCCACGAGGTGGCGCCGTCCTGCGCCGTTGTCATGGGTTTGGCTCTGCGGAGGATGGATGACAAATGATTAAAGTCAACCTACTTCCCGAAGACAGGCGAAAAAGAGTTAAAAAGAGACGGAAGGTTTCTAAGCCAATCCGTGAAATCCCCGTGATGCTGGTTGTGATCGGGCTCCTGGCCGTGCTGGGAACCTGTTTAGTCTTGGGCCTATGGCATTGGAAATTGGGCAAAAATGTCAATGTGATCAACGGCGAGATCGCTGGAATCGAAAAAAAGATCAAGGACCTGAATGTTGATATCGCCAATGTCGAGGATTTCAAAAAGCAAAAGGGAGATCTCGAGGAAAAGTTGGGCGTGATAAAACAATTGGAGATGAAGAAGAAGGGGCCAATTCATTTCATGGATCAACTCGCCAGCGCAGTCCCTCCGCGACTTTGGTTGGGTGAAGTCAGCGAGAACGGCAACAGTATGACATTAGTGGGATTCTCAACGGACCACTCCCAAATCAGCGTTTTCATGGGCAATTTGGAGAAGTCGCCGTTTTTCAGCAATGTCGAGTTGTCTGGCGTGCAGTCGAAGATGGGAAAGGGAAATAAAACAAACGCCTCCGGGGTAGCGGCCAAGAGTTTCCAGCTGGTGAGCGCAATTCATATGCCGGATGTGCCCAGATGAGCCATGAGGCGAATTTTGATTAACGATCCTAAGGAGCGTGTAGCCGATGGCCGGAACTAAGGGAATACTAGTAGTAGCAGCCTTGGTGGTTGCCGTCGCTGCCGCCTATATCTTTGCGTTTTACCTGCCAAAAATTGACGAGATCAACGAATTGCAGACAGTTTTGGACAACAAGCGCTCGGATATGTTGGAAAAGCAGCAGATCGCTAAGGACAAAGAACGATTCATGTTGCAGGTGGACGAACTCAACGACAGACTTGGCGAGGCTCTTTCTCAACTCCCCAATGATAAGGAGATCGGCGAGATTCTCAACATGCTGGCCAACAATGCACAGGTCTCCGGAATCGACATGGAAACTTTCACTGTACGGCCGGAAATCGTCAAGGAACTGTACTCCGAGGTGCCCATTGATCTTCAGATTACCGGGCAGTACCACAATGTCGCAATTTTCTTCGACAAAATCAGCCAGGAAAAACGAATAATCAACATTGCCAATGTCAAGATAGGCAATCCGAATATTAAAAATGGCGAGACAGTTGTGACAACGACATGCACCGCCACGGCTTTTAGGTTCGTTAAACAAAAACGGACAGGAAAAACCAAGGCAAAAAAAGGGTAAACAACGGACGGGACGGGCATGAGATTTTCGAAACATCCGAATAAATACCTGATTCTGATCATTGCGGTTTTCATGGCGGGTGCCTTTGCCTTCGCTGCGTGCGGGGGAGATGAAGCCGAAGATGCGGAAAAACAGGTTGATAACAAAAGTCCTAAAAAAGAAGTTAGTAAAGAAAAAGATGTCGTCGTCAATAAGGCGGCGAGGAGGACTGAGATTCGGGTTGATGACGCCGAATACGAAGACGGGAATAGTGCCGAGATTGGATATCAGTATAATCCGATTAACAAGGTTGACCCTTTTGTCTCCTTTACGCAAGGCGGATTTGATCAGCCAAACTCCCCCGGCAGTGAGGCCGGCGGCGTACTGACGCAATTTGAAGTGCGCTACTTCAAACTGGTTGGAATTGTGGCCGACGAGGATCAACCTCGCGCCATTTTTGAAGATGCTAGGGGTCACGCCTACGTGGTCGGAATCGGAACGAAAATAGGTAGAAATAACGGGGTCATTGAGCAAATAAACGATAGCTCCGTTTTGATAATTGAGAAAAGAATTAAATTCACCGTCGAAGGTGGAGAACCGGTGTCGGCCCCATTAACGATTAATCTGCATCCCCAACGGGAAGAATAAGTGCCTTTTAAGGAGGGATATTGATGCGGAAGAAAAGCTACAGGATCCCTTCCCTGAGCTTAAACTTGACGGTCATCATGTGCGTCATGGCGCTCAACGCGGCGGCTGTGTGCATGATTGTTTCTTCAGCCCACGCCCAGGAAGAGGGTTATGTCCCGCTGGCGGGTGAGTTTGCTGAAAAGCAATACTATGGGAAGAAGATTACGATGGATTATCAGGAAGCGGAAGTAAGAAGCGTCCTGAGAGTTCTTTCCGAAGTGTCCGGCATGAATATCGTGGCGGGCGAGGATGTGGCCGGGAAGATTACAATTAAGCTGAAGGATGTTCCCTGGGATCAGGCTTTGGATGTTATTCTGAAGACCAAAAGATTGGGGAAAGTTCAGGAAGGAAACATCATTCGCATTGCGCCTTCCGCAACTCTCCAGGCGGAAAACACGCAGCAACTGGCGGCCAAGCAAGCTGAATTGATGCTGGAGGATCTCGTCCTTGAGATCATTCCGGTTTCTTACGCCAATGCTGAGGATATGGTGCAACAGATTCGCGCTGTGACCTCCACGCGAGGACAGGTTACGCACGACGAGCGTACAAACGTTCTGGTCATCAAGGATCTTCAGGAAAACATAGACCAGGCGAAAAAACTCGTTATTACCCTCGACACGCAGACGCCACAGGTTCTTATTCAGGCCCGCATAGTCGAGGCGAATACGGACTTCACACGGGAACTCGGCATCAAATGGGGTGGTTATTACGTCGCCAATGCGGCGCACGGAAATGCCACGGGTCTGACATTCCCCAACAATGTTCGCTTGACCGGTGCCAACGCACTGGGGGAACAGACCAACACCGCAGGCTCGACGGCTGTTGGCACCACTGCGGCAGGTTCGGCAATTCCCGCCATTCCCACCGCAAACTACATCGTCAATCTGCCTGCTCCCATCGGCATGGGTTCCGGCGGCGGCCTCGGCCTGACTTTAGGATCCATCAACGACGTTATCGCATTGGATTTGCAGCTTTCAGCCATGGAAAATCGCGGCGAAGGGCGCATTATCAGCCAGCCGAAAATTGTAACTCTGGACAACAAAGAGGCCACGATCAGGTCCGGTACGAGCATCCCCTTTCAGATCAGGCAGCAGGGCGAAACATCGTTGCAGTTCATCGAAGCTGATCTGAAGTTGACCGTGACGCCGCATGTGACAAACGACAAAAGCATCATCATGGTTATTTCAATATCAAAGAACGCGCCGAATACTTCGATTCCGACATCGACCGGTGATCCGGCTATCGACAGGAAAGAAGCGCAGACCGAAACCCTCGTTCGCAATGGAGAAACAACGGTCATCGGCGGTATTTTTACGTCAGAAGAGGCGCAGACCGTACTGTCTGTGCCCTGGTTGTCAAAAATTCCGATCCTCGGCATGTTTTTCCGTGACCGAAAAGAGGTCAATAAACGTGCGGAATTGTTGATATTCATTACACCACGGATTGTTCAGGACAAGCCGGTCGTTTAAGAGCGACTGGATTTGAGATCTTTAACATGGCAGGGAAATCCGAAGCCGCATCCTGTATGGATTGAAACAGGGGATGCCGAGAGGGCCGCTGTATCGCTGGCCCGGCAGGTAAGGCGGCTTGGGGAATCGGGTCGGACCTTCGTGATTGCGGAGCGGCGGGTCCGGAAATTGTGGGAAGAAGGATTTTTTGATGCGCTTTGCAGAAAACTTCCTGACGCGCGACTGATTAGCGCGCAGGGAGGAGAATCGGGCAAAACGCTTGAGGGTTTAGGGAAGATCTTTGAAAAACTGATTACTCATGGAGCAGATCGCTACGACATCGTCATCGCCGTAGGCGGCGGGGCACTCACGGATATCGTGGGTTTTGCCGCGTCCGTGTACATGCGCGGAATACGCTGGATTGGCGTTCCCACCACGTTGGTCGGACAACTCGATGCGGGGATGGGAGGAAAAACAGGAACGGACTTACCGGGTGCCAAAAACATTATGGGGTCCTTCTGGAATCCTCTCGGGGTGCTGATCGCACCTGCATTTCTTCAGACGCTTTCCATGCGCGAGATCCGAAACGGTCTGAGCGAGGCCCTGAAAACCGGAGAATGTCTTGATTCCGGGATTCTGTCGCTTTTGGAAAAGAAAGCCGAAGGACTGTTGGATAAAAATCCTGATGCCCTCGTGGGACTTATCAGGGCATGCGCACGGAAGAAAATGGAAGTTGTCGCCCGGGACCCTGAGGACAAAAGTGGTCAGCGCGCAGTGCTCAACTTGGGACACACCGTCGGGCATGCGATTGAGGCGGTCGGGGGTTTTCGGCGGTGGTCGCATGGCGAGGCAGTCGCCATGGGATTGTTGGTGATTAACTCATTGTCCGTTGAATGCGGCGTGTTAAGCGCAGCCGAGAATGAAAGGATCCGTTCCCTGGTGGAAAGACTGGGTCTTGTTGGAAGAAAAACCCCTGAACCGGAGGCGATTCTTCCCTCACTGGCTGTTGACAAGAAGAAAAAGGGTAATCAGTTGATGATTGTAATGCCAGGTCCCTTGGGACATGCGCGGATAGCGCCGATTGGCGCAGAGCGTTTGCTTGATCGGAAACACTGGTCCTGGCGCTAAGGCCATGGAGGAAAGTCAATGAGAAAGAAAATTTTGTACATGTCGGTCCTTGCGATTCTTGCAGGTGGACTGGCGGTTTTTTGGTCATGTGGTGAACTGGATCCTTCGCAGGCTCCTGGCGACGCCGTTGTCCAAATCGTGCAGGCGGAGGAAGGCACTGCGCTGACTGAGTCCTATTCCGTCAACGCGACACTTGGTGTGCCGGAACCTTGTACATCCGTCTTTCGGACATCATTGATCAATCATTGCACTAACAGCCCTGTTTCTACCTGTGATCCTTATACTGGCGACGAGTTGAGGTCTTGTTGCGAAGCCAACTATTTGGAACTGGGCGGCGATATTCAAGATTCCTATCGCCTGAGGATGAAACCGGGGGACTGCGGTTATAGAGAAATCATATTGACGGCTATCGTTTCGAGAGGAGCTGGGAGCGAAATCGCGTCAACCGACGTTTTGAATCCCTACAACGACATGGAAGTTCGATGGACGACAATTGGAATGCGCAGCAGCGTTTGTGGGCAGGGAGTTGAAATGTGGGGCGTCAATGAACAGCGATGTTCTCCCGTCACTCCGACGGCTTTGGCCGAGCCTTTTATGGACAAAACGGATGGCAGAGGAATGAGCGAAATCAAACTCATCTGGCCGATTCCGATTTATCCGGGCAGCACATCGACCTATGGGGCAATGGTGGACATTGGGGTTCACGTGGCCAAATACACCGTTGAGATCAGCGTCGATGATGCGGGCGAGGACACAGGGGATGATGACGTTGTCGATGATGACGCATAAAGCCAGTTGCTAAAACAATCGCTTAAATGAAAGCGCCTCAATGTGAGGCGCTTTTTTCGTGAAAAATTGCGCGGCGACCTTGATGAACAGGGCAATTCGATACACCCATATCTCAACTATGTGTCTGCTGATCGCCGTGATTGGTGGATTTCACTTTTCCCCACTGCACAAACAGCGGATCGAGGATCGGGGAGCTGGCGATACGAACATTCATGTCGTCGGAGACGAGGTTATTCTCGGCGGCATGTTCAGTCGTACCGTTCGCAGGATCAGCGAGGGCAATGAGATTGCGCGTTGGAGCCTTGAAGGCCCCGTGCAATCCGTCGATGCTGACACGAAAAGCGGTCGAACAGTCGCCCTGCAATATCAGGACGACGCTTATTTTCTGCTGGGACCTGGCGCAAAAGACATAAGGCGAGTTCGCCTTCCCATGAAATCTGAAATTGTCGTTGCGGCCATGACCAAAGGCCAGGACGCCTGGTACCTGGCCTTTTATGAAAAAAGTCACGACCAATTCGAAAAAAAGGAATTTCCCTTCATTTTCCCCGCTTTTCTGCGTTTTCAGTACGGAGTTTTGAGACTGCCTGATCTGAACTCGGGAAAAGGCGAATTTCAAATCGTGTATGAGGCGAAAGCCTATTGGCATGAGGAGTCATCTCATCCCTGGGTATTGCGTTTCGATTCTGGCCGAAATGTCTTGCATATGCTCAATCCGATGGCCGAGGAAGTCACGGCCCTGGATTTGAACAGTGGAAAAGAAGTGTTTCGGGTTGATACGCCTCCGGGGCCCGTGGACATGGAAATCGGCGAAGCCGAAATTTTCATCGCACTACCAGAGTCGGATCATATCGCCGTGCTGGACGTATTGACCGGCAGGGTGCTCGCGCCGATTAAAGTCGGCTTCGGCGTAGTCGGCCTCGCAAAGATTCCCGACGGCGTTGCAGCTCTTTCAAAGTATAAAAGGCGGATTATCACAACCGAATTTCGTCATGGCCGATGGAATATCCGGACGCGCGCGGCCTCAGGTTTGCCATGCGCCATTGACGCCGACGGCAAGGCCATATATGTCGCCGACGGATCATCCGAAGACTATTGCGTCTTTACCGCAGCTTCGCTGATATCGGAAGAGTGATTGCAGGAATTTTGATGTGGACTAAAATGAAATCATGATCGACGTGATTCGCATAATTGCCGCTGTCGCCGTTTTAGCTATCGCGACATGGCTGTTGGGGCGGCGACTCTGGCGCCGGGCGCCGGATTCCATCCCATTCAAAGCCGTCGTCGAGGGATTGCCTTTGGCGCAAGCCAAGTGGCTTTCAATACCCTTGGTTTTCGTGGGTCTGGCAGCTCTTATGGCCGCGTGGCTGCTGCTCTTTGTTGCTTTCGTGTGCTTCTTTTATGCAGCGGCGCTGGCGCACGGAGAGGTGGGGCAACTTCTAGGGGTTCTGACCCCAACCACCGGCAACATTCTCTTTCTTTCCACCTTTCCCACGCAGATGTTCATCATGGGGCTGTTCATTTCGCTTCTGGTTCTGGGCGGATTCCAGATTGTTCTGGGTCCCTTGCCCCTTCGTGGATTCGGCTTGATTCGAGTCGATGGCGTGAGGCCGCTTGTCCGGCGACTGGCCGGGCTGTTGGCTGTGACGGCGGGATTGGAACTGACGCGCACGGTCGTGGCGGGCGGCATAGCGGCTCCGGAAGGATTTTTGGAATTTTTCGCCCGGCAGGATCAGGCGCCTCTTATGGATCCCACGGGTTTGGCGCTTCTGGCGTCGCTGGCTGTCTTCGCGGCGGTGCTGATCATTATCCGTTATCAGGATCGGTCATGAGAAAGGTCTGCGCATTCATACTCTTTAGTCTGTCGGCGCTGCTGTTTTTCTCGCTTTGGACAAAGCTCGGCGGATTGTGGCACAGCGCCTGGAGCTTCAAACTGCATCACGAAGTCGCTTCGATTCTTTGCATGGATTTGATTCGACCAATCCTCGCCCTGGCCGCATTTGCCGCCGGCGTCCGATGTCTTGGAAAAAATGACGCGCTGAATATCGAAGACGGCGCGGTCAGCGGACTTGTCTGCCTTGTTCCGATACTTGTCGCGTGCGCCATGCTTTTCGAAAACGAAGTCTTCTTTTCCATGTTCGATCCCAAAGGATTTCCCGTCCACCCACCGGAAATCATCGCGCATCCCCTGGGAGGATGGGTCACACCCCGTGCGCACGCCCTAGCCGCCTTTGCCCTGATGGTTTCCTTTGGACTGACCTTTTTCGCGCTGCGGGATCGAAAACGCCCCGGCGAATCCAAAAAATAGTTCATCAGCTTGATGGAGGCGATCTTGTCTGAAAAGAAACTTGTTGCTCAAAGCCTGCTTGTAGATCTGCGTGAAATGATCGAGCAGTCTAAGCAGGAGGTGGCGCGGTCGGTCAATGCCACGCTGATTGGCCTTTACTGGAGTGTAGGGCGACGAATCCGGCAGGATATCCTGAAGGAGGAACGAGCCGAATACGGCAAGCAGATTGTCTACGCAGTGAGTGGAAAATTGACGGAGGAGTACGGCAGGGGATTCTCTGAAAAAAATCTGCGACGCATGGTTCAATTTGCCGAATATTTTCCGAATGTGGAGATTGTCGCGACGCTGTCACGACAATTGAGTTGGAGCCATTTCGTCGCCATTTTGCCTTTTAAAAATAGTCTCCAACGAGATTTTTATGCCGAAATGTGTCGCATGGAAAGATGGAGCGTACGGACTTTGCGGTCTAAAGTTCAGGGAATGCTCTACGAGCGCACGGCGCTGTCGAAAAAGCCGGAAAAACTTATCAGGCAAGAGCTCACGGAATTGCGCGAGGAGAACAAACTCACGCCTGATCTGGTTTTTCGTGATCCCTATTTCCTTGATTTCCTGGGGCTCAAAGACATTTACGGCGAGAAAGATTTGGAAGCGGCCATTCTGCGCGAACTTGAATCCTTTATCCTGGAACTGGGCGTGGGCTTTTCCTTTGTGGCCCGGCAAAAGCGGATTACCGTGGACAACGATGACTATTATCTGGACTTACTATTTTACCACAGGAAACTGCGGCGGCTAGTGGCCGTCGAACTAAAGCTTGGAAAATTCAAAGCGGCGGACAAGGGCCAAATGGAACTCTACCTGCGTTGGTTGGAAAAATATGAGCAAGAACCGAATGAGGAGTCGCCCATCGGGCTAATCCTGTGCGCGGACAAAACCGAGGAGCATGTCGAGCTTCTCCAACTGGATAAAAGCGGAATCAGGGTCGCCGCCTACATGACCGAACTGCCGCCCCAGGACTTGTTGCGAAAAAAACTTCACACGGCCATGAAAAAGGCGCGCGCCCAGCTTGAAGAGAAGGTGAAGGAAAACAATTGATCGTGAATTTTTACGCCATTGATTTGAGCTTTTTATACTGCTCAACGAGCCAGAGTTCCGGCATGAAGCGGAAGTTTTTGAATCGCGCGCGCCATCGGACGACAGCGCCGTAAATGCGGGAGAGATTTTTCATGACCGGGGAGGCGGCGAAGTATTCGGGCATAGTCCGTCCATCGAGGAAATATGTCGATACGCTCATGCGTTCAAGGCGGCGCCTATTGGCCGGGTCGATCCAGGGCGTGTTGACGCTGTGGAAGTCAATGCCCGACCAGTCTTGCAGTTTGGCGGGGGGGCTAAAGCCCAGTTTGACGGCCCTGTCGAACATCTCCGTGCCGGGAAAAGGCGCGTAGAGGTGAATCGGCGTTACGCGTGCAAAGGGATTATCTCTGATGAGTTCGAGCATCAGGTCGAGGGTCTTGGCGAGGGAGTCGTCGGTTTCACCTGGAAAACCACATAAAAAGGTGAACTTGGCGGCGATTTTCGCCTGCCGGAGCTTGTTGCTCGCTTCTCTAATCTGCTGGACGCTCAAGTCCTTTTGCAATTGCTTAAGGGCTTCATCGGTGCCCACCTCCGCGCCGATAGTCAGCTCTCGAAATCCCGCGTCGTACAAATCCCGCAACAGATCGATATCATATTGATCGGCAATGTAATCGGCGCGACACTCTCCCCGTATCGTGACCTTGAGGCCTCGACGACGTATTTGCTCGGCGATGGAGATAACCCGGCTGCGGCTGGCGAAAAAGTTGTCGTCCTTGACGAGTATGGCGTCCAGGCCGAAACTCTTGACGATCCTCTCAATGTGCTCCGCCACCGCCTCAGCGGGTTGCGCGCGCCAATGTCGGTTTCCATAGGCCGTGTTGTAGCAGTAGATGCATCGGTGTGGGCATCCGCGGCTGGTCATGATCGCCAGATCGCGGTGTCCCAGAGTCTGCGTAGTAACGTAATCCGGCACGTTGACAAGGTCGTAATCGGGAATCAACGCATCGCCAAGGTCGATAAAATCCGGATCCGGCCCACGTACAATGTCGCCGTTCGCGCTTGCGTAGGCCACGCCGGGCACTCCTGCGGGCTGACGCGTATCCTTTAAGGCGTCAAGAAGATCGACCAGCGCCTTTTCGCCTTCGCGCCAGACCACGTAATCCACCAGCGGATGACGCGCCGTTTGATCGGGCAAAAGCGTCGGGTGTACGCCGCCCCATACGAGGGGAATATCCGCAGCCTCCTGCCGGGCGATCGCCGCCGCCGCAAGGCCCCATTTTATCTGCAGTCCCGTCATGGCGCTGATTCCCACAGCCGCCACATCGCCTTCACGAATGCGTTGTCTGAGACTTCGCTCCCAATGCGGATCAATCCGCTGATCGATGATGATGGGCGTATAACCGGCGCGGCGAAGGGGCTTGCCCAGGTATAGGACGGATAAAGGAAGGAGCGTGGTGACGTTTTTCACGTCCCATCCGGTTTTGGTATAGACGAGGATGACTTTCAGCATAGGGTCAAAGGTCCGGGGTCAAGGGTTTAGTGTTCCCATGCCGGCCATTGTAAGAGCGGCTTGCAGCCGCGACAAGCCCCGGCGCAGAGCGAACGGAAATGTCAATGAGTATGAGCGAATGCAACGCCGCAATTCATTGCCTGGCGTCGCAAGTTCCCAAAAGTCTTTATTCCGTTTTCAATCCGGGATCATTTTGCGGCTTCGGCGCCGCCGGCGGGCGGGGGGCGTCTTCCATTTTACGCGATTCGAATCTATTGGCCAGGTTGCTATGGTAAACTGCCGATTTTTTGGCGTACATGTCCTCAGCCCATTTGACCATATCGTCTCGGGCCTGCGCGCGGTAGAGTTCGATGAATGACTCGTAGATTTTGCCGCTTTTTACAAAGGAGTTTTTTTCGTCGGCCAGCAGGAATTTCAGGGTTTGTTCTGCTTCGTCCCAGCGGCGAAGTTTCATCAGGCAGCGGGCTTTTTCAACCAAAAATTCCGGCCTGTCGGGCATGTTCTCCTCGATAACGAAATCCACCCAGGCTAAGGCCATTTGATAATCGCCAAGGCGCTCATAGGCGTGGAAGGTCTTGATTTTTTGTCGATAGCCGACCTCTTCGGGATTTTCCTTCCATTTCGCGGATGTCGCCAGCGCGAAATCGATGGTTTTCAGCCTGCGTCGCGTTTCGATGGAGTCGGAAAGCTTCAGAACGGCCCCCGGTCCCCTGTAGAGTTTGAGGGTTTCGGGCCACATGCGCTCCTTGTTGTAGAAAGCCGCCAGCCGCCAGAAGCCGATGCTTTTTACAAATTCGTGGCCGGGAAAGTCGAATACAAGGCTTTCGAGGATTTTCATGGCGCCTTTTTCATCGCGGGGTCTTTCGATTTCGTGAAGCACAAAGAGCGCGCCGCCTCGTTTGGGGTCGTCTGCGGGTGATTTGTCCACGATCTCACGCAGGACTTTTCGCGCGGTATTGTCGAGGCCTGCGTGCGCCGCGAATATGGCCGCCCTGATCGGATCGCCTGCAGAGTTTTCACGTAAATGAAAAAGGGCAAACTCCTTTCTCGCCACATCCGCGAATTTGCTGGTGGCCAGTCGCCAGAGGCCGTCCACGGGAGCGCTCGAGCCGGAAAGCGAGCCATCGGGCATGATGACAAGATCGTAACCCTCGGGCTTGACCAGCCTAGCGAAAACAGCGCCTTTGTGCGTGAGTGCGGCTTTGTCCGATTCACTCAATTCATCGGCATTTTCCAAGGCGTCGAAACCTGCGGTCAGGCGACGCATGTCGATAGGAGCAGCAGGTTCGACGGGGAAATCCGGGCGGAACAATTCGAGTCGAATATCAACGCGGTCAAGCGTCAAAGTCGGCGCCGCGCCGGGAACTTTTTCAAAGAGCGCTTTTCCTCCGGGGTCGGTTGATGCCGAATTTTGCATCTGCCGCAAACGCGCCTGCGCCGGAATGCTGATGTAGAGATTTGCTTCGTCGCCAAGTTTTTGCAACTGCTCGGGCGTTGCCTCCCGCGTCGTCAATATCTGCCGCAACGCGGCGGCGACTTCGTCGCCCCGCTCCCAGGAGCGGAATTGCCCCGGCCTGGGAAGATCGTTTTCGCGCCCGGTAAGAATCTCGCCGGGATCCTGGCCGCCGGAGGAGCCGCAGGAGATCATGACAAAACCGGCGACAATTGCGACGCACACGCAAACGGATTTCAAAAGGGATATTTTCATTGCAGGCTCTTTGGCAATGCGTAGCTTTGCGCGAACGTAGCGCGCTCGATCCACTCGTCGGCTTCCATACGCTTCCCTTGAGACAATATCGTTGGGCGACGGTTTTGAAAAACCTTAATGGCCTCGCGATACCACCTCGCTTCAAAATGATTAATACCCAGTTGCCGCCAGGCTTCAACCGTCAATTCGGAATCGTCCATTCCCAGGTTGAGCGCCAGATCGAGTTCGCGCGCGGCGTCCGCGTATTGCCTTCTCGCACGCAGTTTTCGCCCCAGCAGATAATGGAGCGCGCCGTTTTCGGGCTGCGCGTCGATGGCGTTGAGCAATTGATAATCGCCGGTTCCCCCGGCGTCGGGGTCTACGAAATACTTGCGAAGATATTCTTCTATTGTGGGATCATTCAAGGCCATCATGGACACGGCGGCTTCGCGGTTGAGCGAAGAATAAACATCCGCCGCACGCACGGCGGCGAAAAGCTCGTGGGCCTGGGCATTGTCTCCGCGAATCCAGGCGATGCGGGCCTGCGTGGCCATGGCGCGAACCAACGCGCGCTGATCGCCGACCCTCTTTTTGCGCGCCTTTAGGTCTGGCGTCGCTTTTCCTTCTCGCTTGACAATTTCATCGGCGATTTCCCATGCGCGTTCGTATTGGCGCGACGCGTAGCAGGCCTTCATTAGAGATCGCCCGTGCCGGGGATTTTGCCCGGAAAAGAGCCAGGCTTTTTCAAAAAGTCGCGTGGCCTTTTTGTCGTGGCCTTTGTCATAGGCGATCCAGGCGTCTTCTGAGATCGTTCCTACGGTTCGCGCGCAGCGCGCCTCGAAAAGAGATTTTCGAAAAAACTTGCCGGTGGCGATTCTCATCAGTCGCTCCGGCACGGGCATGGCGTCAAGATGTTTGCGCCATTTAATTTCCAGTTCTTCGACACTCGCGCCGAAGGCCTTTTGCCAGTCTCCCGTTTGATAAATTATTCGGATGGCGTCCATGGAATAATTGTCGATCAACCAGGTTGTGAAGCCGCCCCAAGCCAGATAGCTTCGCGATCCGGAAATTTTCCAGAAGCCGGTGGCGCCGCTGTTTTTGCTCATTTTTGGCAGGCGGCCGATTTTCTTCATCGCCGCCGCCCACAGGGGAATTGGATAGTCGCCGCGCCAGCCTTCCGAGGCGACGGCAAGCCCCTCGGTAATCCCCAGAATGAGCGAAAATCCCAAACCCTTGATGCCCCAGGGCGCGGCCAGGACGTGCACGATCTCATGCTTAAGCACCGAATGGGGCGGGCGCTGAATGTTCATGTGCATTTCGCGGTTGGAGCAATCGGCGTACTGCGTGCCGGCGGCGCCCATCAGCGCTTTCTTCTCGTCGGCGTTGCGGTAGAAATAAGCCGACACGGGCGGCGGGTTTTTGAGCCCGAGAAAGCGCGACTGCTGATGAAAACGAAACTCGGCGTCAAGTAGGAGCAAACGCGTTTTGTCTTTCGTCAGGTCTTCTGGATAACGCAGTACAACGTTTTTCCCGACAAGCTCACCGCCCAATTCTTTGTGGATAAATTCTCTGGTTACGGCCGTTCCCAGGGCTTGTCCGTATGCGGCGGCGACCGCAAAGGCCAATAGAGACAGGATCAGCGCCATGGTATATGAGACAGCTGGACGTTTGTGCAAGTACCCTCTGTAGAATCGAAACCGGGCGATGAGCGCGGCGAGACAAAAAAACACTGTGCTCAGACTCAGCGCCTCGAAGCGCGATGCGGCCAGGGCGACGCTCACGCGCACCGCCCGATCGTAAACCGGGCCGGGGAAATAGCCGAGCAGCATATTGTAGGCGAAGGTGACCGGCAGTTTCCATATGACGAGAAGTTCCCATATCAGCATAAACGAGGCGAAAAGAAGATACGCAATGTATGCGGTGCGCCTTTTTCGGAATGACGCGGCGGCAAGGCTTCCAGACGCCACTCCCAAAATGATCGTCGGTAGGGGCAAAAGCGCAAACCACAAAAGGCCGTCCGCCCACTGGCAGGTCCCTCGAAAAAATCCGGAGACGCAGATAATCGCCGTGTTGACGGCCAGCATTCCCAGCAGTGCGAACGCGGACCATGAAGCGCTTGTGAGCAGGTCGGTGGCTTCACTGGAGCGCCTGTTGAAAATCGTTATCGTCAAAAAACCCGAGGCCAGGGCGAAAAAGAGGGTCTGCGCCTGTGCCGCTTCGTAACCGGGAATGCCCAGAAGGCTGACGAGGCAGTGAAGAATCGTAAAAACAATGCCGGCGTCGCACCAAATAAGAAGGGGTCTTCTCAATTTATTTTTCCAGGCGGGACCGAAGCTCAATGTCGACACAAATGAGTTTTTCAATATATTTCTCTATCGATGAACATGACAGCAACCTGGCGATTATAGGCGCATGAGCCGCGAATACAAAGCCGAATCTGATGCCGTTTTAAAACAGGGGTTGAAAAGGGATCGGATTGCGTGGCATGAGAACAAGGAATTGATACTGTGGTGAGGGTTGTGAAACTGGCGAGAAATGAACATGAGGAGTTTCGATGGTTTCCTATTTTGACGAAACGCACGAGATGCTGCGGCGAAGCGTCAAGGTTTTAGTCGAGCGTGAAATCGCTCCGCATGTGGATGCCTGGGAAGATGCCAAAGAGTTTCCTCGGGACTTATACCTCAAGTTCGCCGGGGGCGGTTTTTTGGGCTTGGGGTATCCTGAGGAATATGGCGGGACGCCGGGCGATGTTTTCCATCGCATAGCCTTCACCGAGCAGATGGCATACTGCGGCTCAATGGGCGTCGTCGCCGGGCTCGGCAGTCACGCCATCGCGCTTCCGCCGATTCTGTCCCTGGGAAATGACGAGCAGAAAAAGCGATTTATACCGCCGGTGCTTCGCGGTGAGAAGATCGCCGCGCTGGCCGTGACCGAGCCGAACGCCGGATCGGACGTGGCGGCGATTCACACGCGGGCTGAAAAAGACGGCGACCACTACGTGGTCAACGGATCAAAAACTTTCATCACCAGTGGCTGTCGCGCCGATTTCATTACCTGCGCTGTGCGGACCGGCGCTGAAGGTTTCGAGGGCGTCAGTCTCCTTGTGATCGAAAAAGGCACGCCGGGTTTTTCCGTTTCCCGCAAAATAGACAAAATGGGCTGGGACGCATCGGACACCGCGGAGCTGTCATTTGAAGATTGCCGGGTCCCGGTCGCGAATCTTTTGGGTTCGGAGGGCGCGGGCTTCATGGGGTTGATGCTCAATTTTCAGCACGAGCGTCTGGCGCTGGCCGTGATGGGCTATGCTTCGGCGCAAGTCGCGTACGAGCGTGCTTTGCAGTACGCACAGGAGCGCGAGGCTTTTGGGCGTCCGTTGACGGGTTTTCAGGTGACGCGGCACAAACTGGTGGACATGGCCACGCAGATTGACATTGCGCGCGAGTACGTTTATCGCCTGGCGGCGCGAATTGAGGCGGGTGAGAATCTCGTCAAGGAAGTGTCCATGGCGAAAAACTTTTGCGCCGATGTGGCCGAAAAAGTGTGTCGCGAGGCGATCCAGATTCTTGGCGGTTACGGATACGCGCGGGAGTACGTGGTTGAACGATTCTATCGCGACGCACGCATTTTGGCCATCGGAGGCGGTACGACCGAGATCATGAAGGAAGTGATCTGGAAATTGTTGGCTTGATGCGCCGGCAGGCTCATTCCCATTCAAGCGTCTTCACGGGACGGGATGAACCGCCGCCAATGCTCTCATTCCGACCTTCATTTTTGCCTTGATAAGATGTAGAGTCGAGCTTCCTTTTTTAGGCTCCACCATGAAAAAACCTAAAATCAATCTCACGGAAGACCCCGTCGGCTCCATTCTTTTGCGCATGACGGCGCCGATGCTGGCGGGCGTATTTTCAATGGTGGCCTTCAATCTGGCGGACACGTTTTTTGTGGCGCGGCTTGGCACGCGTGAACTGGCGGCCATGAGCTTCACCTTTCCCGTGGTGATGTTCGTGCATAGCATTACGATGGGTCTGGGCATGGCGACTTCGTCGGTGGTCTCTCGCGCCATCGGCGAGGGCAATCAGGACAGAGTGCGTAGGCTCGCTTCAGATTGCTTCATACTGGCCTTTTTGATTGTGGTGGTTCTGGCGACGGTGGGGGTACTGACCATCGAGCCGCTTTTCCGGTTGCTGGGCGCAACGCCCGACCTGATTCCGCTGATCAAAAGCTATATGAGCATTTGGTATCTGGGGATAATATTCATCATTATCCCGAACATCGGCAACAACGTAATCCGGGCCACCGGCGACACAGTTTATCCCAGCATGATTATGACAATCGCCGCAGTCATTAACATCGTGCTCGATCCTTTGCTCATCTTCGGGTTGGCCGGCTTTCCACGAATGGAGCTGGCCGGCGCCGCGCTCACGACGGTGATTTCAAGGTCCGTCGTGCTGGTTGTGGCTTTGGCGATTCTGCACTTTCGCGAGCGCCTCATCGATTATTCGCTGCCGCGGTTTCGCCATTTGATGCGGTCCTGGAAGAACATCCTTTATGTCGCCATTCCGGCTGCGGCGATGAATGTCCTCATGCCGCTGTCGATGGGTTTCGTGACATGGATGGCGGCGCGATTTGGACACGAGACGGTGGGGGCGGTGGGCGCGGCTATTCGCGTGGAACAATTTTCCCTCATGGTGCTTATCGCCCTTGGCATATCGATGATGCCTGTCGTAGGGCAGAATTGGGGCGCGAAAAAATTTGATCGCGTGCATTTGGCGCATCGTTACGCCTTCAGATTTGCCTTCGCCTGGGGATTTTTCGCTTGGGCGATATTGGCCGTCTTCGCGCGCCCGATCGCGGGTATTTTCAGCAATGAACCGGTTGTTGTCGACAATATCATTTTGTATCTTCGGATCACGCCCCTGGGTTATGGATTGTACGGAGTTATGAGGTTGGCCTCTGTTTCCTTTAACGCCATGAATCGTCCCTTGAGCGGAGCGCTTTTGAGTCTCATCAGGACATTCATTTTCTATATCCCGGCTGTTTACGCAGGGACAACGCTGCTGGGACCGAAAGGAATGTTTGGTGGAATAGCCCTTGCAAATATGTTGGCGGGCCTTACGGCGATTGGCTGGTTGTATTGTACGCGAAAACTTGACAAAAAAGAGCATTGCATCGGCAGTGAATTATCCCAACCGTCGACTGATGGGTCTCTTGGAGTTTGACGGCGGCTCTATCTCGAAACGGTGGAACAGATCCGATCCCGCGCGAAGAAAAACACAATCGTCGACACCGCCGCGCAAAAAGTCACAACTCTGAGCTTGTTCCTTAACGATCAATAAAGCCTGTCAGAAGCCGCAGGAACCGCCGTCGTCTTCTTCAGTTCCAGTGCGCCCGACGTTGCCGTATCCGTTGTCATCACCATCTGCGTCATAGTCATCTGCGTCATAGTCATCTGCGTTATCGTCGTCTGCGTTATCGTCGTCTGCGTTATCGTCGTCTGCGTTATCGTCGTCTGTGCTATTGTCGGCGATGTCCGCTTCGCAGTCGCCTGCTGACATATATTGCAAGTCGCCAACGAGACTCTGGAGTTGGAAAGAAACGGTTTGATTTTTATCTTCGGTCGCCTTCGCCGCGGAAGTTTCAAAGAGAAAGACAGCCAGCGTCGAAATATTCGCGTCTAAAAGACCGACGTCGGAATCGCCCGTGCATTGGATGCGATTTCCTACGCTTTCATCCAAATCGCATTGGAAGCGATTGAGCCAATCCTCCAGGATTGTGCCTGTCACTGAATAACCGATGTAATTGAGATGATCGGCATCAAAGACAAGTGTGAAACCGATGCTGTCCTCGTTGCACGAGTCTTCCGTGCAGGGAATGTCAATGCTGCAATCCAGTAGTTCAGCGATGTATTCGCCCTCATATATAAACGGCGGATTGAGGAGTAAAGTCCATACTCGTACCCGTCTGAATTTTGGAATCCGGCAAGCCGCATGTCGAAAACGTAGTCGAAAAGCGACAGAGAGGCTCGCGGAAGGCGCTGTTTATTTGATCCTGCCTTTCGGCTGGTATTCCACCAAATTATTCTTGGTGCGAGGTTTGAACAGGCCCTCGTCGCGACCGTCAGCGCGCAGCCAGATGTGCGGCTTGGCTTTCGTGAAATAGGAAAACATATCCGGCGCCACCAAACCCAGCGCCCCGGCGGGTTTGATCTCCAGTTTGTAGGCATCAATTTCACCGAAGGCGGTTTTGATCTTATGCTCGCCTCGGTGGATGATCCTGCCGCGCAGACCGCTGCCGTCGCCCATGAGCAGGTTGGCCGCGATTTCGGTCCCCGCTCCTTTTTCAAATGGGAAACCGCGCAGCATCAGGTTCATGGCGTCGCCGGGCAGAGAATCCGCGTCGAAGTCGTTGGACTTGTTTTCTTTCTTTCCAGAGATGTCGTCTGAAAAGGTATAGTGGACCTTGCGCGCGTCCCAGTCGTATTTTAGGGACCAGTGCATTTTTTCGGCGCCGCGCGAATCCTTTTTCCACCAGAGCGTGCGCAATCCCTCGGGACGAAAGACCATGAGGGAGCTTTCATTCCATTCGATGCGCTCATCGCCCTTTTTGATGTTTTCGCCTTTCAAAGTGCTTTTCACGAAAGTCTGGCCGTCCTTTTCATATTTGTTGAGCGTCCATCGCATGATGTAGAGGGTTTCCCCTGTTTTTTCCCAGGCGATTTTCTGCGTGCCACTTTCCTTTTCGGCGATGTCCGCAAGGGAAAGCTGCGCGGCGGCCGGAAGAACAAATGCGACGATTATAAGCGGTGCAAAAATGGCGACGAGTAGGGATTTCATCAAAGCTCTCCTTGCATGAATTGCATCTAGTCTTTTTTAAGCAATCACGCCGAATTTGGCAATGCGAAAACCACGTAAGGCGTAGATGAATAGACTGTCGCGGCGGGAGGCGCATTCGATGCAATCGAAGGGGACTGCTTTTAGGGCCGACCTATTCCTTTGTCCGACGGATTTCTCTGAGCTTCGTCAGGGAATCGCGAATGACGCGACCGTTTGTGTTGACGAGGGGAGGGCCGTGGCCGGGGTAGATGAGCTTGATCGGGCGGCTGGCGATGTTGGCGAAAGCGTGCATGAATTTGTCGTCATACATGCTGTCGTCTGAGTTGATGATGATGGGCGTGTCGCCGGAAAAAATCACGCGATCCTGCTCGCAATACAGGCAGATTGAGTCTTGCGAGTGGCCGGGGATGTGTATGACCTCAAATTCTCTGTCGGCCAAGTGGAGGAGGTCGCCATTTTTTAGTTGGACATCGGCATTGCAGTTTTTTGAAAAGCCGTAGACTTTTGGCTTATACAACGTCCTGATTTGGGGTAGCAATTCGATGTGGTCGTAGTGGCAATGCGTCAGGACAACCTGCTGAATCTGCGGTTGCCCCACCCCCTTGGGCGCGGTTTCCAGTTTTTTAAGAACAATCGGGTCCCTGCCCGTATCCACGAGCGTGCTGAGGTCTCCGATTGCCTTCCAGGAGCCGACCAGGAACCAAGCGTTGGAAGTGTAGGTTTTAGCCCCTTCGGCCAGATTGAGGATTTTCATTTTTACGTCACATCAGGATGGAATTTTTTTAAATATTTGCGCGTTGGGAAGAATCTGCTCAAACATGTGCCCAACCTCTTTCGGCAGCTTTTGCGTGTGCTCGTTGACCAGGTATCCGTCGTCGGACAGGGCCTGGTGGTACATTTTATAAACCTCCACCCGTTTGGCGTAATTGAAATGGAGGAGGACGTTTTTGCACACGATCATGCCCAGGTTTTCACGAATGGGTTTTAAGGACAAAATGTCGTGTTTCTGAAATTCCACGGCCTTCCGAATGTCATCCCGAATCACATAGTCTCCGTTGGCGTCGGCTTTTGAGAAATAGGACTCGAAGAAATTCTTCGGGATTCGTTTGAGCATGTCGTACGGATAAACGCCTTTGACGATTGTCGGTCCGAAGGTGTCCTGCTCGTCGATGTCCGTGGCGTAAATGCGCACGTTGCGGTACATGAAATGGCCCATATTTTCGCGCAGAATGATGGCCAGGGTATAGGGCTCCGGGCCCATCGCGCAGCCTGCGTCCCAGATATTGATATAGCTTCGCCCCTTAAGCTTGGGGATGACGTGTTCCGTAACGTATTGCAGGGTCTGCAGGTCTCTGAAAAAAAAGGTAAATGCCATATCGTTGCCTTATTTTTGCTTTGCTTGAGCCGGCGGAAATTCAAGCGCGGATCGCCGCGCATATCCATGAAGTCCCCACATACACTATCGGCGGAAACGTGTCATTTATTGAGGGGAAAATGCGACCTTTGGTAGAGGCGGCGTTTTAGGTTGCGATTGTGAGCTTGTGGACTCTCGCTTGAGTGTGAAACGGTGTCGAGTGTGACGAGCCGACAGCCTATCCCAATTCCTTCTCAATGGCTTGCCACACTTGGTCCTGATTGATCCGGTCCATGCAATCGATGGTGCGGCAGCGCTTTATGTATCCGAAGATGGAGCAGGGGCGGCAGGGCACGCGCGTGTAGACCGCGGAACCTTTGCCCGGCGGCGGTCCCCATTTTCGCTCATCGCTGGGGCCGAACATAACCACTGACTTTACGCCCAGGGCCACGGCCATGTGCGTGACGCCTGTGTCGCAGCCGACGTAGATCCGCGAGCGGGCCAGCACGGCGACGCTTTGCGGCAATGAGAGCTTGCCGACCAGTGAGATCACGCCGGAGTCATTGACTGCGTGTAACACGTCTTTGGCCAGCCGCATGGAATCTTTGCCGCCCAAAAGCACGACAGGACCGGCGTTTTTGTCCAAAAGCCGCCGGACAATTTCCGCCCATCGGCCCGTGGGCCAGGCTTTTTCCCGTGTGCCCCCGTAGGGGAATACCGTCAACAGGTCCTTCGCGTCCGTGGGCAGGCCGGGGATATTCTCAGGCAGGCGGGAGGTATCGAGCAGGTTGTCCGTTTCGACGGATTCGCCGCAAGGCCCGCACAGAGGCTCGACGAGCTTGTCGAAGGCTTCGGCTTCGTAGCGGTCCATGGGATAGTCGATGAGGTGCGTGTAGAGTTCATTTCGCACCGGGCTGATTTTAAAGCCGATGCGTACGGGCGCGCCGGACAGAATCCCGAAGACTGCCGAGGAATAGTGAAACTGCTCCGAATCCACCACTACGTCGAATCGGCGTTCACGAAGCCTGCGAAGGAATGTGAAAGGTTTTTGGTCGAAGCACATGACTTCGTCAAAAACATCCGTCATGGCGGCGACGGCCAGATTGCGCTTTTCGCCAACGAGCGTGAGTTTCGCGTCGGGTAGCGAGCGCTTGACGCGCAACGCCGCGGGCAAAAGCAAAAGCAAATCTCCCATGCCGCCCGGACGGATGAACACTATGCGGCGGATGTCCTTTGGCGCCACCTCCACGAAGGGAGGCCCAACGGTCTTGCGGTAGTGCCGCCACCCCAGGAAGCGGGCGACGATTCCTCCGCCCAGGCGGTCAGCGGTCTTAAGTATTTGCGTGCGCCAGGACAAAGGGTCTCCAGTCGGGTCAACGGCTTGACAAATTTATTACAACAAAAACCACGAGAAGTATAATCTTATCAAACAATGCGCAGCAAGGGGGGCGGCGATGGGCGGCGAAAAATGCCTGCCTCGCCACTTTGCTTCGCCGGAATAGCAAAGGTTGTGAGTTGTCTGAGGTTAAAATATATGAAAATTTTATTGAACGCGCCAAAAACCCGTGCTACACTGACCTCGTGTAACACGGGTTTGGAGAGCATCATGGCCAACCTGACAATATCCATCGACGCGGACCTTTTGAAGCAGGCGAGAATTCGCGCACTTCAGCAGGGCACATCCGTCAACGCTCTTCTGCGGGAGTACGTGGAAGCCTATGTCAGTGACGAGGAAATGAAAAAAGCCGCTGAATCAATTATTGATATCTCACGCCGAGTAAAAAGCGGAAGCGGTCCCGAAGGCAGAACCTGGACAAGAGATGAACTCTATGAAAGATAGGGAATTTCTTGACACCAATGTCCTCATTTACAGCTTCGACAATAGCAGCGGCGAAAAGCAAGTGAAGGCGAGGCAAATTCTGGCCGAACAGGGTAGCGATAAAATTCTTGTTTTGAGCACGCAGGTCCTTCAAGAGTTTTATGTTGTTGCCTGTCGGAAACTTAAAGAACCACTGAGTGAGCAAGTGGCGGAAATGGTTGTTAAGGAATTTTCTGCTTTTCCAACGATAAACATTGATGTTCCGATGATTCACTCCGCCATTTCACTATCACGAACACACTCATTTTCTTTTTGGGATGCGCTGATCGTTGAAGCCGCCGCCAGGAGCGGGTGCAAAAAATTGCTGAGCGAGGACATGCAGCACGGCATGAAAATTCGCGGCCTGCAAATTGAAAACCCCTTTGTGGATATCACGCAAAAACCCGCCAAAAAACGGGTGCGGGCAAAAAAGAAGAGCTAAGGCCGGTCTGAATCAATTTGCTACGCATTCAGGCTAGAAATTCAGCTTAAAATCCTTCACAATACGCCGTTGGAATGACTTTTACGGGAGTTTTTCATGAAAACAACGATTCATGTCTTGTGCGCGCTGTTTTTGTTTGCAACCGTTTTCGCGCCAGGCGTTTTTGCCGCCGATGGATACTTTGAAGTTGAGGAGCAGGAGGGGCGGTGGTGGCTGATTGACCCGGACGGTGAGCGTTTTTTCTCCACCGGCGTGAACCTCGTCAATCCCGGCGGCTACTACGCGCCGGATCTGGGATACGCTCCCTATTATGAGAATATCATCGAACTCTACGGCACCGAAGAGGCCTGGGCCGATGAAACGTTCAACCGCCTTTCTCAATGGAACTTTAACACGCTGGGCGGCTGGAGCGATTACGGATTACTGGCGGACCGCATGCCCTATACGCTGGTCTTGTACCTGTCCCCGGCCAATTGGCAAAGCGGCACAGTCGCTGATTATTTTTCCGATGATTTTTACGACCAGGTCGCCGAAAAAATCGCTTCGAGCGTGACGCCGCGCGTGGAAGATGCGAATCTCATCGGGTGGTTTTTGGATAACGAGCTTCGATGGGGAATCGACTGGCGGGGCATCACGGACCTGTTTGCCGAGTATTTCGCCTTTGACGCCGACATGCCCGGCAAGGCCGCGCTGGCGCAATTTCTGCGTGACCGCTACGATGACGATGTGGCCGCATTCAACGCCGCCTGGGGCATGTCCCTCGTCGATTTCGATGAACTTTTGCCCATGACGCTCATTGATCCCTTCACATTCGATCCGGTTATGAGCGCCGACCGTGAGGCCTTTGCGGGATTCGTGGCGGAGCATTATTTTTCTTATTCTTACGACGCCATCCGCGCCGCGGATCCCAACCATCTCATCATGGGCTGCCGCCTGGTGAGTTGGACGACTCCCATCGCTGTGGCCGAAGCCGCCGGTCGGCACAGCGACGTGGTCAGCATCAATCACTACATCCCGTGGCCGATCTTCCAGGACGCCATTGTCTGGCTGGGCGGTCTCGTTTCCATCATGAACCCCACGGATATGCTCGCGCAGTATTACGAGCTTACGCAAAAGCCGCTGCTCATTTCCGAATTCAGCGTTCGGGCTATGGATTCCGGCTTGCCCAATTCATGGCCGCCGCCATATTTTTTCGAGACCCTGCAAACGCAGGAAGATCGCGCCGACTGGTTTGAGGAGTACGCCCGTGCGACTTTTGCGGGCGGACATGTCGTAGGGTATCACTGGTTTGCCTACATGGATGAACCGCCGGAAGGCCGCTTCGATGGCGAGGATTCCAACTTCGGTCTGGTGGACAACTGGGACACGCCCTGGACAACCCTCGTGACGCGCATGACGGAAGTCAACGCGGACGCCTATACCTGGCCCATTCCCGGCGACGATGATGTTGATGACGATGTGGACGATGATGTCAACGACGACGTTGATGATGATGCCGATGATGATTCAGACGATGACGATAGCGATGACGCGGATGATGATGTTGACGACGATGCCCATGACGATGCGGATGATGATTCGATTGGGGATCCTTCAGCAGACTCAGACCAGGCCGACGACGATGATGATGACGGCGGCTCCTGCTGCGGTTAAAAATCGGAGCATTTGCCATTGCCTAAATTTAGGCAATGGGCATTGACTAAATGGAAAAATCAACGGCGTCCAGGTCGAACCCCTGCCGCTTGGCTTGTTTAGTTTCGGCGACAAAACGCCTTAGCGTCATGCCATGCGTCAAATATTGAATCCGGTCGATGATTCAATCCGGTTGGTGGCGCTTTCATCGTTCACATATTCCCGATAGGCTTTTCTTTAGCAATTAATACAGCGATGCAAGCTGTCATGGAAGCGGCCAGGTGTGGAAAGGAGGCTTAGCAATCTTCTTGATTTGCCAAAGCCAAAATCTCTTGCATATACTGCCAGGCGCCTTCACAACCGCATTTATAATCATCCTCTGAACCGCCGCAATTGTCCCACCAAGGATAAGCCGTGTGACAGGTTTCATCAATTTTGGCAGTGGTATTCATGCGTTCACCGGCGGCTCGCTCACAGGGATTATCCGACTCCAGCCATGTCTGAATGAGATCCTTGCATTCCTCGTTTGTCGAAAAGGGGAAGTCATCTGCCAGCGCCGTTCCTTCGCAAATATTTTCCAACTCACCTTCACAAGCGTCAGACTCATCGGGAGTCGCAGTACAACTCATCTGGGCGTCATTTCCGTCGCTATCGTCATTATCATTGCAAGAGAATACGAAAACGCAGACAACGACTATTAACAAGACAAATAATATCTTCTTCCCTTTATTCGTCAGTTCATTCATTTTGCTTTCCCTTTTTAGATTGAAGGTTATTACTCAATCCGTGATCGGCACATCAAAGCCCACAAGTGGTCCTCCGGATGCGCTTTGCGCCATGATACGAAGAACGGGTTGGGCAAAAACGCGGTCGCCTTCATCGCGATGTGCAATCATAGGATTAATACTATAGCTGATGCGAGGATCTTTGTGATATGTCATTTGAAGAAGGTCATAGGTTTCTTGAACGACAACGCTCCGGCTTTTTGCTCTTTTTCCCATTGGCAGGGGTTCAAGCTCCGGCCACTTGGCCAGAACACGAGTAACTTTTCCATCATTCTCGATTGCCAAACGCAAACGGCTGTCAGCAACGGGAATCCCCCGGTGGGAACGGAAAAAAGTCACAAGTATTCTCTTTCAGCGTAGTGGGTGATTTCTTCATTATTGCCCGCATCGCTCACAATTTTTTTAATATCCACATTGGAGACCGTCTCACGATCGATTTTAAGGAAGTCAACAAATTCAAAGGCTTTCTCCAAGGCTTGCTTTTCTGAAAGAGTGAGGACCTTATATCTCTCCGTGGATAAAACACGGGACCGCTTGATGGCGATTTTATCTATTATCCGAAGGTAACCAAGGCGTCTTTTTATCAGAAGGGTTTCATTTTCGTTACGAAGCCGCTTGCCGCCATCGAACGATTTAGATGAAAATATTGGCGAGGCGTTGAACTGCTCGGCGATAGAGTTGTTGGCTGTGTAGGGAACGGCTGACAACCCTATATTGGAGGATGCGATGATGACTTCATCCATTTGTTCCTGCATTATCATAACTTTTTCAAAGACACCGTTGTAATCCAATACAACAACCTCTCCAAAGGGCGATGCAACAGCAAAAACACTTCCACAAAGTATCAAGCAAAGAGAAACGACGAAAGATGCTCTCCAATATTGTCTTTTTATCACGATGACCTCCTTATTAGGTTATCCATTCTTTTCAATATGCCCCTTGTCCTTCGGGATTGCACCCGGAAACGCCCAACCTCGCCCAGTGTCCATTTCCAGTGGGATCGCTGCCCCATGAATAATAGTCGTAGTTGTCGCGCAAAGATATCGCCTGCGATGTTGTCGCACCGGCTGAAACGTGTACAGGGCATTGGTAAACATAACCCCCGTCATGGTAAAAAACTACATAAAGGTTTTCCACGAAGGCAGTACTTACTGGAATGTCGAACCCGTCGTCCGCAAAAGCAGTGTGTTCACCCCGCAAATGACTGGCAATCCACATGGTTCCGTGGTAGCCGTTTAACGCTTGCATGCCGTCAAACATTTGATTCCATTCGGACCAATTGCCGTTTTCGCAATAATTGCGATTCAACGAATGGCATGAAGATAAAATGAGGTTCTCATTTTGCCCATCGCCGACTTCCATTTCGTTATCAGATGGATCGATGTCACACTCGTTGTTGCCACGATGCCGCGGATAACCACCCCAATTAGAGTTCCAATGCAAATTGCTACCGTGCATTCCGACGATGGCGGCATCCACATGATCAATGTAGTAATGGTCCTTTCCGAAGGCTTCAACGCTGATGTCAGTTAGGTGATTCTGCGAAAGGTTGCCATCGACCTGCCAGATGTACTCGTCATCGAATGCACGACTGCCATGGGAACTATGCTGTATCTCTAAAGACCACCGGGTAATCATGTTGTTCCACTCCGGGAGGTTTTCTAAAGTCGTATTGCAATTGTCGTCCCAGTTCGTGACGCTGAGCATCGCACAACTTCTTGCGTTTGTTGTTTGAGGGGCAAACAACAGACACAACAACGATGCAAGGATAATGAAAGACAGTCTCTTCACTTTCAACCTCCCGAAAAAATTGGTTGCTTCTCGCAAAACAAATAACAGTTATATGTTGCCCCCCGCCCGGAAATGTCAAGAACTATTTTTTGGTGTGCAAAAAAAGCAACCCATTTTCTTTAAGAAAACTTAAACAGTTTTTCCGTAATAAAAATTTGCGCAAAAGCAGTTTAGGCTAAAAAACTTGTCATTGTGCAGCTCTACGGGCGGCAAATCGTCACCTTTTATATTGCACGCCAATCGTTAACCTGAAGTGCCAACATCTGACACATGAAATAACATTATTAATCCATTTTCCTATCCGCGGCGCAACGCGCGCCTTTGTCGTCCAGGCGAATGGGCGAGCTCCAGACCTGGCGATAAACGGCGGCAAGCTGTGGCTCGTGGGAATACCATGACGCGCCGCGGGCAATGTAATGCCCTTCTGGAAGCAGGGTAGCGCTTTGAACCCATTCCTTGACGTTGCCGGACATATCTTTGAGGCCCTGGGGGCTGTCGCCCGCGGGAAAAGCGCCGACGGGCGAGGTGAAAGCGTAGCCGTCGTGCCACGCGGCATCCGCCCAATTCATCACGCACTGATCGCCGCATATGTTGGCGTGCGCCGGAGTCGGGGCTTCGTCGCCCCAGGGGTACATGCTTCCCTTTTCTCCGCGCGCCGCTTTCTCCCATTCGTTCTCGGTCGGAAGCCGTTTGCCCGCCCAAAGGCAGTAGCGCAAAGCTTCCAAGGGATTTAAAATCGCCGGGCGATCCGGCGCATCCCAGTCGCTCATGTGGCCCACCGGCGCGATCGGCAGACACTGGCGATCTTTGACGCACTGCGAGTATTGCCTGTTCGTGATTTCCGTTTTGTCGATATAAAATCCGTTCACGCGCACCTTCGCTTCCGGCAGGGCCTGGTCTCGCTCTCTGAGAAATTCGCGGCTTCCGACAAAGGTTTCTCCGGCGGGAATTTTCACCATGTTTTTCAGATCGGGCTTGCGCTTTGTTAATGCCCAGGCGATATCCTTTTTTAGCTGCTTTTCGAGGTATCGCTGCCATATCACTCTTTGGTCGGCATGCCACCAGGCATAGGGTTTATTTTCCGGCGTCGGCACAATCTCGTGTCGATTGTCGGCCTCGGCGCCGTTATCGCTCTTACACGCCGCAATGCCCGCAAAACAGAGAAGGACAACCAGAACCGTTGCCGCACCTTTGAAACTCCATGAAGAAATGCGAATTATCATTTGGAAAGTATAGACCCGATTGCAAGGTTCGTAAAATCCCAATGAAATCGGGGAAGGATGTGGCATAGCTTCGAGTGATGAAGTATAAGTAGCGGGAGATTGGAGATCGCGATGAAAAGTGTGTGGATGAAAATTCTGATTATCGCTCTTGTCGGTATTGCCTCGTCGTGCTGGAATTGCGTCTGCGTGGATATTGACGAAACTCCGGCCTCTGAAGAATACAACGACGAATGGGGGCAAATAGACGACGATACGTCGGATGACGATTCAGCCGATGACGACACGGTGTCGGACGACGACACGATGACGGATGACGATACCTCCGATGACGACACAATGACGGACGACGATACCTCCAATGACGACACAATGACGGACGACGATACTTCGGACGATGAATTTGTGGATTGAACTCGCCTTTTTATAATCAATTTTGACTGATGAAAATCGCTTTGAGTGGGCAAGCGGCGGCGCAATCGCCGCAGGCGGGGCATTGCATCAGGCGGTAGGGTGGCTCTCCCGGTTCGTCCTGCTTGAGAATGTTGCGCGGGCAAACTTCCACCGCCGGGCATATGCCTTGCGTGCATTCGCTGGGATTGCACTTATTAAAATCGACCACGGCTCCTTTGCTCATTTCTCATCCTCGGCTTTCGCCTTGGCGCGCGCCAATTCCTCTTCCAAATCCTCAAGTTCCATAATCATCGCAGGTCGCACCGAGTGTGCCGGAATGCGCCCCTTGAGGTCGGCGATTTTCTCTTCCAGTATTTGGATTTTATCGCTGTCCATGGCATCCCCTTCGCCGCCGACATTTCGCTCTTCCTGGCTCACACAGTAGTCACGAGAAATCATTTTTCAAGTTCGCCGGTTAAAATGATAAGGTTGATAATGGGTTTGCCTACATGGACATGGAGGTGCAGGAGCAGGTCAAAGACTGCGTCGCCGGAGGACTCAAAGCGCCGGAAAAGGATAAAACGCTTGTCCGAAACGGCCGCCAGCTTTTCCAAGCCGACCAGGCCTACCGGAAAAAAATCGCCATTTGAAATCACAGAAACCCTCGCGGCACGATCCGGCAATTCCTTGCCTGGCTGGAATTGGAATAGCGCGGGTATTTTGCCACCCATTTCTGCACATTTCGGATTTCTTATGTCAATCGTATAATGAGTTTGAACAAAGTCCGACACGACGCAAAATTTAGCCCCTGCGACACGCGGTTTCAGATACCGGGTCAATTGTCGAAAATGAATCGGACATATCGTATATATATCGCGAATAATAGGTAATAATAGGTGATTGTGGGGCTGTTGAAAAAGTCGGATATGGCGCAATTCTTGTCATTCCGACTGCAGCGAAGCGAAATGGAGGAATCCCTTAAGCATCTGTTTTTGAAGGGATTTCGCGACTCGTCCTTCGAACTTTCTCGATATGACAACGCGGCTTTTCCTCTCCGAAGGGCGTTTTTCAACAGCCCCACTGTCACCAATTTTTGCCCATTTTCCCAATTTTTAATTTTGTAATTTTCTATTCGAAGCGACAGCGGATCAGAATTTACGGCGCAGGCTGTCAGGGGCTGGCTGAAAACTTTGAATGTGAAGCCTTTGTTTATCGAACCGGGCAGCCCCTGGGAAAACGGTTACGTGGAAAGCTATAACGGAAAACTGAGAGATGAATTGCTCAATTGTGAGCTTTTTGATACGCTGATGCACGCGCAGGTTCTGATAGAAAGGTGGCGGCAGGAATGCAATACGATCCGCCCTCACAGTGCTTTGAAGTTTCGGTCTCCAGCGCCAGAATCGATTGCATTGCCGCTTGTCGGCGACGAGCCTTTTGGAGGGGCTCGCCTCCAAGCGGCTGGTCTAAGACTACCACAATGAGTGGTGTCACTATCGGGGTCAGGTCAGTAACGTGTGGCAATATTTTTTCGGAAAGGGAAGGGATGTCGCTGGGGCGCATATCCGGTGCGCGGATCACGAGGAGAGGAGCGGCCTTTGGGCCGGCTCTCCCGATCTTTTTCGTGGCCGTGCTGATGACGGTCGGGGCCTTCCTTTCGGGTTGCGGAAAAGCGACGCCGGAATCCGTCCCAAGCACGCCCGGATCGCCGCCGTTGCCGACCGCCTCGCGCCCCCAGTTTTCTCCCGCCCAGGGGGATCGCGGCGAGGGAAACCCCGTCGGCAAGGACCCTGACGCCCCGGAAAAGCTGCCGGGATGTTTCACCCCGGAGCCGACGGTGGAACAGGTTGCCCAGTACAAGCGGGTCTTTCTGGAGGCCGTCGAGAAAAAACAGTCGCTGACGCCGTTGTTCGCGATATCCAGCACCGCCCCTGAAATGGCCGCCGCGCTCGAATTGAAGCCGACGGACGTGGTGGCGGATGTTGGCGCGGGGACGGGGCCTTTCGAGATCATGCTTCTGGAAAAGGGCTATCCTTTCGCGCGCCTGTATGCGGTGGACATCGCCGCCGCCGCGCTGGATTTTTTCCGGTTTCTTTTGGAAAACTCCGGGTTGCCTGGGAAAGAGAGAATCGTGCCGGTATTGTCCACCATGAACAATATCACCCTGGCGCCTGAATCCACCGATGTGCTGTTCCTTCTCAATACGCCGATTTTCATGGGCGATCCCGAGACGAAAAAAGCGAACCGGTGTCTGCAATCCATTGTGGTGGCGTTGAAATCAGGCGGGCGTTTCCACATCTTTCATGAAAAAATGCCCCATTTCCCGCCGGAATTTCCGGAAACGGTTGTCAGGACTTTCGACCTTTTGGGCCTGCGCTCGTTCAAGGTGGAAGTGATCGAGATCGGCGACACGTTGCGCCGTCCCTTTTACCACTGGGAATTCAGGAAACCGTAGCGCCCGGCTGCTCATCTCGCGTGTCGGCATCGCCGATTCCCCGTCTCGGATCGAATTATACGAGGCTGGAACCTGCCGAATGGACGTCATGACGATCGACGGCTTCGTCCCCTTCAACATCGACAACTGCATTGATCGGGCCCAGGGCGATCCGGACGCGTTCGCGGGCACTTTCGGCATCAAATGCCGATGAGGTACTTCCGAGTATATTATATATTAGTATATTGGTTATATTAGGTGACAGTGGGGTTGTTGCAATGATTTGAGGGATTTCTCCCCAAAAGCTACACTCTTAGTCGAAATGACAAGGTTGATGATGGGTTTGCCTGCAAGGAAAATCAGAAAATCCCCTTGAAAACGACCTCAATTAAAATAGCCTCGCAAATCGCATCACAATACATCTTGCGCGAGCTAGAAAATATTTCTAAAACTGCGCGATCAATACCGACTCGGCGGCGGCGAAAAAATACTCAGAGAAAAATAAATGACAAAGCGCAAAAAGCCACCTGAAAAAAATACTGTCGGATGCGGTCGTTGCGGAACCTGTTGCGTGGAACCGATCATTCCGCTGAATGCTGAATGCTGAATGAAGATGACGTGCGCGACATCACAAAAAACACCGGCATCGCCCGCGTGCGTGTCGCATTTCCCCCTACGATTTTGAGTTTAGCGATGATCTTGGCGAGATGGATGTCGAGATGCAGGAGCGTGTCAAAGACTGCGTCGCCAGCGGCGTCAATGCTCCGGAAAAGGAAAAAATGCTCGTCCGAAACGCTCGTCTGCTTTTCAAAGCCGACCAGGCATTTCGAAAAAAGATCGCCCTTTGGAATCGCAGAAAACCTTGCGGCACGATTCGACAATTCCTCGCCTGGCTGGAATTGGAATAGCTACAGATAATACATCGGTTGCAAGCGAAATCCGAAGGCAGCCATGGCGACCGCCCCGGATGTGTTTCATGGTTATTATTCTCAGAAGCGCAGGAAGAATACGAGCGCTGCTTCGCGACCCGGCGCTTTGAATTTCAAGGATTTCAGGGCTTTTGCGATGATCGCCTTGATCTTTGCGTTGCCGGTATCGTCTTTCACAAATTCGACCTTCTTAACGCCGCCGTTTGCATTCAAGACCAGGCGCACCATCATCTGTTTGCCCTTGGGCCACTTGATGCCGTCGAGCTTTTTGCCGATGGCCTTGCCGAAGTTCTGCTGCAGGGCCTGCCTGTAGGGGGCTTCGTTCGAGATGCCCAGGAAAGCCACGGGATCAAGCCTGGGAATACGACTGTGCTTTTCGCCGGACATTGTCGACTCTGGTACGTCCATAAGGTCAGCGCTTGCGCCCAAGCCTGATCTCGATTTCTTCATTGCGGACTTCGGCGCGAACGCCGGAGCATTACTCATCGCCATTATCGCCCCGCTTGCGCTGCCGCCAACAGATTTTGAATGCATCATTTGTCGCGTGACTTCCATTTCTTCACCGAACACTCCTTCGTAGGATACGCCTTCGGGCATCTCCACGGGGACCTGCACGGTCTGTTGCTTGCCACCTACGTTGCGCACTTTTTCCTCAACGGCCACGAAGCTCGTGTATTTGGTCATGAGCCGATATTCCAAACCGATATTCGTCACTTGTTCGACCAGTTCGTTTCCTCCCCGGCCGCGTTCGATCTCGGCCATAAGCTTTTCGATCTTCGCCCGCGCCCACAGCGTGCCCAGGCTGTCATAGCCGCCGTCTTTTGCGGGGAACTTAACTTCCGCGGATATTTCGCCGCTCTTTTTTCCGAGCTTGCCGAGTAGCCTGACCGTGCCTTCGCCCGGCTTGTCGAACCTGCCGTGAATCACCAGGGGCCGTCCGGCGAAAAGGTCCGGTACGCGTTCGGGATACACATCCTTCACACGCAGTCCGCCCCAGTCGATCTCGATGTCGGTCATCACCGGCGTGGCGATGCGTTTGTGGAAATTTTCCACCACTTCCTTTGTCGGCTCGTCTTGCCGCACGAACTGCACGAAGCCTTTGCCCTCTTGCGCCATGCGGTCCAGAAGGTATCGGTTTACCGAGGAGCCAACGCCCAGGGAAAAGAGTCGCGCATCGCCCAGGCTGTCGTGAATCTCCTTAATGATCTCAACTTCGTTGCCGATGAAGCCGTCCGTGGTCATGAAAACGATTCGCAGGCGCTTTGGGTCCGGCGGCAGATTCAGCGCCGTCTGGATCACCGGCAGCATGCGCGTGCCGCCGCGCGCCTGAATCTGATCCACGAACTTGAGGGCGTCTCGGATATTTGTGGGCGTCGCAGGGACGGTGGAGGGCGACATGGAAGTGACAATGTCGTTGAAATCGTAAACCTGGAATGTATCGCTTGGCCGCAGGCCCTTGAGCGCGCGTTTCACGGCCTCTTTTGATTTGACCAGGGGATCGCCTCGCTGGCTGCCGGAGGAATCGACCACGAAGAAAATCTCCCGCAGTCCGATTTCCTTTTTGGAATAATTTGCTTTGGGCGCCAGGGCGAGAAGGAAATGCCCCTGGCCGTCCTTCGTGTAGGTGAGCGACCCGAACTCGGGTGCATCGCCCAGCACCTTATAACGCAGTATCAAATCCTTATTGGGGATAGTGTCGAAAGCTTTGAGCGTGACGGTCGCTTTTTGCTGGCCCTTGGTTTTCACATTGATCTCGTGGGAGGTGGAGCGCAGGTGATAAAAGGGGATGCCGGCGTCCAGCCTGACGGTTAGGTCGATGTCGTGGCCGCTACGCTGCCCCGGCTTCAGGACCGGCGGCGTGATCTTCGATGCGTCGGGCACGCGGGAAGTATCCGGCGCCCAGCCGCCGCCGCTTTTGCCGACGGCGTGTCCGGGGATATAACGCGGACCGACGACCATGGGAAAGACAAATTCGTACTCGCCCTCCTCGTATTCCAACACTTCGACATAAGAGATTTGTATTTCGATGTTGTCGCCGGGAAGGATGTTGGCCACGCGCTGCGTGAAAATGTTGGACCGCTCCTGATCCAAAAGCGAAGCTGTCTTACCTTCCTTTTTAGCCTGCTCGTAAATTTTTCGGGCCTCCTCGCGCTTTTTGATGACGCCCTTGATGACGCGCTTGCCGATCTTCATGGTCATGTCGTCCACCGCAGCCTCGTGGGGCATGGGGAAAACGTACACCGCTTCAATCGGATTTTTGAAGGGATTGACGAAAGTCTGCGTGACGGTGACGCGAGCCACGAAGCCCGCGATCTTGGCCTCGACGGAAGTGTGCTTCAACGGCACTTCCACATCTTCCGATCCTTTTGTCAGAACTTTCAGCACGCCGGTTCCGGGTTGCTCGGCCAAAGCGCCAGCCGGAGACATCAGGAGTGATAGCGCCGCCAGTACAATGATAAGGTGAATCGACTTCATGATCATGTCCTTTCCCGTTTCCGTGAAGAGCGTTCATTAAAGCACAAAGGCCAAAAGGTCACAAAGGCTTGATTGTTTAGGACAAGCGCCCACGCTTTTTGGTTCCGCAGAAATTATCAGTGATCAGCGTAGGAGCGGTATTCAACCGCGAGGGGCAAGGGTTCAGGGTGTAGGAGCGGTTTTCAACCGCGATTGCAGGAACGATATTCTGGCTGCGAATGTAGGAGCGACATTCCTGTCGCGAATGCGGGAGCGGTTTCGTCATCGTACGGCGTGTCGCCGGTTTCCGAGCCGCAATTGTAGGAGCGGTTTGAAACCGCGATCCAAAAACAATGAGCAATGGCCACCGGCCACTGCTCATTGATCATTGCTTATTGAATTTCGTCGATCAGGTGCCGATATCCCATCTTTGCAGGTAGTCTTCCTGCTCGGCGGTGAGCGTGTCGATATTGACGCCCATGGCCTCGAGTTTCAGGCGTGCAATTTCCTGGTCAATATCGTGCGGGACCGGGTAGACTTTCTTTTCGAGTTTGGCCGGCGATTTGATCATGTGTTCAATGCACAGCGCCTGGTTGGCGAAGCTCATATCCATCACGGCGCTGGGATGTCCCTCCGCCGCAGCGAGATTCACCAGTCGGCCTTCGGCCAGCACGTAAATGTGTCTTCCGTCGGACATCGTGTATTCTTCCAGGAAGGGACGGACTGTCCTTTTTCCAGTTGTAACTTTTTCGAGACCGCCCAGATTCAACTCCACGTTGAAGTGGCCCGAGTTGGCGACGATAGCCCCATCAGACATAGCTTCAAAGTGGTGCACGTCGATGACGTTGATGTCGCCGGTCAGCGTGCAGAAGAAGTCGCCGATTGGCGCGGCTTCGGCGATGGGCATAACGCGGAATCCGTCCATCACCGCTTCGAGGGCCTTGAGCGGATCGATTTCGCAAACGATGACATTGGCGCCCATCCCCTTGGCTTTCCAGGCCAGGCCGCGTCCGCACCATCCGTAGCCGCTCACGACGAAAGCCGATCCGGCGAGTAGGCGGTTCGTGGACCGGATGATACCGTCCAGGGTGCTTTGGCCGGTGCCGTATCGATTGTCGAACATGTGTTTGGTGTTGGCGTCGTTCACCGCGATAATAGGGAAGGCCAGCACGCCGTCCGCCGCCATGGCGCGAAGGCGGATGACGCCCGTCGTCGTTTCCTCGGTGCCGAAACGAACGTTTTCGATCAGTTCCTTGCGTTCGCCGTGCAGCACGTTCACAAGGTCCGCTCCGTCGTCCATCGTGACCTGCGGTTTGATGTCCAGGGCCTGATTGACGTGCTTATAATACGTGTCGCCGTCCTCGCCCCGAATGGCGAAGACCTTAAGGCCGTGATCTTTGACGAGCGAAGCGGTTACGTAGTCCTGCGTGGACAGCGGATTGGATGCGCACAGCGCCAAATCCGCGCCGCCCGCCGCCAGCGTCAGTGCCAGGTTCGCCGTTTCGGTCGTCACATGGAGGCACGCGGCGATGCTCACGCCGGAAAGCGGCTTTTCTTTGGCAAAGCGCTCTTTGATCTGTCGCAGAACCGGCATGTCCTGCTCGGCCCACTCGATTTTATCCTTGCCTTCAGCGGCCTGGGAAATGTCTTTGATATCATAATCGGTCATCGTTTCCTCACAGTCATTTTTCAAAATAATGTGGCATCGACGCCACAGAGTATAGTTATCGGCAACGCATACGATTCTCTTTAACGCGATTTGCTATAATCCGGCCAGCTCTTTGATCTTCTCCACCTTGTCCAGCTTTTCCCATGTGAAGCTGTCTTCTGTGCGCCCGAAATGGCCGCTCGCCGCCGTCGGATAGTAGCGCGGCTTGAGCAGATCCAATTCCTTGATGATGCCTGCCGGCTTCATGGAAAAAACTTCTTTGATGATTGATTCGATCCGATCCTCGGATATTTTTGCGGTTCCGAATGTGTTGACGTTGAGCGAAACGGGTTCCGCCACGCCGATGACGTAGGCGAACTGCACTTCCAATTCCGTCGCCAGTCCGGCGCCCACGAGATTTTTTGCAATATACCGGCCCATATAGGCCGCCGACCGGTCCACTTTGGACGGATCCTTGCCGGAAAAAGCTCCGCCGCCGTGACGTCCCATGCCGCCGTAGGTGTCCACAATTATTTTCCGCCCGGTCAGTCCGCAATCGCCCATTGGACCGCCTATGACGAAGCGTCCCGTGGAATTGATATGGTAGACAGTCTTGTCGTCGAGCAGTTCTTGCGGCAAAACCTTTTTCACCACTTCCTCGCGCAGACCTTCGACGATTTGCTCGTACGTGACGTTTTCCGAATGCTGCGCGGCCATAACGACAGTGTGGATGCGACTCGGTCTTCCGTTGATGTACTGCACGGTGACCTGGCTTTTCCCATCGGGTCGCAGAAAGTCAAGACGTTTTTCTTTGAGGGCCTCCGTCATGCCCCTGGAAAGGGCGTGGGCATAATAAATCGGCGCGGGCATCAGAACCGGCGTTTCGTCGCTGGCGTATCCAAACATGAGACCCTGGTCTCCGGCACCTTGCTCTTTATGCAGTCCGTCGTCTTCATTGACGCCCTGCGCGATGTCCGGCGACTGTTTGTCTAGTGCTACCAGGACGGCGCAGGTATCGCAGTCGAAACCCATCTCTGTGTTGGTGTACCCGATGTCGCGGACTGTCTCACGTGCGATATGGCGGTAATCGAGATTTTTTGTGGTGGTGATTTCTCCGGCGAGCATGATAACGCCTGTGTTAGTCAGAGTTTCGCACGCCACCCGCGCTCTGGGGTCCTCGGCGAGAATGGCGTCCAGAACGGCGTCGCTGATTTTATCGCACATTTTGTCGGGGTGGCCTTCGGTAACGGATTCCGACGAAAAGAGAAAATTACTGGATGTCACAGGTGAACCTCCAAAAGGAAAAGTTTTTTTCTTTGCGCTTAACTACCCCTTCGCAAGGCGTTTATTGGGTCTTTGGGCCCCAGGTTGCAGCGCGATTTTGTCCTTATTGTCATTAACCGAGAATTGTAATTTTTGACAACCCATTTTAATCGCTTAACTCCAAAAAGCGGGTGAAATGTACACTCTTTGAAATAAAATGGAAACACCGTGTAATCCGCGTTACAAAGCGATCAAGGAGACGAAGATGTCGCCTATGACGTGCATTTCGCATTTTTACTGTGCGTTGGTGGTTTTTTCAGTCCGGTCTTTGTCAGCACGCACATTATTATCGCGGCCAAAAGTCCCAAGCCCGCAGCCTGCCTCAGGCCGACTGGGCAAGCCGATTGTCCGCATATGGGGCAGACCGAAGTCGACGCGATCATTCCTGTGAATCCAAGCCAACCCAGCACAGTTACCCGCAGCGATGAAAGAAAGCCTCGCGCTCCGTTTTTCGAAATATGAAGACGCTCGGTCTTCCGGTCCGTCGCCGGACCGGCGGGTGAAAAGTCGTTGTGATTGCTATGGATTCGCTCAGAATTTTTTCCGTTCTTTGTCATAACCATACTTTTTACTCGAATCCTTCCGTTTTGAAAGAAAAGGCAATTGTTATTTCCAGTTTGTCATGCTAAAAAATTGTTACTAATGGGTCCCAATTTCGCCATAAACAAAAACCAACTTTCGGGAGTGTTCGACCATGACTGAATTGAGCTATCGGAACGGCGTTCCCCAATATACGCTTTCGCATTTCGAAAAAGACTACGCTGATCGACATCTTCTGCACGGCGTTGTAGCAAAATGGGCCAAAGAAAAACCCAGCAAAACCGCAATTATCGATGCGGAAACGGGCAAGAGCTACACCTATGTCGAGTTCGATCAAAACTCGACCGTCCTGGCCATGAAGCTTCTGCGCATGGGATTTCGCAAAGGCGATTTCCTGGCGACCTCGCTTCCCTTCCTCATTGAACACATCTTTTTGGAATACGCATGCTTCAAAATCGGCGTGATCCATTCACCGCTGGACCTGCGTCTGAAAGGTCCGGAAGTCATCCGCTCTTTGGGCATGATCAAAGCCAAAGGCTTTGCCTTTTTGGGGAAAACACCCGTTGCCGATTTCAATCCGCTGGGACAGGCGGTTATGGATAACTGCGACTTTATTGAGCACTTCATCCAGTTTGCGCCGCCGGAACAATGCCTCGAAGGCGCCGTTTCGGCCTACACGATTTTTCAGGAGGCCGCTGCGGAGGCCAAAGTCATCCTTTCGGAACCCGAAAAATCGCCGGAATACAAAAACTATCTCAATGCCCTAGACGCCATAAAGGAAAACGACGGCGCGCAGGTGATCTTTACGACAGGTTCCACCGGATTTCCCAAGCCAGCCCTTTTGTCGCACCGCAATATTACCTGTCAGAATATGTGCCTGGGCGCCGGCTTCGACATGACCGAAGGCACGAAGATGCTTGTGAACCTGCCGCCTTCCCATGTGGGCGGGCAGGCCGAACAGCTCATGACGCCATTATTCTGGGGCGGATCGGTCGTCGTGCTCTACATCTTTGACCCTGCCAAATCGCTCAAGGCTATCCAGCAATTCAAAGTGGATGCCTTCGGTCAGATTCCGGCGTTGTTTTCGATGGAGTGGCGACTGCCGAATTATAATGAATACGACCTGTCGTCGCTACGCTTCGCCCTGTACGGTGGCCAGCAGGTATCCCGGCAATTTCTGGAAAACCTTTCGGCCATGTGCCCCAAGTTCGGCACCGGCCTGGGATTGTCGGAGACCGCCGGTTTCGTGACCTATTCGCCTTTGGACGGCACGGTGGACGACATCCTGGCCAGCGTTGGCTACGATATGCCCGTGACGCCGCTGTCCATACGCAAGCCCATTCAAGACGACGGCGGCGCAGGCGAAGAATTGCCCGATGGCGAGGTCGGAGAAATCTGCTTTGCCGGTCCGCAGGTTTTCATCGCTTACGTGGACAATGATGAGGCGTATCGGAGGACCGTATCCAATGATGGGGTTTGCTATACGGGAGACCTCGGCTACAAATCGGATAAGGGCTTGCAATTCTCCGGGCGATTAAAGCTCGTCATCAAACCCAAAGGTTATCAGGTTCATCCCGCGCAGATAGAAAACCACTTTTTGGATCTCAAAGACAAGGTGAGCGCCGCTGCCGCCGTCGGCGTCGAGCATGAAATTTTCACGGAAGGCGTTGTGCTCTTTGTGGAAAAAAAGGAAGGCGTCGATCTGACTGTGGATGAGTTGCAGGCGCATGCCAAGGGCATCGCCGGATATATGCGCCCGTCCCATTACATAATTCTCGACGCCGGCAAATTCCCATTGAACCGCGTGGCGAAAACCGATTACGTGCTGATAAAAAATCAGGCGAAAGACGAAGTGGAAAAACTACGCGGACAGAGCGGCTGGGATAAGAATTAGGGTTGGAAGTTAGAAGTTAGAATTTAGAAGCAGGAAACCGGAATTTAGAAGTCAGAAGGCAGAATCCGTATCGCCTGCGAAAATGTAGGAGCGGTCAACCGAATGCGGAGTTTCGAATGCGGAATGCTCAAATGAATTCGGAACTCGAAATTCCGCAAAAGCCCCGCATCGGGGCGTCAGTTTGTAGCCCGGTGCGTAAGCGCCGGGACCAGGGAATTTGATAAATTCATTCAAGCCCACGAAGTGGGCGACAGATGTTCAATTCGCGATTATCGATGCGTACACTTTTTCTTGTCAAAGATTTCCCGCCGGACGTGGGCGGAGTACAAGGTCTCCTGGGCCAATTGGCCCGGCGTTGGCCCGGCGAGGTCCGCGTCATCGCCTCCCGGACGCCGGGCGACGTCGAGCATGACCGCGCCTATCCCGCAGATGTAACACGAGTATCCTCGTTCAAATCGCTGCCCGGTTTCCTCGCCGTTTTGCTGCGCCAAGCGGCCTTCTTTTTCGCGGTCGCAAATCTTTGGCGCAGGTGGCGCTTTGACCGAATCATCTGCGGCTATCTCCAGTTCAGCGGACCCATCGCCCTATTCTGGAACCGTTTTCTGGGTGTGCCTTTCGTTGTATTGACCTACGGCATGGAGCTATTGCGGCTTCGCCGTTCGCGCGCGCCCGGCCTGTGGCGCGGTCTTTTGCGGCGGGCGCAGCTTGTGACGACTATCGCCGAACCCTTTCAGGAATTTCTGAAAAAGTTTGCGCCCAAAGCCCGCGCACGAAAAATTCCGATGGCCTGCATTATCTCTCGGCACGCCGATGAACCCTTGCCCGAACCTTATCGGGGCCATTCACTCGCAGGCAAACGAGTCATCCTTTCCGTTGGCCGTCTTGTTGCGCGCAAAGGATTCGACACGCTGATTGCAGCGATGCCCATGCTTATTGCAAATGATAAGGACATTGCGTGCATCATTGTTGGAAAGGGCGATGACGGCCCTCGGCTCGAATCTTTGGCGCGGGAGTCGGGCGTCGCCGACAAAGTTATTTTTACGGGGGAAATAGGCGAAACGGAACTGGCGCAGCTTTACGAACGCGCCGATGTCTTCGCGATGATCAGTCGTCAGGAAGGCGACAACGTGGAGGGCTTTGGAATCGTTTTCATCGAGGCCGGAGCACGCGGAACGCCGGTGGTGGGCGGACGTTCGGGCGGCGTTGCCGAAGCCGTAAAGGATAATATCAGCGGCCTTCTCGCTGATCCAACAAGCGCAAAGGATGTGGCTGAAAAAATCTCCGCGATTCTCGATGATCCCGAAATGGCCGCCCGCATGGGCGAGGAAGGACGTCGCATCGCCCGCGAAGTCCACACCTTTGAAAACATGCTCGCCACGCTGACGAAAGAACTGGACATATAATCTTTCGGTTGATGCGCGCTGAATGAATCGCACGTATCCCAGCAGTTTCTTCCCTTTCAGTTCTCTTCTGCTTGTGATGTTCCAAAGGCAGACGACAAAAGGAAAAGGCCAAACTTCAGACTCCCCTAGGAGAGTTGCCTGGAATTTCTTGAATACGGCTATTGAAGCTGTGTGTTGACGGATAGAGATGCAAAACAGTATCTTCAACTCAGGTGATACATTTTAAACTGTCAGGTGCTTAACCTTTCAGTCGCGGTTACAGCGTCAATCTGCAACAGCCGTGCGAAAAATAGTTGGGATTTTGGGAGGATAAGATGACAACCGGAAATGGCAATGAAAAAAAGAACTTTAAAAAATTTCTTGATGATTTGGAGCGTTATCATTGTCCTACGATTAACGGTGCGCTGCCAAGTATTCCCGGCGAAATGAACAAAAGGGTATTGTGGTTTGGCCTATCGAAAGAATTCGTTTTTTCACACCATCCCAGCCATGGTCACAAACTCGATGGCCCGATATCTGAAGGACAGGACGAGAGCAAGGATAAGATCGCCGATAACTTATTTTGCGTTCCCGAAGAAGAGTGCGCGCGCCTCAAGTCGATCATTCTCAAATCGCGCGGCGGCAGTATTTTAGTTACGGGGTATCGCGGTACGGGAAAATCATCTTTAGTATACTACACAATCGCGGATATCCAAGAAGAGTACGAAAACTTTGTCCCAATTCCTATCAATCTCAGTACGGCTCGCGATGCGGGGGCGCTGGTCGACATTATGATTAAGGAGTTGTATCAACGATTTGTTTTGGGAAAATACCGCGAAGGATATTATGACAAAGGCTGGATGAGGTTTGTAAAAAGGGTAAAGAGGTGGGTGTGTTGGCCTCTTGTATGGATTATCAGCAAAAAAAAGGTCAAACAAACAATTCCGGAAGAGTTGGAGGAGATGTACCTTCGTTGTATCGGAACGCGTACGAAGACTAGAGGCAGTTCGGAGACGGAGGAAACAGAAGTTTCCGGGAACTTGCACGCGCCGGGGATAACGGAGACGGGCGCTAAGCAAAGAAACGAAAAAAGCAAATACCGAGAGGATGTGCATCAAGAACACCCGTACACTCTTCATGAAAAACAACTGGACCTCAGCCATTGGCTTAAAAGAGTTCGGGGAAAAAAAGCAGACGATTACCGCATCATTTGTTGGTTAAGAAGCCTCCTTAAGGAAAAGACAGACGATTATGCCATCATTCGTTGGCTGAAAAAAATCCTTAAGAAAAAGATAGACCATCATGCCATCATTTTTATTTTCGATGAGTTGGATAAACTGACGCCGCCCTCCGACCGGAAACCCGAGACACGAAAGTTGATCCAACTTCAAAAAATGGTTTCCGATTTGAAGTTTTTACTGACGGAGTCCAATTCTTATCACGTTTTCATTGCGGGAAAAGATGTCGATGATAGTTGGCAGGAAGACCAAAACAAAGGCGAGGGTCTTTTTGAATCTGTGTTTATTC
>CAZQAE010000033.1:0-55181 GCA_964591275.1 uncultured bacterium | reverse complement strand
GGAAAGTTCTACCGGCTTTTTGAGCTTTTTCGATGGCGCATAAAACGCCCTTTTCATCCACGGGAGCCAGCTCAATTTTATCTCTGGGAGCGCATCGCCGGTTATGATAGAAGTGCAAGGCCCCCAATGAACTGACGGATTCAGGGATTTCGTTAAAAACCGGTACGCCTTTCTTGCGCAGAGAAGCGACCGTTTTGGTGAGCTTTTCACCTCCGAAAAGGGAAAATGCGATGGGCTTTTTCCCCTTGTATTGGTGAAATTGATCCAGAAGGACCTTTTCCAGGGCTTTCTCATCGAACATCGCGGTTTCGCAATATAGAGCGATCACGCTATGTATACTTGTGCTTTTTAAAGCGGCGTCCAAGGCATGATTGTATTCCGGCGCCGTAGATTGGCCCGTTATATCGATGGGATTTTTCACCGAGCCGAATTCTGGAACAACCTTGGAAAATGTGCGTTTCAATGTGGATTGATTATTGTACAAACTGATGTCATGAAGTTCGCAGGCGTCCGTGGCCATGACGCCAATGCCTCCGCCGTTTGTGACGATCACGCAGTTCGGGCCGCCTAAGACAGGAGAATCCTTGAGAAAAGTTCCCCAACTTAAGGCTTCCTGAATGCTATGAGCTCGCACAACGCCGCTTTGTTTCATAAGACTGTCGAATATTTTATCCGTTCCCGCCAGCGATCCTGTATGAGAAGCCACGGCGACGGCGCCTCGTTTTGACCAGCCGGATTTTATTACGACGACGGGCTTAACGGCGGTCGCTCTTTTGACGGCATTCACGAAGCGGACGCCGTCTTTGATGCCTTCGATGTACATCAGTATGATTTTTGTGCTGTCGTCGTTGATGAGATATTCGAGGATATCCGCTTCGTCGATATCACACTTGTTGCCCAGGGAAATGATGGAACTCAATCCGATGTTTTCAGCTGCGGTTTTCCCAATCAATGCAATGCCGATCGCGCCGCTTTGCGTGATGATGGAAACTTCTCCGCGTTGAATTTCGCCCCCGCTGAATGTGGCGTTCAAATGGCTTTTTGCCGAATAGATGCCGAATACATTGGGGCCTAGAATTCGCAAGCCTTTTTCTTTGGCGAAATCGGTGATGCGCTTTTCCTCGGCGATGTGGCCTATCTCCGAAAAGCCGGATGTAATAATGATAATGTTCTTTACGCCTTTGCTCGCGCATTCTTTGACCGCGTCAAAAACAAAAAGCGCGGGCGTCGCGATGCAAACCAAGTCGATTCCGGGGCCTGCTTCATCGATGGATTTCGCCACAGGTAAACCCTGGATCTCTCCGCCTTTTGGATTGACGGGCACGATGGCTCCGGCATATTTGCCGCTTTTTAGATTGTGGATAATTTTATAGCCGATTTTGGCGGGGTTTGCCGAAGCGCCAATGACGGCCACGGAACGCGGCTCAAATAGAGCCTTCATTTGCTTAAGAACGGTTGACACGGTTGGTGCCGATACTTTCTTTTTTTTTGGTTCGACGCCTAGCTGCAACGTATAATTTTACGGCTCGCGACGAAAACTCATTTGCAACTCCCAAACACCTTCATCACGCTTGGTTGTTATATCAAATCCCATGCTTTCAAACAAGTGTAGCATCAGCTCATTGCCCAGGACGACCTCGGCTGTAAAACCCAGCAAACCCCGCTTTTTCGCCAGAAATGTGATGTATCGCAACAAGGTTTTCCCAATGCCCTTGTTTTGATAGTTGTCTCGGACTACGAAGGCCGCCTCGGCGGAGTGTACGCGTTCGTCGATGCCGTATTGGCCAATGCCGACTACCAATTCCTGCTCTTCGTTTTGAATGATCGCCAGGATCACCATTTCCGTCGTGTAATCGATGATCACGAAATCCTGGAGGCGTTCGTGGGGCATGTCGCGCCGGGCGGAGATGAATCGCCGGTAGATGCTTTTGTCCGACAAAGAATAGAAAAAATCCTTGAGGTGTGGCTCATCGCTGATTTTTACGGGTCTCAGCAATACTTGTACGCCGCTTCTTGTGGTGCGCTTGGTTTCGAGATTTTCAGGATATTCGCCTTTGCTTCCGGGGATAAAGGCTTGGTCGCTGTAGATCAAATTGTGCTTCTTGGCTTCACGGATGAGGTGACTGCGAAACTTCGGATGCGCGATGGCGATGAGCGCCATAGCTCTTTCTCGAATGCTCTTTCCGTGAAGATAAGCGATGCCGTATTCGCTGACGACGTAGTGGATGTCGCCGCGCGTGAGTGTGACGCCGGTTCCCGTATCGAGCAGGGGCACGATGCGGCTGACCTCGCCGTCGCGGGCCGTGGACGGCACGATCAGGATTGTTTTGCCGCCTGGGGCCAGCATCGCGCCGCGCATGAAATCCGCGTGCCCTCCGATGCCGCTGAAAAACTGTGTTCCGATGGATTCCGACGACGACTGCCCCGTCAGATCGATCTGCAGGGCGGAATTGATGGCCGTCATGTTGCGATGGCTGGCAATGACCAGCGGATCGTTGGTGTAATCCACCGGCCTAAAGGAAATGGACGGATTGTCGTGGAGGTAATCGTAAGTGTCTTTGTTGCCCATACAAAAAGTCGCCACGGTTTTGTGGCGGTCAATGGACTTTTGTGAGTTGTCCACGACGCCGGATTTGATGAGTTCCACCAAACCCTCGCCGAGAAGCTCTGTGTGAACGCCCAGATGTTTTTTATCACTCAGGTTGGCGATAACGGCATTGGGAATGCGACCGTATCCGACTTGAATCGTGTCGCCGTCCTCGACGATTCCCGCCACGTACCGACCGATTTTGTTGGCGATGTCGTCCGGTGGGGTGGTGTTGAATTCCAACAAGGGTTCTTCGTGGGCGACGAGACAATCGATGTCGTCGATATGTACGAAGGTGTTGCCGTGAATGCGCGGCATATTCGGATTCACCTGGGCCACGACCATGTCGGCGATTTCCACGCCCGCTTTGACGATATCGACGCTCACGCCCAAGCTTAAGTATCCGTGTTCATCGGGCAGGGAGGTCTGTATCAGGGCGCAATTGATCGGCGCCAGGCCGCGTCGAAACAATGAAGGAATCTGGGACATGAAAATGGGCTCATAATCCGCTGCGCCTTTATTGACGGCGGCCCGGGAGTTGTCGCCGACGAAAAAGGAGTTAAGGCGAAAGTTTTTCTTGAATTTTTCGTCGGCGTAGGGCGCAATGCCCAAAGTCCATACGTGCAGGACTTCCGAGTCGCATATGGCTTTGGGATGGGACTGCACGAACTTGATCAATTCCCCGACCAGGTATTGCGGTTCGCCGCAGGCGGTGCTGATAAAAATGCGGTCGCCTGGGTGAATTTTTGAAAACACTACGGCTGGCCCGATGAATTTCTCCGGGTATTTATTTTTGAAGAAGTCTAAAGCATCCGTGTTTTTCATTGGGATAGACTACACTCCATGATTGCATGCCATCTGAGCATCCAACGCCGTTCATCTACGACGCGCAAAGTAGCAGAGGCGACTGGAAACGACAAGAGTGTCGAATGTGGGAATTTTTTAGCCGGTTGCAACTTGGGAGGCAAAAAAAAGCCGCCGTGTGTTGACGGCGGCAAAATAGGGAGGGGATTTTTTGGCGGGTCCTACTGAATAGGGCCCGTATGGGGAAGGTTGGGGATTGGGGGCGCAGAACCGAAATATCGATAAATAACTGTCGTTTTCATGGTTTTTTCCTTTAGCTATCCTTTTTAGTCCGCTGAACGGCGGATATATGTCGGGGTTTCGTAGTCGTCCATATCGACCTTGCTCTTGCCGGAGGCAATGCGCGACGGTCCATTTCTGAACACGGGGCGATCTCCAGGGCCGCCGGTTTTCGGATCGCCGAATTTGTCTTTTTCGACATCTGACACGCTGCCCATGTGAACGACGCGGCGGGCTCCGCTTCTCGGCGCGATGCTTTGCCGCTGACTGTCATTGTTGGGGAAGATGGATACATCTCCTCTTTCCCTGCCGCCGATGGCTGCGGGCGCTTGGTCGAATCTGGCGTCGGGCACATATTTCTCGCCGGCGCCGGGGAATCCCGTTGCAATGACGGTGATGCGCATGGCGTCGCCCATGCGGTCATCGAAAACGGTGCCGAAGATGATGTTGGCGTCGTCCGAAGCGGCTTCCTGGACGTGAGAAACGGCGTCCTGCACTTCGGCCAGGCCCATTTCCTGTGGTCCCGTGATGTTGATGAGCACGCCCCGCGCGCCGTTGATTTGCACGTCTTCCAGCAAGGGATGACTGATGGCCATATTGGCGGCTTCCATCGCCCGTCCCTCTCCGGTGGCCACGCCGGTTCCCATCAGCGCCGCGCCCATGCCTTCCATGATTGTTTTGACGTCGGCGAAATCCAGGTTGATGAGGCCCGGAACGGTGATCAGGTCGGAAATGCCCTGCACCGCGTTGAGAAGCACTTCGTCGGACTTTGAGAAGGCTTCTTTCATTGTGGCGCCGTTGCCCGCCCAGGCCAGAAGTTTCTGGTTGGGGATCGTGATGAGGGAATCCACATGTTGGCTTAGCGTTTCCAGTCCCTGGTTGGCTGAACCGATGCGCTTTTTGCCTTCAAAGGTGAATGGCCGCGTGACGATGGCGACCGTCAGCGCGCCGACTTCTTCCTTGGCGAGGCGCGCAATGACCGGTCCGGCGCCGGTGCCGGTGCCTCCGCCCAGGCCCGCCGTAATGAAGACCATGTGGCTGCCTTTGAGCATTTCGACGATGGCTTCCGACGACTCCTCGGCGGCCAGACGACCCATTTCGGGATCGCCTCCCGCGCCCAATCCTTCGCCGAGGATTAGTTGCGTGGGCGCCATGTTCGATTCCAGGTCCATCCTGTCGGTGTTGCACGCGATAAAGTCCACGCCGCTCATTCCCGTCTTGATCATTGTGTTGAGAGTGTTGCCGCCGCAACCGCCCACGCCGATCACTTTGATTGTGGCCGGTCCCGCCGCTTCGATTTGGAACCTCATTTCTTCGTTGTTCATTCCGCCTCCTTAAATTTATTCCGGCTAAATGCCGGCATGATATCCTTTAGAAAAGCTCCTTGATCCAATCTTGAGCCTTTCGAATTAGTCTCATAATGCCTCGGTCCAGGTGGGCTCCGGCGACGCCCCTCATCACGTTGTTGTGGCCGTAGAGAGCCAGACCGACCGCCGTGGAAAAGGACGGGTCGTCCACCTGGTCAATGTGGCCGCTGATTTTTCGTGGAGTGCCGATGCGCACGCGCGTGTTGAAAATTCGCCCCGCCAGCTTGTCGATGTCGGGAAGTTTCGCGCATCCGCCGGTGAGAACGACGCCCGATCTCGCCAGGGGAAGCAACTCCGCGCTGTCCACTTCCTCGCGCAACAGGCGCAGAATTTCGTCACAGCGCTGCTCAATGATGTCGCAGATGATCTGCCGGGAAAATGAGCGTGAAATCTCGCCGCCCATGTCGTCGATTCTAACCTGCTCTTCCGGATCGACATCGCCGGCCAGAGCGCTTCCGTACTTGACCTTGAGATTTTCCGCCATGGGGGCGGGGGGGATGTTCAGGCCATGAGCCAGGTCCTTGGTGATGTGGTTGCCGGCCAGGGGAAGGACCGATGTGTGTATGAGCGCGCCTTCGCTGAAAACGGCGAGGTCGCTCGTTCCGCCGCCGATGTCCAGCAGAATCACGCCTTGCTCCATCTCATCTTCGGTCAGTACGGCCATCCCGCCTGCGATAGGGTCGAAAACCGTTTCGTTGACTTGAAATCTTAAACGCTCGCAACATTTGTGAATGTTGTCTGTGCTGGCAGTGGCCCCGGTAATGATGTGGCAGTTTACATCCAGGCGCACGCAGGTCATGCCGACCGGGTCCCGGATATCCCGCTGGGAGTCAACAATGTACTCGAATGGCAATATGTGGAGGATTTCTCGATCCCTCGGTATCGCCACTGCGCCGGCGACTTCGCGCACGCGCTCGATGTCCTTTGCGGTGACTTCACGTCCCTTGAGAGGGATCATGCCGTGGCTGTTGAAGGATTTGATGTGCGAACCCGAGATTCCCGCATATACGCCGGAAATTTCGCAGCCGGCCATCAATTCGGCTTCCTCCACGGACCGCTGAACGGCGTTGACGACAGCTTCCAGGTTGATGACCATGCCTTTGCGCAAACCCTTGTTGGGGTGCGTGCCGACTCCTAATATGGTCAGACCCTCTTTATGCGCCTCGCCGACGACGGTGCATACTTTTGTTGTGCCGATATCCAGGCTGGCGACTAATGGTTGACGTCCCTTCATATTTGGTCCTCTTCATGCAATCCTGTGACCACGGTAAATTCCGATTCCCTCAAATCAATAGCTTCGATCTGGTCTCTTTTCTCGCCGAGTCCGGCCATGATGCGAGTGAGCCTCCTGAGGGACTCGCCATAAGGCGGCGGACCCATGAGCACCTGTTTGTTATCTGAATCGATGAAGATGGAGTAACCTTTGGCGGCGTCGAAATGGATGCGGTGGACCCGGTCGGATAAAATACCGGCTTTGTCCCTGGCGGTTTCGATCAAATGTACCGCTTCCAGCAGTTTGCCCGATAAGTTTTTGGTCTGCCCGCTTTCATTGAGAAATCCCGCCATCGTGAAACCCGATATTTCGGGCAGCTCAAGGGCATTATCCTCGGGGACGGGCGAGAAGGGTGTTCCTGTTTTATCCACGTAATAACTCAGTCGATGGTCTGGCGCTTCGGTCATTGTTAAAATCGCCACGGGTATTCTTTCAATGACAAATAACTGAATCGTTTCAGGCGGAACGCGCGTGACGCGAACGTCCGCGATCCAGTGATGATTGAGGAGAACGGTGCGCATTTCTCCCAAATCCACGGAAAAGATATTCTGCCCCGGGTACAGATCCAGAAATCGCTTGATATGCGCGGTTGTGACGTTTTCGCTGGGATTCACAAGGATGAACTTCGCGAGGCCGAAAGAGTCGGAGATGCAGCAGATTTTGTACACGCCCACGAAAACGCCAAACACCAGGGTCAGCGAAGCCGCAACGGATAGCACCTGGCGCCGCAGGGTTGCGGAGCGGGCTTGACGCTCGGCCTCCTCGGCCTTTCGCACATTGTCTTTTTTCCCGTTAAAGGGCCACATGTTTTCTTGCCTCACGCGCCCATTTTCAGTCGGGCGCTTAATAAAATCCGCTCAACCAGATTGTCGAAACTCAAACCGGCCCAATCCCGGGCGATCATGGGAAAGAGTGAAAGTTCCGTCATGCCCGGAAGAGTGTTCACTTCCAGAATGAAAGGCTGGTCGTTTTCATCCACCATGAAATCGATTCGGGCGGCGCCTTCCGCGCCAAGAACCTCGCATGCCCTGGCGCTGTACTGCTCAATTTTCTTCCGGGCGTCGTCGCTGAAATCTTCGGGTTTGGTTATGTATTCGGTCATGCCCTTGGTGTATTTGTGCTTAAAATCGTAGAAACTGATCTTTTCACCCTCGACGGGCCTGGGTCGCACTTCCACGATGCCGATGGCTTCGCCGTTGAGAACGGCCGCCTGAATGTCGCGTCCCCGGATGTATTTTTCGACCAGCGCGCGCTTGTCGTCTTTGAGTGCAATCTCGGCTGCGGCCCGGAAATCTTCTGGTTTTATCACGATGCTTATGCCGACGCTCGATCCTTCCGTCGCGGGTTTGACGACGACGGGGAATTTCATGTCGATTCGGTCCGGGATATTCCCTTGTGTGATGACGATATGCGGCGCGATGGGAATGCCCGCATCGGCGAAGATGAGCTTGCTGAGAATCTTGTCCATGGCGACCGCGGAGGCCGTGACGCCGGCTCCGGTATAAGGAATGCCCATGACTTCCAGAAGTCCCTGCACGCATCCGTCCTCACCCCACTTGCCGTGCAGGATATTGAAGGCGACCTCGACCTTTTCCCGTGCAAGATCGGCGGCGAGTTTCGGCCCGACATCTATTTCCACGACGTCATAACCCTTACGGCGCAGTGCTTCGGCGCAGGCTTTCCCTGATTTGAAGCTCACTTCGCGTTCCGAGGAGGGACCGCCCAGGAGCAGGCCGACTCGACTTCGCCTATCCATTGGAATCCTCCGTAATGACCCCGTCCAGTTCGATGTTCAGGCTGCGATATTCCTGAACGGCCATGCGGGCCTGCTTCAGCAACTCGATGATTTCTCCGGCGCTGACCAGAATTTTGTTGAGCACTTCGGCGCTTTCCTGTTCGAAGTCGCTTTCGATAAAGGAGGCCGCTATTCCATCGTTTTGAATCCCGGCGCCGCTGGTTACTTTATTGCTGCGCATGTTTTTCTCCTCGCGTTGTGAGTGCGTTGACGATGCTGTTACTCGTGGTCCGATTTCTCGCAAAGAGCTGCATAGAATTGTTTGGAAACCTTCGTGATATCTCCGGCGCCCAGCGTGATAACCAGATCGCCGGGTTCGGTCAGTTCATGAAGACGGTCCGCCAACTTGCTCTTGTCGGGTTCAAAATGAACATTTTTGTGTCCACAGGCTCGGATGCCGTCGAAGAGCTTTTGCGCGGTAACGCCTTCGATCGGCGTTTCCGAGGCTGGGTAAATGTCGGTCATCAGTAGAAGATCCGCTTCGTTGAAAGCCGTGAGAAATTCGTCATAGCGGTCTCGCGTTCTCGTATAACGGTGCGGCTGGAAAACGGCCACGACGCGCCGGTCAAAGCAGGCCTTGGCCGTGGCCAGAGTATTTTTGATCTCCTCGGGATGGTGGCCGTAATCGTCGATGACCAGGATGCCCTTCGCCTCGCCGACAGGATCGAAACGCCGGTGAACGCCCGAAAATCCCTGTAGCGCTTCAGCGATGACGTTAAAGGAGATATCAAGTTCGAGACTGACGGCGACGGCCGCCAGGGTGTTGAGGATATTGTGATGTCCGGGCATTCCGATTTCGATGGAGCCGAGTTTGCCCGCATCGGCATGCGTGACCGTAAAGCGCGCCGAAAAGTTTTTTTGCGTGATGTCCACGGCGCTCAGGTCGGCTTGTTTGGAAAATCCGTACGTCACGTATCGCTTATGGATTTTCGGAATCAGCGACTGGACGTTTTCATGGTCGATGCACAGGATGGTCGCCCCGTAGAACGGGATTTTATTGGCGAACAGCTCAAAGGTGCGCTTCAAGTGATCTATGCTCGTGTAATAGTCCATATGTTCGGGATCAATGTTCGTGATCACGCTGATGGTCGGCGACAGCAACAGGAAACTGCCGTCGCTCTCGTCAGCCTCGGCCACCATATATTCGCTGGCGCCGAGCTTTGCGTTTGTGCCCAGGGAATCCAGACGGCCTCCGATGACGATGGTGGGATCGAATTTGGCTGCGCCCAGGACCGTTGCGACGAGACTGGTCGTCGTGGTTTTCCCATGGGTTCCGCCGATGGCAATGCCGAATTTTGGGCGCATCAATTCGGCCAGCATTTCCGCCCTTGGAATGACCGGAACAAAATTAGCCCGGGCGGCGATGCTCTCCGGGTTGTCTGGTCCGATGGCCGCGCTGAGCACCAAAACATCGGCGCCTTTGATGTGCGCCGCGTCGTGCCCGATGGATATTTTGGCGCCCAGGCCTTCCAGGCGGCGGGTGACTCGCGAAGCCGCCAGGTCCGATCCGCTGACGGCGTATCCCATATGGAGAAGCACTTCGGCGATGCCGCTCATGCCGATGCCGCCGATGCCCACGAAGTGTATGTGATGAGTTTTGCGAAACATCAGGCCCCGCCTCCTAACGATAAAATGAGATCTGCGATTTTATTGGCTGCGTCGGGTTGCCCCATATCGCGCGAGGCCCGGCTCATCGATTCAATCTTTTCGGGAGCGGCGCGTAAATCTGAAATGGCTTTTGCGAGCGACGGACCGGTCAATTCCTCGTCGTTGATCATCAACGCCGCGCCCGCGCGCCGCAGGATTTCCGCGTTGGCCCGCTGATGGTCGTCCGCTGCATGGGGGTAGGGCACGAGGATCGCCGGAAGTCCAAGCGCTGTCAGTTCGGCCACGCTGCCGCCAGCGCGGCTTAATACGAGGTCGGCTTCGGCGTAGGCGGTCGCCATGTCTTCGATGAAAGAAGAGACTTTTACATCCATCTTTCGTGAACGGTAAAAATCGGAAACTCGCGTGTAATCCGCTGATCCGGTTTGGTGCGTGATGGTCATGGCGGTTCCCAGTTGCGATCCTAACGATTCTGCATAAGCCATGACGGCCTCGTTCAAACGGCGAGCCCCCTGGCTTCCGCCGAATACGAACAGGTTGAAGGCGTCGCCCGTCTTTTGCGCCCGCAGCATTTTGAATTGTTTCACCAGTGAAGGGCGTACGGCGTTTCCCGTCACCTCGATTCGGCGGCACCGAATCCGCTGGCGTGTTTCCTCGAAAGGAATCGCCGCAATATCGGCCCTTCGCGCCAGGAAGCGGTTGACCCGGCCAGGCACGGCGTTGGCCTCCTGGACAATCAGCGGCGTGCCCACCAAAGACGCTGCGAATCCCGCGGAGAATCCCGCGTATCCTCCGACGCACGAGACGACATCCGGGTTCAGGCTGCGAAGCAGGCGTCGGGCCTCCGGGATTCCGCGAATGGCCGTCAGCAGACCCTTGACTCCACGCACGACGCCCACGCCCTTGACCTGCGACGCGCGCACGGCGTGAAAACGATAGCCGGCCTGCGGGGCTTTTTGGGCTTCCATGCCGTTTTTTGTTCCGACAAATTCGATTTCAACATCCTGTCTGTCGCAAAGCGCCTGCGCGACGGCGAGGGCGGGCATCACGTGTCCGCCTGTTCCTCCGCCGGCAAAGATGATTTTCATGGTCCCAGATCCTTTTCGGTCCAACGGCTCACCGAGAGGATGAGGCCGACCAGGATAAAACTCGCGATCAGCGAACTTCCTCCGTATGAGAGGAAGGGCAGCGCAATTCCTTTATTGGGAACCAGAGCGAGCACGACGTACGTGTTGAAGATCACTCCGAGTCCGAGGATGCCGGATGCGCCGAATGCTATGTAGCGCCCGAAGGGATCGCCGGCATTTTTTGCGATGGAAAATCCCTTGATAACGAGAAGCGTGAAGAAAGCGAGTGTAATAGTCACGCCGACAAAGCCGACTTCTTCTCCCACGTTGGCCAGGATAAATTCCTTGTGGATTTCCGGCAGGTAACTGAGTTTCTGGCGTCCGTCAATCAGGCCGCAGCCTGTAATGTGCCCGCTGCCGAAGGCGATTTTGCTGTTGTAAATTTGCCATCCCGCCCCGAGTATGTCGCTTTCCCCGTTAATCCAGGTGCCGATGCGCTCAATGCGCTTGGCGGAGGTGCAGATTCCGGCCGCGCCGACCGCCCCCATCGCCAGCAGTGTCAGGCCAAGGTGTTTGATTCGGGCGCCGCCGATGTAGAGAAGGAAGAAGGTTGCTCCCATGATAATGACAACGCTGCCCAGATCGTTCTGACACCAGATCAGGAAACTGAAGGCCAGGGAGATAAGAAAGACGGGGACGACGCCGTTCATAAATGAGCGCATGCGATCTTCCCCGCGGCGCGCGATTTGCGCGGCGATCAGAATTACAGCCGACGCTTTGGCAAATTCCGAGGGCTGCAGCGACACGCCTTTGAAAAGCAGCCACCGGGATGCGCCGTGAACGGTGTGTCCAAAAGGGGGAAAGTGAGTTGCGATCAAAAACGCCGAAGTGATGGCGAAAAGGGCGAGCAGGATTTTGCGTGATTCGAATCTGTGATAATCGACGAAAGCCGTGATGAGCATCGCCGCGATTCCGACAATCATGTAAAGGAATTGGCGCTGCGCGGTTTGGAAGTGGCTCTCAATATCTTTCATGGACATTTCGGGGCTGGCGGAAAACACCATCACCACTCCCCATATGGACAGGATAACCGCCATAAGCGCCAATCGACTGTCAATCATACCCGGCGCAATTGTCATGGGTCGTTTAACGTAACGCACGAACGACCTCCTTGAAGCGATTTCCGCGGTCCTCGAAACTTTTGAAGGCGTCAAAACTTGCACAGCCCGGAGAGAGCACGACGGCGTCGCCGGCTACGGCTTCCGAATGCGCGAGACGAATGGCTTCCGCCAATGCCATGCATCGCACAACGCGCGTTGCGTTGGTCAAGGCGTTTTCGATGGACTCGGCGGCTTCGCCGAAGACCATAAGAAGTTTCACCTTGTCCGCGACCAGATTTGCAAGCTGGGCGAAGTCGCCGCCTTTGTCGCGACCGCCCATGAGAAGAATGATGGGGCGATCAACGGCTTTAATGGCCGTGGCCGTTGCGCCCGGTGACGTGGCTTTGGAATCGTTGATGAATAAAACGCCGTCTGGCTCGCCGACATTTTCCTGGCGATGGGGTAGTCCTTTGAAATTTGCGATTCCCTTTCGAAGGCCTTCGGCTGTCGCGCCCCCGGCCAGCGCCAATAGCGATGCGGCCATGAGGTTTTCCCTGTTGTGCGATCCTGGAAGGGAAAACGCTTCAACGCCCAGCGAAAGATTATTTTTCGGCGTTCGGATTTCCAGGATATCGCCTGCGATGAAGGCTCCCGGTTTGTGCGCGTCCCCGAACCACTGAATGGGGGAGGGGAGATGGCTGTAATGGTGGACAACGGTGGCGTCCGTCGCATTCAGGATGGCGGCGTCATCCGGTCCCATGTTGGAAAAGACGTTGCTTTTGGCCGAAACATATTGTTCGAAACTGCCGTAACGATCCTGATGATCCAGGGACAAATTGGTGATCGCCGTTGCGCGGGGATGAAAATCATGAATGGCTTCCAATTGAAAGCTGGAAAGTTCCACGACCGCGATGTCGTAGCTTTCGCCTGAAAGAGGAAGCTCGGACAGGGGCCTGCCGATGTTGCCTCCCACGAAAACAGACAGTCCACTGGATTGGAGCAGTTCGCCGGTCAGCGCCGTGGTCGTGCTTTTTCCATCGGTTCCCGTTACGGCCAGAATTGGCGTGGCGATGAACCAGGAGGCCAGTTCGATTTCTGAAACAATGGGAACTTCATTTTTTCGGGCCAGATCGAACTCTTTTGCCGTCAACGGGACGCCCGGAGACACGACGATCAGGTCGGCTTGAGCGAACCACTCGGCTTTATGGCCACCGGCCTTTATTTTTTCGGAATAACGCGATGCTTCCAGCAAAACAGGACCGAGCTGCGCGACGGAAGCCTGATCGTTGGCGTTGATCCGTGCGCCGTGGCGCGCCAGCAGCTTGATGGCCGCCATGCCGGAGCGCCTGAGACCGATGACCAGAACGCGTGTTTTCGCCAGATTCATCATTATCGCAACTTCAAGGACGTTAATGCCATGAGGGAAAAAATTATGCTGATGATCCAAAAACGGACGATGATTTTAGGCTCCGCCCAGCCCTTCAATTCGAAGTGATGGTGAATGGGGGCCATGGCGAAGACCCTTTTGCCGGTCAGTTTGAAACTCGTCACCTGGATGATGACCGACAGACCTTCCAACACGAAGATACCGCCGATGAGAATCAGAAGTATTTCGTTTTTGGTCACGCACGCCGCAACGCCCAGCGCGCCTCCCAGAGACAGCGAACCCACATCGCCCATGAAGACTTGAGCGGGATAGGTATTGAACCACAGGAAGCCCAGGCCGGCGCCCACCATGGCGCCGCAGATGATCGACAGATCTCCGGCGCCGGAGACGTACATAATCTGGAGATAGTTGGCCAGTTTGAAGTGCCCCGCCAGATAGGCCAGCAGCGTAAATGTCAAGGCGCTGGTCATGATTGGCCCGATGGCCAGTCCGTCGAGTCCGTCCGTCAGATTCACCGTGTTGCTGGTGGCGACGATGACCAACACGATGAAGGGAATGTAAAAATAGCCCAGGTCCAGGTGAACATCCTTGAAGAAGGGGACGGGCATCAGGCTTGAATATCCTGGGGCCGTATAGATAATCAAGGCAACCGCCGTTCCCACGATCGTTTGTCCGAGAAGCTTCGTACCGGCCGACAGGCCTTTGGAGTTTTTCTTGGCCACCTTCAGGTAATCGTCGATAAATCCGATGACGCCATATCCGGCGACGACCAGCATGAGCGCCCAGACGAAGTGGTTTGTCAGGTTCGCCCAAAGAAGCGTGGGGATCAGAATGGCGATGATAATCAGGCTGCCCCCCATGGTCGGGGTTCCGGCTTTTTCCAGGTGACTTTTCGGGCCGTCGTTGCGAATGCTTTGCCCGATCTGCATTTGCCCCAGCTTTCGGATGAGAAAGGGGCCGAGCACGAAAGACAGGAACATGGCCGTCAGCAACGCCATGGCGGTCCTGAATGTCAGATAGCGTACGACATTGAAAACGCCGATTTCGTCGGATAGAGGGTAGAGGAGGTGGTACAGCACTAGATGCTCTCCCCTTTCAGTCCGCGGACGATCAATTCCATGCGCATGCTGCGCGAGCCCTTCACCAAAACGATGTCGCCTCTTTCCACAAAATCACGAAGAATTTCCACGATCTCCATGTGGTTCTCAGAAACAATAACGCGGTTCGCCGGCATCTTTTCTTCCAGTGCTCCCGCGACCACGTCTTTGGCGTATTCGCCTATGGCGAACAGATAATCGGCTTCGTTTTTTGCAATATGACGTCCCAGGCGGCGATGTGCGGCGACGCTTTCGGCTCCCAGTTCCTTCATGTCTCCGACGACGACGATTTGGCGACCTCCCGGGGCCAGATCTTTAATCGTGGCCAAAGCCGCATCCATGCTCTTGGGACTGGCGTTGTACGTGTCATCCAGAACTTTAACCCGGAGTATATCCAGGATGCGGCAGCGCATGGCCGCCGGGCGAAAGGATTGGATTCCTTTCACGATGGCGCTTGTGGGAACGCCCAGCATGCGGGCGCATTGCGCAGCGGCCAAAGCGTTCAGGACATTGTGACGGCCCACGCACGATAGGGCGATCTCCGCAACGCAGACCTCATCGAAGTGTAATTTGAAGCTGATGCCCTCGAAACCTCGAACCACGATGTCCGTAGCCCTGGCGTTGGCCGGATTGTCCACACCAAATGTCTTTACATCGAAGGAGCGGTTCTTGCTCATGGCGACGATGCGAGGATCGTCGGCATTAAGAACGGCGCTTTTCTCCGCGCCCAGTTGATTCAGGAGTTCGCCCTTGGCCTCGGCGACGGCGACGATGCTTGGGAGCTTTTCCATATGGACTTTACTGATGTTTGTGATCACGCCGACGTCCGGCATGGCGATTTCGGTCAGGCGATGAATTTCGCCGCGCATGCTCATGCCCATTTCCAGGACGGCCACTTTGTGCTTCGCATTGAGCCTGAGTGCAGTGATGGGCAGGCCGATCAGGTTGTTGAAATTGCCTTGCGTCGCCAGGACCGAGTCGCCGAAATGCATCAGGAGGATCGCCTTGAGCATTTCCTTCGTTGTCGTTTTGCCGGTGGAACCCGTGATGGCGACGACGGGAATGCCGAAGCTGCGGCGATGCGCCGCAGCTAGGTCGCCCAGGGCTTTCAAGGTGTCAGGCGTCTTGATGACGACGATTCTTTGTGTCAGATCACCTGAAGGCATGCAATTCTCGCTCACAACAATACCGGCGGCGCCGGCTTCCACCGCAGCGCCGATGAAATCATGGGCGTCGTAATTCGGACCGGCCAGCGCGACAAAAAGTTCGCCCGATCCGATGGTGCGGCTGTCCGTCGAGATGTTTCGGAACTTTATTTCGCCATATCCTGCGGGCGCGGTAATCAGCCTTCCCTTCACAGCGTTTACAACCCAATCGACTTTCCACAAATTCAGACTCATAATTTTCCCTGTTTCACATTATTCGAGTGACGAGCGGCAAGAGCCTTTTTAGCTTCCTCCCGATCGTCGAGGTGAAATTTTTCTTTGCCGATGATCTGATAATCCTCGTGCCCCTTGCCGACGATGAGAATCAAGTCGCCGGACCGGGCGGCCTGGATCGTTTGCCGGATGGCTTTGCGGCGGTCCCCTTCCACGAAAATTCCCTGCCGGCCTTCGTAGTCCGCAAGATCGCCGTCTTCCAGTCGGTCGCTTTGCGGAAGATCAACACCGCCGAGAATATCGGAGATGATGGACGAGGGATCTTCCGTGCGCGGGTTGTCGCTGGTGACAACGGTGATGTCGGATGCGCTCGCTGCCGCTCCGGCCATGAGAGGTCGTTTGCCGTGATCGCGATCGCCGCCGCAGCCAAAGATCGTGATCAGGCGTCCCCGGGCCATTTTTCGCGCCGTCTCCGTCACGATTTGCACGGCGGCGGGAGTGTGTGCGTAGTCCACAATGACGTCGATATCATCGTCGGGAACACGCTCCATGCGGCCCGGCACGCAGGGCATGGATTCGATGGCGTCGATGATCGTTTCTTTGGGAATGGAAAGCTCCAGCGCTGTGGCGACGGCTGCGGCGATATTATAGGCCTGGAAGTGACCGAGAAGCGGACTGCGCAGGCTCAATGCGCCCTGCGGCGTCATCATATTCAACGCAAGACCGGCGCTGTCGGCGGCGTAGGATTCGATGCGATAGGCGGCGTCCTGGTTTTCGCCATACGTCGCCGTGCGAACGCGGCAGGCCGCCGCGATGCGTTTCCCGGCCGGATCGTCGATGTTGATGATTGCCAAACCCTGTTCGCCATTGGATTTGAGGTGCTGCGTGAAAAGTTTCATTTTCGCGGCCAGGTAATCCTCGTCATCGCGATGAAAATCCAGGTGATCCCGTGATAAATTGGTGAACACGCCGACGTTGAAGCGGCATCCTGCCACGCGTTCCAGGCTGAGTCCGTGGCTACTGGCCTCGATGACGGCGTTGCGGACGCCGAAATCGTGCATTTTACGGAAAAATCGGGCCAGGGCCGGCGCCTCGGGCGTTGTGTTGGGGGCGGAAAATTCCTGTCCGCCGTAGCGGTGCGTTACGGTGCCGACGGCGCCGACGAGTCGACCATCGCCGATGAGGATTGCTTCCATAACATAGGTGAAAGTCGTTTTCGCGTTGGTGCCGGTTACGGCAATCAGCAACATGTCCTTTGTCGGATCACCCTCGATGCGGTGGGCCATGACGCCGAGCATTTGTCTTACGTTTTCCGTTAGGATCAGGGGCGTGTCGCCGATGTTTGGATCACGCGCGGCCATGACCGCCGTTGCTTTGCGCGAGACGGCGTCACGGATGTAATCCTCGCCGTTTCGGTATGCGTCAATGGCCGCAGCGAAGATAATGCCGGGTTGCACCTTGCGCGAATCGAGAGTGATGCCGTCCACGCGGCTGTCTTCGGCGGCGCGGATCGTGACCGGCAAATCCCGGCAAAGTTGCGACAACATTATCATGTGCGGTCCGTTTTCGGGGCGCGCCAAGCCTTTGGCGTCGAAGACGCCTTTAGCGACGCTTGCGTTTTCACATCAGATCTCAATGGGCATCCAGCGGTGCGGTGACGCCCGGCACTTCCAGTTTATCGCGCACGGCCAGTTGCAGTACATTTGCCAAGTCGCGATTGGCTTCGTTCATATCCCATTCCTCTTCTTTGTGAGGAATTTTTGGTGCCGTCGCGACTCTATTTTTCCTTTTTTGCTTCGCGCCGACTTTCGCCATTTTGAGAAAGAGATTGGGAGAGGTTTTCGGCGCCTGCCCACTAACCGAGTAGTAGGACATGATTCCTTCGGCGATATCCTTAAAAACCGGCCCGGCGCTTGATCCGCCGTATTTCTGCTGCACCGTTCCCTGCGGCTCGTCCATCACTACGAGAATCACCACTTTTGGGTCTCTGGCCGGCACGGCGCCGATGAAAGAACCGACTCGTCGCGTTTTGGAATATCCGGCGCGCCCTTCATTCGCCTTTTGCGATGTGCCGGTTTTGCCGGCGACCGTGTAATTGTCCAGGGCTGCGCGGGTTCCCGTTCCTCCGGGTCTGACCACGCCGGTCATGAAATCGGTCACCATTTCACTGATGGCGGGCTTGATCACCTGATCATTGATGATTCGCGGACCGTTTTTTACAACGCGATGGCCCTCGCCGTCGCGCACTTCGAAGACGATGAAGGGCTGTATGAGAATTCCTCCGTTGACCAAGGCGGAAAAAGCTGAGGCCAATTGGAGGCAGTTGACCGAGATGCCCTGGCCGAAGGCGATATTCGACAATCCGATTCTTCCCCAGCGCGCGCAGGGTCTGAGGATTCCGTTGGATTCGCCGCCGAGGCCGGCGCGGGTTTTTGATCCGAATCCGAAATCAGTCAGCGTTTTGTACACGGCTTCCGGGCCGTTCGCGTCGGCTACGCGGAAAGCGCAGATGTTGCTGGATTTCACGATGATCGCCCTTGGCTTCAGAAAGGTGTGGGGGTGCGTGTCGCGAATTGTATATTTCCCGATGGTGATTTCGCCGTTCCCGCAGTCGAAAACATCGTCGGGCGAAATGGCTCCGCTGTTGAGGGCGCCGGCGATGACGAAGGGCTTGAGCGTGCTGCCGGGTTCAAATATCGCCGTGACGACTTTATTGCAGCGAAATTCTCTCGGATAGTCGAGCGCATGGTTCGGGTCGAAGCTCGGGCGCTGAGCCATCGCGAGAATCTCGCCCCGGTTCGGATCAATCACCAGCGCCATGGCATTTTTGGCCCTGGTATTGTTCCATCCTTTTTCCAAGGCTCTTTCGGTGAAATGCTGAATGCTGCGGTCGATGGTCAAGCGGACGGATCCGCCGGCGGCGCGGTCTTCATAGTGAATGCCTTCAGGGAAGAATACTTTTCCATTTCCGTCCCTGACGCCGATAATCTGCCCGGCCTTACCTTTGAGAACATCGTTGTGGATGTACTCGATGCCTTCCAGGCCCTCGGCCCTTTCGCCGGTGCAACCGATGATATTGGCCGCCAGTGATTTCTCCGGGTAGCTTCGGGCGCTTTCCCGGGCGATAAACACACCCTTAAGTTTAGCCTGGCGCAGGATATCCTTCTCTTCTTTGGAAATATCGCGTTTGATCCAAACGTAAGTCTTGCGGCCCCGTAGCAGCCCTTCGACATGCCGGCTGTCCATCCCGAGGATTTGCGCCAGAGTCACTGCGGTGGATTTGATATTCTCTTTGCCGACGGCCTTTGTGTTGACCTGAATCGACACCGCATCCTTCGACAGGGCGAGCGGTCGCCCGTCTCGGTCCAGAATCGGACCCCGGGGAAGGGTGAGGCTTTCGCTCATGGTCTGCGCGGCTTCGGCCAGACCAGCCCATTTGTCGTGTTCGAGGATTTGGAATTGGAAAGCTCGACCTACCGGGACGAGCATCACCAGAATGAAGCCAATCACAACCCAACGCAAGCGCGACTCAAAGAGGTGAATGGATGTTCTGGACAGTGTTTTTGGCCGCCTGTTTATGGGATGCCTTTTCATCAGTCGACCTCTTTTATTTGCCAAGCGGCGGGACTTACCATTCCGTACTCTTTGGCTTTTTGCTCCAGCCTTTGCTGGTCGGTCATTTCCGCAACCTTAATTTGCAGATGTTTATTCTCCTGGGTCAGTCGAAGGAGGGTGGTGTTCATCTCCTGGATGTCGGCGCCGGATTCAAAAGCATGCCAGCGTGTCCACAGACCGACAGTCAAAAAACCTGCGGCAAGCACACAGACGAGGATTGTCGCCGGGCTCATTCGATTGCGCGGACCCATCCGCGAAAATTTCGAAGGGCGGCGGCTTCTTTTCGCCATTACTGTGTGCCGTCTTTTCGTCATGATATCTTCGTCTGTTCTTGCAGCGTTTCGGCCACGCGAAGTCGGGCGCTACGGCTGCGGGGGTTCATTTCAAGTTCGGTCTCGCCGGCTTTGACGGCGCGCCTGGTGACGACGCGGACCCTCGGCTTGGCGCCGCAAACGCAATGCGGAATGCTCTTTGGGCAGTTGCAGGGATTTTCCCAGGCACGGAATCGCCTTTTGACTATCCTGTCTTCCAGAGAATGAAAGGAGATCACCACGATCCGGGCACCGGGTTTCAATCGGTCGATAATTAGGTCGAGAAAGAGGTCCAACTCTTCCAATTCGTGATTGGTGGCCAGTCGAAGAGCCTGGAATGTCCTCGTGGCGCAGTCGATTTTCCCTTGAAATCGATACTTTGCGGGAACGGTCCGGTGGATGATTTCCCGCAGGGAAAGGCCGGTAAAGCGAATTCCTTCAGACCTGGCTTTGACGATGGCCGCGGCGATGCGCCCGGCAAATCGCTCCTCGCCGTATTTTCTAATGAGATCGGCGAGGTCCTTTTTCGACCATTGTGTCAAAAGTTCCGCGGCGGTCTTGCCGCGTGTATTGTCGAAGCGCAAGTCGAGGGGTGTATCGTATTGAAACGAAAATCCGCGATGCGTGCTGTCTATTTGCATCGAACTGACCCCAAGATCCGCTATTACGCCGTCGAGCTTGTCAACGAACAACTCATCAAGAATCCGGGCGAACTCCGTGTAGGACGCGTGCTTTAGAACAACTTTCGGACCAAAAGGCGCCAGGCGCTTTGAGGCCAGCTCTATAGCCGCCGGATCTTTATCCAGTCCGATCAGGAGACCGCTTTCAAGCAACGAAGCTATCGCTTCGCTGTCGCCGCCGGCCCCGACCGTCGCGTCCAAGTACGTTCCGCCGGGCTGAATCTGCAAAAAATCAATGACTTCTTCTTTCAGGACCGAGATGTGGGATGGCGTCCCACCATTCTGACTGCTCATATCTTCAACCGTGCGTCGCAATTCATGACAATTGCCTGTATTGTTATATTTTTATGTCTTCAGTTTTGAGCTAACTCGACTTGTTAATACCGAAGCCGAAACGGAAATTCATATAAATATCAAATACTTATGCTCATTCATCGCCGCTGGCGGCGCTGGGCTGAGCATCGCTGGTGATTTTTTCAATCTCATTCTTCTGGACCGCGTTTAACTTTTCCCGGGCATTTTCCTGAAGTTCTCTGAAGCGGTTTTTCGCCTCTTCGTAGTACTTTTTCCACGCGGGGGCGCTGTAAATCGTGATTTTTGTGCCGCGTCCGACGATCATTACTTCCCGGACCAGTCCAAATTCCTCTCGAAGGGTCGGGGGAATAAGGATGCGATTGGCGCTGTCGATTTTCGCTACGTGAGCGCCATCGTAATAAAAGGTTTGGAAGAGTTCGATGTCGTAGTCCATCTCCGGGAGAACATCGTTTTCCTCGCAACGCTTTTGCCATTGATCCTCTGGATGAACCTCAACGCAAAGATCGGTATTGGTAATCCATAAGTTGCCTTTGAGCGAATCGCCCAACTGCGCGCGCAAGGCGGAAGGGAGGGCGATTCGACCGCTCCCATCAATTTTTCCTTTGTAATGCCCGCTGAGTCTCATGGGTTTTGTATTTCCAAATCCAGTTCGCAAAAGGACAGCTTTCCCATTGGTGACAAAAATAAACAGAATTTCCCGTGTTGTCAACTGAAATCTTTTTCTTAAATGGGAAAAATATACATCTCTGTTGGGCGGAAACTGAAAGCTCAAGGAATTCTTGGGAAATCATACTGTATATAGTATGCAGAATTAAAAAACACACAATATATGTGATATTCCAAAAATAGTGATGCCCGGAATTTCTCCAGTTGAAACGCTGAAATAGTTTAAGACCCATCATCAAAAACACGATGTTGTTGTTCAAAAATTATTATGAGCCGACGAAAATACTGGATTTGGCGCAAATTTGGTAAAAAAAACGGTGTGGAAACGGGAAATTTGCCCCAGAAGCCTGCGTAAGTCATTGAAAACACAAGGAAAACTTAGTAAAAAATTCGCCGGGAAAAGAAGGTTTTGCCGGATTGACGATTCTAAAATAGGTCATTAATCTCAAGCGGCTATAGCAGCGAAGAAAAATCATGAATATTCAAGGAAAAATACGCTCCCTGGTTTCCGGTGACGAGCTTTCCGAGCGGCAGATCGGCAATGGAGCTTATAGCGGCGCGTTGGCCCTTACACTCTTTGCTTCGGCGTCAGCGGCCTTGTTCGCGGGTTTTGCGTTGCTATGTAGCCGGGGACTGCTACCCAACACGCTATTAGGCAATCCCAACGCGCACGCCGATCCGATGAAAACGGCTGCGTTTCTGGCTTTAATATGGCTGTTTCTGCAAATCGTGTTCTGCGCGCCGCCCCGGTGGAAAAAGACCTTGGTTTTGCTTTCGGCTCTGTGCACGCTGCCGGTGCTGCTGCCGGTGTGGGTGATCGGGGTATTAGCCCTTTACGGTTTCGTTCTCTATTTCGTGGTTCACTCGAAATGGCCTGCGCCTTTCAAATGGACGATCCTGCTGATTATTTGGGCGGGGATGTATTTCGGATATCTCGGCTGGCTCGAGCCGCTTTTGGAAAAAAGGAGCATGGAAGGCTTCGCGATCGTTTTGTTTTTTTCGTATTTTCTTAAAGACGTCTATTACCTTTTTGAAAAGACAACGGTGTACAAGCGACGCGAGGACAAACACGCGCTTCGAGATTTTTACATCTTCTTTATGTCCTCGCCGTTTTTTTTCAACGTCTATCACATCAAACCCATCGGCTACACTTATTTCCACGAGAAATTCCTGGATCGGCCCTATTCGAAGATCGTCATGGACGGCGTCTGGTTATTCGGACTGGGCGTAGCATACCTTCTTCTCAACGCGCACGTTTTCACTCTTTGGTACGAATGGCCGAATCTGGGACCGCCGCCGTACATCACGGATTTCTATACGACGATTCCCGGATGGCAGATCCTCTTTTTCATCTACTACAATTTCCTGAAAGTCTTTTTGATCCTTGCGGGGAATGTGTACCTGATTGTCGGGCTGATGCGCATGTTCGGTTTCGACATCAAGGCGGATTTCCACTATCCGTTTTTCGCGCGGAATCTTTTGGAGCACTGGCGGCGGTGGAATATCTATAATCGGGATTTCGTTGTGGCTTTAATCTTCAATCCCTTCGTTTTTACTATTGGGCGAAGGATGAATAAATATCTTTCCTATTTCATCGCCTCCATGCTGACATTCGTCGGCGGCCTGGGCATCCTGGTGCACCTTATCACGACGACCTTCTACGTCGGTTCGCCGCGTTTCATGGTCGGAATACTATCACGCACGATCCTGTTGGGCCTGGCTACGAGTTTCAATATCTGGATTCAACTTTGGATGGCCAAAAAGAAACGATCAAAACGACTTGAGCAGTGGTACGCAAATCACAAGGTCATCGGCACGGCGCGCCACGGTCTCAAGATCGTCGGCACTTTCACGCTCGTAGGCTCGATTTATTTCATGCAACAGGCGCTGACCGCGGGTCTCACCATGGCGGATGTGGGAAAGATGCTGCTGGAGATTGTGTTGTAGGGTCGCTGTCGGTTGTTAGGGATTTCAGGCGACGGATAGAGGGGTTTCGAGCCTTAATGCATCCCATTTCTTTTCAGAACAAGCATTGTCCTTGAGCCATTCGATGCATTCCGGGCACATTACATGAGCCCAGTATATTTCACGCAATTCTTTAGCCGGATTCGATAATTTATGAAAAAGTTCTCGTGCCTCTTTATCCTTGGATATGATGCGTTTATCGGTGGCCAGCGCTGCCTCGATCAGGATGGTGTCCTTTTTCATTGCTTCTCGCTTGCTCTTGATCGATTCCCTTTCAATTTCCTTTCGAGTTTTAACAGACTTGTTTGGTAGAAAAATGTCACGGACACGACCGGATGAACGCATTGCAGTCAGCCATGAAATAGCCTTGTTTGAAGGATGCTTCATCCATTCTTCGAAAATGCCTTTTGACATGGCAACCTTGAATTTCCCCTTGAGGATGGTATCCAAACAGTCTCTGCAATATTTTCCTTCAAGAGCAGTGGCCTCGACTCCACCGGCTGATTTGGCGACACAGGTATCGACAACAAGGCTCGGCCATCTTTCCATCTGCTTCTTTTTACTTTTCTTCACGAATCAAATCTCATTGAAGCGTTGAGGAATCTCGTCTCTTGTTGTAGCTTTACATTACTGAAATCTTCCGGCCAGTCGCCGTATACGCCCCTATCATCTATGTTGCCTGGCGTTACAATCGATTCGCCGTTGGGCTTGCGCTGGAACCAGTTGAGATTAACAAGGTCTGGGTTGTATTTTCCGGCGGCGATTTGTTCCTGCACGCCGAGCAGCAGGAACTGACTGTGCGTTTCGGCGACGACAATGACGCCGCGTTTGGCCGCATCGAGGAGCAGTTTTGCCATGGCCACCTGCGCCCTGGGATGCAGGTGAATTTCAGGCTGTTCGATATAAACGATTCGTCCCTTTTCCGCCGTCAGCAAAGCGACAACGACGGGCAGAACCTGCGAGACGCCAACGCCGACGTCGGCGATATTGACCAAATCCTTTGCGCCGTTTTTTCCAGGTTTTTGAAGCCGTCCAACATTCAGCTCAATGCCGACGCCGCTGACAGGGTTGGCTTCAACTTTCCAGGTCAATCCCAAATCTCGTAGAGCTTTGCCAAGCTTGTCCAGTCGGGCGTCGGATTTTTCCATCCAGGATGCGATAATGCTCGCTGCGTACACGGGAAAAACACCTGGGAACATCGGTCCGGTCGCTGTTTTCGGGTACATCCTTGCAGGATTTCCACGAAGACCGGGCAAGTGAAGGGTTTTCATTATTTGATGAGAAACGGGATGGTCCGAAGGAAGTTCATTAGCCTTTACTGAAATGTTGCCAATACTATAGCCAAAAAAACATCTATATCGATTTAAACTAAAGTTTGATAAAAAGCCTTTTGGGACAATACGTTGGATTCCTTTAGAGGTTTCGATTACAAACGGAATTTTTGCAAGGTCATCGTGCGTAAATCCCGGCTTAAAAAGAAAATCTTGGCCTGAAAAAATATTAGTTGTTTTTTGTTTTAGTATCCCAATATTGCCGGATTCATTTTTTCCGTACTCAATGGAAAAATCAAAATCGTTTGAGGATAAACTGATGCTAAATGATTTACTGCTTTTAGTAGCTGTTTTCCAGTACATCTGCTCCTGGTCGCTGAAGTCAACGTTGGGGCCGTCCAACTTAAAAACGCCCGGATCATAGGAGGCCTCCAGCGTTTGTTTCATCAGCATCAGCGGCTGCATGATGGATGATTTTCCGGAGCTGTTCGCTCCTGCCAAAATGGTCAGAGGTTTGAGATCGATTTTTTGCTTTGTTCTAAAGCTCTTGAATCCCTCGACAGCGATGGATTGAATCGAAGAAACATCTTGCTTTTTAGCCTTGGAAATAACTTCGCTCTTTTTCTTGTTTTTTATCTTTGCCATTTGCTGCTCCAGAAAACTTCGTAAGGATTATAACGAATAACGATTGAAACGAGTAGCGGTTATTTCGGCTTGTTGCGGAGGGCGTGCGGTTTTGGGCTTAGGCTTTGCTATACTTGTCCTTCCGCCTTTTTTCTGATCCGATTTGTTTTAGTTTTTTCTCCGCTTCAATGAAATGCTTTTCCGCCGCTGTTGGCTCGGCAAGTTGTGTCCGCCGAAATATTTCATATTCGATATGCGCTTTTTTCAGGGCGGCATCATGGCTGATTTTACCCGCATGGGTTAGGATTTCCCGACCGGAAAGTTTGAGAAAATCATCCAGCCTGATAATCCAGTCCCGCATGGTCATCAGTTTACGGTTGAGCGCCTGTAACTCCGCAAATTCAAGATACATGGTCACAATCCGATTGAGAATATCCAGTTCCTCTTCGGTCAAGTAGTTTTTGGCAATCTCAGATTCGTTTTTGTGAACAACTGCTCCAATAAAATTTGTCATTCCCATGTTGGGCTTTGAAGCATTAGCCCGACCATAAATCACCTCCGCCGCAGTTTGCCCATGCGCCGCCCAGTGCATCTTGTTTTGGATAACCTTGAAAAATTCCCGTGAAAGATCGGCTTTGGGATCGTAATCGATGCTGGAAGCATAGATACCAAGCGCCTTGCGCCAGAACACTTTTTCAGAGGAGCGAATGTCGCGGATGCGGGCCAGTAACTCGTCGAAGTAATTACCACCGTCGCCTCGCTTGAGACGCTCATCATCCATGGCAAAGCCTTTGATGATGTATTCTTTAAGACATTCTGTGGCCCAGATACGAAAGCGGGTGGCAACCAAGCTTTTAACCCGATAGCCAACCGAAATAATCATATCGAGGTTGTAGTATTCAAGCTTACGTCTAACATCCCGGTTGCCCTCTTTGCGAACTGTTAAGAATTTCTGAACAGTTGCCCCTGGAGCCAGTTCGCCCTCCTCGAATATATTGCGAATGTGCATGCTGATATTGGGAACTGTGGTCTGAAACAATTCTGCGATAAACTGCTGCGTCAACCAAACTGTTTCATCCTGCAAGCGCACATCCAGCTTCACCCGACCGTCAGCGCTCTGGTAAAACAGGATTTCGCCTTTTGGATATTCATTTGCGCCTTTTTCGCGTGGTTTTCGGCTCGACATCTTGGATTCCATGAACGGCGATGGATTGAATCGAAGATTTATCCTCTTCGAGTATTACATTGGTTTTTTTCTCAATTTTTGCTTTTGCCATTTGCTACTTCGGGAAACTTCACCGGATTATAGCGCAGGCTGATTGAAAGGTGTAGTGGCCTATTCCATCGATTCCGCAAGAGTCTCGTCGATGATTTTTTTGATCCGTCCGACGATGTCGTCAACAGGGACTTTGTCGTAATCCTTGAAATCGGCGGAGCGTTTTTTTAGTTCCACGAATCCTTCTTTCAGGCCCTTGGCGCCGACGGTCACGCGTAGCGGGATGCCGAGCAGGTCGGCGTCCTTGAATTTGACTCCCGGCCTCTCGTCCCGGTCGTCGTAGAGAACTTCGATTCCTAACGCCAGCAACTGTTCGTAGATTTTGTCCGCGGTTTCCAGCACCTCGCCTTCGGGCTTGATGGTGACGATGCCGACGGCGAAAGGCGCCAGCGGAAGCGGCCAGACAATGCCGCCCTTGTCGTGATTTTGTTCCACGCACGCAGCGGCCACGCGACCGATGCCGATGCCGTAACAGCCCATGATGGCGGGAACATCTTCTCCCTTTTCATTGAGGACGGTGCAACTCATGGCCTCGGAGTATGAGGTTCCGAGCTTGAAAATGTGCCCCACTTCGATGCCGCGCACGATGTCCAGCCTTCCTTCGCAGTAAGCACAGGCGTCGCCAATGACCACGTTGCGTAGATCGACATATTCGCTCGGAGTGAAATCCCGGTCTACGTTGCAGCCCGTATAATGCGTGTCTTTTTCGCAGGCGCCCGTGGCGCAGTCCACCATGTTCTCCACTTCAAGATCGGCAATCATACGCAATGAAAGCCCAACCGGTCCGGCGAATCCGACGGGGGCGCCGGTGACCTTCTCGGTCGTTTGCGCGTCGGCGAGTTCCAAGGTTTGGACATGAAGGTGGTTGCGCAGCTTGATTTCGTTGACCTCGTGATCGCCGCGAAGGAGCACGGCGACGGGTTTTTCATCCGCCATATAGATCAGGGTCTTGAGCATGCTTTCGGGTTTGACGCCAAGAAATTTCGACACTTCTTCGATGGTCTTTTTGTCCGGCGTGTCAACCTTAGTTAGCGGCGTAAGCTCCGAGGCTTTGCCTGCGGGCAGGGGCACGCGGGCGTGAGCTTTTTCCATGTTTGCGGCGTAAGAGCAGGAGTCGCAATGGACCACTGCGTCTTCGCCGGTATCGGCTAGCACCATAAATTCCGAGGAGAAGCTGCCGCCGATTTCCCCCGAGTCAGCTTCCACCGCACGGAAGCCCAGGCCGCAGCGCTTGAAGATTCGGTGATAAGCCTGGCGCATGGCTTCATAGCTCGCATCGGCGCCGGCATCGTCGGCGTCGAAACTGTAGGCGTCCTTCATGATAAATTCGCGCGAGCGCATCAGGCCGAAGCGCGGGCGGATTTCATCGCGGAACTTTGTGTGAATCTGATAGAGGTTGACCGGCAGGTCCCGGTAACTGCGTATGTCGCGGCGCACCACGTTCGTGATGACTTCTTCCGCCGTGGGCGCGAAGCAATAGTCACGTTTGTGCCGATCCTGAATGCGCAGCAAAAGGTCGCCGTACTTGTCCCAGCGATTCGTTTCCTTCCACAGCTCGGCGGGTTGCATGACCGGCAAGAGGACTTCCTGCGCGCCGGCGCGGTCCATTTCTTCGCGGACAATTTTTTCCACTTTGCGAATGACGCGAAGGCCCAGCGGCAGGAGGTCATAAATTCCGGCGGCCAGACGGCGGATCATTCCGGCGCGCATCATCAACTGATGGCTGGCGACTTCCGCTTCGGCGGGGTTTTCTTTGAGCGTTGGAATCAGCATTTTCGAATAGCGCATTATTCACCTCAAGCAGTCTCGATTAGGCTTGGACCTTATAGGGAATGCGGCATTGAACGTCAATCAGCCTTTTGAAACGATTCCGACCGTGCACCTTTGTCCTTCAACGAAAAAAAGAGAATTTGTTGCTCATCTTGGCGCAGGGCTTCAATTTATTCGGATGCATTACGGCGAAGTGCTCGCCGGAAAAGTGTTGAAAAATGATAAAAATATGCCAACACGATTCCATTATTTTTCAAAAGCGCTAATGTTGCGGGCATGACGGATACGGACATCATCGTTATCGCTTTGTTGGCAGGGGACATGCCCTTTGTGTTTCCTATGGGGACCATCGATCTGGTGCAGCGTCTGGGACGGCCCGTGCGTGGCTATTATGTTGATGAGATAAGCGACGACATCATCCGAGCCGCGCGTCTGGCCGTGATCCCGGTTCACTGGTTTTATTCCCTCAAACCGGCGATGGATATTTCCAGGCGGCTACGAAGCGTTAATCCACAAATAAAAATCATCAGCGGCGGTTTCACAGCCGGGGCTTATCCTGATGATCTTTTGGGTCGTAGCGAAATTGATTTCATTGTTCGCGGAGATGCGGAAGTTCCCTTCGTTCGCCTGGTCAGTGCAATTTTGGACAAGGGAAAAATCGATGATATTCCCAACCTGAACTGGCCGGGCGGAAGCACGCCCCTGGATTATCAAGTCGATGAAACGACGCTGGCCGAATCGAATAACCGTGATGTTTCCTGGTTTCCTAGTTTTGAACGCGCTGCGCTGGCCACGCAGAAACTTCGCGATGTTTCGTTTCTCTATCCCTGGATCGTTGTGGCCCGTGGATGCTCATTCAATTGTGAGCAGTGTTTCGCCTCGCGCACATCGCAACAGTACCTTGCGGGCCGGGGCATGATTTGTCGTCCCGTGGAGGCGGTCAAGGAGGATTTGCGCTATTGGTCCCGGCGATCAGATATCCGGTGGTGCCATTTCAACAGCGATTTCCGCGCGACAATGAAGGGCGAATGGGCCGAAGCCATACTCGACGAGAGCTATGACCTCACGGCGTATTACGAGTGCTATCGCACGCCCGATATCCATTTTGCTCAAGCGATGATCGATTCCTACGAGCAGGTTGTTTTCGGCATGTTCTACAGGCCCGGCGCGCAGTGCGCTCATGCCGCGGGCAGTCATTCGGATATGGACTTTGACAAGCTTCTTGATGTGGTTCGCCACTGCCGCAGCAGGGCGCGAATCCTTTTCTACATCACGCCGCAACTCGTGGCCGGCAATCCTGACTATTACATGGGGACGCGCCAGCTGATGGCGGCGGGGCGATTGGAAATTAAAAACTATGACGAGTCCATCATTCCCCCTATTGCGGAGCAAAACGACAAGGAAAGACAAAGGGGATTTGAACATTTGCTGCGTGAAAGCATAGACTCGGAAAAGCGCCTGACGCGGCAGCACAGACTTTTGGCTTTTGCGATGTTGAAGTTTCGACCGTTTTACCGGCTCTTGTGGAAAGCGTCCATCGTGCGCGTTGGGCTGAAAATGTTGCTTGCGCAATTCATGCACCACGGATTCGGGCGGCGGGCCAAACACTGAATCTTTCCTGTCGATGAAATCGCAAATTCCATCGGAAAACTAAAAACAACGATTTTGACGAAAAGGCTCAGATCCTTTTTGCCAATATGTCCTTTGCCTGAAGGCCCGTTTGTTGATCGACGAGTTTCTCTCCTTCGGAGTGGACGCCCATGGTATAACGCGTGAGGATTTTGCCCAGTTCGACTCCAGGCTGATTGAAAGTATTGATGTTCCACAGGGCACCCATGCTCACTGTGGTCATTTCCAGATAAGCTAATAGTTGTCCCAGGGCATAGGGCGTCGTGCCGACGAGCGTGATGCGGGCCGTCGGACGGCCAAAAAAGGACAGCGCGGCCTCCGTGGAATCTCCTTCCAGGTTCAACAGGTTGTCCAGGCTTTTGTTCGCCAGAAATCCGTAGGCATCTTTTGCGAAGGGGGCTTTTGGGATTTTGATTTTCGAGCGTATACGCGAACGCGTACGCACGAAAAAGTATGTTTTGTCGTCGGGCCCTTCGGCATAAAGCTGCACTTGGCTGTGCTGATCCGTCGCGCCCAGCGCCGCCACCGGCGTCATGCCCAGGTTCAAGGTTTTCCCGTCTCGATCCACGGCTTTGCCCAGGCTTTCGGCCCATAGCTGCCGGAACCAGTCCGCCGTCCGCCACAGACTGTTGGCATAGGGCATCATGACCGTGATGGGTCGCCCGGCCTTATAATGTTCGCCCAAAATCATGGCCGTGTGCATGGCCGGGTTTTTCGCGGGATCGGCCGCGCCGCAACGACTGATCATGATCGCTGCGCCAGCCAGCAGCGACCTGACATCCATGCCCATCAGCGCTGCGGGGAAAATGGCCACCGGCGACAGCACCGAAAATCGACCGCCCACGTTCGGTGGCACCGGCAGCGAGTTGATTTCGTACTCGTTGACGACTTGCCTGAGCGGACCCTTTTCCGGATCCGTGATCGCCACGACCTGCTTGAGCGCACGCTTGAGATTGCCATTTCGTTTTTTCACAAGTTCTTCAAGCACGATCAGGAAGTTGGCGATGCTCTCCCCGCCGTTGCCGGATTTGCTGATAATCACGATGAGGGTCTTGTCCAGGTTCGCTATTTCAAGGCACGCTGCCACGCTCTCGGCGTCCGCGTTGTCGAGAACGTGATAGCGCGGAGCCTTACGTCTGGCGGCGGGCAGTTCATTAAAACGCGGGTGGAGCAGAGCGCTTGCCAGCGCCAGAAAACCCAGGGCAGATCCACCGATGCCGCACACGATCACATCGGAAAGGCCAGGGCGATATTTCTTCGCCAGATCCAAAGAGGCACTAAGAAGCTTCTTGTCCTGTGGCAGCCTCATGAAATCCATTCGGCCTACCGCCGCGTCGTTCCGCATGAGAGCCATAGCTCTGCGTCCCTCTTTCGCGGCTTTCAAAATAGATGACCCGGACACATCCTTGACGAGGAGTCTGGAAAGGTCGATTTCAAGGGGTGCGGTGCTTGAGGCCATGAACTCTCTCCTTTTATTGCTCTGAAAACATGCTGACTATACGCGGAAGAATCTGCGTGGATGATCCAAGAAGGCTCAAGTCGGCGCCGTTCCCGGTGAGCCTTGTTTGCATTTTATTGATTTCGATGACGCGACCGCCGTTTGCACGCGTGATCGCTGGCAGTTCGGCGGCGGGATAAACTTTGGCGCTGGTTCCCACAACCAGCATGAGATCGCTTTTTAGCGCCAGATCGTGGGATTTCTTCGCGGCCTCCGGGGGAATCGCTTCGCCGAAGAAAATGATGTCCGGCTTCAGATAATGATTGCACTTCCCGCACCTCGGTGGCCAATTGACGCCTTGCTCATATTGGGACCGAAAACTTTCGGCCTCGTAGCTTTCGCCGCACATTATGCATGTGAAGCTAAAAGCGTTGCCGTGGTATTCGATGACGTTTTTGGCTCCCGCAAATTGGTGGAGGTTGTCGATATTCTGCGTGACGATGCCCTGCAAAAGTCCCATCGACTCAAGGTCCGTTAGGGCCTTGTGTCCGGCGTTTGGAATCGCTGTGGTCAAAACATCGATCATTTCCGTGAGCATGGTCCATACCTTGGCCGGATCGCTACGAAAGGTCTCAATGGCGGCGTATTCCATGGGATTATACTTTGACCATAGACCACCGGGGCTGCGAAAATCAGGTATGCCCGAATCGACGGAGATCCCCGCGCCGGTTAAAGCGATGGCGTGCTGAGAGTTTTTTATCCACCCGGCGGCAAGCGCCAAGTCCTTTTCCGTCATGGAAATTCCCCGAAATCCCTTTGTTGCGCAAGTGTTATCAATGATAAAAGTCGTCGATTTGGCGCTCAACATGTTAGCACAGACTGATTCAGGCTTCCAGTCGCATTATCGTCTTATTATGCAAACGGGTGCGCAATGAGCATTTTCTTTGTCTCGATAATGCTATAAAAGAGGGAAACGCCTCGAAAAAAGAGGGAAAAATTAATAATGACGATCTTACCGGCGATAATTTCCGGCCTTCCGGCATCCAGCGGATACGACAGTCTCGCATTGGGATTTTTTATTGTTTTGATCGCCGCTGCCCTGATCGTAGTGTTCGGCATGGTTGTGACGGCCTATAAAAACTTGCCCCACTGGATTTTTAACTCGTGGATTCACGTAACGGGAATCGTGGCGGGTGTTTATCTGTATTTTACCGGCTTCGGCTGGATAGCGGCGGTTGCCGTGGCTGGCGTGGGACTGGGACTCAGCGGCATATGGATTACGATCATCGAGCGTCAGACGGCAAAGAATCGGGGAATCCTGGGAAAGATCAACAGCCGCTTGCTGCGTCATGCCCTGAAATAAACAGTCCCAGGTTGACGATCCCGGCGCGGCTCGCTACATTTTCGCGGGCCATCGGACTTTTTTAGGCAGGGTCTTAGGGTTAAGGGTCTAAAAAGTTGTCGTTATGGCGTAAATTTTCTCTTGAAGAGCTATCGGGAGCGTGTCATATGGCCAAAGTGCACTGGATATTGCTAAAGGAGGCTTACCGGTTTCGCAAAGGTAATCCCCTGTCATCCCATTCTTTTTCGCCAAACCCCAAACTCCAAACCTCAAGCCCTGGAAATTCCCAATATCCATGTTTGGTGTTGTCCAAGTTTATCCCCGCACTCATCGCGGCGATCCTGCTGTCGGTTGTGATGGGGTGCGCCCCGAGCGACAGTGTCTATTTCGCTGAATATGAGAATGTCCGCCCGATAAATCTGACCAACGGCGATTTGCAGCACATTCTCGATATCGCCGGGGCGGTCTTGCGCAACGAGACCTACGAGAAGAAAACTGAGGCTCATCGCAATATCTATCATCAAAGCCCCCGGGGTGTTTTTCTGTCCGCGCTGCGCCCAAAAGAGCGGGCCATTACGGCTTTCGGATGGGGCGACACGATTGAGCACGCCACAAAAGAGGCCGCATTGCTCCTGAAAAGAATAGGGAAGGGCGAAGACCTGCCTTCCTTGCGGCTGCGCCTTGATGTCATCGACAAAACCAGCGGTCGCCGTGAAAAAACAATGAAAAAACGATGGACGCACGACCTGGCCCACGAAGGCTTGATGTTCGACACTGAGCCGGTTGTCGCCTTGCTGCCGCAAGAGATCATCGGTTATAGGATCATCGAGTCCGGCGGCGATTATTACGCCAAGGGAATGAAAGGCGCCGTGAAAGGCCGCGTGCTGGGTAGAATCCTCCGGGAGTCCTTTCAGGATGATTCGACCAGGCAGTACATCCGCTTTTCCACGCAAAGCTGCATTCAAAATAAAAGCGGCGGCATCGATCTTCTTTACGGCGCTAACAATTACGATATGCCGGTCAGCGCCGAGTCTGTAAAAGACGCCGCTTTAGCTGCGGGCGAATATCTGAAAAGAAACGTTGATTTGCGTAGCGGGAAGATGAATTATCGGTATTACCCGCACCGTGATCTGGACTCTGTTGCTTATAATGAGCTTCGCCACGCCGGAGCCCTCTATGGGATGATCCAAATCTACGGAATTACGCACGATCCTGAAATGCTGGCCGCCATTGAGGCCGGCTTTGGGTGGCTGAAGGAAAATATTGCAGGACCCAAAGAAGCCGACAAGGCCACCGGAGCCGACTTTCTCACCGTTAAAAACACGGAAAAAAATGAAGCGAAGACAGGCTGCGCGGCAATGGCCATTGCGGCAATGACCGAATACACAAAGATAACGGGCAATTCACAATACCTTTCCACCATGCATGGATTGGCGCGTTTCATTGCCTTTTCCGTTGAAGAAAACGGCAAACTCCAAAATAAGTATTTTTACGACAACAAGAAGCACAAATCCTACGATTCGAATTTTTACGCCGGCGCGTGCGTCATGGCGCTGACAGTGCTCTATCAATTGGACAAAAATGCCGAATGGCTCAGCGTCGCCCAAAAAATGGCCGACTATCTTCGAACCGAACGCGACGGCAATGCGACAGTGGAAACCGTTCCACACGATTATTGGATATCTATGGCTGCCGAGAAACTGTATTCGTTCAACGCAGACGAGAATCTCCTCAACCACGTATTTCTCATTGGCGATTCGATGCTGGCAAAGCAATTGACTGACGGACCGCAGATCGATGTGATCGGCGGATACGCCAAGCGACCCTCGTCAACCCCAACGGCGTGTCGGACCGAAGCTCTGATCGCTTTGACAAATCTCTCCACGCAAGTTGGGCAAAGCGATAGGGCTGATCGATATTGGAATGCCGCAATGCGCTCGGCGCAGCTTCTGCTTCGCATGCAGTACAACGAAACCAATGCCATGTTTTTCCCGAATCCCTCCAAGACCATCGGCGGTTTCATGGCCAGCTACAGAAGACCCCAAGTGCAGATCGATTATGTTCAGCACAGCGCCTTGGCGCTTATCGGCGTCTGGAAAGAATTTCTCAAGAAGTCCGACAAGGGCGAGTGAGAAGTGATGAGTACGCCGGTGCAAATAACTCATCGCTCCTTATTCTATTAAGGCGGTGGAATGCGTATTAAAATCGCAAGCGATATCCACGGCGCGTATGATGAATTGGCGAATCGGCTGCATTCGGACGATACGGTGATTCTTCTGGGCGATTATATCAACATTATTGATTACGAGGATCTGAGCGGCATCCTGTCGGAGTTCATTGACCGGGAGACAATCAAAAAGACGGTTGATCTGATTCAAAGCGGCGACACTCCAGCCGCCGGGAAACTCATGAAGGAAACGTCTTCGAGCGTTGAGAATCTTTTCGGTCGGATTTCAGCGAGGGTCGATGAATGTTACGCAGGCTTTTTCCCCAAACTCAAATGCCGCGCTTTTATCATCCACGGCAACGTCGATTACCCCGAGTTCATACCGAAATACACCGGCGCAAACTTGACATATATCAGGGAACAAAAAGTGGTGATGATGGGTGGCCGCAAGCTCGGCTTTGTTTCGGGGCATCCTAAAATGACCTATTCCTTCGGCATGCCCGGCGAAGTGAAGCCCGAGGAGTTTCAAAAAAGATTGGCGGCCCTGGGGCCGGTTGACCATCTCTTCGTTCATCCGCCCCCGGCGATGGAGGATCTGGCTTGGGACACCGCGGCTTTTCGCAACGAAGGTGGAAGTGAGGCGCTTGTCGATTACGTTCGGGAGCACCAGCCCGCAACGGTGCATTTCGGGCACGTTCACAAGCCGCGTAAAAGAGAGGCTTATATCGGTCGAACGCGTATGATGAACGTCGGTTGTTTTCGCGACGAAAAAAAAATAACGACTCTTGAAGTGGGAGTATAAAATCTTATGGCCTTGACGCATGCGGAAATCGTCGCGGTCACGGGGTCGTTAAGCGAAACAATCGCCGGAGGATGGATTCAGAAAATTCACCAAAGCGGCGATGCTCTTTTCGCTTTCGATATTCGCGTTCCCGGCCAATCCTTGTGGCTGATTATCTCATGCGAGCACGGCTTATCCCGTATCCATCTGGCTCATGAAAAGCCGGCGTCGCCGCCGTCGCTTCCCCGATTTTGCGCCGCTTTACGAAAGCATCTCAACGGCGGCATCCTGGAATCCATCCGATGCGCCGACAACGATCGAATCGTTACGCTGTGCGTGAAAAGGGGCGATGAAAAAGGAAAACTCATTTGCGAACTGTTTCCACGGACAGGGAATTTGTTTCTTCTCGACGAAAGTGACCTCGTCATCGACGCCGCGAAACGAAGCGATGTAGGCCGTGCTCTAAAAAGCGGCATGGTTTACGAAAGGCCGGAGACGCCGGGCCATATCCCGCTAAAACCCCTGCGGAATTTCGGTCACGGGGACATCGCCGAGGCGGTCGGTGATTATTATGAAAAGCTCATCGTCCAAAAACGAAGAGACGATCTTGCTCAAAGATTGTCGGGCGTGCTCCGGCGTCAAAACAAAAAGACGAGAAATTACCTTCAAAAACTGGAAGACGAGTTGCGGGGTATCGGCGATCCCCAGGCGCTGCAACGTCTTGCCGACAATTTCGCCGCCGCCATGCACGAGCATCGCCGGGGGATGAGCCGGCTCGCCGTGCCTGATCTTTATGGAGACGGTGAGATTGAGATTCCCCTCGATCCGGCCCAAAGCGCAAGCCGCAATCTGGAAAAACTCTATTCCAAAGCCGGGCGAAATCGGCGGAAGTTAAAAGCTCTTGGCTTGCGTATCGGCGAGATGCAAAGCCACGTTGAATTGCTGGATCGATTGGAAAAGGACTTGTCGCAAGCCGGCGATGTGGACGAATTACGCGACCTTGAACAGACAATGATCGCCGAGAAACTTCTCAGAAAAAAAACGCCCGCCAAAAAGTCTCGCGGCGGCGATGAAGGCGGACCAAAGCATTACACTTCCAAAGACGGATTCGAGATTCTCGTCGGTCGCAACGCACGGGAAAACGATACGCTGACTTTTAAGGTTGCGCGGGGCAATGACTGGTGGTTCCACACGGTCGGCTACCCGAGCAGCCATGTGATTGTCCACGCGCCAAAGGATCGTTCCATCTCGCAGGAGGCCATTCTGGACGCGGCGACGCTGACCATTTTGAAATCGAAGCTTGCGCGCCAGGGCGGCGGCGAGGTTATGTACGCGCAGAGAAAATATGTGCGAAAGCCCAAGGGCGCGCCGCCGGGAAAAGTGCAGGTCGAAAATGAAAAGGTCATCTTTCTTCGCCTGGATGATTTGCGCGTGAAGCGGCTTAAAGAACAAGGATGAAGGCTTCAGCCTTCATCCTTCATATCTGCGCATAACCTAGCTCATAGGCTTTTTCATTCGTGGCGCGGAATTTTTCCGGGACGGTCTGCGTGACGATTCTACGCAGCGTTTCTTCTTTTATCGGCAGAAGCTTCAGCGCCGCCATCGCGCCCATCAGCACAGCGTTGACGGCCTGCGCATTGCCGGCATTTTCCGCTAATTGCGTGGCGTCGAAGGCGTGTAGCTTTGCTGTAAAGCCTCTGATTTTCTCCAGCATGGCGTCCGCGTCGGGATATTTTCCCTGCCCCAGGGCGACAGTGAAGGGGATGATGGGTCGCGTGTTGACGACGGCGACAGTATTATTAGAGCAAAAGTTGCGCGCTCGAAGCGCCTCCATCGGCTCGAAGGCCAGCAGCGCATCCGCGTCGCCGCGTCCGATCAGCGGACTTTTCGCGCCGCCGATGAGCACGGTGCTTTCCACGATGCCGCCGCGCTGGCTCATGCCGTGCACCTCCGATACTGTCACTGGAAGATCATCCGCCAGGGCTGCTTCGCCCAGCAATCGGCTGGCCGTAAGGCTGCCCTGTCCACCGACGCCGCATACGTAGATTCTCGTGTTTCCGTCTGTTTTCATCGCAGCACCTCCGAATCTTCCGCCTGTATGATGGCGCCGTTGGGGCAAACCTGCACGCACGCGCCGCAGCCGTCGCATAGGTATGGATCGATGTATATTTTCTCTTTATCCAAGTAAAAAGCCGGGCAGCCAAAATTGGTTAGGCAGTTTTCGCATACGGCGCACATGCCGCAGGCCAAGCATCGCCGCGCCTCTGCAATGGCGTCTTTTTCAGAGAAAACAGACCTGACTTCATCAAAGCCTTTCGCCAAGGCCTTTGCGTCGAGAGCAGGGGGTTTTCGCCTTTCATCCGGTGGGACATCAATCGCCTCATAACGCTGTTCGGCCAATAATTTTTCTATATCTTTCCACGCTTCGACGACAACGAGTTTTGGGTCGTCGGCCAGGGCCTTATCGATTCCGTAGGCGGCGTATTTGCCGAATTGTAGCGCATCCACCACCGTTGCCGGGCCTGTGACAGCGTCGCCGCCGCTAAACACGAAGGGATCGTCGGTAGCGCCAGTAGATGTCTCGGCTATAATCCGGCCGTTTTTGTCCACTGCGGCGCGATCGAGTTTATCGGCGGTCAACTCACTACTTTGACCGATGGCCAATATGACGTGATCGCAATCGACAACGAGGCTCTCATCTGTCGTTACAGGCAATGCGCGTCCGCTTTCGTCCGTTCCCTCAAGAATGGTTTTTCGGCACAAGATGCTCAATTGTCCATTTTGTACGCTAATCTTCTCTGGCGACGCCAGTTCCATGATTTTAACGCCCTCGGCCAGGGCATCTTCGATTTCCTCGGCGATGGCGGGCATCTGTTCGCGGGTGCGCCGGTAGAGGATTGTTACGTTCATTGCGCCGAGTCGAAGGGCGCAACGGGCCGCATCGACGGCGCTGTTTCCGGCGCCGACCACGATCACATCGCCGCTGATCTTTGCGTCGCCCTCGACATTGACGTGATGAAGAAATTCCAGGGCGTCGGCGACTTTCGGCAAATCTTCACCTTCAATATTTAAAGGCATTGAGCCGGTCATTCCCGGCGCAAGATATAGCGCCGCAAACCCTTCGTTTTTAAGTGTATCCAGATCGAAATCGCGTCCGAACTTATGGCCGCATTGTATGTCCACGCCGATTCCCTGGATGACCGCCAGATCCTTTTCCAATGCTTCGCGGGGCAGACGGAAGCGGGGCACGCCAAAGCGGAGCATGCCGCCAGGCCCATCTTCGGCCTCAAACACGGTTACATCATAACCCCTAATACGCAGGTCGAAAGCGCACGACAGGCCGGAAGGACCCGCACCCACGACAGCGACTTTTTTGTCATTAGACTGGATCATGCTTTTCAAATCCGTGATGTATTCGGCACGCATCTCATCCGTTTCCCGGTCCATGACGAAGCGTTTGAGATCATTTATCGCCACAGGATGGTCATGGTCTGATCGGATGCAAGCATCTTCGCAAGGATGAGGACAGACACGGCAAATGACATGCGGCATGATCAGCCGCTGTCGAATAAGCTGCCTGGCGCGATCGAGTTGGCCGGCAGCGACGGCCTGCACGTAACCCTGCACGCAAAGGCCCAGTGGACACGCCGACTCGCAAGGGGGGTGCTCCATCTTTTTCGGGGCGTTTTGGTTGTAATCCTTTGTGTCATTCGGCCCCGCAATAACACGCGCGAGCCCTCGGGCCAGGGCGTATTCTTTGATTGGAGGAAGCTCGCACTGCGTTCCGAAGCATTCTCGTCCGCAATGGCGGCACTTGTCCTGATCGATGGTGTATTTTATCGTGGAGCGTTTGATTTTGAGGGTTTTGCGCGCGTAGAGCGGACAGGGACTGCGGGAGATGAGAACCTTCACTCCGGTTTTGACTTTTAAGTCGTCAATGACCTTTAAGCTTTCTTTGGCGTTGAATGGGTCAATGACCGCGATGTGAGAAACGCCTGCGGCCCGGACGATGCCTTCGATGTCCACCGGCGTCATGTCGCCAATTTCCGAGCCGCTGTGCGGCTGGTGGCCGGTCATGCCGGTCGTGCTGTTGTCCATGATAACCAGCATCAGGTTGCGCTTGTTGTGCACGGAATTGATCAGGCCGGTTATGCCGGAGTGAAAGAAGGTGGAATCGCCGATGAAGGATACGACGGGACGGTCCGAGACGGCGGAAAAACCTCCCCCGCCGCTGATCGACGATCCCATGCAGATGAAATAATCGCCCATGCCGATGGGGGGCAGGAATCCCAGCGTGTAGCAGCCGATGTCGGAGATATACAAAGGATCGTCGCCCATCGCCAGCTTCACATCATAGTAGGTCGAGCGATGCGGACAGGCGGGACACAGGATTGGTGGGCGGCCCGGAAGCGCGGCCTTGGGGATGGCGCCTTCGTCTTTGAAGTCCAGCGACAGCAAATCCGAAAGGGCCGTGGCCACGAGATCCGGCGTCAGTTCGTCGAGCAGTGAAAAGTGTCCACTTTCCTTGCCGAAAATCGGGATCAGTTTTTGCGCTCGGGTTGAGGTGGCGCGAAGCTCGTTTTCCAAAATCGGGTCAAGTTCCTCGACCACGAGAGCGCGGTCCACGGCGCCTATAAACTCGGCCAACTTGCGGCGGGGAACGGGATGCGTGGTGGCCAGGTCGAAAACGCGAACTTTGTCTTGAAGATCGAAGCGTTTGACCATGTCTTCCACGTAACAGGATGCCACGCCGGAGGTAAGGATTCCCAGGGCGCCGCTTCCCCACTGCCTGTTGAGGGGGGAATCTTCAAACTCTTCGGCGACCTTCCCCATCATCTCTTCGACAACCGGATGACGCAGTTTGGCGATGGCCGGAACAGGCGCAAAGCGCCGCTTGTCGGGCGTGAATTGGCCCCTGGCGCTACGTGCGCCGAGCATGCCGACGGATACGACGCCCCGCGTATGCGACACGCGGGTCGTTGTGCGCAGGATAACCGGCGTTTCATATTTTTCGGAAAGAGCAAAGGCTTCTTTCACGAGCTGGTAAGCCTCCTCGGGGGTGGATGGTTCGAGCATGGGAATCTTGCCCAGTCGGGCAAAGTGGCGATTGTCCTGTTCGTTTTGGCTGCTGTGGCAACCGGGATCGTCGGCGCTAACGAGGACAAATCCGGCCCGCACGCCGACGTAGGCTAGCGTCATGAGAGGATCAGCGGCGACGTTGACGCCCACGTGTTTCATGGCCACAAGCGTTCGAACGCCCGCTGCGGCGGCCGCCGCCGCGACCTCAAGGGCGACCTTTTCATTGGTGGAGTATTCGAATGTGACGCCGGCGTCTTTGTGGGCCTTGAAAAAAGTGTCTCCGATTTCCGAGCTCGGTGTGCCCGGATAGGTGCTCATGAAGCCGACGCCGGCTTCCAATGCGCCGCGTACGATGGCTTCGTTGCCGAGCAGCAGTAGTTTTTCATTTTTCGCAGAAACGAGAGGATGCATTTATTTTTTCTCCTTTTCAAAAGGCGCGGCCAAAGTTTAGAAGCGCATCTGGTCGAGGTCAACAAGTTATGAGCTAATAGCCATTTATTGGGGCTTCGCAGGGAGCTTGCGAATTGCTAAAGTGCATGGCGTGATGACTACGAAACTGCACCGGCGCTATCTGCAAACGGACCCGTGATTAATGCCATGAAGCTTCATCGAAAAATCATTGCGTTGACTTTAAGCCTTTTCGGCTTGCTGGCGCTGACAGCTCTTATGAAGAATTTCATCGATCTCAACGATGTGCAAGTCGTTTATCGGCAAGCGCCGCAGGCTATTGCGCGAGCTATGCGCGGCATGAAAATCATTTTCGTATCCGACTTGCATATTGCCAAAATCGGTCGCCGTGAGCGTTTCGTCCTCGACCTGGTGGAAAGGGAGAAGCCCGATTACGTTTTGTTCAGCGGCGATATAATAATGCACTTTGGGCGCACCGACGCCGCCCTGGATTTTTATAAAAGGTTGAAACCAAGGCGAGGAGCCTATGCTGTGCTGGGCGATGCGGATTACGATTACGGTACGCGCAACTGTGGCTTTTGCCACGTGGACGGATCATGGTCGGTGCGTGACGATTTGCCGGTGAGGACCTTGCGGAATCAGGTTGTCGTGTTGGAGGGTCCCGACGGACCGGCAGTGGAGCTTTGGGGCAAGGACGGCGGGCACAAAGGCGGCGGAATGGAGTGGACGAAGCAAGGCGCATCCGGCCTGCCGGTCATCAGTATATCGCATTATCCAATCGATTTTCCACGTCTCGCCGACGCCGGCGCCGATCTGGTGCTCTCCGGCGACACGCATGGCGGTCAGGCTTACGCGCCGCGATTTTTGCGAAAATTATTTTTGAGTCCGGATCGCTTTAAGTACCTTTACGGTCGTTTTACGCGGGGCGAATCTGTCATGAATGTCACGTGCGGCCTCGGTTGGTCTTCGCTTCCCATCCGTTTGGGCGTCAAGCCGGAGGTAGTGATTTTTGATTTTACGAAATAGATTGAAGCTCATAGCGTCTTGAAAAAAACATGAAGCATCCACAGCGAAAATATGTGAGCGCATGGCGCGTCTGGCTGAAAGTTCGTCGCCTCAATACTCTACGGCGCAAGGGCAATCGCGACATGGTCCGCCATGAGCAAGATCGAAATCTACAGAGCTTGTTGCGCTTCGCTGTTGCGCGCTGCCCATTCTATGCCGACCGCGTAAAGGGCCTGGATAGAGCCGCAAGCCTGTCCGATTTCGCCCCCACCGAAAAAAATGAAGTCATGGCCCATTTTGAGCGTATTGTGACTGATCCATCCATTCGGCTTGACGAACTTCGGGCTTTTGTCAGCGACCCGGCGCGCGTGGGCGACATTTTCCTGGATCGTTATGTGCCTTCCCACACCTCCGGCTCCTCGGGCGTGCGCGGAATTTTCATCATCGACAAATGGGGTTGGGAAATGTCCCAGGCTCTGGGGCTTGGCGATGCCGAGCTTCCCCATTTTGGTCGAGGTTGGCCGCGGGCGCTGGCGGCGCCGTTGAAACCGGTTCCATCCGTGGCGGTGATTCCCACGCAGGGGCACTTCAGCAGTGTCCTCATCCCGACGATCAAGTCGCCCAAAACCGATTATCTCGTCAATTTGCGTCTTCTTGAGATTACCGATCCATTTGAAAAACTCGTCGGGGAAATCAATCGGATCAAACCTTTTAGCCTACACTCCTATCCTTCCATGCTTGATGTACTGGCGCGTTACAAAGAGCGCGGACAACTTCCCGTCAAACTTCGGCTCATTTCGGCTGCCGGGGAGCCTTTCACGCCTGACATCCGGCAACGGGTTCAGGCGGCGTGGCCGGGCGTTCCCATCATTGATCTTTACGCCTCCACCGAGGTCGTGAGCATAGCCAGGCAATGCTTCCACGGGACCTATCATCTCAACGAGGACTGGATTGTCATGGAGAACGTGGATAATGACGGCAATCCGGTGCCTTTGGGCGAGCGCGGGGATAAGGTCTATGTGACGAATCTATTCAATTATCTCATGCCGCTTATTCGATACGAGATGAGCGATTCGATCATTTTAGACGATAGCCCCTGTCCGTGCGGATCGCCGCTGATGGGGATAAAAATCCTGGGACGCACAAATCATACGCTTACGCTGCCTGGCGAAGGCGACCGGGAAGTTATGATATTGCCCACGCCCTTGCTGGTGGCATTCATGGACGTGCCGGGCCTGCGCCAGTATCAGGTGATCCAGGAAAGTCGGGAAAGCATCCACATCAATTTCGTGCCCGATGACGGGATTTCGCCCGAGCTTCTCAGACGCCGGATCGATGATTTTCTTCAGAGGTATTTTAAGAAGCACGGCGTGATTTCCGAGGTTAAACGCACTTACTCCGATGTTGCGGAAATCCCCCGCGATCCGCTGACGCATAAGATCATGCAGATCATCAATAAAACGGCGACCTAAGCGACCCCGCTTGAAAGATCTTTCGCGACGATCCATATAATTTTAGCCTGAAGCAGGGGGAAAGCGGGTTTGAGGAACGGCGAAGTTCAGCACTGATTCAGGACGGGCGCATCAACTGGGACAAAAAATCTTCCGGCGGCAATGCCGGAGTGAGTTCCGAAGATTTGGAAATATGCCCTCTTTAGACTATTGGCCCGGAGGGATATCAATATTGCGCTTAGGTTATTGACCTAGACGTTTGACCCATATATTCATGTCTTCGAAATGCCCAAAGATATCGCAGTTGTTGACCAGGCGACCGGAAAACTCATAGCCGAGTCGATGGAACACCCGATTCATTCCGATGCTCATACCCCGCGCCAGCGAATAGGCCGTCATGATTCCTTCCTTGTGCAGATCTTCCTCCAGATTTGAAAGGATGAGTTGCATCAGGCCTTTTCCCTGTACTTCCGGCGTCGCGGCGCAGTCCGTCATTTCCGCATTCGAATGCTTGCGGTCGATGTCGGCGCTGGCGGCGGCCATGGCGAAGTCGTCTTTCAGCGCCACTTTGTAAATAACATTTCTGTCCATCGTGGACTTAATGTAATCAGGGTTCGTCAAGGGCGAGGGATAGGTTTCAAAAACGCTACGATAAATGTGAATGAGCAAAGGTATGTGCTCGTCGGTTGCGGTAATGATTTTTATATTGGGATCGTTGATGCGCTTCTTCTCATTAGGCGAATGGTAAATCAGATTTTCAATGAGTTGCGCTTCTTTGACCAGATTTTCGCTATGAATGCGGTCGAATGATGAAAAACGGGAAAGGACATACGCATCCTCGCCGTGGGAATAGTATTTCAAGACGCCTTCCATCATGTAGCCATGAGAAAGAAACTGCTGGAAGTCTGCCTTGGAGGCTTTAACGAAAACCTTGTCGAAATCATTGGATTCGGCGAGCCAGGCGAGGCGCTCCAACATGTTCTGATAATTTTCGGCTTTATAATCCAAAACTTTCAAACGGCGATTATAATAGTCGAAGAATACCTTGACCGTGTAGCCGTCGCCTTCGATTTCGAAATCCAAGCCGTAAACGGTTCCCACAACGGTTGTTTTCACTCCTTTATCCAAGGTAAAGTGAACCAGCCCCATGTCCTTTTCCGTGGGCTCCAAGCCGCTCCATTCATCCACCGCCAGATCCTGGTCGACCTCATTGGCTATGTCAGGATCGCTTTCGTTTTCTGTTTTGAGACTCGCATTTCGCATTTCTTGTTTCGTATCAATTGCATTCATTGGCTTACCCAGTTCGTTTATGGAGTCAAGGACCATACACGAAATGTCGTAATTTCGCAAACTTACGGCGTTTCGCAGGCTGGAATGAAGCCGGAAATGCGGAAATTCAGGCTGATTGAAATTGTAATTGAATCGCTAAGTCCGGTGCTGAGGAAGCAAAATTATCATGTTGCTTTTTAGCAACCGCATCCGCCGGCGCGACCGCTTTCGTCGTCGGACGACGATTCCTCCGGTTCATCGCTGTCATCGTCATCGCTGTCATCGTCATCTGGGGGGTGGGGGTAGTCTTCAAAAATCAGGTTGATAGTGTTGCCGGTTTGCTCGAAAACGTGAAAAGTCTTTTCCGCATGGTATTCATCGAGTGCGGCGCTGATCACGTACTGCCCGCCGAAGGCTCGAAAGTTAGCGATGCCGCTTGAGTTGGTCACGCCGGATTCGTCCGTGGTCCATTGCTCGATCAGCCCGGTCAGGCGGTGATAGGCTTCCTTGGGCTCTCCGTCCTCGTTGTAAAGACCGCCATTTTTGATGAAGCTCGACTCGTCGGTCATATCCCACCAGGTGACCGCCTGTATGGCCTGCGTTCCAAAGGTGAGCGTGTAATAGGCTTCCAGATATTCGGCTTGCTGATTTTTGGTCCACGGACTTCTCCAATATCCGATATCCCCGCATTCCTCGGCCATTTGCGACGAGACGGCCTGCTCGGTCAGATGAATTGGCAGGCCCACCTCGGAAAGACGCGCAAACATGCGGCGCAAAGTCGCGAGGTCGAAGGTGGGAACGGGAGTCGGCTCATCGTAGATCCCCAGGTCGTAAAACAACGTGACGCATCCACCATTATAAAGCTGCTGCCCGATGACATCGAAATCCACGCTTTCGCTAAGAAGGTCTTCAAAGTATTGCGGCGTCGGCAGCGCGAAATACGGCTCGTGATCCGGCACGAAGCGTTCGTAGCCTATGCTTTGGCCATAGAAATCGAAGGCCGCATTGACGATGGTCGTCGCGTCGGGATCAAGATTATGCACCTGGTCCACGGCCTCCCTGGTGATGTCCGTAATCTGCTGCCGGGTCATATTTCCCGAAGCCGGGTGGCCGTGGGCCTCGTTGATGACATCCCAAGCATGGATGGTGTTGCTGTAGTGCGAAACCATCGCGTCAACGTGTTCCGTGACTTCTGCGCGCAGCTCTTCGTGAGTCAAAGGAATCGTGTAAGAGGGCATGATAAGATCGTAAAACCAGATGAGCGGATGACCCTTGACCTCAAAGCCGATTTCATTCATGTCCAGGATTCCCACCTCGTGGTCGAGCATTTCCCAATCGTATTGATCGTTCTCGGATTCGGAACTGCTCCAATAGAATCCGGCGGTGAAAAAATTGAAGCCATCGGAATAGGCCTTTTCCCAGACCGAGCGATCAGCGTCGCTATACATATCGAAAAAGCCGAAACGAAAATCGTGGCGCTGTTGCTGGACGCTGACCCAAGCGTTGGGGATGGGATTGCCCTGTCCGTCGAGGACTCTGACAGTGAGATCGCCTTTGCGGAATAATTCAATTCCTTCGCGTGCGTGCGCGAGAGCCAGTTCCTCTGCGGCGACAATGGTTACCCCGGCGGCCTCGTCGAAATTCAGCGCGTCGAAGGCGTCCAGGGCCTGCGCCATGGAATCTTCGGCTTGCGCGGTAGAAGTATCGGCCTCGTCGATGTCGCGCTGCAAACGACTAATGGCGCTTAAGGCGATTTCCTGGTTGACGTTAAGGATCTGCGCGTTTTGCGTCTGGCTGATATAGCCCGCGCCATCGTTATCCATGACGACCATGATGTTGCCGGCGTGCGGGAGTTTCCATTGGAAGTGGATTTTAAAAGCCTCGCCGAGGGGAATATTATAACTTGGAACCGGGTGCGGATATTCGGGATTATCATTGCCGATGGCGAGCACAGGATGGGCGCGATCATCCATGTCGGTGATGAACATGTTGGGATAATCATCTTCGTCCGCAATTTGGCCCTGGTTGTGCGTGCCGACGAGAATCAACTCGTGGGCAGGTTCGGTGACGAAATCGATGGTCCTGGTTCCCGTTGAAATATGTGTGGCGTACGATTCGACGACGTACTGATGAAGGTCGAATCCGTTCATCTCTTCACCGCTGCCGGCAAGGGCGACGAACATCATATTCCGGTCGTCCGGGACGTTCATGGCGTATGAACCGTCTCCTTCGGCGAGGACATGAGCGATATAGGAATCGTCTTCAATGTCGAGCGCGATGATCATGGCGTAGGCAGGCTGCGGCTCTCCGGTTGAGGTCAGTGTCCCCTGGATAGTGGCTGCGAATATTTGGGAAGGAATGAAGATTGAGCAGATAAAGATGCCGAGGGTTTTAAAATTCATCGCGTCTCCATTTCCAAAAGCGCTTAGGCGCAAAAGGCTTAAAGAGCAGTTTAATACAATTATTCCAATGCCGCCAATTCCGCCACAATCAATGGGAGTGGATGCAGAAGCTCGACGCGAGAAGGCAGGCAGAGAAAGGCAGCAAACAAGGCGAAGTTGGAAGGCCGAAATTGGCTGGAAGCCTATTGCCATATATCTCACTATTCAAAGGAATAATAGGTGACTGTGGGGCTGTTGAAAAAGTCGGATATGGCGCAATTCTTGTCATTCCGACTGAAGCGAAGCGAAATGGAGGAATCCCTTAACCGTCCAATTTTGAAGGGATTTCTCAGGCAAGTCCTTCGGACTCGCTCGAAATGACAAGGCGGTTTTTTCTCTTCAAAGAGCGTTTTTCAAAAGCCCCACTGTCACCAATATTGTTCTGAAAAACGGAAACGATATTGCGTTGGATCAATCAGTCGATACCCAGTCGCCAAAACTCATCCGGCAGTGAAATCAGCATGTTCTCTGGATGAACCCGGTTTTTCAGTTGATATCGAGATTGTCAAAACGCCCGGTTCCGGAATAGTTGTTGGTAATGTAAGCGCTGAAGCTGCTGATCCCACCGGTGCCGGCATTTTGCTCGTACCAGGACATGTTCGTGCAATCCCCGAAATCGCCGTCCACGGAGACGGAATAGGTCTGCGTGTCAAGGTTCGCTTCAATGACGATTTCATGCCAGTCGCTGGGAGTGTAGGCAGCGCAGGTATGATAAGTATAATTGTCATCCAGAGCGACAACGCTGTCATCGCTGAACATGGCATAGGTCTGGCTTTTACCGCTTGAGTCGCCGAAGAAAAACCCAATCATCTCTCCGGAATCCATAACCGCATCGAAGGTGGCGGTTAACAGGCCCGAGGTGACAAAGTCGCTGCCATTATCCCAGCTTGTGGTGATTTCGCTGGGATCGTCGGAAAAAAGCTCAAGGGTATTTCCGGAGCCGGATTTGGCTGCCACGATGGTCGCTGTGGCGATTCCTCCTGAAGAGTTTACCACCCAAGGAGCGCCGGGAGGGCTTCCCAACGTATCGTCCTCGAAGTTGTCTGCAAAATCATCGTCAACGTCATCATCCACGTCATCGTCTACATCATCGTCAACGTCATCATCCACGTCATCGTCTACATCGTCGTCAACGTCATCATCGATATCGTCGTCCACGTCGTCGTCAACGTCATCATCGACATCGTCGTCCACGTCGTCGTCAACGTCATCATCGATATCGTCGTCCACGTCATCGTCAACGTCATCGTCCACGTCATCGTCTACATCGTCGTCAACGTCATCATCGATATCGTCGTCCACGTCGTCGTCAATGTCATCGTCGGCGTCATCGTCGTCAATGTCATCGTTCGCGTCGTCGTCGGCGTCGTCATCATTAGTGTCGTCGTTCGCAACCTCATCGCCACTTGAACTGTCGTCGTCGTCATCGCCACAACCGCAAGATATTACTACACTCATGGCCAGGATAAGAACCAACATTAAGACAAGTTTAAACATAGAACTTTTCGTCATTCCCCGTCCCTTTCGTTTGTTGAATAATTTTAGCATTTGTCCACGCCTAAGCGTAACCTCGCTAATTCAATAACAGGAACATTTTTTTAATTCAAGCGAAACAAGTGCAATGAATAGTTATTTGCCGGAACAGTTCATTCAAGTAACGTAATCAATAAAAATTGGTCAAAAATTGGTGGCAGTTACCTATAAAAATTGAAAAAATTGGTGACAGTGGGGCTGTTGAAGAAGTCTCTTTGAAAAGAAAACGCAGCGTTGTTATTTTGAGCGAGTCCGAAGGACGAGTCGAGAAATCCCCTCAAAACAGGACGGTTAAGGGATTCCTCCATTTCGTTTCGCTTCAGTCGGAATGACAATAATTGCGTCAAGTCCGACTTTTTCAACAGCCTCACAGTCACCTATTATTTGTGATATATACGCGAAATATTGGACTATAAATAGTCGCGCCTGGAAAACAACCTAAGATACTGAAATTACAGGATAATTGGTTTGTTTTGTGCTATTTATTAACATCAGGAAATGTGCTTGAAACCCCCAAGACCGGGCATACTCCGCCGTAGCGGCCAATTCGGCTGCGAAAGCTGGATGATTTATGAAAGGAAAAACGCCGTTTTCAACCATTGATCTTTTCCGAAAACAATCTCAAGCAAATTCTCGACCAAAAACATCCCATTTTATCCTCGCCTGGGAAATCGACTGGTCGGTTTTTGAGACGGCTTTCGGCCCAACCTATAGCGAGGGAACGGGACGTTCAAGGCAGGAAAAGAGCATCACCTTTCCCGACAGACGCGAAGCTACGCCACATTCGCGGGTCTGACCCCCTCCAACATTTCGCGGATGGAATGTGATGCACTTGAAATGAATTGTGTAGACAGGGGTTGACATTCGCGCCTAAAGTGGTATTGCAGTACCAGTATTCCTCTGGAGGAGGCAAGAGTTGAGCGACCTATTCAAAATCTCGGAAGCGGCTTCCATTGGCATGCACGCGATGATCCACCTCGCGGCGCATCCAAAAGAGAAAGTGACCACCCGGCAAATTGCCGACAGGTACAAAATTTCCGAGCATCACCTGGCCAAGGTTATGCAGAAGCTCGTGAAGGTCGGGCTTGTGGAATCATCGCGCGGTCCCGGCGGCGGATTCATGATTTCAAGCCATAAGCGCCGCATTAATCTCCTGCAGATTTACGAGGCCATCGAGGGACGATTGGAGGCGCGCACCTGCCTGCTTTCGGCTAAACCTCTTTGCAAGCCGGATGAATGTTTTTTCGGCGGACTCAATATTTCCATCCATGAGCAAATTAAAAAACACTTTCAAGATACTGAGCTTCTCGCGGTCGCCCATTCGACGGGGGAAAACATGAAAATAAAAAGACCCATCATTGAGATCGACGAAGAAAAATGCACCGGCTGCGGCCTGTGCGTTCCGTCATGTGCAGAAGGCGCCATTGCCATTGTCGACGGCAAAGCGAAACTGGTTAAAGACATTTATTGCGACGGCCTTGGCGCATGTCTCGGCGATTGCCCTGAAGGAGCACTAACCGTTATCGAGCGTGAGGCGGATGCTTTTGATGAAAAAGAAGTGGAAGCCTATCTGGCGAAACAAAAGGGCGAGTCTTCGGAGCCCGTGAGCCTAAGTTCCTCTGTCGCCGGTTGCTCGGGCCTTAGCGAACGGGTGATATTGAAAACAGACATTGTGACCGGGGCGGATGAGGACGCCGTTTCCCAGCTTGGCCACTGGCCGGTTCAAATAAAACTCGTTTCGCCCGAAGCGCCTTTTCTCAAGGGGGCGGACCTGCTCATCTGCGCTGATTGCGTGCCTTTTGCGCTGCCGAATTTCCACTCCCGGTATCTGAAAGGCAAGGCGGTGGTGGTGGGATGCCCGAAGCTTGATGATCTGGACTTCTACCAGCAAAGGTTCACGGAAATATTCCTCCACGCAAAACCGGCCAGCGTCACCGTTTTACGCATGACCGTTCCGTGCTGCGGCGGCCTGACGCACGCAGTGCCTGAAGCGGCGAAGGCAGCCGGTTACGATATCCCCATCGAGGTCCATACCATCGGCATCGAGGGCGATATTTTCAAAAAGGAAACCTTGTAAACCAGGGCGCTGCTGATTCACTTAACTCCGGGACTCTTGTCGCTATGTCGAAAAACGACTCATCCAGGGACGCCGAAATCCTGCGCCGGTTCATCGGCGTTTATTGCGAAAAACATCACGATGGAAAAGAAAAACTTTGTGATGAATGCTCCGACCTGTTGGATTACGCACTGACGCGACTGGAAAAGTGCCCCCTGGATCCCAAGCCGAAGTGCAGAAAATGCCCCGTTCATTGTTATTCACCTGAGTATCGGAAACGCATTCAGGAAGTCATGCGCTTTTCGGGCATATATTTCGTCAAGCGCGGGCGATTGGATTGGCTGGTCAAGCATTTTTTGACGTAGGCTCCTGGAAATCACGCAACATCTCCATTATTGCGACTTGAAATCCCTTTTACGATGTGCAATGGATTCGTTGCAGGGCGATTTGGTTTGAATCGTCGCCGTCTTTTCACAGGGGGATGCTATGCACTTAAGCCTTCGTGATATTGCTCAAATGATTGAATTCAGCGCCGTCGCCGGAGGGATAGGCGAGGCGGAAGTCGATGAAATGGCCCGGCACGCCACCCAATATCCTTTCGTTTCCGCGCTCGTAATGCCCTGTTACGTGACGAGGTTGGCGAACCTAGTGAAAGACTTAGGCGATATCATCGTCTGCACGGTCATTGGATTTCCCTCCGGAGCGCATACCACCGAGATCAAGGTTCGCGAAGCCGGGATCGCGCAGGCCCAGGGGTGCCGTGAAGTGGACATGGTTTGCAACATCGGCGCTTTACGATCCGGTCATTTCGATTTTGTTGAAAAAGAAATCAGAGCCGTTGTCGACGAGGCGGCGGATTGCGCGGTCAAAGTCATTCTCGAAACGCATTATCTGAGCGATGATGAAATCAAACGCGGGTGCGAAGCGTGCGTGCGGGCTGGCGCCGCCTTCGTGAAGACTTCAACCGGCTGGGCGCCGACGGGTGCTGAGCCGAAAACGGTGGCGCTGATGAAGTCCGTTGTGGGCGATGAGATCGGGGTTAAAGCTTCCGGCGGCATTCGCAGCCTGGACAGGCTTGTGGAGCTTTACCGGTGCGGCGCCACGCGCTTTGGCGTCGGCTGGCAGTCGGCCCTTGGCATCATGGATGAGATCGGCGCCATGCCGGGAAAGAGGATCGAGACCCAATAGAAGTAGGAACGACATTCTTGTCGTGACTTTTTGGTCGAGTCTCTGAATGCTTCTCCTGCATTCGCGACAAGAATGTCGCTCCTACATGCGGTTCAGTGAATCAGGCCGATAGCCACTACTCGCATCCGCAGCAGCCGCCGGTCACCTTTCCTTCGGGCCATCCGGCGTCTTCCTCGCCGTCATCAATGGGAACGCCCTTATCCACGCACAGGTCGGCTTCCTCGTCGCAGATCTCGTCTTCTTCGCAGGGATCGCCGGTGTGCTGGCATTCCAGTTTTGTCGGATCGCAATAATCATCACCGTTGCAGAACAACCCGTCATCTTCGCAAGGATCGCCGGAGTGCGCGCAGGATTGCGTTTCCTCGTCGCAGACTTCGTCGCCATTGCACATGTCATTGTCGTCCACGCAGGGATCTCCGGCGTGTCCGCAGGACTGCGTCTCCTCGATGCACTCAAGAGTCTCCGGGCCATTGCAGAAACTTTCATCATCAATGGGGCAGGGGTTGCCGCTGTGCAAACACTGCCGGTTGACGCAGGTTTCCGGGCCGTTGCAGAAAACGCCGTCGTCGCAATCTTCGTCCGTTACGCAAGTGCACCAGATTTTGTAGTCGGCTGAGCCGCTGGCATCGTCGATCGCTTCTTCCCTGGCGTCGATGGCGTCATGCATTTGCATGATGTTTGCGCCGTTGACCCAACGCTGGCATTCCTCCGGCTCGGCGCGGAAGGTGACTTCGAAAGTGTACTCTTCCTCGAAGCCCATATCATGCCCGATGACGGTGATCATGTCCGTCCAGTCGATTTCTCCGTCGTCGTTTGAATCAACCGGCTCAACGGTGGAGGACACGTAAGTCAACTGCGTGTTGTCGTACATGTCCGTCAGCGGCATGACATGGATGTCAACGTCGCGTTTATTCGTCAATGTGATTTCAAATACGATGTCTTCGCCCTGGTCGAATTCGTCGGTGGCGTTGATCGCGTTGGCGCTAACGTTAATGATCTCCTTTTTTACCGTGCTGCCGAAAGCGAGTTTGCTTGTTTCGTTGTCGGTGGGGCTGCCGGGGAGGGAATATCGATTGACTTCCGCCAAGGTGTCCTGGTCGTAAACACGGATCGAATTCGGACCGCTGGAGTTGACGTACACAAGATTTTCCAGGGGATTGACGGAAATGCCGCGTCCGTCGCCGCCGAGATTAATGGAATCGTGCGTATCAGTGGCGAAATCATATTTCAACAGGAATGAGTGTCCTCCCGGCGTGCCATTGGAGGTGGCGGCGGCGAAAACCACGGGAGTTCCTCGATGATTATCCACGGTCATCGATGCCGCAAGGTCGGTCATTGTGACGTCGCCCAAATGCTCTTGCGTGTCGAGATCGTAATAGTGGATGCTCGGATCTCCGTCGGAAACGAAAATCACGTCTAGCCCATCCCAGTTTTCGACAACCTCCAGGTCGAAAGTGCCTCCGCCTCCCAGGCCGCTCAATGTCCAGCTTTGAGTTGGCGCGAAAGTGTCGGAGTCGAATTCAAACAGAGTCGTTCCACGGCGGTCCACTGCGTACAGAAGACCATCGCCCACGCGCACATCAATGCCGGCCAGGTTCGTGGTTCCGGCAAGATTGATCGTGGTGAGAAGCGTTCCATCCCGCGCATCGAACGCCTCGATGAATCCTTCGCTCTCATAAGTCACGTAGAGATGCTCGGCAATGGGATCCACTGCCAGGCCGACCGGTCCGACGCCATGCGATACAGCTCGCATGGTATCCGCTAAAATCAGCTCGTTGCCGTTGACCGTGTAGACTTGCAGGGGATAGGTGATGAAAGTTGTGTAGTTTGCCAGAACAAAGACCGTGCGGACGATGTCGTCAGTTTGGGCTGCGGCGCCGCCAGCGCACAAGACAGACAGAATGCATGCGATGGCCAGGATAGAAACAGGTCGCTGGATTCCAGAGTACTTTTTCATTCGTCACCTCGCGGGATATTTATTCCCTATTTATAGTCATTTCAGTTTGAATTTACGACGAAAGTTAAATGCCTGGGCTGTCGCATGGCCCTTGTCGCCTCGCTCGTGAATATGCAGCTATCCTTGTCGGCGCAAACACGCGCCATCATCGGTTTCAGCAGTATACTCCCTGATTATTCACATCCGCAACAGCCGCCGGTCACCTTTCCTTCTGGCCAGCCGGCGTCGTCCTCGTCGCCGCCGACAGGATTGTTGCCTCCGATGCAAAGATCAGCTTCCTCGTCGCATTCCTCGTCCTCCTCGCAGGGATCGCCGGTGTGCTGGCATTCCAGTTTGGTCGGATCGCAATAATCATCGCCGTTGCAAAACGTTCCGTCGTCCTCGCAGGGATCGCCGGAGTGCGCGCAGGATTGCGCTTCCTCGTCGCAGACTTCGTCGCCATTGCACATGTCATTGTCGTCCACGCAGGGATCTCCGGCGTGTCCGCAGGACTGCGTCTCTTCAACGCACTCAAGAGTTTCCGGGCCATTGCAGAAAATGTCATCGCTGACGGGGCAGGGATTTCCGGCGTGCAGACACTGCCGGTTTTCACAGGTTTCCGGTCCGTTGCAGAAAACGCCGTCGTCGCAATCCTCGTCTGTGATGCAAGTGCACCAGATTTTATAGTCGGCTGTGCCGCTGGCGTCTTCAATCGCTTCGTCTCTGGCGTCAATGGCGTCGTGCATCTGCATGATGTTTGTGCCGTTGACGAAACGCTCGCATTCGTCGGGCTCGGCGCGGAATGTGACTTCGAAAGTGTATTCCTCCTCGAAACCCAGATCATGCCCGATGACGGCGATCATGTCCGTCCAGTCGAGTTCTCCGTCGTCGTTTGAATCCAGCGGTTCGAGGGTGGAGGAAATATACGTCAACTGCGTGATGTCGTAGATATCCGTCAGCGGCATAAAGTGGATGTCGACGTCGCGTTTATTCGTCAATGTGATTTCAAAAATAATGTCTTCGCCTTGATCGAATTCGCCGGGACCGTTAACGGCGTTGGCGCTTTCGTTGATGATTTCTTTTTTTACCGAGCTGCCGAAGGCGAGTTGGCTGGATTCCGTGTCCGTTGGACTGCCCTGAAGGGAATAGCGGTTTTGTTCGGTCAGTGTTTCCTGGTCGTAAACACGGATATTGCCAGCCAATAATACACCCACGCTAACGTACA
>CAZQAE010000032.1:45800-57201 GCA_964591275.1 uncultured bacterium | reverse complement strand
AAGTGTCCATGAACCTATGGGGGAGTAGGGCCAATAGCCCTGCCGATGAAATGAGACAATAAATATATCCAAAATTTACATGAGGTTCCAAAAATGAGTCGACATCATTTCGCAAAATTCTGAGCGCGGATTTAGTACTGAAGGCCAGAAAATTCCTGGCCAGGTAGTCAGTAAAAAAACATACGAAAAAATTATAAATCCAAACCAGGGCAATGCGCCCAATACGAACGAGAAGCTCTTTGACAACCAAATCATTTCCCTGAACGTTACGGTTCCGTCGCCAAACGATACCTTTAGCGAGGAGGAAGCTGCGGCCTACCTGAAGTTGCCTGAGGACTCATTACGGTACTTCGCGGTACGCACTGGTGAGCTTGCATACTGCAACCTCGGCAAGGGTCGTCGAATTTACCTGAGAAAGGATTTAGACTTTTTCCTCGCGCAGCGACGGAAACCAAGCATACACGAAAAAAGCAAGGTTCGGTCCCGAAGGAAGGGGGCCGAGACATGAGCAAACTGACAATTCCACGAATTTATGAGCACCGCCTCAAGGTGTACAAACGCATTGATCGTCGAGGAGTGTGGAACTGCGATTATTATCTTCCTCCGCAACACGGGGAACAGGACGTGCGTCGTCGCTATAAAATACTCGCGAGAAACCAGGAACAGGCAGAGCGATGGAAGGCGCACAAACTGATTGCGTTGGATCGCTTTGAGTTCGATGAATCTGACTATGAGCTGATGGGAGTGGAGAAGAAAGACTACACCAACGATCCGACGCTGGGTGAGTTTTTACTTGAGTTTCGCCGATTTCGGGAGTTAGGCCGCAACAAGCCACTTTCGCCCCGGACGATAGATGAGCAAGAGCGGACCATCGAAAGATATTTCATGAAGCCAATCGGGAACATGAAGACCGCTCTTCTGGATCACCGGCTAAGCGAGTTTAAGCGTAGCTTTATTCAGGACTTCATTACCGAGCTTCAAGAAGTCGTGAGCGAGGTCACAAGGGCTGATCCGGCAGGTCATCTTTCGGCAAAGTACATCAACAACATTACGGGCGTTCTTGGCCGCATTCTTAGCGTTGCCGAAGATCGGGAAAAAATTGAGAGGCGACCCAAAATAGATAAGGTCCCAGATCATCGAGAGAAGTCTGAACCAGACACTCTCAGGCTTGACGAAGTACAACGTCTTTGGGATGCCTGTTGGGGCTCATACGGGCGAATGGTTCGCGTCCTCATTCTTACTGGTCTTCGAGCAATGGAACTCGCAGGGTTGAAGTGGGAGGATTACGATGAAGGCGCCCTTGGTGGGCCTATCCTTCGAATAGTCCGCCAATATATCCGATACGGGCGCAAGAATAATGAGCCACAATTCCGTGCTCCCAAATGCGACAGCCGGCGGATCATCCCTGTCGGAGAGAGCCTTCAGGCGGTCCTGAGTGAGCAGAAGGCGGAAACACGCCTTCAGGACGATCTGATCTTCATGACCGAAGCCGGCAGGCCGGTATGCAACGAGCTACTGCGAAAGGCGCTTCACCGGACATGTCGCCGGGCGGGTATTAGGAAAGTAAGTCCACACGCGCTGCGCCGCACCTTTGTGAGTCAGACCCAGATGGCCAGCGGGGATCTGGAGGCAGCGGGGAAACTCGCGGGGCAAAAGGAAATAAGGGTGACACGTGAGCACTATCTGCAGATTGAGCAGACCCAACTGAAAACTGTGATCGGGCAGCTTGAGGACCGTCTCTTTGGAGGCCAACAATTGGCATCACCCAAACTTAAAAAGACAAAATGAGTCCAGGCGCTGTCACCAATCTGTCACCAAAGGGTGTTTTGGGCAAAGCAAAGCCCGTAACTCCTTGGAATTACGGGCTTTTTCGAACGGGGTTGACGGGACTCGAACCCGCGGCCTCCGGCGTGACAGGCCGGCGTTATAACCGACTTAACTACAACCCCACATCTGGATGTCGGATTATAGGTTTTTTTTTCGGATGTCAAGATGTTCGTGGCGCATATCGAGATTTTTGGAATGAAGGCCTTTTTAGTCTCTATGTGTCGTTGATTGCCGGGTTCCCGTGGACCGTTGCCATCAAAAATTCCGCAGGCTATCGTCACCATAGCAGGAAATCCGCATTTATTGGCTTGCCGCGAACCGTACAACGCGTCTATCATACCGAAAAGGGTTGTCACCATCACCAAGGGATTTCCATGCGCACCACTTTGGCACTCGCGGCTTTGGTCCTGATCGTGTCATTCGTTGCTGTTTCGGCTCAAGCCGAGGAACGCTATTACGATTTCGGATCGGCAACCGATTTCAACGATCAAAACGACATTTATTTTCCAAAGCCGGAGGTGAACTACTGGTTTTGGGGTATCACCAAGCCGGAAAAATTCGTTCAATACGAAACGAATGAAAATTTCTGGTGGGTAACCGCTCCCCGGAATAAAAGCGACGCCATAAGCGCCCGCGTCTTGAAATCTTACCATTTCGGCATTTTTCGCGCTCGGGAAATCACTTGGGGCAAAACGCTCCATCTCGCCATTCGCTATAAGGATAATCTCCTGGCGCCCGTCAGTCTGTGGACCCAAACGGGTGGGAAAAGATTTCAAATCGGCCAGTTAGGCGGCGCCTTCGATCATAAATGGAAAACCGCGCTCATGAGCTTCCCGAGGAAAACACCCGCAGCGAAAAAAGGATGGTTTGAATTTCAAATATCGAGAAGTGATTTTGGCGATCTGGTCGGTGATCTGGCGGTGGATTGGATTCGCCTGTCCAACGAAAAGTTTCTCGACACGCCTGAAAAACCCGGTTTCTGGCCGACTCCGCCGCCGACGAAATTTGGCGACATCGGTCGCACGATGGTCTATCAAAAAGGTGAAAAACCGCGATTTATCGTTGGCCCCATGGTCAAGGGCATGCGCGAATCTTCCTGGAAAAATTTTGCCAAAGCCGGCTGCAACCACGTCAATCTGCAATCCTGGGAGATGAACTGGAAACGCGGCTGGCAGGTGTACTCCGACCGCAATTTCAACGACCGTGTCCGATATGGTTTCCCTGACTGGAATGAAGCGTGCGCGGAGGCCGGAATTTCATGCAGCGTGCAGTTTTTCACGGACACGAGATCGTATTGGATCGAAAACACGTACGGCAAAGAATCCGAGATGCTTCGCGTCATGGAAGATGTCGTCAAGCTTAACGCCAAAACCAAGTCGAATCTCCTTTGGTATCCCATTGACGAGCCGGATCACGACGACGCCACGTGGGGCGCGCCGGTGGAATTCGCTATGCAGATCACGGACCGCATTCGCCGCGCCGATCCGGATTCGCCGATCTTATTACTCTTCCAGGCATGGAAACCGCGTATCTACGAATATTATCGCGACGCATTCGATATCGCGGCTTTTGATGTTTACCCGGTGGGTAATGATCGTCCCGTGACCGAGATTGCCAAGCGCATTGATGAAATGCGTCGCCAACTCGGCGACACGAAAGCCCTATGGGCATGCATCGAAGGGCAGGACGGCAGGGAAAAACGTAAGCTGACGAAAGAAGAAATCGTTGTGCAGGGTTACATTTCCATCGCACACGGTATCCACGGCGTCATCTTTTTCCTCGACTATACGGGGAACTTTCTTGACATGTCTTACATCCCGCAAGCCTGGGCGGGCATTCAGCAGTTTGCCACGGAAATCACATCACCGAAAAACGGCATTGAATCTTTCCTCGTGCCCCCGTCGGAAGTGGTGGATATCATGGGATCGTCGGGACGCGTAAAAGCGCCGGATGATCTGCATTTCACATTACGCAAACGCCAAGATGGAAAATACGCATTGATCGTTGTCAATGCGTCTAGGGGAGCGGTAAAAAAAGCCAAGATCACTGTAGAAGGCTTGCCGGCCTTGCGGAATATCGAAGTACGTTTTGAAAATCGATTAATCTCCTCATTGCCCAATCAGTTCATTGATGCCTTCAAGCCTTATGAACGTCATGTTTACGTATTTTCCATGAGGTAGCGACCAGATGAACTTCCATGAAGCGACCGGGATCGCATACCGGAGTCGCAACGCGGACGGCGCCCAGCCCCCCATCATTTTCGTGCATGGCGCAGCCGGGAACATGCTTGCCTGGCTTTCGTTGACGAGGGCTTTGGCCGATATGCTGCCCGAGCGCCCCATTCATTTTATTGATCTTCCCGGTCACGGAAAGTCCAGGGCCCAGGGCATGACTTCCGTGGATGAATATGCGCGGGCTTTAATGGATTTCATTTCTGCGATGGGCTTTCGGCGCTGCTGCCTGGTGGGGCATTCCATGGGGGGCGGGGTTGTTCTCACCGCTGCACTTGACGCTCCGGATATTATTGAGAAAGTGGCTATTTTGGGAAGCGGCTATCGCATACCGGTGAACCCCGCCTTGTTTACGGGGGTCAAAGAGGACTTTGCCGGTGCGATGGAAATGATGAGGCAATGGGGTTTTGGGAATGACGCGGATCCTCGGATTGTTGACGCCGTTGTCGCCGACATGATTGCCTGTAATCCCGTGACAGCTTTTAATGATTTCAATGCGTGCCACGCCTATGACATCAAGGACCGTGTCGGCCAATTGAAACACCCACTGGCTGTGCTCTATGGAAGCCTGGATGTCATGGTGAGTGAAAATCGAAACAAAGCCCTGGCGGCGGCGGTTCCCGGCGCAAAGCTTGTTCGATTCGAGGGTGCTGGACATATGCTGATGGCCGAGCGTCCTAAAGAAGTGGCCTACGAATTGGCGGAATTTTTTCGTGGATAAGATCAAGGAATACGCCGGACGCTTTGCGGCGGCCATTGGCGACGACGAAGTCCTTTTTTCGCATGATGATCTCGCCATCTACGACCACGACAATAAAGTAACGGGAATTGCTCCATCTCTAGTCCTCCGTCCCGGTTCCACGCAAGACGTCCAGGCTATCATGAAAATTTGTTACGAAAATCGATTGCCTATTTTGCCGCGCGGCGCAGGAACCGGAAACGTCGGCGGCGCGGTCTGCGTATCGCCCGCAGTCGTTTTGGATTTGACGCGGATGAATCGGATTATTTCCCTGGATGCGATTTCAATGACCGTCAGAGTTGAAGCGGGTTTGGTGACTGCGGCGCTTCAGAATACAGTCGAGAAATCCGGGCTGTTTTATCCGCCGGATCCGGCGTCAGCCGATGAATGCACGATAGGCGGAAACGCGGCAACGAACGCCGGCGGTTTGCGCGCGGTGAAATACGGGGTTACCGGAGACTACGTACTTGGCCTCCAAGGCGTCCTGGCCGATGGAAGGCTTTTGTCGACGGGCGCGGCGACTCGAAAGGGCGTCGTTGGTTATGACCTGACCAGTCTTTTCGTGGGAAGCGAGGGAACCCTCGGCATCATCTGCGAATTGACATTGCGTCTGACGCGCAAGCCTGAGAGCCGCCGGACAATGATTGCGTCATTTGGCGATTTGCGTCATTGCGCCAAAGGCATCGAAGTCGTATTGCAAAGTCCCGTGCTTCCTGCGGCACTTGAACTTGTCGACAAGCAAAGCGTTGCGGCCGCAGAGCAAGTGAGTTTTAGGCCTCTCGGCATTGATGCGCCTTTCCTTTTAATAGAACTCGACGGGCGCAAGGACGTTGTGGATGAGGAAACTGCGATGCTTGATGCGCTGCTAAAGGCAATAGGCGCCAAAACGCGCGTCGCGGTCGATGACAGGCAGACAAAAAATATTTGGGATGCGCGGCGCGTCATCAGCACGGCGCTCAAAAAAGTGGCTCCGAAAAAGGTCGCTGAAGACATTGCCGTGCCCATTTCCAAGCTGGCGGACGCTATTGAAGGGATAACAAAGCTCGCTTCAACCCTGGGCCTGAGGCACGCGGTGTATGGTCATGCCGGGGATGGAAATCTTCATGTGAATGTTCTTTTTGACCCGGATGAGCCCGGCGTATCGTCGAAAGTTGAGCAATTTCGCAGCCGACTTTTTGATCTTACTCTGGAATTGAATGGTACAATTTCCGGTGAGCACGGCATCGGAATTGCCAAGCGACCATTTATTGCGCGTGAGTTGTCTGCCGTCAGTTTGGAAATGCACAAGGCCTTGAAAAAGCAATTCGATTCTCGGGGCATTCTCAACCCGGGAAAAATCTGGCCTGCTGACTAAGTCTAATTACAAGTTTTCATTTCTTGCCATACAAGTGCATGGGGATTCCGTTACCGGCAATATGCCAACTTCCCAGCGAATCGTATTTGTCTTGCAATCCGAATATTTCAATGAGTTTCGGATCGAAACAGGCAATGATATCGCTGTTGCCTGGATCCAGATCGGCGGCGATGAAATCAGGCGAGGGATGTAACTCGACTTTCCCATCGGGATGCAGATAGCTTTGGATCACGCGCATGTTCAGATTGTAAACAGCACTGACGTAAGGCCACTCGTAGCCGCAATCTATCAGGCTTTGACTGCCAGGCTCATCAGGGATCAACACTGCTTCGGCGAAACACGACATTGTAAAAGGGTTGAAAACTGCGTCTTTGGAATCTTTGTTTTTTACCGCGCGCTTTTCCATAAATTCTCTTAAAACTTCTCCAGTTTCCTTGATATGGAAATTCGTGTTGCTGATCGGTTTTGGAATGTCGTCCTGGTAATCGTCGATTCCCATTCGGTAGCCGAGCAGAGGCGCCGCCAGGCGTCCGGCTCCAATGAAATATTCTTCCGAAAATCGGCTGGGAAATGTTAGAAAAGCATATTGCATAGTGCCGGTAAGTATGCAGAAAATAATGATGATTACTCTGAGGATGGAGCATTTTACCGAGGCTGCTCCAACGGCGAGCAGAACCGCAAAAGCCGGAAGCATTGGGGCGACGTAGCGGGCAAGTTTCCACTCGGGAAAAACAAAAACCAAATATCCAACAAGGATACACAGAAGGAGCGGTAAGGTTACTGTGAAACGTCTCGCAACTCCCCAAATCCCCAATGCCGCCACAGGAATGAAAAGCAATTCCGAAATCTGGTAGTCGATTAATGAGTAAAGATAGAAAAAAATGCTCTTTGGATTGTGCCGGACGACTTCCGCCGCATTGGCTTCAAGTGTGACTCTTTGCAAGCCGAAGTTTATTACCACGGGGTAATCGCGCAGATACCAAATGGAAGCGACGGCGACGCTGAGAATGAAGCCGAGTGCGACATTGAAGATAATTCTCATCCTGGATCGTTCTTGCGGCGCAATTTCATATCCCCAGTGAGCAATTCCAAGCATTGACATGGCCAGCACTCCCGCAGCTGGGCCGAAAAGAAAAATACAGAAGTTTCCCCTTGTCAACATTCCCAATCCGCTGACCAGGCCGAAAGCGAGAGTCCACTTACGTGATGTGAAACCGCGTGAAGCCAGGAGAAACGCCATGGCTGTCGAAGTCATGGCGATATTGGCGAAGTCCTGGTAGTAGATGCGCGACAATGCGATGGTTCCTGGGAAAACCATCACGATTCCGGCAGCAAGAAGGCCGTAGCCGGTGCCCGGAGCAAGTTTCATGGCTATCCAGAACGTGGAAACTACCAGCAATATAATGAAAATTATGTTGGTGGATACAGCAACGGTTTTTGACACTCCGAAACATTTGAACAGCGGCTGCGTAGTGAAATAAAGGAGCGGAGGGTAGGGGGCGCCGTCCAGAACCTCCATGTCGCCGCTGAAGTAGTATTTTGCAGCCTGCGAAATCTTGTCGGCCTCATCGCCGAACAACGGGGCTCCGTGCATGTGATGGGAAACGTAGAAAACGAGAATGATTGAATGAAAAATAATCAATAACAAAAGAAGAAAGGATTCGCGACTGAAAAGTGTGAATCGGCGCCTTACCGGCATTAACGCTTCTTTCTCGTCAAAATTTACGCCAGCATGAAAAGCATGAGGCGATCACGATGTTTTTCGACTATTTCGATCTTGTTTTTCTTTGTCAAGTTTGACTAAGTAAAGTGTTTCGTTGGCGGAAATATTTATTGACAAATTCCAAAAATCGTAGCAACAAATTAACAAGGAGGAATATTATGAAAAACCTATATTTGCCCTTAATGATTATTGCGACATTAATTCTCGTTTTTGCGTGCGAGAGCAATGATGAGAATGATGACTTGGATTCGTCCGATGATGATGCGGACACGAATGACGACTTGGATAATGACGCCGCTGATGATGACAATGTCGACGACGACCTAAATGATGACGACGATGACGATTCCGATTCGCCCGATGATGATGCGGACACGAATGACGATTTGGATGATGACGCCGCTGATGATGACAATGTCGACGACGACCTAAATGATGATGCGGACGATGACGACGCGCCCCCGCAGGGTGATGTTCTCAATGGTTGGAACAGCGAGTGCCTATCAGTAAAAGAAGAGAACCCCTTTACGCAGCAGGAAAGGTACGTCATGAATTACCTGGATGGCGTGCTCTACGTCGAACACTTGAACTCCTGCCGCAATTGCGAATTCGATTTTGAAGGGACTTATGAGATTGACGGTGCGACGCTGACGATCACGGAGTACGATGTGGAGCCGTTGGGCGCGTGGTGCGACTGCTGGTATAATATCGATTATGAAGTCCCCGGACTTCAGGCAGACACGGTTTATCAAATTAAAATTTATAAAATCGACGATAAGGAGGGTTTCGTGAACGATCCGGTTCTCATCATGCAGGACACATTCGACCTGACGCAGCAGGCCGATTTCAATTTCGTGCTCGAAACATATACCTGCATCTAACAGCGCATAAGAACCCTTTACACGGACATTGACGTGAAAGAGGTTTCTTGCGTTTCCATGCATAGGGTAGCGTCTGCCTTCCCAACAGTCTTGAAATCCGTGAAGATGTCTTAGTCCGATCAGGCTAATTCTTGCACTTTGCTGAGCTCGGCTTGCTGAACGTTTTTAAGAAATGAATTCCATTGACCTTGACTTGGAAATGGAGCTATCGTTTAGCCATGAAATGCTTGAGCACATTTCCCATGCTGGTTATTCTCGTCGTTTTCGTTTTGTCGGTTTCCTGCGGACATTACGAGCAGCGATACGATGGCGATGAAATATCCGACGACGATGATGACGATTTGGGCCCAGGACCCGATGACGACAACGGCGGCGACGATGATTCCCAAATCGACGATGACGACGGGCCGGACATAGACAACTACTCATGGGTGAACGACAAAGGCGATACGGTTGAGCTCTATGATCACCTGGGTGATGTCGTGATGCTCAATGTCGGCGCCGGTTGGTGCAAGCCCTGCCGGGAGGATGCTCCGAAGATCGAGGATCAAATCTATCAGCCATATAAAGATCAGGGATTTACCCTCATTGAACTCATCGTCGAAGATGACCTTTATCAAATCCCCAGCGCGGAATTTCTGCAAAGTTGGCGTGACCAGTATGAGTTGAATTATATTATTTGCGCTGATCCCGATTGGACCCTGCTGTCTTATTTCGACACAATTTCACTTCCATTCGCGTTAATTCTTGACAGAGAATTGAAGCCGGTATTCCAGTCGCACGGTTATGACGAGGCAATATTTACTGACATGATTAAGGAATTGCTGTAATGCCATGTTACGCATCACAAGTGGCATTCGGTCGCCGATTCATCCCGGTTGACGGCGTTGGTCATCGCTCAAATATTTCCGATATACTTACTCTGACCGTCTTGCCAGCCGGGCGTCTCATCAACCTCAATGCTAACAGTTGACGCATGACATGACACTAGAGGTTTTTCCCTATTGATGGACGACGCCGGGAAAAGTTATCCCGCCCTAAGGTTGCCAGCGGCTATCTTTCTTTTCTCCATTCTGTTTGTGCTTCTCAGACTATTTTTAATCTTTCATCCCCAAGCCTCGGGATGGTCGCTCATGGTGGACGAACTTCCGACCGGCAACGTGGCGCTTGATCTCGAAACAGGCTTGGTGATGCCGCTGCCTCTTTACCAGACAAAGCCATTCGCTGCGGGTACGCTGTGGGAGGGCCTGCTCAGTTACCCGATGCGGCAGGTATTCGGCCCCGTTCTTTTTTCGCTGAAAATGACTGCGGTTTTGTGGAACCTGATCGCCATGGCCCTTTGGATGACGCTGGCCTGGAAATATTTTTCCCGAGGCTCGGCGCTGATCGTCGGCTTGCTTTTCAGTCTGTCGCCGCCGTTTTATGTTTTGATGACGATGACGGCCTGGGGCAATCACTGCGAAACATCGCTTATGTCAGCGCTGTGTCTTATCTGCCTGATGTCGGCCATGACAAAAAATTCTGAGACGGTCAGGATAATTTTCGCTTTCGCCGCGGGATTGTCGGCCGGTTTGGGATTGTATCTGTCCTATTCCGCCTTCCCCTTATGCGTTTTCAGTTTCTTTGTCATTGCCTTGATCGGAGGGCGTTTTACATTTCTAAACATCCTGCCCGCTTTCACAGCGGGACTGATTGCGGGCATCGCGCCGCTGGCGTGGTCCCTGAAATACTACGGTTTCGAAGCTCTTGGGATGATCGATACGTACACAGGGTACACGGCGGGCGCGCTCGTTACGATCAAACGACTATTTTTGGAAGCCGATATTGTTACATCCCTAAATAAATTCATTGAATTTTGGACGAGGGATATCTGGCATTCCTGCTTGTTTGCACCGACCGGCAAAACCGGGATTCCCGGCTGGTTATACCTTGCGGCCACATTTTTATGCGCGGTGACTGCTTCCCTATGGAATGGCTGGGAGGCTTGCGTGGCATTGATAGCAAAACCTTTTAAAAGAAAAACGAAAGAGGAAACGCAGAAAATTCTGAAACTCTTGATTCTCGCTTTTCCGATAATATTTTCATTGATATACGCCGCATCCGGTTTTCGCGTTTTGCCGGTCATCGGCGCCGATCCAGCCAATTACGCAAATTATCGTTATCTGGCCCCTGTTTATCCATTCTTCTTTCTCATTATTGCCGCCGGCTTTGGAAATCTCTGGCAAATGGCAAAGCAGCGCTGGTCGGTCAAAATATTATTGGGGGTTTTCGGTTTGATCGCCGTCGTCTTTTTGAGCAACTACTACCGGCATATGGGCCGGGTTTTTGAACCTGCTTTTGACGCTTTTCTTTTTCGAGGAGACGCACCGGAGCATCTTATGGACCGCATGGCGGCGGAAACGGCTAAAGTGCGCGACAGTTACGGCGTAAAACTGGACCGCATCAATAGACTTCGGGTCGGCGACCGCGGTCTGCTTTTTGAATTGATGAGTCGAGTTTCCAGTAAGGGATTCGACAAAGCTCTACTATTGTCAAAGGACCTTGACAAAGACTATCGCCCGATTCTTTATCGGGGATTGAGTATGGGGATAGCCAAGAGGTATAGTCAAAATCGAAAGGCTGTTATCGACGAATTGGTCCAGCATT
>CAZQAE010000032.1:0-45790 GCA_964591275.1 uncultured bacterium | reverse complement strand
ATTAAACACCAAAAAATGGCTAAGATTAGCCATTGTTTTGAAAAAGCTCCGCCAGTTCCCGAAAAATTCGAGACGCACTTTCTCGAAGGAGTGGGGTGGGGCATGTCCTTTGAGTCAGGCGAAACCGCCGCCGTCCTTGTCGAAAAGGCGAGATCGTGGAATACTGACAAGGAAAAATGGCGAGAGGCTTTGAAAAAAGGGATTGGCCGGAGAATAGGTTCCAGTCTATTCGTTGATTCCAGTCTGATGGAAGCGACAGACAGCGATTACGAATTTGGACTTGGCGCGCAGCTTAGAAGAAACGCGGAAGTGCTTTGCGTGCGCTTCGATTTTGCCTCCGAAGCGATTCTTGCATTCGAAGGCCAAAGGCGAAAGGCGATGATCGCCGGATTTGTTCACGAGGGACGCAGCTTTTTCGATAGGGAATAATGCATAAAAAGGCCATAAGAAAAATCAGTTTTGTTTATCCGCCCTATGGCGTTGTGAAAAATGAACCGGGAATCAAAGTCGTTAAAGAAAATTACGGCATGTTCCCAAGCCTATCTTTGGCCTACGTCGCCTCGGTGGCGGAGCATTCGGGTAGGCAGATTCAATTCATTGACGCCAACGCTCTGCATTTGAGCAAAGATCAGGTTGTTGGGCGTATCAAAGCCTTCGGCCCGGATCTGGTCGCGTATACGATTACAACGTACCTGTTTCATCAAACCCTGAGTTGGATACGGGATATCAAGGCGGCAACAGGCATTCCCACGGTGGTCGGCGGCGTACACGTCGGCATTTATCCAAAGGAGACCCTGCATCATGAAGCCATCGACTACGGTGTATTATGCGAAGCCGAGGAAATATTCCCAAAATTTTTGGACGCACTGAGCGAGGACGACGACCTTTCGAAGGTTCCCGGGATTGTTTATCGGGACCCAAGCGGTGAGATTGTCCAAACCGAAAATGCTTCGCTCTTCATGGACGTCGATAACGCGCCCTTTCCGGCGAGGCATCATCTGCCGAATGAAGAGTACTTTTCCTTTATCAGCAAATTCAAAAACTTCACGGCGCTTTTAACCAGCCGAGGATGTCCTTTTCGATGCATCTTTTGCGAGCAGGGTGGTTTGACTTTTCGTCCGCGATCTCCCGGCAATATCTGTGACGAAATCCAACAGTGCTATGATGCATACCACATCCGTGAATTTGACTTTTTCGATTCGAGTTTTACCACCGACAAGAAACGCGTGATAAAGATATGCGAAGAAATTATCAATCGAAAACAGAAGATACTTTGGGCTATACGGAGTCGCGTGGATCTTGTCAACGAAGAGATGCTAAAAGCCCTTTTTGAGGCCGGTTGCAGGAGAATTTATTACGGCATCGAATCCGGCGACGAACAGATTCTTGAAACTCTCAACAAAAAAGTTTCTTTGGATACGGTGCGGGATGTGATGATCAAAACCCGCAAAAGCGGCATCGATACATTCGGCTATTTCATGGTTGGCAGTCCAGGCGAGACTTCCGAGACTGTAAAAAAGAGCATCAAATTATCCTTGGAACTGGATCTTGATTACGCGCAGTTTTCCAAAGTGACGCCTATGCCCGCGACGCGTCTATACGAGATGCTTATGGAAGAAAAAGGCGTGGATTATTGGCGGGATGCAACGCTGGCCGGCGGAGAAGCCCCTCTTTTGCCGCGCCCGCAATGCGATATGAGTGATGAAGAAATACAATTCTGGACGAGAAAAGCGTATTTGAAATTTTATTTTCGGCCCAAGTATATTTTTCGGGCATTACTGCGCATCAAAAGTTGGCACGAGCTTGTGCGCTCCGTTTATACGGCTGTTTCCATGTTCTGGCAGGGCAACGACCTGTTCGCGAAGTCCTGGACGAAGCGAGTGCAATACTGATGAAGTCAACGCGTGTATTTCTTGGCAACGCCCCGTGGCGCAAGCCCGGCTATTACGGCGTTAGGGCAGGGAGCCGCTGGCCGCATTTCGAGGCGGAAGAAATGGAATACATGCCTTTCCCCTTCTTCCTGGCTTACGCGGCAGCCATTATTGAACGCGACGGATTTCCAACCTTGCTCGTTGACGCCATCGCCGAAAACATCAGCGATGATCAATTCATAGAAAAAATGCTGGATTTCAAGCCGGATTTGGTTCTTCTGGAGATTTGCACGCCATCCATCGACGCGGATATGAAAATGCTCAAGCGCGTGCGAACTGAAGCGCCGAATGTGAAAATTGCGCTGGCGGGATTGCATCACGAAATGTACCAGACGTTATTTCTGATGGAAAATCTCGATGCCGATATCGTGTTGATAGGGGAATACGAATTATCGCTGCTGGATGTTTGCAACACGCTGGAAAGCGGCGGCAGTCCTGCCGGAATCAATGGCGTTATTGCGCGTGAAGACGGGCAGGTCATCAATGGAGGCCGGCGGTCTCTGACGACGGATCTGTCGCAGTTCCCATGGCCGGCGCGGCATTTTCTTCCGATGTCGAATTATCACGACGAACCGGGCAGCATCCCGCGACCTTCCGTGCAGATGTGGGCCAGTCGCGGATGTCCTTTCGATTGCACTTTTTGCGCGTGGCCCCAGATAATGTACGACTCCAGAAAGTATCGCGCGCGCGCCATCGTGGATGTCGTGGATGAGATGGAATGGCTCGTGAAGGAATGTGGTTTCGCCAGTGTTTATTTCGACGATGACACCTTCAACATCGGCAAAGAGCGGATGTTGGATTTTGCACGGGAAGTCAAAAGCAGATCATTGGATGTTCCCTTTGCCATTATGGCGCGAGCCGATCTTATGGATCGCGAAATACTCGAGGCCCTGAAAGGGGCGGGGCTTTATGCGCTGAAGTATGGCGTGGAATCCGCCGAGCAAAAACTATTGGATCAATGCGCCAAGGGTTTGGATATTGAAGAAGTAAAACGGACGGTTCAAACCACGCACGACCTGGACATTAAAATGCATCTGACCTTTATGTTCGGGATGCCCGGGGAAACGATGGAAACGGCTCGAAAAACCATCGATTTGGCGCTCGAAATGAAGGCGGAATCCGTTCAATTCACTGTAGCGACGCCTTTCCCCGGTTCAAAATACTGGCAGGAGATGGTCGACGCTGGTAAACTGACCTCCAGAGATTATACACGCTATGACGGATTCCGCTCCGCCGTAGTGAAAACGGATTCATTGTCTTCAAAGCAACTTGAAGGAATCCTCATCGAAGCCAATCGGCGGTGGCATGAGTTTCGCTTTTCAACCGCCACCTGAGTTTCATCATGTATCATCTTTCGCCCCTTGTTTGGGTCTAAACATTCTCCTGCGGTGTTTTGACGATGAAACCGGAAACGAAAAATAAAATCGCAAAATACTTCGCGCCGACACTGCTTTTTTTTACGGCGTTGGCTCTGTCGGCAGGCATCTGGCGTCCGCTCCTGTTATACGGGCATTCATCCGCCATAGATGGATGGCGCCTGCTGGTCTTCGATGCGGCAATTCGCGCGGGAGACCTTTATCCCAGATGGGTTCCTGATTATTACTACGGTTTCGGTTCGCCGATATTTCATTTCTACGCCCCATTGCCATATTTCCTGTCCGAAGTCTGGCATCTTGTCGGTTTGTCCATAGTCGGCGCGATGAAACTCACGCTCGTTTTAACCTGGGCTTTATCGGGCGTCTTTATGTATCTTCTGGCCAGAGATTACCTTTCGCGATACGCCTCTTTTGTCGCGGGCCTTTTTTATCTGATGGCGCCTTATCATTTGGTGGATATGCTTGTCCGCCATGCGTTGGGCGAGCACGTGGCCTTTGCCTGGATGCCGCTGGCTCTTTGGGGCGCGGCGGGCTGCGTGAAAACACCCAGCCTCATTCGTTTTGCGGCGGGCGCGGCAGGTTTGGCGCTATTGACCTTGACGCACAATATTACGGCCATGATCTTCATGCCCTTTTTGATAGGCTGGATTATTTTTGAGTATTTCCGGTTCAGATCATTGTGGGGCCTTGCCGCCGGGGCTGGCTCCGTTGCGTTCGGCTTACTTTTATCCGCCTTTTTCTGGTTGCCGGCATTTATAGACAAAAAACTGGTTTGGGCCACGGAAAGTCTGACCGAGGAGTTTTTCCGTTATGAAGATCATTTCATCCATTTCAAACAACTCTTTGCGCCGTACTGGGGATTTGGCGGCAGCCGCGTCGGCGTTGCTGAAGATTTCTTTTCGCAGCAAGTCGGTCTCGCGCATTGGTTCTGGATTGCTCTCGCGCTTCTCGCTTTAGCCTGGCGGTTTTTCACAAGGGATGACATGGCGCAAGCGGAAAAGCGCCTTTTCGGATCTATCGCTGCTTTTTTAGTTTTTCTCGCAGCCCTGTTTATGACAACATCGAATTCAAAAATTTTATGGGATGCAATTCCTCTGCTGTCCTTCGTGCAATTCCCCTGGCGTTTTTTGGCGATTGCTTGCCTGGGATCGAGTCTTTGGGCTGCTTCCGCCATTGATTGGATAGAAATAAAGGGTGATGGCAGGCGGAAGTTGAAACCGGCCATTGTCGCCATTGTATGCGTGCTGGCGGCGTACGCTTCGTATATGTCGCCCCGGTTCGCTGTTTATGGCCTTGAAGGCGGCGAAATATACATGGGTTCATACGATGAGCAAATTGAGCTATTGAACAGTTCCCCGTCAATTGTTCGATTTACATCGACTTTGAATCGGGGATTTGTTGTCAGGCAAGGAAAGACCGGCGTGAGCAGGGATGATTATCTTCCCAGGACAGTTGGCCAAAAACCTGCGCGACCGGCCAAAAATCCATTTTCCGTTCAAAACGGGATACTGAAAAACACTGTTTCCGCCGGTGCAAACGCATACGTCGCCGAGGTAAATATGAATACCAGTGGAAGCGTGTATTTGAATCAGTTTTATTTTCCGGGATGGTTGGCAAAGGTCGATCGGATTTCGGTTGCCTGCAAAGCCGAGGAGCTTTTTGGACGCGTCGAGCTTCAAGTTCCGCCGGGTCGGCACATCGTTTCCGTTAGTTTTGAAACAACGCCATTGACAGCGGCAGCCAACACTCTCTCATTTTCAGCGTTAATTTTTCTGGCAGGGATGATGGTGTTTGGACTAGTCAGGCCTAAAAGAGTTAAATAATAGCTCTTATTTTCCGATTTTGTCCGAAAGGATGTTGGCGGCGTTTCGAGCAGCGATAGCCTCGCCTTCCAAACCTAGTCCGGGAAGTATGGCTCGCCCGCAATAAAAAATGCTTTTGTGCGGTGTTCGGTAGCCTAAATAGCCGACGCCAAGGCGTTCGTCATCGATGTTCCATTCCCAGGCCCGCTTACGCTCCTCCAGATAGAGCCGGTAGCTTTCCTTAAGAGGAACAAGGTCCGTAAAATCATCAAGGAATGGAATCAAATCCTTCAAGTTGCGAATCATTCTTTCACAAAGTTTTTTCGCCTCCAGTTCGCCGAGCGCCTTGTCGGATGGTTTGACTTTCACTCGGGCGGAGACAAGGCGTTTGCCCTGCGGCGCGAGGGTTTCATCCAGGGGATTGGAGATGTTGATGAAAATGCAGTTTTCGTCGACTAACTCTGCCGCCGGATCGGTCACGAGAACAACATTGACTTCCATTCCAACAGGCACAACGCCTTCGTCAACACCCAAATAGAGGACAAAATCGTGACTCCTGAAAGGGGCAATTTCAATTTTGCTTTTGATGTGCGATTTGAAATGTTTTGGGGCATAGTCCTGCATGAAGCTTAGAATATCGTCGGCGACCAAAACAAATCGTGTTTTGACAGCTTCTTTTTGGTCGGAGAATTTTATCTCGGCAAATTTGCCGAAATGCACATCCTCAATAGCATCGGCAATATGGTATGTGCCTCGATAGGAAGTGATTCGCTCCATGAAAACGCCTTCCAGTGATTTGGCGCCTCCTTCGACATGGTATATCCCGGAATTGGTCGTATTGAGCCAATGAGAGGCAAAAGCGAGATTGACGGCATCGGGATAAGTCGGGGAAAGAAATTGAAGCATGGATTCAATAACGGCCTCGGCTTCGGCGGACAGGGCTGCGCTTTGAAGAATGTCTGCAAAACTGCGCTTCAGTGAATCGGGAAGAGTTTCCTGGGAATGATTGAAAGCTTTTCTGGCGGCCATCTTTTCGGCGATAGAGGATACCGGGTAAATGGCGTTATGGGAGAAAAAGTCGCGAATCCCCGTTCCATGCTTGTCGATGACGCTGTACAGAGATCTGATCGCATCGGCTTCTGCGGGAAATTCATATTTCATTGAACTGAGCCAGTCGTCGCGATCCTGAACGACATCGATACGCCTGAGCGGCATGACGACCTGGCATGCCGGCTCCGCCAGGGTAAAGCGCTTTTTGTCCAGGAAGGGTATGCCAAGTTCCGAAAAGATGGTTGGAAATATTTGATCTTTGGCGAATCCGAAAAGCAGGTTATGGAATCTGCCGAGTCGATAACCGCCGACTGGGGCGCAATGCCGATTGTTCTTGACGTCGGCAATGAGGACGTTGAAGCCTCTTTTCACAAGAAGGCTGGCGGCAATCAGGCCGGAAAGGTTCGAGCCGATAACTGTGACGTCGAAAAGCCTGCCTATCATACTTAAATTAACTCGACAGATAGTTCTTCTGGATCATTTTTGGTGGCGATTTCGCCGATGATCCAGGCGCGTTCATCAAGACCGGAAAGTCTGACAAGAACATTATCCGCTTCGGCCTGCGGACAAATCAAGACCATGCCGACTCCGCAGTTGAAAGTTCGATACATTTCTTGTTTCGGAATTTGGCCGTGATTTTCAATAAGGTCGAAAATCGGCGGGACATCCCACGAACCCTCAAAAAGACGAACCTTGGTTCTGCTGGAAAAAACCCGGGGAATGTTTTCGATTAATCCGCCTCCGGTAATGTTGACGATCCCGTTTATCGGAAGATCTCTGAGCAGATTTTGAACCGTCTTTACATATATTTTCGTTGGGATAAGCAGTTCTTCGCCGATAGAATGGGGAAGGCCTTCGATCTGGTCGTTTACGGACAGTCCCATCTGGTCAAAGAAAATTTTACGAACCAGGGAATAGCCGTTGGAATGCAGGCCGGAACTTCCTACGCCGATGACGGCGTTTCCTTCGGAGATGTTGCTGCCGTCCAGCAGGTGTTCTTTTTCGACAGCGCCGACGGCGAAGCCGACAAGGTCGAACTCGTCATTCGGATAAAAGTCCGGCATTTCCGCTGTCTCGCCGCCGATGAGGGCACAGCCGGCTTCCACGCATCCGTCAACAATGCCTCCAATAACTTTCTCGGCGACATCCACGTTGAGACGACCGCAGGAGAAAGTGTCAAGAAAAAATAGCGGCTCGGCGCCGCAGGTGATAATGTCGTTGACGCACATCGCCACAAGGTCGAGACCGATGGTGTCGTACTTTTTCGCCATGAAGGCGACCTTCAACTTTGTTCCGACTCCATCGGTGCCGGAAACGAGAATCGGGTTTTTGTACTGCGTGGCATTGAGGGAAAACAAACCGGCGAAACTACCAATATCTGTCAGCACGCCCGGCCTGTAGGTTTCACGCAAACGAGGTTTTATTCTTGTCACCAAATCACTGCCGGCGTCGATATCGACTCCTGCATCACGATAAGAACTGATTTTTTTCATCTTCAAAGACCTTTTGGTCGGCAGTTCGTGTTTTGTATCCTTGGGTGGATGAACCGAAAACGCCTTTAACGAAAAAGGCGACTCAATCTATGAAAGCCGTTGGCAAAAGTCAAACGATTTTCCCGCAAAAATAAACGCCAATGAAACCTTGCCATCTTTTCAAGAGTTTGCTAATAACCTCGTTGCTGTGGCGGGTGGTTAGCTCAGTTGGAAGAGCGCAGCCTTCGCAAGGCTGAGGCCGGCGGTTCGAGCCCGCTACCATCCATCGTGTTTAAGCGGCCAACTCTTTCAGGGATTTAAAGAGTTTGGAAAATCTTAGCAAAAGGTTTTTAAAACGCTTCAAAACAAACGGTGTTTAGTGTATTGTTAGCTTGTCGGATCCATGGAGCCTCCGCACCGAGGCCGCAGTAATCCCGTGACCATTAAGATCATTCAAAGGTTAACGAACTGAGAGTAAGCCCCCGTAGCTCAGTGGATAGAGCGTCGGCCTCCGAAGCCGTGTGCGGTGGTTCGATTCCACTCGGGGGTATGATTGGGCCGGTTCCCGGTCCTTAGCCCAAACTCTCAGGAAGCGCCTCTAAAAATGGCGAAGCGCATGGTGCGCTAAAAAGCAAATAATGGGAAAAATTAAAATTTTGGAGATTATACGTGACAAATACGGGTGACGACGGGCGCTCTTCAGGCAGCTCTAATAACCAGAGCGACCGAGGCCGTGGGCGTAATTTCAGCAAATCGAAAAAGCGTGGCAATCGAAATCGTTTTAGCGGTCGCAAGCGCGACGAGAAAACTCCCTTTAAAGCAAAATCCTCCGGACGCCGAAATGACGGCGCGGGCAGGCGCGGCTCAAGGCCGGATCAATCCAAGCAACCTGAACATTCCAAAATCTATCGGGGCAACGATGGCTATGGCAACGTCAATGGGATGCCAAAAGCACTGAACGCGCCTCGCCGGAGCTTCAATGATGACGGACGTCCCGACAAATTTGAACTGTTCTGCGCGTTCTACCTGGGGATTACCGAGAAGGGAACTTACCGCATGCAGGGGCTGGGCGAAATAGCTCGGCGTTATGGATGCAAGCCTGATGAAATTTTGCAGGTTCTTAAATATTACGGCATCGACAAAGATACTGTGAAAAACTGCGGTCTCGACCTCTCGCTGGCGCTTCTGGATATCAAGGTGGCTCCCGAGGGCGTGGACAAGTGGGAACTGGCTCGACCGTGGTACGATGAATTTATTGAAGTGACGGGTGAATCATCGACACCCGAAAGTGATTCCGAAAACGGTGGAGCCTCTGAAACCAACGGTTCGGATAAAGTCCCGCGTTAATAAACTTTCAAAAAGACGAAGTATTGTTTCTACTCACTTGGCACGTCAGGAATCTCGTCGATGGCTAGGCAGGCGACTTGGCCATGAAGATCTTTCGGCATGCGCTTAAGCTTTCCCTCTTTCGTGGTCAGGGCGTGGACGGTATAACCCGTGGCCACGATTTGGCCTGAATCCTTGTGAGTAACGCGATAAGCAAAGTGAAAAGACGCCCGTTTTACTTTGGCTTTTGGTATCCAGCATTCCATGGCGAGCAGATCGTCGTATCGGGCGGGCGAGTGGTAGTTGATGTGCGCATTAACGACAACAAGATACATGTCGTTGTCAACCATATCCTTTGGTTTTCTTAGAAGACTCCTGGACCACTCGGTTCGCGCCATCTCAAATATTCTGAGATAATTGGCGTTATAGACGATTCCCATTCCGTCGGTATCGCCGAAGAGAACGCGATACTCACTTCGGTGAACGGCCATGAATTATTTTTCGCCTTGCGTGTCGGAGGGCGGGGGAGCCTCTTCGCCGTTTGCGTCATTCGCCGGTTCGGGATCGACGGATTTCGGTGCGGTTTCCGTATCGTTTTCAGGCAGTATTTCCGGTGATTCGGGTTCAGTCGCGGCGGGCGCGTCTGGATTCGCGGAGTCGCTGTCCGAGGCCGCTTCAGTTTTCTCGACGGGCTCGGGAAGCTCAACTTTATTGCTTTTAATTGTTGCGTTGAAAATGAGTTCCCACAAATTATTTTCCTCAACGGGAGATTCTTTCAATGCGACAATATGAGATTTGGCCAAAAGGCTCCCGGCGAGAATAGCTCTATAATCTTTTTTGAATCCCCGCTTTTTTTGCAGTAGGATTTTGAACGTTTTATCCAGGTTTTCAGCCAATTCGTCCGTGACAAAATCCGGCAGAATGGCGGCGCGCGTCTCTTTCCAGAATTCTTCATAGTTTTCCGAATAGTAGGTAAAGTCGTCGTTGGAATAAATGTCGATCATGGCGGCGTTAGTCGTTGGATCTGTCAATTCCAATTTTTCGTATAGGGATTTCGAATCGAATCGAATTTCCTTGAGGGACTCCTCGGTCGTGAACAATCCTGCCAGATGCTGGATGTTTTTGATAAAATTGCTCACATTGCCAAATTCGCCCAGCATTTGATGCTGTATGGAATTTTCACTGGAAACAGTTGTGGATCGAGATTTTTGCCGGATTTGATCCTTCTGGCGTTTTTTCATCAGGCGCTTTTGGCGTTTTCTTTCGGCGGCATTTCCTTTTGGCATTTTATGGCTCCCTAAAATGGCATAAGTCCTACATAGCGTTTTAAAAATGCCATGTATAGACTTAGTTAATAACGAGAAGAAAAAAAATCAGTCAGTATTTGCGCGTGATCGAAGCACAATGACTCCGGAAGTTTGTCCCGTTTGGCGATAATCGCTTTTTTGGCGTCTGACGATCCAACGGGATTGCCGCTTGCGGATGCGACAAAGACAACCGAGACGGTGTGCATCCTCTTGTCGCGGGATGGATCGGAATAAACGTGAAACTGCCGCATTAAGGTGACATCCAATCCCGTTTCTTCCCTGGCTTCTCTCACTGCCGCCGCCTCGACAGTTTCTCCGACATCAACGAAACCGCCCGGAAGAGCATAGCCATGCGGGGGGTTTTCCCTTTCGATGAGAACGACGCCGCCCTGGCGCATGAGAATGATTATATCGACCGTAAGTTTCGGTGTTTCAGGATTCCATGCCATCTGATAATTTTTTCTATTTTTGTTTTGCCAATGCGGCATTGTAGTCTTTGTTGAGCTGCGAGAGGTTTGGATTGATTTTTCTAGCCTTTTTGAAATTCGCAAGGGCTTTGGAATATTGACCTTGCTTAAAGGCGTCTGTGCCTCTTTTTTGATAATAAGACACTATCTTGGCGCGTTTTTTCTGAATCTTGGTTTTATTGCTCGGATTCTTTAGTAGTTTTTGAGACTTCAGGTAAAGGCTGTTGGCGTTGAAGATCGGGGGTGAAGTATAGGAGCCAATTTTATAGGCGGAATCACCCATGCTATCGAAGATGCGACTCGCGGGGTAGGGGGCGACAATGGGGAAAATAAAGGCGAAGAGAATAAGTAATATAATGAAGATGGCTGGGACTAATACAAAGGGACTGGTTGCGGAGAAACCGCGTTTTTTCGTTTGCGAGGCTGTTAATTGCGGAGAGATTTCCTCGACGCTAGGTGTTCGGTGCTTTTCCAATTGCATCAATTCGACGCCGACCTTTTTGGAGGCATACATTTCCATGAATTCGGAAAGCGCCTTTTTGGCATCTTCAAAATTCCCTTCTTCAATCAGCCCGCGTGCGAGCTTCAGGACCTCCTTTTCCGTGTTGCGTTTTTCCTGATATCTTTCAAGGATAATTTCAACTTCCGCGTTATTCGGCGATTCCTTGAGTGCGGTATTGAGCGCGTCGATAGCGCCGTCCAAATCTCCACTGGAAAAACAATCTTCAGCCGATGAAATCCTGCCGGAAATATCTTGTCCACCGGCGGTCATAGTTTGGTCCAGTGTGTCCGTATTCGGTTCCGCCGCGGCGGCCACGATAGTGAGGGCTTCATCGGCCTCGACGCTTGGAAGAGGAGTCTTACCCTCAAGGGCGCATTTCAAATCGGCCATGGATTGAAAGCGATTATCGGTGCGCTTTTCCAGGCACCTCTCAATGGTGGCGCAAAGGTCTTCGGAAAGGTCCATGCGCTTCAATTTTATTGGGGGCGTCGGCTTGGAGAGGATCATACGCATGAGTTCCGTTGTGCGCTCGCTTCGGAAAGGCACATCGCCGGTGGCCATTTCGTAAAGAACTATGCCGAGACTGAAGATATCCGAGCGGTGATCGAGTTGGCCGTCCCATTGTTCGGGACTCATGTATGGCGCGGTGCCGAGAATCTCGCCGCTGGCCGTGAGCATGGTGCCGTCTTCGGATTTGGATATGCCGAAATCCATCAGCGTGGCATGGTCTTCGGCACCGATCATTATATTGTTGGATTTGATATCCCTGTGGATTGTGCCTCGGTCATGTAGATAGGCCAGGGCTGCGGCGATGCGGGCGCCGATGTAGCGCAGGCGTGATTCATCGAGGCCCCCGGTCCTACGGATGATTTGTTTGAGAGTCTGGTTCCCCAAGTGTTTCATGACAAAGAAAAGAAGGGAACCGTCCCTGACGATATTGTAGATAGGGACGATATTTGGATGGTCCAGTCGCGCGGCAATCTTAATTTCAGACTCAAAGCGCTTGCCGAGTCGCTCATCAGCGAAAAGATCCTGATGTAATACCTTGACCGCCACCATTCGATCAACGTCGAAGTCGATTTCGCGGGCCTCGTAAACGCTGCCCATGCCGCCTTTGCCGATCATGCCGACAATCTCGTATTTGCCGCCGAGAATGACGCCGGCGTCTAATTTTGTTGGCGCTGATGCGTCCAATGGAACGCGATCACCCTGCGAGAAGATGGTCTTGCTTGTATCAGTTGTCAGATCGGACCCGCAAAATTTGCATTTGAGGGCTTCCGATTTAATGACTTCAGCGCAAAAAGGGCAAACTTTTGTGTCAGCTGATTCCACTAGCGCCGCTCCTGTTCAAGTGATTCGAGTTGAATCCGTAAATTTCAACGCGCTCAATCGTATAAACGCACTCACATGCTGTCAAGTTTGCAAAAGCATAAATTGTGAATATCGCTCTTGACCGCCCCGAAGGGCATTGATAAAGACCTTGAAGGTTATGGCGAAATAAAGGAGATTCAATGATCTTGAAAAAAATTGAAGTTGGTCCCCTGGGCGTGAACTGTTATATTGTCGGAGATGAGAAAACGAAGGAGGCGGCAGTTGTCGATCCCGGCGGGGATGTGGACGCGATTCTAGCGCTCCTGAAAAAAGAGGGGCTCACTTGTCGGCAGATCATCAACACGCACGCGCATTTCGACCACGTCGGAGGCAATGCGCGGCTCAAGGAAGCAACAGGAGCGGATATTCTGACGCATCCAGACGAAGCATCGAGCTTGGCGCATGTCGACGACGCGGCGAAAATGTTTGGCATTAACTCCGAGAATTCTCCTCCGGCGGATAAATTAGTCACGGAAGGCGATATTGTCGAAATCGGTGAGATCAAGGCCCGGATTGCGGAACTGCATGGCCATAGCCCCTGCGGAATCGCGTTAATATTTGATGAAGAAAAATTGGTTATCGTTGGAGATACGCTTTTTGCCGGATCAATCGGCAGAACGGATTTCCCCGGTGGAAGCTATGATGCGCTTATTCAAGATATCCAGAACAAACTATTTACTTTACCCGATGAAACGGTTGTGTTGCCGGGGCACCTTGGTGAAACAACCATCGGGCGGGAGAAAAGGCACAACCCTTTCTTTTCCTAGAAAATATCGTTTTCGTTTCCAATGGCGCATTTACGAGATATAGTGCTCGACCCATAGGCATTCACCGATCAACGGGAGAATTTATGCTCAAAGCCAGGAATGTTCTGCTGGGCATCACAGGCGGAATCGCAGCATATAAAGCTGCGGAACTGACGCGCCTGCTCGTCAAGGACGGCGCGAAAGTCAATGTCATCATGACAAAAGCGGGTGCGGAATTTATTACGCCGCTGACAATGCAGACTTTGTCCGCCAATCCCGTTTACAGCGATCTGTTCAACTGTGTGGGCGAATCCAAAGTCGGGCACATTTTTTTAGCGCAAAGGGCCGAGCTTATTGTTGTGGCTCCCGCCACGGCGAATTGCCTGGCTAAAGTCGCGGCAGGAATCTGCGACGATTTGTTGACGACAACCATCTGCGCCGCCTCTTGTCCGATCATGCTTTGCCCTGCCATGAATGACAGGATGTGGGACAATCCTATTGTGCAGGGCAATATAAAAAAGCTTAAAGACATTGGTTATATCGTCATGGAGCCGGATAGCGGCGAACTGGCTTGCAAAAGTGTCGGATCCGGGCGTCTCCCAGAGCCTGCCAGGATCGTCGCATCGATCACGCGTGCGCTGACTCCAAATCCCCTGCAGGGTTTGAAAATTCTTGTCAGCGCAGGTCCGACCCGGGAAAAAATCGATTTGGTGCGTTTTCTCAGCAACCGCTCCAGTGGAAAGATGGGATACGCGCTGGCCCAAGCCGCTTACAACTACGGAGCCGATGTAACTTTGGTTAGCGGTCCAACGGCCTTAACGCCGCCGCCAGGTGTTCAGTTTATTTCTGTTGAAACGGCGGAGGAGATGCAAACGGCTCTTGAAAAACATTTCTCCAGCGCCGATGCCTTGATTATGTGCGCGGCGGTTGCCGATTTCCGTCCGGAAATAATCAGTTCGGGCAAGGCGGATAAGAAAACAATGCCGAAAAACCTGAATCTCGTGGAAAATCCGGATATCCTGGCCGCTTTGTCCGCGAAAAAGGGCATTTGTTTGACGATCGGCTTTGCCGCGCAGGTCGGCGCCGAACGGGAAGCAGCCGAGAGGAAGCTTGAGAAGAAGGGTCTTGACTTTATTGTCTATAACGACGTTTCCGAAAGTGATATCGGTTTTGATTCTGATGACAATGCGGTGACCGTCATTGGCAAGGATGGGAAAGCGGCCTTCTTTCAAAAAATGCCGAAAACTGAAATCGCGCGAAATATTTTGGAAATTGTGTTTAATCTGAAAGCGTAGCGGGAGTCTCATTGCCAGCGCGAAGGGTCTTTAATGAAATCATCCAAATCAAATAAGGAAAAAATTCAGGATGTTCTGGACGATGCTGCAAACTCGTTGGAGCACGCAAAAAAGTATCGTCGAATGGTGGATTTATCAACCGAGGCTCTGGATGCCGCCCGCAAAGTAGTGGACAATAAAATGCCGAGACCTACTCTTGAAACACGCAATCAGGATACAGCAAGTCTTTCATCTCAGGAGATATTTGGCGCTTCGCTCAACTCACTCGGCGGTGCTCTGGAGGAAATTCGTACGACGCTTGGCGATTGCACCCGATGCAAATTGCACTCGACGCGCAATAAAATCGTTTTCGGCGACGGCAATCCTGGCGCGGAGTTGATGTTCGTCGGCGAAGCACCGGGCGCGGACGAGGACGCGCAGGGAATTCCTTTTGTGGGACGGGCCGGCAAGCTTCTGACAAAAATGATTGAGGCGATGGGCGTAACCCGTAAAGATGTCTATATAGCCAACATTATCAAATGCCGACCGCCCGGGAATCGCGATCCGGAAATGGATGAAGTTAAAGCCTGCAAACCGTTTTTATTGGCCCAAATCGAAGCCATTAAACCCAAAGTTATATGTACGCTCGGGAATCCGTCCACGAAGTCTCTTTTGAATACCAAGATCGGGATTTTCAAGATGCGGGGACGCTTTCATGATTTCGCCGGGATACCGCTAATTCCGACTTTTCATCCAGCGTTTCTTTTACGAAGCCCTGGGCATAAAAAAGAGGTTTGGGAGGATCTTCAAGCTGTTATGGCGAAACTGGGCTGGAGGCTTCCGGAAACGAGGAAAAAATGAAAGCTTTAAAAATCAGACTGATTTTTTATGCGGTGCTTGTGGTCTTCGGGCCGGTTTTTGCGATGGCGCAGGTACTCGGCAGCGACCAGAATGCTGAAATGGTAGAGAAACCTTCCAGGATTCTTCTCATCAAACTTGATTCTACGGTCAATCCCGGAAGTGCTGATTTTTTCATCACCTCTCTTAACCGAGCGCAAAATTCAGAATTCGACGCTTTGTTGATCGAACTGGACACGCCCGGCGGTCTGGTGGAATCCACTCGCGATATCGTGCAGGCTTTTCTTAACTCACAGATTCCCGTCATTGTTTACGTAACTCCTCCAGGCGCTCGTGCGGGGAGTGCTGGTGTGATGATCACCATGGCTGCGCACGTCGCCGTTATGGCGCCGGGTACAAATATCGGTGCGGCGCATCCTGTCGCGGGCGGCGGCGAGGAAATCGGCGAGGAGATGAACAAGAAAATCACTAATGACACGGCGGCCTGGATCGAGGGAATTGCCGAACAACGGAAAAGGAATAAGGAATGGGCGGTCAAGGCGGTTCGCGACAGTGTTTCCGTTACGGCGACGCAGGCATTAAAAGTCAATGTGATCGATTTTGTCGCCGATGATCTGCAGGACCTTTTGCAAAAGGTGGACGGGCGAGAAGTTATATTGGCGGATAAAAGCGTCGTCAATTTAAAACTCGCTGGTGCAGAGATTGTCAGGCAAGAGCCAGGTCTCAAGCACCGATTGCTTATGCGCCTGGCTGATCCAAACCTTGCCTACATCCTCATGGTTATTGGTTTCCTCGGGATTTACGCTGAGTTTTCACATCCCGGTTTGATATTCCCCGGAGCCCTTGGCGGGATCTGCTTTCTGCTCTTTCTTATGAGCACGCAGGTGTTGCCCATCAATCTGGTGGGCATTATTCTGATAGTCGCGGCGATGGTCATGTTCGTCGCCGAAGTGAAATTCACCAGTTATGGCGCCCTGACGGCAGGCGGAGCGGTCTGCCTGGCAATGGGTTCCCTTTTCATGTTTGACGTTCCGGAGAAAGTTATGGAATCACCCGATTTTTCTTTTGCGGTGTCGTGGGCATTGATTATTCCGACCACTGCGGGATTCGCTATTTTCGCGGCTCTGATCGCATTTGTTGTTTTTCGGGTGCAAAGAAAACGCCCGCAGACAGGACAGGAATCGCTGGTCGGCGAAATCGGAACGGCGGCAACGGAATTCATTGGACAGGCAGGGCAGATCAAGTTGCAGGGCGTTCGATGGAGCGCCGTTTCGGACAGCCAGATAAGCAAGGGTCAAAAGGTTCGCATAATAAAAATCGAGCAAACCACCGTCACTGTTGAACCGGTGGATTAAATGCTATAGTGCGTTGCTGATTCACTTTAGGAAAATTCACGGGGGAGGCATAAAATGCAGTTTTTAGGCGGATTTGGAATTCTTATCGTTTTGGGTTTCATGTTCATCCTGGCGGGCCTTCGGGTTCTCAATGAATATGAGCGGGGCGTTATCTTTCGGCTGGGTCGTCTTGGTCCTCTAAAAGGACCGGGGTTGAAGTGGATCATTCCCGCCATTGACAGAATGGTGCGTATCAGTACACGAATTATTACAATGGATATTCCGCCGCAGGACGTCATCACGCGCGACAACGTAACCGTTAAAGTCAACGCCGTTTTCTATTTTAGGGTCATGGACCCCACGAAGGCGGTGTTGGAGGTTGAAAACTACATCTACGCGACGAGCCAGTTGGCTCAAACAACACTGCGCAGCGTGCTCGGCGAAGTCGAGTTGGACGATCTGCTCTCCGAGCGGGAGAAAATTAATGAACGCCTTCAGACCATCCTTGACGAGGAAACTGATCACTGGGTCATCAAGGTTACGGCTGTGGAAGTGAAACACATCGATCTTCCAGCCACGATGCAGCGAGCCATGGCCAAGCAGGCGGAAGCCGAGCGCGAACGTCGCGCCAAGATCATTGCCGCCGAGGGCGAGTTCCAGGCTGCTGAAAAGCTCGCACAGGCCGCAGACGTCATCGGCAGACATCCGGCGGCGATTCAACTGCGCTATTTACAGACCCTGGCGGAGATTGCCACGGAAAACAACTCCACAACACTCTTCCCGATTCCCATCGACCTTTTCAAAATGGTCAGCAAAGCGTCAGAGTGATGGAAACAGGGTACTGATTTACTAACGACGCATGAAATCGTCTGATTTTGATTATCATCTTCCGAGCGAACTGATCGCGCAGCGGCCTAGCCCGAGGCGCGAAGGCGCGCGCTTGCTCGTTTATCGCCGAACTGAGGATCGCGTTGAGCACAGACGCGTCGAAGAGTTGCCGGAAATTCTGCCGCCAAATACGCTCATGGTGTTCAACGACACGAAGGTCATTCCTGCCAGATTATACGGACGGAAACCGACCGGGGGCGCTGCCGAGTTTCTTCTACTCGACAAATTACCGGCAGATGATGTCCGTTATCAGGCCATCGGAAAATCGAGGCGTGGATTTAAGGCCGGAGAATTTGTTAATCTTGGCGACAGACTTCGAGCCGTCGTGGAATCAAAAGACGCCGACGGCCTTATGGTATTGCGTTTTGAGGCGGATGGAGACATCGAAAAAGAAGTCGAAAACGCAGGAGTCATGCCTCTGCCGCCTTATATACGACGAAATCGAGATGATTCCGGGCGATTGCGTGAGCTTGATAAGGATCGATATCAAACGGTTTACGCGCAAAAGGAAGGCGCCGTCGCCGCGCCGACCGCCGGGCTGCATTTTAGCGATGATCTCATCAAAAGAATTGAAAACAAAGGGATAGGGCGTGCTTTCGTGACGCTTCATGTGGGAATGGGAACCTTCTATCCTGTTCGGGAAGAGGACTTGGAGAAGCACGTCATGCACAAAGAGCGAATTGAAGTTTCCCCTGAGGCGGCTGGCGTTGTGAATGCGGCCAAACGGAATAAACGCCTCCTGCTGGCGGTTGGGACCACCGTTTGCCGGACCCTGGAATCGGCATGGAGCGAAGGGCGCGTCGTCCCTGGCCTATCCGAGACACGTCTTTTTATCAAACCCGGTTCTACATTCCAGGTTGTCGATGCGCTGATGACCAATTTTCATCTTCCCCGCTCGACGCTACTTATGCTCGTGAGTGCTTTGATTGGAAAAGAAAAGACCTTTGCTATTTACGAAGAGGCGATCAGGGAAAAGTATCGCTTCTATAGCTATGGCGACGCGATGTTGCTATTGTAACGGGCATTATGCCGGGCGATGCGACAATCAAAAAACGAATACCAGCGTGGCGAAAACTTCTCTACGTCGGCGTAGTTTTTTGCCTATTCTTATCATTCGTTGAAATCGCCCTGAGACTTCATGGATTGATCGCCTTAAAAACTACGCGGGGAAATCTCCCGGCGGACCGGGATCGCGTCATCTTGTGTCTGGGAGATTCCTTCACTTACGGCATCGGGGCGGGAGCAGGCGAGTCTTACCCGGCGCATTTGCAGCGTATGATTTCCCAAGTTCATCCCGAAGGCGTTCGCGTGGTTAATTTGGGACATCCCTACATGGATTCCACTTCTCTGTTGGCGGCGCTGCCGGACTATCTAGATCGTTGGAATCCAGATGTAGTGCTGTTATTGGCAGGATATAATAACAGGTTTCGCAAGCACGCCGACGCTAATAAAAAAGGCGCAAGAGCGTTTTTAAAAAAAATGTTCGGTTCATTAAAAATTTACCAGTTTGCACGCATCATCTGGATCAACCTCAACGTCGATCCCAACAGCCGCATTGATCCGAATGTCCCGGCGCTGGAAGCAAAGGAAATTGCGGGCGTGCTGGAAAATCGCGAGGAATTTGCGAAAGTCAAAAAGATTTTTGAGCCTTACGCCATGGGACAAGGCGAAATTGCTGAACCAGCGGATGGCGATCCCGCGCAGCAATACATCGCTTACGGTCTTTTTCTCATCACTAAATCGCGAACCGCTTTGGCCGAAGAATACTTGCACACTGCTTTGAAATTAGCCCCGGACAATCTGCTGGCCACAATGGGGATTGGATATATTTATCTGTACCGCAACGAATTGGTCATGGGTTTTCGCAAGGCGCGATTCGACCTGGACTCCTCATGGCTATATGCCGGAATGGCTTACTATCGAATGGATGCAGGCGACTATGAGGGAGCGATCCGATTCTTTGAAGAATCGAGAAGGATCGAACCGTATTTTCTCCCCGTTCCGCATGGCCTGGCCATGACCTATCTGAAAATGGGAAGACCCGACGACGCCCTATTTCAATTGTTGGCAGCCGAAGCGCTAGAGCCGTGGAACGCAGAAATTCAATGGACAAAAGGCGAAATTCTATTGGCTGCGGGGGAGGGACAAAAAGCCGTCGAAGCTTTCGAGTTATCACTGGACTACAGCCATCGCCATCCGGGTCATTATGCCCGAATAGCCAGAGCCTGGGTTGAAAGGCCTGAAAATCCCGATCGGGATTTTCAGGAAACCGTGACGGCGTCGATTGGGCCTCGCAGCGCCGATTGGCAATTGCTTGGTCGCTGGACAAAAAATATTCTGGCCAAGAGCGACGAGGGCAGGGCGGCCCTCAACCTCATTGAGGATTTGGACGACATGGCGGATATTATGGAGGAAAGGGAAATACCCATAATATTAATGAGTTATCCTGATACCTTTTACCGAAATAGACTCGCGGATTTTGCCCGACGTCGCGGGATCGTCTTCGTGGATCATACGCCGGTTTTTAAGGAGATCATGCGCAACCATCAGCGTGGCGAGATTTTTCGGAGAGATGGTCACTGCACGGCCAAAGGATACAAAGTTATGGCCGACAATCTGCTTCAAACGCTTGATGAAATGGAGTTAAGCGGCCCCAGGGTTTCACCGTGACATTTTCCGGTCGGCGCCTGATTTTCGTGATGCTGTTTGTCCTGATCCTCATGGCGGTGTTTTTTGCTCCCAGCCTTAGGCATCCATCTCAGGAAATACTTGGGCATCAGGACGCGGACGCCTATAAGCATGTTTGGGGACAGTGGTGGGTTGTTGACAACCTCACTAATCACCATCGCTTTCCAGTCATGTCCGACCGAATGAATTTTCCGGATGGAGGGTCCTTTTGGTGCCTTGACTTTTTCAATGCGATACTCACTTTGCCGTTACGGACTTTTCTAAAGCCGATTGCCGCTTTCAACACCATCGTATTGTTCAATGTCTTCCTCGCCGCATTGGCCATGTTGCTGCTTGTCCGGGATCTGGGCGTCGGTATGCGCGGCGCGCTGACATCTGCGGTGATCTACGCATTTTCTCCGTATATGCTTTCTTTTCCCATCGCATCAGGCGTCGCCGAGACGCAGGTTATCTTCTTCATACCCTTATATGCCCTCGTTTTTCGCAAAGCGTATCGTGGCTCCTTTGCCGCCGCACTTCTTTCCGGGCTCTTGATCGTCCTGGCCGGTTTCGCGTGTTGGAGTTACGGAATATATCTCGGGCTTTATACATTCGGAATCGTCATCGGAATCGCGGCGCTCGCATGGCGCAGCGCCAGAAAAAAAAGCGCGCCATTATTTCCAGTGGATAGGGCGATGCTCAAAAGAGCCCTGGCTTTTATGGCGGTGGCCGGATTGAGCGCTGTGCCCTTGTTTCTATTAGTGAGAAGCGCGGTGCATGGCGATGAGGTTGTTTATGCGCGACCGATGTCGCTTTTCCCTACCGGACCGGCACCGTGGAACGAACCGGCGCTGACCAGCTTCGCCTGGATTGATTATTTTCTGCCAGGGCCTTACGGACTGCGCACTGATGAATTTGTCGATAAACTTCTATACGTCTCCTATGCGGGTTACCTTGCCCTGACGCTGGCCTTTATTGGCTTTTTGAAAAACTGGAAACGCTCCTGGCCCTACGCCGTGGGAGCCTGCGCGTTTTTTCTTTTTTCTCTCGGTCCTCTTATTCACTCCGGGCATGCGCGCACGGGTTTGGCCATGTACAATCCTGTGTACATTGCGATGTATTATGCCTTCCCCTTATTCAATGTGACGATTCACTCCGTGGATCGATTTGCGATAATGGTCATGTTTTTCCTTTCGGTCGGCGCCGGCTTCGGCGTTCAATGGATTCTTGACGCTTATGGCAACAAGGCGGCGAAATTCACCTTCGCATTGCCGGTGTTGATCGTCATGGAAGTGGCCATCCTCAGTCCCGCCCCGTGGCCGATTCCAACATCGCCAAAACCAAATATAACAGCGGCTCAATATCTAAAGGATATTCCCGGCGATTTCGCGGTCTTGGATTTTCCTGATCTAAAAGCCGGAACGGGGCTTTTTCCGGGCGAGATATTTTATTGGCAAACCATACATAATCGTCCGATCCCTTATAGCCTTGAAGGCATGTCGCGGACGGTTCGCGGCAACTCATTTTATCGATACATTCATGGCATCTTGGCCGATGAAGCCATCGCTCCAGGCGATCCGGTTGAGGGAGTTCGGAAATTGGCGGAGGCGGGTTTTGCCTATCTCGTTTTCAGGCCTGGCATGATACCGCAAGATCGCTTGGGTGATATTGAAAGAATTATTTCAGCCAATTTCGACAAAGACCGGGAAATGGACGAGTTCGTAGTTTATAAATTTCGCGATGCAAAACCGATTTCAAAGAACTGGTGGCGCTAGATGACACAGTTTCAATCGGAGCCTGGATTGATTGATTGTGCGAAGTTGCTATAATTCGCATAGCTTAGATATTTGGCTGACCATCAACCGAAGGAGTCGGAAGCGTGACGACAAATATGAAGAATGTTTCAAAAGAAGAAGAATATTTCGCCCGTCAGGAATTTGAGAAGCGAAAGAAAATCTTCCACAAGCAGCAGTTGGCGATGGAGAGCAAAACACGCGCCGAGTTGAAAGAAAAGCATTATATGCACTGTCCGAAGTGCGGCATGGAACTTATCGAAATCGATTTTAAGGGTGTGAAAATCGACAAATGTTCCAATTGTCAGGGTATTTACCTTGATGACGGCGAATTGGAGCAATTGATGGCGCCGGAAAATGTCAGCGTGATGAAATCGCTTTTCTTCATATTCAGAAATCCCGAATAACTCAGATCCATGCAATTCACTTTGCACTGGCGGGTCGGCATGCCATGCAGGTTATTCGTAGCGCCATTCAGATAATAACAGGGGGTTGGGGCAACGCCCGGAAGACCCAACGATCGGCAGGGGCATGTTGAAGGTTACGCAGCACGTAGTCCGCTTTTTTTACCGCCCCCCTCTTTCGCGGTGTTTAATAGCCCTGTGGTTGCCTGTTTATTTCCTTTCCCTTCTGTATGGGTGCTTCATGTGTTTACGGGGATGGGCATACAGCTGTGGCCTTTTAAAATCTGTCGAGCCTTGTCTTCCCGCTATTTCCATCGGCAACCTGACAGTCGGCGGCGCGGGGAAAACTCCCATCACAATGTTTGTTGCCGAAAGACTGCGCGCCGCCGGGCGAAAACCGGTCATCATTTCTCGCGGTTATAAGGGGGAATATGAGGGGCGAATTGCTTTGGTTTCAGACGGGACCAAAACATTGCTCAGCGCCCAAAAGGCTGGCGACGAACCGGTTATGATGGCGAAATCCCTCGTCGGCGTTCCGGTGATTATAGGGGCAAAAAGACCTGAAGCCATCGACTACGCAGGAAGTAAAACCGACGCTGACGTGGCGGTCTGCGACGACGCATTTCAACATTTGCGCTTAAGAAGACAGTTAAATTTTCTTTGCATAAGCGGCGACGCGGGCTTTGGAAATCACCAGACTCTGCCTTTAGGTCCTTTACGAGAACCGCTGTCGGCGCTCAAAAGAGCCAGCCTTATTTTCATCAATGATAGTCTAGGCGTGCGTGAAGACATTGACGGCATTGCTTACGGCGTGGGCTTTGATGGATCGATCATCCACTGGCATTATCAGGTTGAAGGATTTCGTGATCTGCGCGACGGAAAAATGATTGAAGCCCGCGAGCTTCAGGGATCGGACATTCATGCTTTCGCCGCAACGGCGCAACCGGAGAGTTTCTTTGGGATGCTAAAAAGGGCAGGTTATCGCATTGTCGCCACAAGCCAAAAGGGCGACCATGAAAACTGGCGTGAATCGGAAATGAGTTCGTGGCCCAAGGCGTCATTTCACGTGTGTACGGAAAAAGATTTTGTAAAGCTGCCGGAGCGATTGTCAAAGTTTGATGGCCGCATTGTCGCTTGCGTCGTGCGCCCCCATCTTGTAGAAAGCGATATCAAGATTGTGGACGATCTGATAAAGGAGAAATTGTGAGTCAACCTGCGGTGTTTTTTGATCGCGACGGGACGTTGAGCCGAGAAGTGGGCTATGTCAATCACGTTCGCCGGATCGAAGCGATTTCGGGTGGTCCTGAAGCCGTCAGACGCCTGAACGATGCGGGCATCCCCGTGGTTATTGTCAGCAATCAGGCCGGCGCAGCGCGAGGGTATTTTCCCCAATCACTGATCGATGAAGTTAACGCGGAACTGTCAAGGCAGTATGAATTGAAGGGAGCTCATTTCGACGCGATATATTATTGCCCTCACTTGAAGGGATCAAATGTGCCGGAGTTTGATGTCGAGTGCGATTGTAGAAAGCCGAAAACGGGCATGGTGGACCAAGCCGCAGCAGAGCTTGATCTTGATCTTTGGAACTCGTTTATGGTCGGAGACAAATACTCCGATGCGCAGTTGGGTTTCGCCATGAACGGGAAAGGAATTCTCGTCATGACGGGCTATGGACGAGGCGAGCTTCAATGGTTTCAAGAAAGCTGGGACCGGATGCCTGATCTGATCGCCGAGGATTTAACGGATGTTGTGGATTACGTATTAAAAAATCTGGGATTATAATGCACGATACTGAGCGCCTGATAGGATTGCTTGGCGACTTTAGCTCCCTGAAGATCGCCGTTATTGGCGATTTTGTCGCTGATTTCTTTTTGCTTGGACAAACAAAGCGCGTCAGCCGAGAAGCCCCGGTTCTGGTTCTGGAACACCAGGAGGAAAAGATGTTTCTTGGCGGCGCTGCCAATGGGATCAACAATATCCGGGCGCTCGGCGCCAAGCCCATACCGATCGGCGTTGTCGGCGACGATGATGCGGGGCATCAGATACTGAAGCGCTTTGAGGAAATGAATATCGACACGACGCACGTCGTGTGCGACGCAGCCGAAGCAACAACAACAAAGCAGAGAATTTTGGGCAGCGGTTTGCACACGACATTTCAGCAGATCGTCAGAATAGATCGCGGTACAAGAACGCCGGTGAAATGCGAAACCCGGGATGCTCTGATTCACTCGCTCGACTCCCTTTCCGGCAATGTCGACGCCATCGTGGTGTCCGACTACGACTACGGCGTGATAACAAACGAAGTCATCAAACGGTTAAATGAAATCTCAGACCAAACATCACTGAAGGTCTTGATTGATTCTCGATATCGCCTTGGCCGTTTTAATAAACCTTTTGCCGTGACGCCCAATGAACCTGAAGCACAGGAGGCTACGGGTATTGACGTGCGTGATGAAGATGACCTTATTGAGGTCGGTCGTGAGATTATAAGGATGACGGAGTCAAAAACAGTTCTTATCACGCGAGGGAAAAAGGGCATGGCGCTCTTCGAAGGCGACTCAGTGAAAATGATCCCTATTTTCGGCTCTGACGAAATCTCCGACGTAACCGGCGCCGGAGACACTGTTATGGCTGTGTTTTCTGCGGCGTGTTGCGTTGGGGCGTCTGCGTATGAAGCCACGGTTCTGGCGAACGTGGCCGGCGGTCTTGTTGTTATGAAAAATGGAACCGCCACGGTTTCACGGCAAGAGATAATCGACGCCCTAAGAAGGGAAAACCCTTGGCTCTAATGCTCTCCTCAACCTTTGTGCAAACAGCCGGTGTGTGACATGGCGCTAATCCTAACGCATTCCGAGTTGAATAAAGTCGTTGCGCGTCATAAGGCCGCGGGAAAAATTATTGTGCTGGCTAACGGCGCCTTCGACCTTCTTCACGTGGGGCATTTGCGCTATCTTCGTGGCGCGGCGAATGAGGGAGACATTCTGGTTGTCGCCTTAAACTCTGATCATTCCGTCCGGCAGTTGAAAGGCGAGGGGCGCCCGGTGCTTTGCCTGGAAGACAGGATGGATATTATCTCGTCTGTGGAAGGTGTGGATTACGTGACCAGTTTCGACGATTTAAAGGTGTCGAAACTTCTTTTGGAGCTAAAACCTCATGTGCACGCCAAGGGCACGGATTATACCATGGAAAATGTTCCGGAAGTAGACGACGTGCGTCAATACGGCGGGAGAGTGGCAATAACCGGAGATTCGAAAAATCACAACACGACGGATATTATTGCTGTTATTAAAAAATCGAATCCGCTTATAATGTAATTGACATTAAGGAACCGGACGAATCATGAAACCCGGAGAATTGATCCAAATTCTGAAATGCCCCGTTTGCGAAGGGGCGCTTGAGGATCGACTGGAAGAACACGGCGGCTTTGACTGCGCGCGGTGTTGTCTTCGCTACGTGTTGGAAGGAGATATCCTCAACATGCTCCCTGCACAGGCTCTTGAATTGGAGGAAAAATGAACTGCGTGAACGTGGGAAATATTTCTATTGGCAAAGGAAATCCCTTGGCCTTAATCGCAGGTCCCTGCGTGATTGAAAGTGAACAGATCGTGATGGAAATCGCGGAAAGATTGAAGGAACTCACGACGCGTTTGGATATCCCCTGGATTTTCAAGGCCAGTTTTGAAAAAGACAACCGAGGCAGTGCTTTGGGATATAGCGGACCGGATATGGATGAGGGATTGAGAATTCTTCAAAAGGTTAAGGAGCATTTCGAGGTTCCGGTGACTTCAGATATCCACCGAACAGACCAGATTACCGCAGCCGCCGAAGTTTTGGACCTCCTTCAAATCCCGGCTTATCTCTGCCAGCAAACTTCCCTGATTATTCCCGCAGGCAAAACCGGAAAACCAGTGAACGTGAAAAAGGGACAGTTTCTTGCGCCCGAAGCCATGAGTTCCGCCGTTGGGAAGTTGCGTCAAGCCGGCAACAATCAGGTGCTTCTTACCGAGAGGGGCACTTGTTTTGGTTACAACCGACTGGTTTCGGATTTGCGTTGTATTCCAATTATGCGTGAGCTGGTTGGATGTCCGGTTGTATATGATGCGACGCATATCATTAGAATTTATGGCGTATCTTCAGACGATCCTAAGGGCGGCGAACCTCAGTTCGTTCCCGCTTTGGCAAAAGCCGCAGTTGCTGCTGGAGCCGATGCGCTGTTTCTGGAAACGCACACAGATCTCAGTAAAGCGAAATGCGACGCAGTTTCGATGCTACGCTTTGATATCCTTGAAAAACTTCTTCCCCAACTAACGGAGTTGGGTCGGATGGAAAGAAAATGGGAAGACGAATTTCCCATCATCTAAATCCTTCGCCAACTATTTTAAATCGACCAATCTTCTCCTAAAAATATGGGATAAATGCCAAATGGAGAGGAGAGCCTTGGAATTTCGCAAAAATGACGCGGTGCATTATTTATTTCTTGACAACCATGACGCGGTGCGTTATTCTACGATTGTGGAAGGAAGCAAATCAACTTCACGGGCAAAGAATTTAAGGAGGATTAAACATGGCCAAGGACGTATTGAAAAGTTTTCAGGACTTCATTAAGGACAACATCAAGAGCGCAACGGAGCCGCTAAGCAATGTTGAAAAGGAACTGAAAGAGGTTCTGGATAAAATCGGGAAACAGAAACTTTCAAAAGATGAGTTGAAAAACCGATTGGACGAAATGGTCTCCAAAATCAAGGAACTTCGCAGCAGTATCGAGAAATCCATGGATGAGGGTTTGGCCAAGACCTTAAACACCTTGAATCTTCCGACGCGTAGCGAATTGAGCAAGTTGGCGAAAAAAGTGGATCGACTCAGCAGGGAAGTATCAAAAATCACGAAGGCGCCTCAGGGGAAAAAGGCGTCCCCGGCAAAGACCGTCATTAAAAAAAGTGTTGCCAAAAAAACGCCCAAAAAGGCTGTAAAAAAGACAAAAACCAAAGCCGGCAAGACAACCGGATAAGAGGATCAGGTTATGCAGGAAAACATTAACAAAATGCAGGAAAACGTTTCGGAGTATGCCCGGAAAGTTTGGGATGACTCTCGCTCAAACCTCCAAAAAGTCGAAAAAGACGTCTCAAGTTTCATAAAGCGTTTCGTGGACGACGGCAAAATCGCTCCTATTGACGCGGAAAAAATTATGTCGAAACTCAGCAAACGTTTTGAGAAGCGACGAGTGGAATTTGAACATATGATTGACGATGGTTCTCGCTGGACACTGCACCAGATCAGCGTACCGACGAAAGATGAAATCGACAAATTGTCAAAGCGTATCGATCAACTCTCCAGGAGAATCGGAACTTTGAAAAAAGGGCTGTCTGCCTGACAATTTTGCCGGTTTTCATTGACGAAGTGCGCTCGGGGCTTGCCTGAGCGCCGTTTTTCTTTTAAGGGTCGTGATGTCAATTGAGACGAAAAGGAGTTGCCATGTTTGAGGTTATGGTCCAAAAGCATTTTTCATCCGCCCACAATCTTCGCGGTTACAAAGGCGAATGCGAGGCTTTGCACGGGCACAATTGGTCCGTTGAAGTCGTCGTGCGTGCCGAGAAGCTCAATGACATAGGGATCGCCTTGGATTTTAAGGATATTAAGGAGGCGCTCAGTGGGTTGATGGGAAAACTGGATCACAAGTATTTGAACGAAATATCTCCCTTCGACGAGATTAATCCCACCACTGAAAACATTGCAAAATATTTTTTTGATGCGCTTTCAAAAACGCTCAACGATGACCGCTTACGCATTTATCGGGTCAATGTGTGGGAAACACCCGGAAGTTGCGGCTCGTATTTTGTGGACTAGAAATCAACGCGCTTACCAGCTTGTTACGCCGACCAGATCGTATCCAGACAATGTATAAGTGGACAGAAATTCGTTTTCGTTTGGGTCCAGAATTATGACGTAACTGTCGGCGGCGGCGATGTAGATCAAATCTCTCGACTGATCATAATACATGTCCCGAACCCCAGTTCCGTACGGAAGCATCAGGTAATCCTCGCCCGTATCGAAGGTTACAAGCATGTCTGTGGCCGCATCAATAACGTAAACTTTGGGTTTCATTTTATCGCCAACGAAGAGTTTTCCATGGCAGCTTGTGAAGGCCTCTGGATAACCGCCGACTTCAATGCTTGTGTCAGAACCTTCGTAAATCTGCGTGAATACATCAATCACACCGTAGCTTGTATCCTGGTCGCCGCCACAGATAGCATAGAGTTTCATTTCTTCGTCCACTAACAACGGAACAAAATATCTTGGATTGGTCGATGTTTCCACGTACCAGACGAAAAGGTTGTTGGAGTTTCTGATTTCAATTAAGCCCTGACCGTATGTCCCATTATCTTCAAATGGTAGTGTGATAAATGTGGCGCCGCCATCGATGTCGGAAGAGGTCAGGCCGAAAGGTGTTGAGTCGTAGGGCATCCTCATAGTGCCGCTAACGCTTTTGGAAAGCATTCCAAAGAAATATATGAGTTCAGAATCAAGAGACGATATTGTGAGGAACGTTTCGTTTTGGTCCAATACTTGAGGATTAACCGGGAAATTAGAACTTAGAATTACGTTGACAGGTGCCCTGTCAGAATCAGCGTCATCGTCCACGTCATCATCAGTATCATCGTCCACATTATCATCGGCGGCAATCGATGTCGTGAAAAGAACCCCATGTTCGTCCACGTTGAGGCCGATGACATAGGCGTGATGGCCGGCGACAATAAAGTCTTCGGACGGATTCGGAAGTGTGCCCAAGACAGTGCTCAGGTCAACTTCGCTGTTGGAATAATCTATGGCGCCAATTCTTCCCCCGCGATCCAGGGCGAGGATATCCGGCTGAATGTAGATCACAGCCGTGTCCTGAAGAGTGAATTCCATCTGCTCCGCATCAAGGAGAGTCACAACGCCGATGATTTTGACCATGCCATAATCCAATAAGGTCACCTGGCCGTCTTCATCGATGACAGCAAGTTCTTCGTCGGATGTGGACCACGCCACATCATCCGTATTGTCTTCGCAACCTGTGATGCTTCCGCAGAGTTCTCCGACATATTGAAATTTTTCTCCGGGTACGCCAGCCTGATCGTCTGGAATAGACATTATATCATCCTCGGCAACGCCCTGCATGTCTTCGGGGCTGATCAGAAAATCGTAGGTCTGCACGTATGGAATATCGCCAGTGTCGTCGTCATCGGCGGAATCGTCATCTTCGTCGTCATCGTCGTCATCGGCGTCATCGTCAATATCATCATCAAACAAAGGTGGATCGTCTTCCGTATCATCATCCAAAGCGCCCAAATCGCCGTCGCCGGTTCCCAGTGACTGATCCTCGTCATTATTGCATGTGCAGCCGGAATTCGCGCCCATAAGCAACGCGAGAAGGGACATCGCAATGACAATGATTCGGATTGAGCTAGGCATTGGAATCTCCAAATTGTAGGTTCCCGTTTACCGACTTCATTTTAGAAGCCGAAAGTGAGTCACGCAAGGGAAATATTTTATCCTTTTCATACTCTTTTTTTAATAAAAACTGCGGCTATTACGGAATATACAGCAATCCAGAGTTCACCGGTTGAAAACGATGCTCTTGTGGGCGTTTGCGATAAACGCCTTTGCCATCGGTCCCGGCAAAAATGGCGTCTTTAATAAGGGCCAGGGAGGTGACAGCTTCAATGGGCAATCCTTGATGCCAGACCTGGGACACTGTGGCGACTCCATTTTCATCGACGGAAAGTTGCACGATTCCATAGCCGTCGATCGCGGCGAGAATCAGGGGCAGCGCGTCGGCTTTGGTAGCCGGAAAAATGATAATGTCTCGGACATTGTGGCTCATCATTTCGTCAGGCAGGGCGGGCGCGCCGTCAATCGAGATCCCATTTCCCGAAATCGGAGCACGCAGTAAGGCGTAGGATTCAGCTTTGTGTGCAAAAAAATAGGAAGAACCTTGGGGCGCATCGAGGTTTCGCCTGAGAATAGAGGCGCTGCCGTGGCGACTAAGCCATATGGAAATTGAAAACCGGCCAGTCGCTGTAGCAAATGTTGTTTCCTGGTGCAAAAATGAGATGGCGGAGTTTGTAAAATCTGCAAGGGGAATCAAGCGACTTGCGGCATTTTCGCCCAAAATACCCATATTGATTTTGTCGGCGTAAAATATTTCGTGATGGTTCTGAAAAATCCATTGAATTTCTGTATGGCTTTTCGAGGGATTGATAAGCCTCCATCCGCTCTTTCTCAATGTGTAAATATGACCGCTGCCAGAACCGATGAGCAGCTTACGCCCGGCGAACGACATCGCCGTGATATCGGAATCTTCACCCAACCCGGTGTTGAAAGGTCGCCAGATATCATCCGCGCCAAGTGAGTAAATTCCGATGCCGCGTCCTGTTGCAAAAAGGGTGTTGCCTACGGCCAGTAGATCCCGGACTTTGCCTTGATTGGGTGAATTGCTTTGCCATAAGGGTGGAAGTTGAACTTCAAGGTCCTTTGCGGCTTGAAAAGGAAGGTCCGTGAAGTTATCGTCTTCGGCGAATAAGTGAGGCATCGACAGACCCACAAAAAAACAAAGGACCAAAAAAAGAACTATCGAAGCAAAAGCACTTATAAAAGGATTTTTCAAGGCTGCCTCATTTTGTGGACCACGGACTTACGCTTTCAAACGATAGACGGAAGCTGATTTTAAAACCATAGGAATTGAAACACATAAGCGCCATTTGAGGGAAAATATGCGTGATTATCTCAGAGGCATGAAAATTCTTGATTTCACAAGATTGATACCCGGACCATATGCGACGCAAATACTGGCTGATTTAGGTGCGGACGTTATCAAAGTGGAAGCGATCGATGGCGGCGACTATGCCAGGCAACTGCCTCCACAGATTGCCGGCGTCGGTACGATGTTTGTCGCTTTTAATCGAAATAAAAAATCCCTGGGCGTCAATCTAAAATCCGAATATGGACGCGAGATTGTCAAGCGCCTGATCAAAAGTTACGATATTATTATTGAGGGTTTTCGTAGCGGCGTCATGGAGCGCCTGGGACTTGGCTATACCGAATTGGCCAAAATCAACCCAAGCCTGATTTATCTATCGCTGACCGGATATGGGCACAAAGGTCCCTACGCGAAAAGAGCCGCGCACGACATAAACTGTCTGGCTCTCGCCGGAATTTCTGCGGCGATTACAGATAGAAGCGGTCGACCGGTCATCCCTGACCTGCAGATTGCCGATATGAGCGCGGGCCTGTTTTCCGTTATCGCGATACTGGCGGCGCAGCAAAAGCGCCACTCGAAAGGAGTCGGCTCTTTCATTGATTTATCCATGACCGACAGTGTTTTATCACTGATGTCTTTTGTGGCAACTGACACGCAAGCCGTAAAACACCTTTCGGTTCAGCCTGAGCGAATGCTTTGCGGGGAATTGATTTGTTATAACTATTATGAAACCAGGGATGGCCGCTTCATGGCCGTTGGCGCAATAGAACCCCAATTCTGGCTGGAAACGTGCCGCGTTTTGGAATTGCCGGCGATGTTGGGAGAAGCTTATACCAACGCAAAAGACGACAATCCATTTTTTAGGATGGTTACAAATACATTCAAATCAAAAACCCAAAACGAGTGGATAGAGGCTTTTAAGGACGTTGACGCATGCGTGGAACCGGTTTTGAATCATGATGAAGTTATCGACAATCCAATATTTATCGAGAGAAATATGATACGCGAAATATTAGCGGAGGGCGCAAGACGCGACGTGATGATCGATACGCCGATTGATCCGCAGCCCGATGACAATAGCACACATATACCACGGGTTGGCGAAGACTGCGCACAGATCCTGCCTCTGCTTGGGTTCAGCGACAAGGAGATTGAAGAAATGTCCAGTGCCGGTGCAATTTTGATATCAGCCAGGTAAATCTTAGTAATAAAATCAACATTTTGTATGCAATTCATTAGAGGCTACAAGGGGTGGTGACTCTAAGTTGTTGATATATATGCATAATTTGGCAAAATAAGGCTTGACTTCAAGTCGATGAAATCTGTATTATTCAAGGAAGCAAGGTGAAGAGTCTGCTGGAAAAAAACAAGCAACTCATCGAAAAGCAGGGGAAACGGGGGACAGCGGGTCAGGCGACATAAAGCCTGATCCGCTAATTATTTTTCCCTGGGAGTTCTAATCCGCCCATCAAGGTTCGCCCCCGCTCATTGTCGGCAGCAATTTCTGATTCCCGATCCATGTGGATATTTTTTCGGCATACCACTTTGTCACTTGTGCATCCGGATGAATATCCAAATACTTGTCCGGCAGGCCCTCAGCCACAAGCTGCAAAACCGGGACCTTGATGTTATCAAGATAGGGGTTGTAGTGGCCTATATTTTTCTGACAGCCCGGATACAGAAACAGACATACTTTCGTCTTGCCTTTTGCCCATTGAAGGAGACTTCTGATTTGCCTTTGACTGTTTAACTCATGATGATAGTTTTTATTCCAAATGCACTTTTCATGTCTCATGAGTATTGCCGCGCCCACGAATCTGAATAATCTCGATTGAATCATGCTTGAAACACGCCAGCGATAGGGTATCCAATCAGGTCCCGGAGTACAGTTTTCGGTAAATAAATCATCCCACAGATCCGGAAAATTTCTGAAGTAGGGCTTCGGATCGCTTCCGTAGAGAAAAGGTGGAGCGCCTCCGTTGCTCAATGAAAGAATTACAAAATCAGGGTGATACTTGTGATAATCGATTCTTGCTGCCGCTGCCATTTGCGAAGGGACCCACGCGCAAACGCCGCCGTTCCATACTTCAAATTTCGTGGCCTGCTTTTCTTCATTAAGCTGCTTTTCAAGCATTGCGGGCCATGTGTGATTATCTTCAAGGCCGAGACCATAAACATTCGAGCCGCCATAGCAGATGATGCGAAAAACCCCCGGTTTCTTTTTGGCCGAACGTTTCGGATCTCTGAACCCAAACTCGTTAACGCTGACGGAGTATTTTTTGTAGTCGGTAAAACCCGGTTTCAGGCGATAAATCAGTTGTCGACTATCCACCTGTATATGGCTTCGGGCGTCGGCATTTTGATAAACGAGCATCTTTGAAATAATGCGCCAATCAAGATTACAGGCGGAAACGATCGCCTCGGCGATGAGGATACCGAATAAAATTGAGATGAAAAACAGAAGAAGTTTTTTCCATCTCATTCGGACTTTTGCGATGATTCGACCTATTTGAAAGCGAAGAGTCATGAATTTCTCTTCTCATCCGTCAAAGGCGGCATTGATGTCGATAGCAAATCAGTTGTGCGCTGCCTCGTCAGGAAATTCATCTGGATCAATGGTATCAGTTTCAATGGGTGGAAGTTTGGGTGCTGTAACATGGGGCAATACGCCAATATTCTGGAGCTTATAAAAGAGACTTTCCGCGATAACACGATGACCGAGACTATTGGGATGGCCGCCATCGGAATTATAGAGTTCCAAGCCTTTTGCCTGCTCTGCCTTCATGACTTCCCAAAGGTCCAGCATGGGAATTGAACAGTCACGAGCGGCAATACGAATATTCCTGTTGCGATGGGGTTCTTTGAGGAAGGTGTGCGGCAAGGCCAGGACGATGACTTTGAACCCCTCTCGTTTTCCCAGTTCGTTTATTTGGCAAAGCGTTTCCATATAATCTTTCGGGGAAACGCGAAAAGCCAGTTCAACGCCTTCCTCGTTTGGGACGGGTTTCTGGGGAGATAAAAGTGTGGGTTGGCTTTTCAAATCAGCAACGGATTTCTCGATGAATTGATAAATGCGGAGTTTGTCGGCGATTTCCCGAATGGCCTGTATATAAATGCTGTTTGTTTTTTGGATGTCTTTGTCGGACAATCCTCGGACTGCAGGGATATTATCGTTGAAACCCACGTAGATTGTTACGACGTCAGGCTTGTATTCCAGGAGCTTTGATCGAAGATAAAGATCAATTTGATAGGCCGTATAGCCCGGGACGCCGGCATTGAGCACGTTGACCTTCCGGTCGGGAAAGGCCATGCGGATTTGGGTTTCCAATACGTTGGCGTAGGTTTCCCAATTCGCGACGCCGTCGCCGAATGTGCAGGAATCGCCGAGAGTGATGATGCGCAGTTCCTGCGCTTTCTTCTCGACGGGAGTGATGTCGTCTCTGAATCCGGAAGGATTAATTAACTGCGTTAGCCGACTCTCTGGATTAAGATCAGAGTTGGCCATGGGCTTGAGCTTCCAGAAGAGTTCAGGATCGCCCTGGAATACGGGATTCTGAACGCATCGTGTCCACCAGTCGGGGCAATCGTAAAAACTTTCATACTGAAAACCGGCAACCCGTAAAGCCAATTCCGCGCCGAAGCATAGTACGAGTAGAGGAATCAGCGCGTATAACCATCGTCGTCGTTTGGTGCGCATTCAATTATTCCTTCACAACGATGAAGGGGCCTATTGCCAGTACATCGATATCTGTGGAAAGGAAGCATTCCACAGCTTCATCAGGCGTGTTGACGATGGGCTGTCCCATCACGTTGAATGAAGTATTCAACACGCACGGGATCTCCGTCAATTCATCAAAGGCCTTGATGACGGCATAGTAGGCCGGGTCGTCCGTCTGGTTCACGGTCTGGATTCTTGCCGTGCCGTCAATATGCGTGATAGCCGGAAGACGCTTTCGCCAGGATTCGTTGATCTGATAGGTTTCCAGCATGTATGGGGATCGGCGTCCTTTTGTGTTGAAAAGCTCAGCGGCGCGTTCGGCCAGCACGCTCGGGCCGAAGGGCCGGAATGATTCGCGATGTTTGACGCGTGTGTTGAGTTGATCCTTCATGCCCTCGGAACTCGGATCGGCAAGAATGCTCCGATGACCTAGCGCCCTGGGGCCCATTTCCATCCTTCCGTCGAAGCGAGCGACAATTTTCCCGGCGGCGATGTGGCCTGCTGTAGCGGCGATGATATCCAGAGGCTTTTCATAAGCGACTCCGGAATTTTTCAAGGAGGATTCGATTTGCGCGGCGTTGAATTCCGGCCCCATGAACACAGAGGGTTTAAGGTCTCTTTCAGCCTTGGGTTTGCGGTTGTGAAAAACGTGCAGAGCGCAGCCCCAGGAAGCTCCGGCATCGTACGCCGGAGGCGGGACGTACAGATCGTCAATGACCCCTTCCGTAATCAGTTTGCCGTTCAATACGCAGTTCAAGGCCATGCCGCCGGAAAAAACCAGTCGGCGCTTGCCGGTTTTCCTGATCAGAATTTCCACGATTTCCATGATCGATTCTTCGCAGATTCGCTGGCACGCAAAAGCCACATCTTTATGGCGGTCCTCGATTTCCTCGCCGGCTTTTCGGGCTGGTCCAAATATCGCGGCGAACTTCGGGGAAAACCAGTTTTTACGGCTCGTGTGATAATCGAAATACGACAGGTCCGTCTTGATTTGTCCGTCAGGTTCGACCCTGACAATCTTACGAAATTCTTGAACAAAGCGATTGCTGCCGTAGGCCGACAAACCCATAACTTTGCCCTCGTCGCTATTTTGGCGAAAACCAAGATACTCGGTGACCGTGCAATAGAGCAGCCCCAGGGAATGAGGATAATACACTTCACCGATTTTCGTGATTTTTGTATTCTCGCCGACTCCGAACCAAGTGGTGGCGATTTCTCCGTTTCCGTCGGCGATAAGTATGTTGGCGTCTTCAAAGCCGGAAGGATAAAAAGCTCCCGCGGCGTGGGAAAGATAATGGTTCACATAATGAAAGCGACCGCGATAATTATATTTGGTGCGAAAAAAAGACTCGACATTTCTGAGCTTGGAAAAGTTAGATAATTGCATGTCGAAAAGCTGCCGCAGGCTGCCGGGAAAGCTCCGTATGGTCTGCCAGGCGCGTTTGCCGAAGCCGCACATGGGGTCCCAGTAGAAGCTCACATCCTCGACATCATCCATCGACAATCCGGCCTGCTGAAGAACGAAATCGATGGATTGCGCGGGGAAGGCGGTTGTGTGTTTTATCCGGTCCAGGCGCTCCTGCTCACAATAGGCCGCAAGACGACCGTCAATCAGCAAAGCGGCTGCGGTATCGTGAATGTAAGCGTTGAATCCTAAAATGACGCCCAAAACTATTGACCGATACGACGGATGCGAATGACGGCGGCACCTCCGGCGACTTGAATGGAGTCTCCGTTCACGGTAACGGCCTTGTCGTCCACCAGCGCCTCATAGACGACGAAAGGCAGATCCCAGCGAAGGAATCTCGGCGCATTCCTGAAATATGTGTGTATTGTCAGGATGATCTCCGATTGGCGGCATTCAATACTGTATGTGACGGGACCAAAGTGCGTCGGCGCCTCTCGGACAACGACGCGCTTGCCCCAATCAAGCCAGGACTCGGGAATGAGCGGAGTAATGATTAAAGTATCTTCTTGTTCCATGATGAGCATGTTGCGAACGAATAGCAGCCAATCCGCGACGGCCCAACCATGATGGCCGTCTCCCATGCACCCGCCGCCGGTCTGCGTGTGAATCGCCTCGGGCCAGGTGAAAGTTTCCGTGGCCTTGGCCAGAACGGCTTTTGCGATGGTTAAGGCTCTCTTGTCGCGATTGGCCATGAAAGCCTGCGCGACGTGAAGGCTCAAATAGGCATTGAGACCCGCATGCGTCATGTCATGGAAAAGCATGCCGTCTATGAAACAGTGTTCGTATAGGTAATCCAGCGTATTGGTTACGCACGGCTCGTCAGGATTGAGAAGCTGCAGGGGATAGATGCCGGCAACGCAACCGACCGCCGCGGAATCCATCCTGCGGTAGGGGCTTGTGGGCATAAGTGGTTTGCCAAGGCGGTTTTCAACGTTTTTGAATGATGTTCGCAAATCGGAAAGAAAGGCATCATGAAATTTTTCAAAGTTGATCAGGTCTTTGCGATAGCCAAAAATTTCCGCCGAACGCGCGGCATCGCGAAGCCCCGCAATGCCCCAAAGGTCGTCCCAGTAAAAGTAGTTGTTCGGCCCAAAGTGTTCCGCGGAAAAACCAGGAGGGAGAAGACCGGCGTGAGGGGTCGATTTGGCTTTCGGGTCTTTTCGTTTCTTTTCAATCCAATAGGCGCCCTTGCCGATGGCGGGGAACATGCTTTTAAGAAAGTCTTTGTCTTGCGTTATGCGATAGTGTTCAAACAGGGTCCATATAGCCTGGCCGTTGGAATCCCATTCGCCATCCTGGCTGAGAAAAAAACCGTCTTTGGTTTGCCTTTTTGGATAGTTGAGGAGTTTCTGACGTGCTTGGTCGGTGTAACCCATTTTGTCGAGCGCCGCCACAAGGTAAGCGGAATCACGAAACCAGTATTGGTGGTAGGTCAGGGGGCCGGGACATATGGAATCGCCGTCGTCCAAAAGACATAGATAGGCTTTGTTGACATAAAAGCTTTCTTCAAATTCCTCGTCGGGAATCTCAATGGTCATGCCCTCATTGACCTTTTCGGTCCACTGGCTTTTCAGTCGTGTTTTGTGATCGCGATAGTCGATGCGACGAAGCTCTTTGGCCTTTTTCGATTTCGATGAAGCTGGATCGATAGGGATGACGGCGAGAAACTCCGATACGCCGCCGGCAGGGATTACCGGTGCAAATTCCGCGAAAGCGTTTGCCATTCCAGCTTTGCAATGGATTTCACTTTTGGCTTCGGTGCTTCCGGTAAAAAAAGAGCAATCGCCTTGTTGAACATCGGAGCAATGCACGCGTGAAGGATTTTCCATGAAGACGAGACCAAGATTTCCATTGATGGAAAAATATCCTTCATCGAAGTAGCGGATATCGTGCACCAGGCAGACGCCCTCAGGGCTATAAGGTCGAATGGAAAAATAAATTTTAGGAGACAATGATTCCTTGGTCAGGTTATGGGTTCTGATCTGGTGAAGGACGGCTTCGACGCCCCGAATTCGACAGGCGAATGTTTCCAGTTCCACAAAAACCTGATCCGTTTTGAACTCCGTGATCACGCACGGGGCGCATTCGTCAATAGATTGCCCGACCTCGGGAAGCCTGCTGGGACAAATCAATTCATCACCCAGTCGCAGCCACGTATCTAGGGACCAGGAACCATCCCAAAAGGACACCAGTCCTCGCTGATCGACAACGGGTTCATGAACGCCGCCAAGGTTGCCGATGGCCGTCCAGTTTCGGTGCGTCAAATTCAGGCCGATGTAGTTCATGCGGGGAATGAAGGACGAGGAGTTCGGATCAAACTGACGCTCGGCCCAATAGGGAAACACCCAATCGCGATTGGATTGAAAAAATTGCATGTTGTAAAAACCCCTGGTTGCTTCCCGCGCGGCCATGGGAATCAATTCCTGGGGCACTGTATGTTCAGAAGGGCGTCCAAGGTGTGCAATGGAGTCCATGAAGTTTTTCGCGTCTGTCACGCGGTAGCGTTTGGCCAGAATCGATATTACAGCATTTCCGATACCCACGAGCGGCTCCTTTGTTGTCAATTGGCGTCTGATGACAAAATGTCAGCGTTTCCGATCACGCCATTATGGACGATTCATCTCACATGACAAGACGAAATGATATCAGACCGCTGAATTGACCCCATCAGGTGGTTTGTCTAATGTGAATTGATAAAATTATTAAGAGCGTTTTCCTGCTCCTGATTGAACGATGGATTATTTAAACGGCACAGTCACAAAGGTCGGCAACGTTTATGATTCGCTTCAGACCACGCTGCGCGCTCTTGATCGCGGCGATTTTATTTGTCGCTGCTGCGGCTGGCCCCGCTCCATCTTTTGCCGACGCATTATTCACTTATGGATACACGCCCCGCGGCATGGCGATGGGCAACGCCATAATCGCAGGAGTGGACGATTATTCCTCAAGTTATTACAACCCCGCAGGAATGGCGCTGCTTCAAAAACCCAGCTTTGGCCTCGGCTATCTGGCGACGGGCGACACTTTGCAGACACTCGAAACCGATCGGAAAATTGAAGTGGACGATATGCAGGGGCTATTGATCGGTTCGTCCATCCCGTTGCCCTTCGGTGCTTTTTTAACCCGTCGCCTGGCATTCGGTTTTTCCTGTTTTTTCCCAAACGGCGTCATTTTAGCCATCAAAGTCTCCTATCCGACTGACCCGCAGTATGTGCTTTTACAAAACTCCGGCAGAAGTCTTTCCGTCGCCGCAACAATGTCGCTTCGCATTATCGACGGAATAGCCGTTGGAGGCGGGGCGCAGCTTTTCGATAACACCAGCGGTCGCATCGACGCGACGGTGGATCCTAATGGAAAGATCGAAGCCACGGTCGGACAGGAATTGACGTCCTCATACGCTCCGATCGTCGGGCTGATGGTCAGACCGGAATTGTGGACCGGAAAGGATTCCTCGTTTCGCTTCGGCGCTGTATTTCGAGAGAAGTTCTTTACGCGTTACAAGATTCCCATCAGTTCTTACCTGGGCGGCGTACCGCTGAAAGTCAAATTAACCGCCGTTAGTCTTTTCACGCCGAGGCAATGGATCGGAGGCATCGGTTACGGGCGTGGCGGAAGTTATCATTATGAGTTGGACGTGAGCTATAACGAATGGTCAGACTTTCCGGATCCCAATTTCGATATCGACGTCAACTTTGAAATTCCTCTCCTGCCGGTCGAATTTCAGGATTCAAAACGTTACAAAACCGATTTCAAGGATACGGTTACTTTGCGAATGGGTGGCGAAAATAAAATCTTTGACGGCGACAACATCGGTTTTTGGGGGAGGGGAGGATATACCTACGAAGTTTCCCCCGTTCCCGCGCAAACACAGGAAACGAATTATCTCGACGCCGACCGGCACATCGGGGCCGTCGGCTTCGGTGTCGAACTCACGGGCCTGGGCGATAGGGAATCGAACCTTCCCCATTATTTCGATGTTGTTTTTCAATATCACTACCTAGAGCGCAGGGTATTCAAGAAGAATACGAGTGTTGACGCCGATAATCCAGGATATCCAAAAATTGGAATTGACGGCAGCCTTTGGGCCGTCGGTATTTCTTATTCCACGCTATTCGATTACGAGTGAGGCTGTATTTTTGTGAAAGATAGGAAGGCAACATCACGAGCTTCGCTGATCGTCGCGGCGATCTTCGCTGTCATCCTGTTGTTTTTCAGCCCTGACGCCGCCGCAAATCCATTCGACAGTTTTGGAGCTGGCGTCCGCGCCAACGCGATGGGAGGAGCCTACGCCGCTTTGTCGGAAGATATTGCCGGAGCCTATTATAACCCCGCCGCTCTGACGCAGGTTCACGGTCTGCAATTCGAATTCGGATATCACTACGCCGAGCCTCATTTGAAATTCAACAACAAGCCCGTGGATGTCGATAAGAATGCGGGATGGCAATTCGGAGGCTTGGCGAGTCAACTCCTCTTTGGAAAGAGGTTCACTGCCGGAGCCAATATTTTTATCCCCGATGATCACGTGATGCGCTTTTTAATGCTTCCGCGTTCCGAGGCGCGATATGTCATGTATTCCAATGATAACCATGTCCTCGTGGCCAACGTGGCTGTGGGTCTGGAAATTATCAAGGATCGACTTTCAGTCGGCTTTGGCCTCTCGCTGATGGGGGACAACGCCGGGGGCGTCGATATGCAGGTCACCGAATCAGAGTCTTCGACCGCTTTACTGGATTCGTATATCAAACCAATTTACAGCCCCATTGTCGGGCTTTGGGGTCGTCCATTGCGGTTTTTGCGCTTAGGACTTTGCTATCGGGAAAAGACGGAAATAAAACTCGATTTGCCGAATATTATCCATATACCGGAACTGGATACTTTCGAGGAAAACAGCGTGTCGATTCTTGCGGAATCGGAAGTCTACCTTTTAGCGGAAAGCTACTCGCATTTTTCGCCCCGTATGATCCAGCTTGGCACTGCATGGGATATAAGTTCACGATTTCTTGTATCTGCGGACATAACCTGGCAGCAGTGGTCGGCGTACCACGACCAGTCCATCTACATGGTCATCGAATTGGAAGGCGGCCTCGGAGAACTTTTCGACATCTATCCGCAAACGCCCCTGGAAGAACCTGACTTCAAAGATATTTTTGTTCCCGCCTTCGGCATGGAATTTGTGCCCATTGGAAGAGAATTGTGGACGATTGCTCTGCGCTCGGGTTATTGGTATCGGCCAAGCCCGGCACCCGATCAAAAGGGAATATCCAATTTCTCGGATTCCAATACACACGCTATATCGGCGGGTATTGGCATCAGTGCCAAGGATCCATACGGCCTGATTCCCAAGCCATTTTCCGTCGATGCTTACGGTCGTATTCGAATACTGGAAGAGCGTGAGATAATAAAAGACAGCCTCGCCAATCCGAGTGGCGACTATATGATCGGTGGAAATATTTTCGGCGTTGGCACCGCCGTCACCATGAGGTTTTAGGTGATCACACGTAGGAAGAAATTAATAATTTCAATATTTCTCATTGCGATTATCACGCTGTGCTCTTGCGGGACGAGAGGGGATATTCTGGGAACACAGAGAAATACGCCGGAAACGCGAATGGCTGGATGGACCAAAGTCGATCTCGATCCATACATCGATCTGGCGCAGCCATTTATCCTTTGCTCCGAATCCGATGAAGAATTTTTAGAAGCTCACCTAATGCAAGTGAATGGTCGATTTCGCTGTTATTACGAAGTTCTCAGTTTCGCAATTGTTGACGGTGTCAAAGAACCGGAGAATTCACAAATACATGCGTTGGAGAGCGATGACGGGTTAACTTGGCGCAAAATCAACGACGGACAACCGCTCCTGATACCTGAAAATGATTGGGAGGGTGATTTCGTCGGCGCTCCGAGCATCATTCAGATAGGGGATGAATTTGTCATGTACTACGCTGGCGGTCACGGCACCGGAATCGGCCAAGCCATAAGCCAGGACGGACTGACGTGGGAAAAGTACGAAGACAACCCAGTCATGGTTTCGGACCAGAAATGGGAACGCGGTTCCATCGGCACCCCATCGGCGCTTTTTCTTGATGGGAAAATCCACGTATATTATTCGGGCGGCGGCAGCGGGACCAACGAGATTTCCCGCTTTGTCGGAAATGCCATCGGTTACGCCGCCGAGATCGAAGATAACGAGTTTGAAAAACTCGACGCCTTCAGCCATTGCTCCCCTGGCGACACGCCGAAGGTTGAACCTGTTTTGACAGCCGATCAAAACTGGGAAGGCATCGACTCCGGCGACAACGCAACGGGATATGTCTCGTCGCCGTTCGTCGTCGTTTATAAAACCTCTCATCGGCGCATCCTTCAAATGTACTATACAGGCGATGAACCGGGGCAGATCGGTCACGGAGACGCTTCAATCGGTTTCGCCGGCAGCGAGGACGGCCTGAGATGGGAAAAAGCGGAAACGAGCCTCAATCCCGTTGTTCAGGAGATATTTGCTGTTCAAATATCAGGGCTGAGTGAGCACCTTTCCTATGATGAATGGGCGCCAACGGTTTTGCACCGTGATGATCGATCGTTTATGATTTTTTCACAACTCGATCCATTGAACTGGATGACAAGCGAATTGAAGGGGTTGGCGTTGGCGACGAATCCGCCGATTTATTAATCACAGACGCCTGACTGCTCAGAAAAACTACTTTTTCGGTATCGTGATCACCAATTCCGTCGAGCCGACAAGTATTCGGTCCCCGTCCGTCAAGTCTGCTTTTTCACATCGGCGGTTGTTGACGAAAGTGCCGTTTTTCGAACCCAGGTCTCGAATGGTGATTTTGTTGCATTCGCACAAAAGCTCCGCGTGATTCGATGATACTCGGTTGTCTCTGATCTGTATGATGCATTGCGGAGAGCGTCCCAGCGTGGATTGCGCCGTCAGCACTAATATCTTTTTCCCCTTTTCAAAGCCGTTTAACAAAACGAGAAAAGGCGTGGTCTCATCAAGGCATGAGTCAGAGATACTGGGAATACTCTTGCCGGCGTTATCCAGAAGCAGGGTGGCGTCGCCGTCGTTGTCGTCTTTCATAATTTAACCAATAGAAATAGCAGGGTGGCAAAAATCAGCAGCGCTCCGCCGGTCGCCAGTGCAAACACCATTTTCCTTTTGCCTTCAGCTTTTGATTTCAGTTCACCGATACTGTTGTAATCGACACTATAATTTTCGGTTCGCAACAAAGCGGCCCGCGATTCGAGGGGCGATTGCCAAGCCTTTTTCACAGGATCCCCGGTTTCGTCCTTTTCATCAGGCATCTTGTCAAGAATGTGGGAATGCGTCGTTTCGGCATCAAGAATCGCTTTATTGGTTGGCAGGTCAAAAACTCTTATCTTTTCACCGGCGAGCACAATGAGATCGCCCTGTCGTATCTCGGTCATCCCCTCAATTCGCTTTCCGTTGACAATAGTGCCGTTGGATGTTTTGAGATCTTCAATGAAGTGAATGTCGTTTTCCGAATGGACGCGTGCGTGTTTCCTGGATACTCCGGGATTATCAAGGCGGATGTGGCACTCGACGCCTCGACCGATAACAAGCTCGCCAAGCACTGGACAGCTTGCCTCGCCGCCTTCGCTGTCTTTAAGAACCAAACGAATCATGCTGATTTCCCCTATGCGTCGCCTAATTCGTAACACATAATTTTAAGTCCTAAAAGCGTTGAAGGGACAAATAGCAAAATCAGGCGACTTACTAAACTTAGCCTTGATTTTTATCGACGAAGGCCGCAAAACTTCAAGACATAAACGTGGGCGCGGAGAAACTCATGCTTGAAGTCAGGCAAGTTGGCAAAACCTATGGACAGGGAAAAGTGTTGGTGAAAGCACTGGACGATGTCTCATTTCGACTGGGACCAGGGGAGTTTGTTGCCATCACCGGGCCCTCCGGCTCAGGAAAATCCACATTATTGAATCTGATCGGCGGTTCGGATCATCTGAGTTTTGGAGATATTCTCATTGATGGGCAATCCCTCAAAGATATGAGCGATGCGCGAAGAACGAAAATGCGCAGGCAAAAGATCGGTTTTATTTTTCAATTTTTTAACCTTCTTTCGACAATGACGGCGCATGAGAATGTGGCGCTGCCGTTGCTTCTCGACGGGGTTATGAGAAAGGGCGCATACGAACGCGCCGAAGATATCCTCACTCAGGTCGGCCTGGGAGATCGGCTTCATCACCGACCGGACGAAATGTCCGGCGGACAGCAGCAGAGAGTCGCCGTGGCTCGCGCGCTGGCTTTTGATCCGGCGCTTATACTTGCGGATGAACCGACGGGAAACCTGGATTCCAAATCCGGCCAGCAAGTTATGGAAATGATTTCGGAACTTTCCAAGACGTATCGCAAAGGAATCGTTCTCGTTACGCACGACCCAAAATCTTGGAAATATGCCGACCGCATCATCCGGATCGTCGACGGAAAAATTGTTGAGCAACAAGCAATGGACGACGACTCCTGATGTTTCATCTGCTCAGGACCGTGTCCTTGCGCCGCATGGTCGAGCATCCCTTTAGAACTCTTCTGGCGATTATGGGCATCGCGCTGGGCGTCGCCGCTTTCATTTCCGTCCAAATGATCATCGATACAATGGCCGATTCCTTCGCTTCCATGGTGGATGCCGTTTCGGGAAAAGTAGAATTGCAGATCAGCGGCGGTGAGTCGGGCGTTGATGAATCTGCCCATGAGGCACTCAACCGGCGAAATGAACAAGGTGAGCTTGTCATCAATGGCCTCAGCGCCGCTTTGCCGACAATTCAGACCATAACGAAATACGCCGGGGAAAACCTCCTGGTTCTCGGAGTCGATGTTCTCAACGATCGTGCGGCTCGTGATTATGAGATGAAAGGAGGCGATGATGTCGAGATTGATGATCCGCTCATTTTTCTGAATTCCATCGATTCCATTTTGCTCAATCGCGATTTTGCAAACCGTCACGGCATTAAAATCAATTCAACAATCGAGCTTTTGACCAGCCAGGGGAAAAAACTAATGAAGGTGCGCGGGTTGCTCGAATCGTCGGGCCCTGCCAGCGCATTCGGCGGCAACTTTGCGCTGATGGATGTATATGCCGCGCAGATATATTTCGGCAAAGGCGGCAAATTCGATTCCATCGATCTCCTTCTTGAGGATGGGGCAAACGCTGATCGGGTTAAAGCTGATATCGATAAAACTCTGAACGGTCGATATGAAGTAAAACGTCCGGCGCAAAGAAATGAAGGCGTCGAAACAATGCTGAAGTCCTTTCGAATGG
>CAZQAE010000031.1:0-57593 GCA_964591275.1 uncultured bacterium | reverse complement strand
CAATGAATCCGTCGACAACCTTGGCGTCAAAAACTTCGCTCATTATTTTCCTCCCAAAGCAGCTTTGGCCTGAAGTCTTTCCCAGCGTTCGGCGACTTGATGTTGAATTTCTTCAACCATATCCTGATCGCCTTTCAGGTGGCGATACCGCCCCTGTTGCTCCATGTAGGGACGTTTTTCGAAATGATTTGTAAACTCCGTAACATCGCGCAGACTGTCGAGTTCGACATTGATTTTGTACTGATGATCTTCGTATTCATAGAGCGGGAATATGCCGGTCTCCACGGCCAAACGAGCCATGCGAATGCACATTTCCGGGCCAACCCTCCAGCCTGTCGGACAGGGCGCAAATACGTGCAAGACAGCCGGGCCGGATGCTTCCGCGCCCTTTTTCACCTTCGCCATCAGGTCCATCGGATGTGAGATGGAAGCCGTGGCCACGTAGGGAATGTCATGGGCAATGCAAATTTCAGCAAAGTCCTTCTTCCAGGTATTCTGGCCCTGGCTGGCCTTGCCCGATGGACTTGTGGTCGTAGCGGCACCCATCGGCGTTCCCGAGGAGCGTTGAATCCCGGTATTCATGTAGGCTTCATTGTCGTAGCAGATGTACAACATGTCGTGGCCGCGCTCCAACGCGCCGGAGAGTGACTGCAGACCAATATCCATTGTTCCGCCATCGCCGCCGATGCCCAGAACGGTGATCTTTTCATCACTTGTATAATATCGCCCTTTTCTCTTGAGAACTTTTATCCCGGCCTCAATGCCCGAGGCCACCGCCGAGGTGTTTTCAAAAGCCACATGAATCCAAGGCACTTCCCATGCGGAATATGGATACGGAGAAGCGATGATTTCCATGCAGCCCGTTGCGTTGACAACGATCAGGTTGCGACCGATGGCCTTAGTAATCATACGCAGGGCAATGGCGGGTCCGCATCCCTGGCAGGCGCGATGTCCGGGTGTAAAAATCTCATCTTTCGATATCAAGCGCGATGCGAACACATTGTAGTTTGCATTGGTTTTCGGGTTCATTCACGCACCCCCACCATCTGATAATCAGGCAGTTTTCCCGTGCCGACATCCTTCGATGCCTGCTCGACCTGCTCAACGATATGTTTCCAGCGCACGTCTCTTCCTCCCAATGCGGCAATCAGGGACAAGATCGGCGGCGCATTTTTCTGCCCATACAGGGCGGTCTTAATCTCGCTGGCCACAGGACCGCCGGGACCGCCCAGCGAAATGGCCCGATCATACACAACGACCAATTTTCGACCACCCAAAATTCGTCGGATATCTTCAAAGGGGAAAGGACGCCAGACACGTAAAAGCACCTGCCCGACCTTTTTGCCTTGCTCACGAAGATGATCGACGGCGACATGCCCCGTTTCTCCGAGCGTACCCCCAATGGTCAGGATCAAGGTGTCGGCGTCGTCGGTTTTATATTCCTCGACGGCTTTGTAATTCCGTCCGAATTTTTCGCCGAATTCAGCAAACACTTCATCAATGACTAGGCGGGAAGCCACCAACGCGTCGTCGTGCACCTTTTTCGCCTCGGTGAAAATTTCCACATTGCCCACCGGTCCCATCATGATCGGATTATCGGGATCCAATCGCATTTTCGGCTCGTAGGGCGGCAGGAAGGAACTCACATCATCCTGCGTGAGAGTCTCCAGCGGCTCTACGACGTGGCTGAGTGTGAAACCATCTTGATTAAGGCCAATCGGCAGAAGAACCCGATGATCTTCGGCAACTTTAAAAGCACAGGGCGTCAAATCGTAAACCTCCTGCCCGTTGTTGCCGAAGATTTGGATCCAACCGACGTCCCTATTGGCCATGATATCCGACAAGTCGCCCCAAATGCTGATAGGCCCGGACATGGCCCTGTTCACGATGCCCATCACGATAGGACAACGCATGGCCGAGGCAATAAACAAAATTTCGCTCATCAGTTGGAGTCCCTGAGAGCTAGTCGCCGTGTAAGTTCGGCAACCGGTGGCCGATAAACCGATGCAAGTGCTCATCGCGGAGTGTTCGGACTCGACCGGAATAAATTCCGCATCCAGTTCCCCGTCGGCTACGATCTCGGACAGATGCTCGACAATGTGGGTCTGCGGCGTAATGGGATAGGCGGCAATGCCATCGGGACGGCATAATCTTACCATTTCCGCGTGAGCGATGCTAACCTCTATGCCAATTCGCTGGCGTTTGCTGATGTCGATCATATCTCCTCCTGCGCCATCTTTATTGCGTGCGTCGGACATTCCTGGGCGCAAATGCCACATCCTTTGCAATATTTGGGATCGAAATCATAAAAGTTTGGTGTCAGAGCGGAGCCTTTATTTTTCCGAGGCACTAGAATTCGGCTCGCCTCGGGACAGAAAATCCAGCAAACACCGCAGGCGATGCACTTTTGTTCATCGGTGATGGGGTAAAAACTGCGCCAATCACCTGTTTCGTATTCCCTGGCGGAACCGGGGGTGATCACTGCGGCGCCAAGTTCAAGTTCCGCGCACGTAGGTTTCGTATTCATCATCGCGCACCTCCGATCTTGATTTCATTCCAGGCCCGCTCCATGACGTTGTAATTGCGCGCTGCAATAGGACCAAATCGGTTGTCCAAAGGTTCTTTCATGGATTCCAGATTCACCAATGAGCGTGCTTTGATGGCGGCGCCAAGCATGGTGGTGTTGACAATGGGACGCCGCAGAACTTCCAGAGCGATTTTCTGAGCATCCACCGTTGCCACCTGGCAAGGGAAATCCCGCTCAGCACGCAATTCGTCGGGGTCGAGCGCTGAGTTGATAATAATGATGCCACCAGGCTTCATCCCTTCGGCGACATTTAGAACATCCAGCAAGGCCGGATCGAGAACCAGCGCAATATCCGGTTCATAAACCTGCTCCCGTAAATAAATTTTGGTCTCGTTGATACGGGCGAAAGCCAGCACGGGCGCACCGCGACGCTCCGGCCCGAATGACGGAAAAGATTGGGCGCATTTGCCCTCGGCAATCGCGGCGTTGGCCAGCAATTCGGCGCTGGTCACGGCGCCTTGCCCCCCGCGTCCGTGGAATCGAATTTCAATCATGGTTGATTTATCGACCTCGTTTTGAAGATGAATGGGCAATCCATCCATTTTTGCATGAACTCGGCCCAGTGGCGTAGCGAATGCCCCTGGCGTGGCGGATGATAAATAAAGCCGGTTGCTTCGTCAACACAGCCAAACGAATAAATGCTTAAAAATGTGGTGAAATCTCGGAAAAGTTGCAATACAAACCACAATCGAAACCGCGAGGGGATCACGTCAGGTCTTTTCTGCGCAGCCACGATGGCCCACAGCCTGACCTAGCGTAATAAAATGAAGGTTTAGGCAAGAATATCGATCACCGTGTCCTGCATTTCCATCTCGTTTTTCAACACAAGAGCGTTGGCCTCAAGCATGTGCTTGCCAAATCGCAAGTCAAGAATGTCTTCGACAATATCCCGACCACCTTGCTCAGAATCAGGACTCGCAATCCGAGCGGCGGCCTCCTGCACTGTTTCCCGAGCTTCGTTCATCCCGTTGAGAGCATTTTCAACAGTATTAACCTGCATTCCGGCCTCCTTGCCCATCAATGCGCGTCGCTCAATACCCCGACCCTAAAAACCGCAACCCCTGTCTTTCCTATCGGCTCGATGCCCCCATACTTGAGCCCATTTTCCATCGGAAATCCGCGATTGAGCTTTTAATGAGATCTATCCCGGATTTGTTCTTTCAATTCAGTAGCCTCTAACAAAAAAAGAGCAACATCACATCTTCCCTTAAAAAAAATAATCTATTCCAGACTCTTGCTCTTCTCGCGGCGCGGGAACAGGGAATTTTCATAGAGAAATTCATACAATTTTTTGGCGAGCATCTCATGCGCGTACGGCGTCATGTGCACAGAGTCGTGACGAAATGCGACATCCCGCAATTCAAAATTGTTTCTGAAATACGTATAGGCGTCAAAATACGGCACGCCCAGCTCTGCTACCAACTCCTGCGTTGCGCTTCTGACCGTAAAGAAACGCTCTTCGACAGTCTGCTCCTTCCAGATGGACCCCCAAAACTCGGACACAACAACAGATTTGGCGCCAATTAGCGCAGCTTTTTCAATGATGTCATGCATGTTTCGCTTGACATCTTCCGGCGGATTGACATCGAGCAAGGTCGCCTTTTCAATATTGGTCATCACTTCAAATTCGCTGCGCGCACGAGCTAAGCGCCTAGTCATCAGATTATAGAACGCAAAACCCCTGAAAAGTTTTTTTACTCCGCCGAGGCCCCATGCCTTGTCTTTCTTTTCCAGCATTTTACGAAGCGGCTCAATTCCGCGCAAGCTCACAACGTCGTTGCGGTTCAGGTAGAGCAGCACGAGATCAGGATTGAACTTGTATGCATATTGCGTGAAAAACACCATGACTTGAAAACCGTTGTAACCACGCACTCCACCGTTGAGAACCTCAAATTTTTGCGGTGCGTGTTTTTCATTGAGAATAGCTTCGAGCCGTCCGCTGAAAGTATCCTTTGGATCGGCAATTCCGTCGCCCCACGCATTAGAGCCGCCAAGAACCAATATTCGAAAAACACCTTCAGGTTTCTTGAAAGACACCGCGCCCCCACGCAGGTTTAATGCCTCCACTATATAATTATCGCGGGTCAGGTAATCTTGCCGATATTGGAAGATATTTCTCGGCGCATAAAAGAGAAGATTATGCTCTTCAAATTCCGGGGAAAGGTTTGCCGGTCGCAGAAGATGCTCATTGACATTCGCCCTGATGGTTAATTCCGTCGCGGGGAAAGCCATCAGCGCGACAAAAAGCATCATGGGCCCCGCAAACTTCATTGATTTTCGTTTGGCGACAGCAGGCCAGGCAAGAGCCAAAACACCGAATGGAAGAAACTCCGGAATAATCAGAGCCAGGGTCATCGGCACACCCGCCCACCCCACGGATGCAAGCCCGACGGTAAAGTTCATTTTTTGAAAATGCGAATATATTCCGGCAAGCGCAATAAAAAACGACGTGGTGCAAAGACCCGCGACAAGAGCCGTTGGCTGAGAGGCGCCAATATTTCGAAACGCAAGGGCAACGCAAAAAGATGCGCCAATCGTTGAAAAGAGAAACAACAGCGTCGTTAGCGGCGAAGCTCTCAAAGCAACGCAAAGGTCGGTGCGAAAAATGGCAAAACGCAATCTGTGGTATAAAAAGCCAAGAAGGAATAGGTTCTGTGTACCTTCGAAAACACTTGTCGCCGCCGCCAAAGTCAACCCTGCCCCCAGAAGCGTAAAGGCAAATGCCTGACTGGCTTGCAGGGCTCTGGGGTGCGGTTTTGCGAACATATATACCCAGTATTTTTCGACAGGGCCGTATACCAAAACCATAAGGATTGATAGCGCGACGATAAGCGCCTTATGTTTCGTCATCGCCTTGGTCGTTTTAAAGTCCAGATCGATCAGAATCGATGTTTGAATCGGACTATAATCCTCCCAATGCCTTGCAACAGCCGAGAGTCCGCCGATGGATAATTCGCTGTTTTTTGCCTCGATTATCAGTGAGCGTAACTTTGAACTGTCATATGGCATCTCACGAATTTGCCAAGCGTCCAACTGCACAAATACACGCTCATTTTCAAAGCCAATTTCCATCAGCCCTTCTTCATATTCTGAAATAAGGCCCAGGCCGATATCAGCGTCAACCAGCGTTGTATTGCCATCTGTCCCGCTGGCGACAATCGCAAAATCTTTGCTATCCGCAAAATCAATATCGAGTGTGATGATGCAAGAACGTTGATTTTTCGCTTCGCTCAATTCCAGCAGGAGAGTTGAACCGGGCCTCATCACAAGCCTTGAATTGTGAAATGAGGTGTTGCCCGTCCTGTGGATATTGCCTCTGTCAAATTGAATATCGCCGGAATCCAACCAGTTGGCGATTCCAAAACCGCAGGCGGCGGCTGCAAGGATTAAAATTATGTGCCTGATGCCTATTTTCATCGCCTGAAAACTAGCAAGTTCGCAAAAGACAGGCAAGCGTGCAATCTTCCGTCGTTTCACTTTTGGCGCCTTCGTGAAAAAATATTACGGAACTGATAGGGTTGCCGTGTTCTCTCACGGGGCATACTTTAGGATGCTTATGAAATTCTTTTGGTATTTTGTGCTTATTATTACGCTGTTTCTCTTCGCGCCAATGCCGGCTTTTTCGCAAGCAAACCTGCGTGGCGTAAATGCAGACGGGCAGACCTGGCTCATTTGGGAAGAAACATCACCCGAGCCATTCACCTACGATGTTTACGTGTCGCAAGCGCCTATCGAGAGTCTTGAAACCGCCGAATTAACCGGTCGAATTTTCCCCGAGGATTGGAGGGGCAAGCGCCTGAAGTTGGCGCAAAACAATGCGACATGGACAATTCCTGAAGGCGACGGCGGCGCATATTCCCTTGAGAGCGGCGAGGCGCTCTTTGTTTATACGCCGCATACCGCATCCGATGAGTACTTTGCCGTCGTCAAAAACGGCGAAAGCGAAATCAGCACGGAAAATTCTATCGGCCCAATCACGCAAAGCCTCGGCCCCGTTCAGTGCCACGCGCAGTTTAGCGGCGTTAGCGAATTAGGCCAGGAATACTCAATCTACGCGCATTGGATTGATGGCCGCGAAAACTACGACGACGGGCGAAGCGATTATCCGGTCATGGGCAACCATCACGCCAACGGAACGGGACACGTCTTCGCGGTTTTTGAACCCGAAGACGGACGCAAGGCCGGACCGATGCCCGCGGTCATGGCGCTACACGGCGGCGGTCTTAGCAATTACTTTCGTTTCGGCAAGGGCTCCACTAATCGTATCGGCATCAAGACAACTTTTGAAGACGGCTTCATCGTTTCCCTCGACGATTGTCTTTTTGTCAGTAAAACAACCGCGCTGGGTTCTGGCGTATGGCCCGAGCCCACGCGCTGGTTCGGCTATTGGTCCGAATACAACCGTTTTGAATTGCCGGGAGAGCTTCCGCCTGACGACGCGATCATTGTCGACTATACGCAGCGACGCATGGATTTTATTCTCGACTGGCTCCTGGCCAATGAGCAGATCGATCCTGATCGGCTTTCCATTTTGGGTGTGTCCGGTGGCGGCAGCGGCGCCATGTTTTCCGTGAAGAGAAATCCCAATAAATATGCCGCACTGACGAGCTTCGTCATGCCCTTTGAAGGGACGGTATTCTCTCTGGCTGTTTTCATGCAGGGAGAAATCGACCAAAATCTGAAAACCAATCTGCCCGGCGGCATCGGACTTCGTGATTGGTATTGGCCACTGACTTTGCTCCACGAGCAAGAAGAAATGCCCTTCATGCGCATTGTCGTGGGAAAACAGGACCTTTTCATGGATTGGGAACTTGAGGTAGAGGCATTCCAACAAATGGAAACCGAAAAATGGGGCGCTCATATATTTTGGGATCAGCGCGACCACATCTGGAATTGGGTGGAAACGCATTGGTTCGAAAGCCCGCGTCTTGAGCCGAAGGACATGTCTCGCTTTCGACGCAACCAGTCATTTCCCGCTTTTACAAACGACGATCAGAACCTGATAACAGGCGGTCGCCAACCCGATATCGGCAACGAAGGCAGGGAAAGCGGTGATCCTCATGGCACGTGGGGCGGCTACTACGATTGGAAGCCTGAGACGATTGCCGACACTGAAGATGGATGGGCTGCAACAATTTATCTGCTTGGCGAATCGGAATTTGCCAATGATGTTCCGGAGTTTGACGAATCCACGGCTGATGTCACAATCCGCCGAGCCCAACATTTCAAGCCGGCGCCCGACGAGCTTTGCACATGGTCGCTGATGCGGATATCGGATAACCAAATCACGCAGGAAGGGACCCTGTCCGTCGCCGAAAACGGATTGGTTACAGTCTCCGCTTTGATAATAACGAAGAATCCATCGCGCCTGCGAATCGCATTGGATAACGCGAACGACGACACTGACGATGATGGGAACGATAACAGCGATGACGACGTGAGCGATGATGAAAACGAAGGCGACGCCAGCGAAGACAATGATAACGGCAGTGGTTGCGGCTGCTAAAAAGAAAAAAAGGCCCGGAGAATTTTCCGGGCCTTTGTCTGTCATGGATTATTCGTTAGTTCCTGTCCCGTAATGGGGGTTTTCGAGCGACCGGGCAGTCCGATTGGCTGATGCGGTTGTCGCATGAGACGCAAGGATCGTTGATTGAGCCTTGCCGGTGCGCCATCTCCCTATCGGATTCATGCTTTGCGTGCAGGTTTGCCCTCGTCCCGTCTTTCACGGGGAGTTTTGCCAAGTCGGTTGTTGTCGTTTTAGACGATCATTCGCCTGGCCATCAGCAACAAGTTCGCGGCGAGAACCGATAATCAAGCGTAGGCTTTGAATGACTCGAAGCCGCGCCAGGCGCAGCGGTCGAGGCCGAAACAGCGTTTGAGAAACGAGATCATGCCCTCGAATTATACACTAAATTCACCAGTACAATTTGTCTCACTGTTATTGGCACAGAGAACGACCTTCGTTTCAGGCTGGTTTTGGCTTTTTACACAAGGGGCGTCTGACGCCGAAGAAATCGTCGCATTCGAGGCAGTCCCTGTTCATTTGCTCTTCGAGGAGCTGGCGATATCGCTCCAATTCCTCGGGTCCTGCATCGGCTGGGACGTATATGGGGTCACCGTGCTTGAAGTAGATTTTGGCAAAAGGTTTGGGAATCATGTACCGATCCCAGGAATTGAAAATCCAGGCCCGGTCGCATCCCCACAAAACAGGAATGATCGGTGCGCCGGTTTCCCTGGCGATGAGCAGAGCGCCGATCTTGACCTCTCGCGCCGGCCCCTTAGGACCATCCACAAACATTCCGGCATTTTCACCCTCTTTGACCCGGTTAACCAGATCATGCCAGGCCTCGGAGCCGCCTTTATCCAAATCGCCCTTGCGGGAACTGCCCCGAACATTTTTGTAGCCGAAATAATCGGCGATTCTTGCGACCCATTCTCCGTCCTTGCTCTTGCTCATCATTATCGTCACATGAAGGCTGCCCAAGTAATTGCACAAGTAAAACATCCGCTGGTGCCAAGTGCAATAAACAGCGCGACCATCGTGCTTCGCGACCTCCGCCCTAGCCTTTTCTTTTCCTTCCTCTTTCACGACACGAAATGTGAGGTCGAACAATTTCACTACGAGCGCGACGACAGGTGGAATAATCACCATGAGGATTTTTTCCCACCAGTTAAATGAATAGTTGCGCTTTGTGGTCATGAAATCTCCGAGGGGCTTTGCGATGACGCCTTTGTCGCAGCCCCGGCGGGGAGAAAATCAGCTTTTTTACCGCGTCTGCAGCACTTAAGGCGACAGAACCTTCGAGAACCTAAATCCACAACAAGCGGTCCGCTGGTGCTTTCAGAGGTTTCCACATAAGACATTTACGACGCCAACCACTGCTCTTTCAAGCGCAGACAACCCATAGGCAAGCGAAAGCTTTTGTCGCTATTTAGCCGGAGCGAAAGCTTTTTTATCGGCCTTTTTACCCTCTTTTTTCGCTTTCTTCTCTTTGGTGGAAAGCTTGGGCTTGTTCTTTTTTTCTTGTCGTTTTTTCTGTTCCTTGTTCGACATAGGGCACCTTCTTTGGTTGTCATTCAATGGCTATCGGTCCAATTTTCTCTAAGCTACGCCATTTACTTGCTACGGCGCAAGCAAACTGACGATGAAATCCGCCACTTACTTTGCCACAGCAAAATGGGGCATTGTTTGTAGATTCAGGATTTTGGGTTTAAAGTGATGAAAGTCGATGAAAAGCAGGCAAAATAAACCTCCAACCTAAGTGGGCAAAAATGGTATTGACCTATGAAAAACATGAGGGCATCGCAAAAGTTGGACTGAACCGTCCCGAGGCGCTCAACGCACTGGACCCGAATCTGCTCAAGGCTCTGCAAAACGCCTGGGATGACATCGCGGCAGATGATTCTATCCGAGCGGCGGTGCTCTACTCGGAACTGGATTCGATATTCTGTTCCGGCATGGACTTAAAAACCGTCATCCCAATCTGGACCGGCGCCCGTCCTCCCGCCAATGAAAACGAACAATGGTTGACGCAGAACCCGCAGGCGCTGTTTACCTCCATGCTTCGCCAGCGAACTTTTGACAAACCGGTGATCTCCGCGGTGCATGGGCTTTGCCTGACCGGCGGATTCGAGATGGTTATGGGTACGGACCTGCGGATCGCTTCCGAAGACGCCGTTTTTCAGATGCGCGAAGCCACTTACGGAATCATGCCCGTGGGAGGTTCGAACGTTTATCTGCCGCGCCAGATTCCCCTGGCCGCCGCGAAGGAAATTTTATGCCTTGGCCAGAAGATTCCCGCATCCCGCCTTTATGAGTGGGGATTTCTAAACGCCGTCGTCCCCAAAGAAAAGCTGATGGACGAGGCGATGAAAATGGCTCAAAGAATTTGCGACAACGGCCCGCTGGCTGTGCAGGGAATTCTGCGTTGCATTCGGGAAGGCGCAGGCATGAATTTTGACCAGGCGATGAACCGCGAACTGGAAATCGGAATGCCCGTCTTCAGCTCGGCGGACGCCCGCGAAGGGATTAAGGCTTTTAAAGAAAAGCGCAAGGCGCAATTTCAGGGTAAGTAGGCGTGTGCGGCCTATTTCACAAGCCTCCTCAGTATCGTTTGAGAGCAGGTAGCAATGGGATCTCTGCCGGTAACGCATTCATTTTTTAGCCCGACTTTAGGAGGGCGCATCATTCACTAGCCCAGGGCGAAAGCCCTGTGGTTTATGGGTATGAAACTGAAGCATCCATCAAGTTCTTAGGCCGAAGATGTAAGCGTTCCATTTCTTTTTCCTTTCCGAATTATTAGTTTTTCTTGCGTTATTTTTTGTACCGTGATATTTCATTTTTCAGATACGGAACCGAAACCGCATTCGGGGAGGCTCCATGAAGCTCACACCGCTTGATATTCAACAACATCAATTTGAGAAGAAGCGTTCCAAGTTCTATGATTCTGCCGAGGTCGACAGTTTCCTGGATATGGTCAAAAGCGATTTCGAAGAAGCGCTCCGTTTGCTGGACATGCAAAAAGAAAGAATCCAGCTTCTGGAGTCGGAGTTGAAAGAACTTCGGGCCAACGAGCGAGTCCTGAAGGAAGCCATTGTTTCCACGCAGAAGGTTTCCGAGGAAATCGTCGCCAACGCGCGCAAGGAATCCGACATCATTTTGGCCGACGCCAGAATCGAAGCGGAGAAAATCATTGAAAGCGGTCGTCGGGAAATCGAGCGACTCCATGACGACATCGCCGATTTGAAGCGGCAACGGATCCAATTGGAAGCCCAGCTTCGCGCTGTTCTCAACGCGCACGACCAGATGCTCGAAGTTTCCAGCGAGAGAATGAAAGACGACGATATCGAGGCTTCGAAACTCAAGGTCTTCAATCCATCGAAATAGGCATGGCCGACACCAAAGAATCGAATGATGGGCTTTCCTTCCGAGTTAGACTTTCCCCAAGAGCTTCCAGAGACGCACTTGGCGAATGGTGCGACGGGCGTCTAAAAATCTTCATCACGAGTCCCCCGGTCGATAATAAAGCCAATGCCCATCTCAAAAAGTTTATCTCAAAGCTTTTAAAAGTACCGCGGACAAATATTGCCATTGTGACCGGTGAAAAATCCCGGAATAAAACGCTTTTCATCAAGGGCCTCAAGGCAAAGGATATCGACGGGAGGCTAAAATGATCTTTCGCATCGCCTTGCTTGCCATTGCGCTTGTTCTGAGTGCGCCGACCGCTTCGTTGGCTTCCGGTCAAGACGAGTTTCAGACTCTTGAGACAGATTATTTCCGATTCGAATACACAAAACCCGATTCTGGCATTGCCGAGCACCTTGCACGCAACGCGGAGCGGATTCGGGCCGATCTGACCTATCTCGTCGGATATGATTTTAAAGCGGTTACCCGCGTGATCATCGCGCCCGACTCCCAAAGTTATCAGAGTGCTCAACCGCGCGCCGCTATCCCAGAGTGGTCGGTCGGAGCGGCATTTGCTTCGAAAAACATGATCGTGCTTCTTTCGTCGCGAGCAGCCCTGGCCGAAAATAAGCGCTTTGATCCTCTAACCGTGTTCAAGCACGAAGTTTCGCACATCATTCTCGGTCGCGCTTTGGCCGGGCAGTCAATTCCCCGCTGGCTCGACGAGGGCATCGCCAAACTCGTCAGCGAACCCTGGAACAGCAGGAAAACATGGGACATGACGCTTGCGATCCTGGCCGGCAACAATATCCCCCTGCACAAGCTCGTGCACTCCTGGCCAAAAGACAGCAAGAGGGCGCATATCGCCTATCTCGAAAGTCATGCCTTCGCCGATTATCTTTTTCGCCACGCCGCCATCCGTGATGTGGTCGCCTCTTTGCGCCAAAAACAAAGCGTGGAAGAAGCGCTATATCACGCTATGGGAATCGGGATACTCGACCTGGAAAGGCTTTTCGACAACTTTCTTGACGAAAACTACACATGGATCAACCTCATGACAGGCAGCCGATTCCTTTGGAGTTCCATGACGCTGCTCTTTATGCTGGTCGTCATTGCGACGTATTTCAAAAACAGGCGAAAGCTCCGGCGGATGGAACTGGAAGATGAACTTGAAGACCTTGGCCACAGGATGGAATCTCTGGAATCAACAGAGCGGCGAAGGAAAGAAAATATTATTCGGGAATTGAATCGATCACGCGGAGAAAACGGCGACGGATACGACGCCTGAAAAAGGGGCCAGGGTTCAGGGTTTAGGATTAAACAAATGCGGAATGGGGGATGAACTACAATCCCCCTTGCACTTCATTCCAAATTCGAAAATTTTTCATCCAAAACCCTTTGATCTTCAGAACTTCAAATATGTTTGGCTAGTGGCCAGATGTCAGGATGGAACCGGCTTCTTCCGGTTTTGGCTGGGCGCTTATTTCGTGGTCTGAAATTTGTTTTGCCAAAGCTTGATGGTCTGCATTGTCAACGACAAAAGCCGAGCGATAAGCCATGTCTTCCAGAGTCCAGGTAACAACAAGCGCGGATACGCCCCGATGTTTTCTCAACAAAACATCTTCGGCGCCTGTGCCGATGATTCTTGCGAAAGGAATAAAAACAGGCTGAAACGCATGGTCCACAAGAAAATTCACCCCTTTGTCGTCCACCCAAAATTTGCCTGGCCCTTGCAGAAGCAGCCCCGAAGGGTTGAAGCGTTTTTTCCACCCTTTTTTAAAAGTGCCCAGATACAAGCCAGCGCCGATGTCCGCTCCCGCCACATTGCCATCGAGCATATCAGGCGGCAGATCACCGCCGGTGCGCCAAAGGCTGGCAATAACCATTGCGATAATAATCAAGCCCAGGGATGAGGCCACGATGAAAACGATTATGAAACCGATGTTCAGCATTGTTTGGCGCCGATCATTTTCGTAATGCCCAAAAGCAAGTCCGCTCAACTTTCCGCAACTTGACCTGTTGTATCCTTTCGCTCAATTCGGTTTATAACCGGATTGGCCGACGATTGCCATATGTCATATTTCATGCCCTAATGACCTCGGACAATTGCATTGCGCTACGAACCAGCTTCCAACCTGAAACAAGCCGCCAAATGAAGTGCTTCGACCTGGAAATGTTGCTCAATCCATTCAATGGTTCCCAGGCCAAGCCTTCAGCCGCCGCCATCGTCATACTCGCCGCGCTCATCGCATTTCAGATTCTGTCCGGCGCAATCTGGATTGCATCCGATTGCCGATTAATGGGTAATGACGAGACCGATTATCTGCAAAATGGCCTCCGTCACAAATTCAGCCTACAACATAAAGACCATGAGTTTTCAGATTATTTTCAAAGGTTCCTCGGATACCAGGAGATAACATCGACCCCTCCCCTGCTTTTCGACCTTTGGGAAATCGCCTGGCTTATCTTCGGCACAAACCCTGAGGCAGCGCGCGGATTCAGTTTGTTCAGCCTGGTTCTTGCGGGTATTTTCTCATTTGCCGCAGCTCGAAAACTGGGAGGAGATATCGCCGGCCTTATTGCCTGCACGACCCTATTCAGCTTTCCACCGGCGATATTCTTTTCCCATCACGCATCCAGTTTCGCGCCTCATCTGGCGGCTGTCGCATGCGTATGCTTTGTCATTATAACCTATGATCTTGGACGCAAACCGGGTTGCGGGCTACTGCTTGGACTGGCTGTTTCCGCGGATATCCTCATGGAACGCGGTACGCCTGTTATTATTCTGGCGCCCATGCTGCTGTTTACGGTCGCGGTCGTTTTCATGCAATGGCGCCGTAAAAAATCTCCCATAAGCAGCCAAGCCATGATTTCCATAATGGTCGCCGGCGCCATCATCGTCGCTTTGTGCTGGGCATATATCTCAGGTTATTTAGAATACAACATGGAGCACACTGTCGATTTGGCTCTGTCACCATTGAGTCCAGGGCGGCAAGGCAACTACTACACGAACGACTTTTACCGTTTGTCCCTGACCCCTCCGATCACTGCTCTTTTCGCGCTAAGCCTCCTGATCCTGCTTTTCAACCGGCGCATGGGCGCGTACCGCATTTTTTTCGCGTTGGCTTTTTTTATTCCCATTTGGCTGTTTTCAAATCTGGCTACGCGTGATCTGGAGTACGTTTTTGGAACGCTTCCCATCGCCGCAATCGCCGTAGGAGTCGGACTGACTTCAATAAAAAGGATCCCGAGATGGCCTTTGGTTATCGGTCTGGCGGCGCTGATCTATTTCGGTTTGGCCTATAACACGCATTTATCCTTCGGAACATATCCTAATGAATCCTGGCCCGGCCGAGCTTCCCTACGCTGGAAATTTAAGCCACAACTTCCTTCAAACATCCCGGATATCCGGCGTATGGCCGCCGCGATTGATCATCACTACCCCGATGAACCTCTTGGCATTCTATACATATTCGGCGGCATGCCCTTCCTCGGCGACAAGATCGAAGGCTTGCGCACGAACCTTACGCACTTCAATGCCCTGCAAATCTACATGGCAAGCCGAAGACCGGACTCCGTGCACATTTTTATTTTGTCTGAAGTTGGGCAGCAGTTCTTTCCCCGTCCAAAAAATGCGCAAGCGATATATGCTGTGCCCTTAAGACTATTGTTTGGGAAAATCAGAGGCATCGCCGGACAACAATTTCACATTGACAGTATCGAGGGGGGACTCTTTCATTATGGCAATGCGCCGTCCGAGAAGCCGGCTGTGGAACGTTTCATGATGACCAAACCCACTCCCGTGCGACCGGCACTCATCCTCGGCTCCCGAGTCCTTCTTTACGATCATGGCCTCGGTCGCTAAAGCACCCTTGCCAAAAAATGCCTCCTTGGCCATATTGCTGAGTGTTTTGCTGGAATTTCCACCATCAATAATTTAAAGAGGCTATAGCTTGGGAAGAATCCTTTTATCGCTGGCATATTTTGCTCTCGTTGTCGGCATTGCAACCGGATTCGCCAAACTGGTTATTCGCGACAACCAGGTTCTAAAAATCCTGCACCGTTCCTGTGGAACTTTGGTCAATTTTCTGTACTGTCTTTACTTTATTCTCTTTCAGTTTCAAGACAGTGTTCCTACGCAACGCATTGCGCTGACCGTGGCCTTCATTCTCCTGGTTTACGCGGGCTTTGTCTCGGCAAAACCGGATTTCAGCACGAATGGGAAAGCGGCGCATATCACCGCCGGCGTTCTGAGTCTCTTCATACTGTCTTTCATTTTCTTCACATTCGTCCTTATGCATCTTCTTCCTTTTGGCATCGGTTAATTAAATTTGCCTACATCGCAATTTTAATACGGCGACTACCCGGCATCTGATGCATCCGTCAAAGAAAATTCTTTTTGAACCCGTTGGTAAAACTCCCGAATATCCCGGTGAAGAAATCGTCCGGCGCGATAGAAATCCAGGAGGGCTTGCGCTCCTGTCACGTCAGCCGTAGCCCTATAGACGCCCAGGAGACGAGCTGCGTGATCAAGTGCGTCTTTTTCGTGCAGCATCCGAGCGACCAGGGCAGCCTGGCATTCACCGGACAACTCCGCCAGGCCACGACAGACATTGTCGGGAATCTTTTTCGGACCCGGCTCAAAACGCAGCAATCCAACCAGCGTAGCCGTGAGTTCATCGGCGCCTCCGATGACGGGATTGAATACGACGCGAAGCTGCGCGGACGATCCCGATTCAGATACGGCTATCGAGTAAAGTCGATTGGGACGCTCCGGTTCCGCGAATACGCTCCAAGCTTGCACCTGCTTTCCCTTCATTTGCACCGCTGTCCATATGGGTCTAACACCCGACTGCGCTTTGAGCGCCATACCCCTAAGTCCGATCAGGGCAGGCTGTGCGATGGCATATACGGGATTCAGGGACCACCGGAATTTGTTGTCCATGCACATGGCTCTGGCCACCATGTTCGGAGCAAATCTTGAATTTAAAATAAAGGATTCCGGAAAGCGGGCGACAACGGCCAGCCGCTCTCGCTGGGGAACAGCGCTAATCTGAAAAAGCAACCGCCCTTTGGACTTTGATCGGTAAAGGAGAGACATTTCTTCAGGATAAGCCGCAACGAGCTGATAAGGTCCGATGGCGCTTGGAACAGATAGCGACAAGCCCATCCAGCCGAGCTTTTGCGTCAGAGTCACTTCAACATCGGCACCCGGCGCAAAATCCCGCCGACAAGGAACGTAGGAATACTCGTGCGAATCATCCGGCCAAAAAAGGTATCCGACAATATTGGCGCCAGCCACGAAGACGATCAGTACAACGGGGATAAGGATCAGAATCCGACGCGACATTAATCTTCCATTACTTTATAATGCTCGAAGCGTTTATAGCAGTCTCAACGGTCAATGGCACAGTGAAATTAATGATGGGATAGCGGTATGTCAGAGCCCCTTTGCCGCTAAAGGCGCACGTCAGTCGACCCATTTCATCAAAAGCAAATGCGATGCCGCCCTCAATGACGTACTCATGGCTGAACATTTCATTCAAATCTTCGTCTTTGACGAAAAAGGCACTCTTGAGCGAAAGCGGAGTCAACCCGCTGCCGTATTCATCCGCACCCATTGTTGCGGCAACCGCCTCAATGATTTCCAGGTCGATCCGCCCTGTTTCCGGCGCACCGATAATGGGCAGTTGCGGCGTCGTTATGCTCGTTCCGAAAAGGCGAATCCCATCCGGGATGACAATCGATCTTAGAGTGAAATTTTCCGCATAATATTTTGGACCAAAATAGACAATGAATTGCCCTGTCAAATGGGAAGGCGCCGGGAACATCATCTGCGGCCGGAAAGTCATCACGTTGGATTCGTATGGCGTTTCGCCCGGATCGACCAACCCTGAACCGTCCGCGTCCGTTGCGGGATTAATCTGGAAAACAATGGGCAACATTTTGTCATCGTGCTTGCTCACACGAAATTCAAATACCAACAGGGAAATGATGGATTCATCTGACGAGGCTGCCCCGCCGCCGTCGATATCCAACTTCACGCCAATATAGTTTCGAATCTCATCGCTTATCGTCAGACGATAGGCGCGCTCGGGTTCAAATCCCTCATTGGGCCAAAATGTGGCTTCGTACCATGTGACATCCAGTACGCCCGGGACATCCTTGCTAGTCTCCACGTCTTGGATTCTGATGCTGTCGCCCAAAATTATGGAAGCTTTGTCCATGAGTTGCGTAAAGTGAATTGCAACAGGAAAATTGCCCGGCCGGTCAAAGATTGAATCGGGCGGTGGATCAAGTGTCGCAATGAGCGGCGCGGCGGATGTCGCTTCCGTCGGGCCGGTTTTGAAATAGACGCCGTTTCCCTCGCCGATGCGGTTGCCCAGTAAGTCGGAAACATTTTCGCTAAGTTTGAATCGATACTCCGTATTCGGTTGCAAGGCGGCGGAAGGAACAAAATGAAGTACGGAGGCTTCCCAAAAGGCTCGACCGTTTATGGGAACATTGTTTTCATCCAGCAAGGCGACTTGCTCGCCGATGCCGACAGGGTCAATAGGTTCGTTGAAAATCAACGACAGTCTTTTGCCAAGGGGGAAATGGCTTTCGTAGTTCTTCGGATACGACGACAGGATGCGAGGAGACTCATTGTCTAAAAGGCGAAGCAGGTTTTCGTCGGTCGAAAGCGCGGAAATGGAAAAGGTCAATTTCACCGTGTCCGAAAACATTTGGATCGAAGAATAACCGGCGGTTTCCAGCCTGAGGCGACCGGCGCTATCCACAGCGATCTGGCCGCTCAATAGAATAACGGACATGCAGGCGCCCGTCAGAGCGTTTTGCGCCTGATCCTTCGAGTTCATCCCAAAGTTCATTTCCATGTCGAATGATATTTCGCCCAAAGCACCGTCTGTAATAAATCCATGCGCGTCGGAAAGCAGAATCAAGCTGATCTGATCCGCCGCCAATTGACCGCTAATAACATTAGGATCATTGGAGGCAACGGGATCGGCAAAGATCCGCTGGCCTTTTCTCATTACAACGGGAATCTTTGAAGAATCGATCTTCATGTTGCCGACTTCCATTTCAAGAAGTCCCGACAAATAAAACTCCACACGACCGAAAAGGCGCGATTCCATTACAAGCGAATTAGTCCTTTCAACCGTGTACATCGAGCCTGCCATCGCAGCATCCGTTGACTCGGGATTGCATCCCGACGCTCCCCCTCGCGTCGGACACAAATCCAAAACGAGTTTTTTGCGCGGATTGGAATCCATAACCTCAAAGCGAAAATTGTATCCGCCTGCAATAATATCACCGTATGCGTCCCGAAGATGGTCTAAAACGACCAACTCGTAGGACTCGCCGGGGATCAGGTCGGAATCCGGATCGATTGTGACCTTTGTGCCTTTGAGAAACATCTGCGAAGGCACGGGTGAATTTGTCCCTCCTTTTCTCAGAAGAATTTGATCGCCGTAAATTGTCTTTTGGGAATCAATCGGTTCTGAAAAATCAATATGGAAAGACGTCCAGTCGAACACATCAGCGGAATCCGCAGGCCTGATGCCGGCGACAAGCGGTTGAATGCCGCCTTTGGAAGCTCCGCCGCCTGTTTTGAAAATTATCGACATCTGCGCAGCGTTTTGAATTGGCGCCGCCCCATGCGTGTCACGTATGGAGCGCGAAGCCGTGGCCATATAACGAATGCCGGCCGCTAACTTCCCGGTCGGCTTGCAAATGACATTCGACCCGCTGACCAATATCTCGCTTTCAACGGGTGCCGTCGCGCCGTCTGAATCCATGGCATAAATTTCAGCCCAGGCGGCAGTGGCACTTTCCAAGTCAATCCATTTATTGAAATGAAAAACCACAGAGGAAGTGATATCGACGCCGTCCGCGCCGCCCCGTGGAATCGTGCTTTTCAGAGCGAATGGCTCCTCGGCAACATCACCGGACAATTCCTCGTCATCCCCGCACGCACCCAGACAAAGGACCGCCAACATCAACATAAAGAGCAGGACATTTCGTTGCATCATGGCTGATCCTTAAAAGCGAAATGTCAGCGAAACGATGCCGCCATTGAGATTGCCTTTGCTTTGAAACTCCGTCGCCTCATCATCCGCGCTGTCGTAAGTGGACGGGGTGAGATATTGGTGCACAAATGCCACGTCAAGCGACAGCGGCAACTCAAAAGGAGGCAAATCAGTAAAAAGATATCCGAGCCCCAGCGACATGACGTGCCGGTTATTGTCGAGATATATGTGCCGGTTGCTTCCCGGCTTTCGCATCGGCGTGGGCAGATATCCGTATCCGGCGCGCAGAGGCAGACTTTTCGCCAAAAAATACTCCAGCCCCAATCTTGGTGAATACACATCGACAAAATCCAGGTCGACATCTTGCCTCGGCGAATCATTTTCGGCGACCTGATCGTCAAAGCGTCCCCAATTATACCATGTGCCGTCCAGGGAGATTTTCAGATCATCAAGCGGTTTCAGGGATACGCCGACCGCAATGTTTTGTGGCGCATAGGAATCCTGAAACTGCATGGAAATGGGGATGGATGTCAGATCGGCCTCGCCGACGGTTGCTTCCGACTCGATAGTGACCTCGCCGACGCGCGAGTAGTTTTCTCCCCGATAGGTCAGACCGATGTCGACACTTTGAAAATCCAGGAATAGGGAAAGAATCGGCGAGTAATTGAGTCGGTCCTCGCGCGCGATGCCTTCAAGTTCGGAATTGCCGACCAGGTCCGTGCGATATTGATAATCCACAAAACTGTGCTGCATCGCCAAAACACCGCCGCCGATATTGAGCCAATCCGTAACGCCAAGCGCCACCGACGCAATCCCGACCGTGCTGGCCCGACCATATCTGTAGAAACGACCGTCATCGAAACGGGCGTCGCTAAAGTACATGAGTTGCCGACCGTTTCTGTCAAAATCGACAAATAACCCCGCGGCAAAGGGCCTGCGGCTGCGGAGAAGGCGACTCAAATCAAGAACAAGCGTGTTGAGAAGGATGTTGTTGGATTCCGTAAACTCCTTCAACTCGCCTTTTTGACCACCCTGGAAATTTGGTTTGGCGAAAAGGTATGAGAATCCGAAATGGGAATTTGTCATGGCCGCCATGGCCGCCGGGTTGTGATAGACAAGTCCCGTATCGTCGGCAACAGCCGTCATGGCGTTTCCCATGCCGATGCCGCGAGCCGTGAGTCCAAACTCCGCCGGGACGTTGATCTGCCCCGCCGTCGCCCAGGCCGCTGCCGCGACAACAATAGCGATCACGCATAGGGAGCTAAAATATTTCACATCGACCCCCGGCCGGCATCCATAAGAATCCGCTTCACGAACAGCAGGTATAATAAAGGGAATGGAGAACTTTATCCAGCCAAAGAGATTTTCAGGTAAGAAGTATTATTTAGAAGCCAGAAGCAAGAATGTGGCGCAGTCGCCCGCCACCCTTCGAAGCACGAGCCAACCGTGCAGGAGTGAATCTGGCTTCGTTTGTTCTCAGATAATCGGGGACACCCAATTCCACAAACCGTCTGCCTACGAATCTGCTTCTGTAAAACCCAAAATATTTCGCTCTGCAAATAACGGTAAGAATGGGCGTACCCAATTTATTTTCATTTTTTTGCTTGACATCTTTTACCCCCCCCCCCCCCAGCTACTATCGTGCCAATCTGAAGCGAAAATCTGAATTTAAAGCAAAGGAGTTTTCCATGGCGGTCGATTATTACGTGGACTATGACAGCGGCGATGACGCTTGGGACGGAACCACCAGCACTCCCGGCGCGCCCAGCGGACCCAAGCAGCATATCTCAGCCATGATCGAGGCTCTTGCCGAACCCATCGACGATGAGGTTACAATCAATCTCGCCGGAACAGTCGCAACGCCGGAAACCTACCTGGAAACCAGCGGCAAGGTCAACATGAATTCTCTCAATTTCGAGATGGACGCCACGCTGACCATTCAGGCGGAAACCTGGAATCAGAGCAACTACGAAAGCGACGACGATCCCTACAACGAAGGCGGAAGCTGGGACCCGACTGCAGACAAGCCGTGTATCGTTCCGCCTTTCAACGTTGAAGACACAAAGAACCTCACTTTCAAGGGTTTGGATTTTCGAAAGTCCGACGACAATGAAATGGTGATTGTGCACGTGACGGAACATAGCAGCGCAACTTTTTATTACTGCGCGTTCAGTCAAGGAGAATTGAACGGTCTCTTGGTGAGCTTTCTGAGCAATGCCTATGCCAACAATTGCTTTTTCTATCACAACAAAGTGGGTGTCGTTGCATCCTATCGTTCGGTTCTCAGTCTGATCGGCGCGAACTACGTGGCGGACAATTTGCGCATCGGCATCGTGGCTACTCAGAGTTCCACGGTTGTTTTTCAGGCATGGCGAGACGACTCGTTGAAATACGTCACCGACATCCGCACCACCATTGAGATCCTGAAATACACGGCGATTCTCATAAGAATGAATTCCTCGATTGACATCGAGGATGCGTGGTTCGTGGACGACGACATCGATATCGCGCACGTGCGCATTGTCAACGAGACGGCTTATCGCAGCAAGCAGTATTTCGGAGTTGTCGTGGAGTCGCAGTCGATTTTCTCCGGCGCGGAAAACACATCCTTCGCTGACGCGACCGTCAATGACGGAAAGGACACGATTCCGACCGGGCAACAGATTGTCGCCAAAACCGAGGAAGGTGCGATAGCCATCAGTTAAATTTCTGTTTGGGCGGCGGGGCCTTTTCCCCTCTCCCCGTCGCCTTGAAATATTTTGCCTGCGTGTGGTCCATTTATGGTATGATGTGTTTATGAGGTGACAAGAAGGATGACGAGAGACAAAACATTTTCCGGAAATGTCGTTGATTCCAAGAACAGCCCCTATAAGCCTCTGAAGGTTGTTCCGAAAGACACGCCGCTGGTTCCCTGGAAACCAGGGCCACGCAAAGACGGATTAGAACCGGCCAAAATAGTTCCGAAGGATTCGCCGTTGACTGCGTATAAGCGTGATTCGACAAAGGGTAGTCCATTGGTTCCTGCGAGCCAATTGTCAGAAAAGCTACCTTTCGTTCCTTTAAACAAGTTGAAAAACGTAAAAGAGAATGTTTACATTACCCGTCGAAGATTGGTATGGAAGCAAATTATGCCAAGCTCTTTACCGATTTTCAAGCGAAAGCCAAATATAAAACTGCTCTATAGCATTGACCATGATGGAAATCTTCAATTATGCACAATAAAATCTAAAAATCGATTATCGTTGCGATATGGTGATAGCGAGATTGAAAAAGAAAGCTCAATAATATATAAAGTGTATATTGCTAATCCAGATAAGGTTGAGCGCACTCTTAGTAAAATCCATAAGTATGCACATGATATGAAAAGTTCGAGAATTGCCTCCACTATATCAAACAAAATTTCTACCTTAAACGATAATGAATATCCTGACTTGGATTTGCCTTCTCAGATCGTGAGAAAGTATCCTCCGTGGTATTATGGTTTTGTTGGGAATTCCTATATATCGTTTGACATTGATGACTCAATTTCACCGCCGAATGGAATGGACTGGCAATTTGGGCATATACATTTCGGAAATGCGCAGATGGGCCAAACTAGTGCATATTTTTGTTACAACTATAAAAATATTAAAGATGAATTTAAGTTTGACTTTTCTTGGTTATACAATAATAGCAGCCACCCAAACAGCAGTAATTGGGCAACGGCTTTAGCACATGCTATGATGAACATGGATATAAGTAGGTGGTTCTCGATTTATTTTCATTGGTTTAATACAAACGGGAATCCAGATGAAACAAGTGCGCCGGCTTTATGCGATTGCATAACATCTGGTGTCTTTAGGTCAAGAGACACAGAGGTTTTTGACCACATGAAAATTACGATGGATTCTGGAAATCAGATACGCGCTAAAGGGATAAGAGTTGTTCTGAATGACCAGGAAATATGCAAAGAGGAATTTACAACCCCAATTGTCATTGGGGGATCGGCTGGACTGCCGGAATACAAATTGGATGATCATATTGAGAAACGTAGAATGGAGCATATCGGCTTGGCTGTGCGTCCTGAAATTGATGTGCCGATCACATTTCTTGCCAGTCAGATTGGGCAATGCTTGTCTTTAAGGAGGCCTGGCCAATGGGAACTGTTTTATCCGGATGGACCGGTTCCATTTTACGGCGCCAGGCCAGTATCCTGGTGTGGGGATACTGCGATATGGGCAATTCAGAAAACGACCTACTGGATGCATGAAGCAATATATTTTGATCTATTTGAGGATTGGGGCTCATCAGATCCCTGGAGATATTTCAAGAATCGAAATATGTGTTACCATTATAGTAATACACTATATAAGTATTTGCGGCACTTGCCTAAAGGATTTTACGCAAAAATCAATCAAAGTGGCCACGGAACCTTTTTTGCCCAATGGGAAGACGATATTTTTAATGAAAGGTCTTTTCAAAATACATTTGAAGGACTCGGCGGCAATCAGTCTTGTCGAATAAGGGTTAAAAAATTCACTTGTGGGATGGCATATATACATCCAACTTCAGGCGAAGTGGAAATACCCAATATATCTTGGGAGGCTGAAAATCAACCATCCTCTCTTGATGGCTTTGCCAATTGCAACAAAACAATATATTCCGATCCATAGGAGGAAATTATGGGAAGATTTGCCTTTGCGGCGAGGTGGGATAATACATTTCTACTAATCGCTTTCTATGTATGTCTTCTTTGCTTTTCTTTGACTTTCTGTTCTGGTGAAGAGGATGATGATGATGACAGTGGGGGTCAAGAAGAAGAAAACACTGAAGATGACTATGATCATTATTGGAATATGGACTCTGGTCGTCCAATATGCGAGGACATGGGATGTCATTTTTATGGCCTTGATTGTGGACCATGTGGAGATATAGCAAGTAGTGCAGGACAAGTTTTAGATGAGGCTGGCTATGAAGATCACAAAGTGTACATATCCTGTGAAAGCGTGGATGGCTTAACTTTAGCGTGTGCTGATGATTATGGTTGTTTTTCGGCAGAGGACTTGTGTAAATATGTTGATTAGACTTGAAATACCACAAATACCTGAGTATATAATCGCCCCTGAAAAATACCCTAAACCCCATACCCAAAACCCTGCCCAGATTCAAAGCGCTTACTTTTGCGTATCGCTTCAGCTCTTTTTCATCATCAGAAAACCGTGGATAAAGGCATCCAAATTGCCATCCAGCACGGAATCCACGTTGCCCACCTCAATCTTCGTCCGGTGGTCTTTGGCCATGCGATACGGCTGCAACACGTAGGACCGAATCTGGCTTCCCCAACCGATCTCCATCTTCCCTGCAGCCAGTTCCTCTTTTTCCATCCTCTTTTTATCCAGTTCCACCTGATACAGCCGAGCCTTGAGCACCTTCATGGCGTACGCCTTGTTTTTGTGCTGACTGCGTTCGTTCTGGCACTGCACGACGATGTTGGTTGGAAGATGCGTAAGGCGCACGGCGGAAGAGGTTTTGTTGACGTGCTGACCGCCTGCGCCGGAAGCGCGGTACGTATCGATCCGCAAGTCTTTATCATTGATTTCAATCTCAATGTCGTCGGCCACATCCGGGTAAACGAAGAAACTGGCGAAGCTCGTATGACGGCGCGCGGCGGAGTCGAAGGGGCTGATGCGAACCAGGCGATGGACGCCGGCCTCGGCTTTGAGAAGACCGTAGGCGTTTGGGCCGCGAACCATGAAAGTCGAGGATTTGATTCCCGCTTCCTCGCCGGGCTGCCGGTCAATCAACTCCACGCTGAATTCCCGAGACTCGGCCCAGCGTGAAAACATGCGGAAGATCATTTGCGCCCAATCCTGCGCCTCAGTGCCGCCCGCGCCGGCGTTGATCTCGCAGATGGCGTCACCGCCGTCGGCCTCGCCGTCGAAAAGCATGGCCAGCCCGACGACTTCCAAATCTTTTTCAAACTGGGCCAGAAGGCTCATGTTCTCGGCCATGAGTTCCGCGTCGGGTTCCTCTTCCACAAGTTCGAAACCGGTATCAAGATCCTCGCTGGATTGAATCAATTTTTTAAGGCGATTTATTTCGTTCTCAAGGTACTTCTTGCGCTTCATGACCTTGTTGGCAGCGTCGACATCCTTCCAGAAATCTTCTTCGATAAGAGCGCTTTCGATTTCGACAAGTTCCTTTTTTTGACCGTCAAGGTCAAAGATACCTCCGAATCTCATCAAGCTTTACTCGCGCCGCGTCCAGACGCTCTTTCACTTCGTATTCCATTGTCACGCTCCTTTCGCCCGATCCTTTCGAACCCGATAGAATGTCCGCGCCATAAGCGCGAAGAAGATTATAACACAAAGGTGTAAAAGCCAATCGCCCATGCGTAGATAAACGCTTTGCACATCCATCGTGCGCACGTCGCCGGTGATCGCCGCCTCCACGTACGTGTCCGTGGCCATAATCGTGCGACCGTTGGGATCGATGATGCCCGAGATCCCCGTGTTGGCTGAACGGGCGAACCATCGCCTATTCTCAATGGCGCGCATCGCCACCTGCTCCCAGTGCTGATGCGGAGCGCTCGTATCGCCGAACCAGGCGTCGTTGGTGATCGTCACCATGAACTTTGCGCCCAGCCGCGCAATCTTTCTCACATGCTCCGGATAAACGACCTCATAACAAATCGCGATGCCAAAAGGAGCGTCGGGGTAAGGAAATATGGTGTAGTCCTTCCCAACATAAAAACCGGCCGAGAGGCGAAGCTTGGACAAGCTCTCAATGCTGCGAAGCCATTTGACCAACGGAATCGAGAGTTTTTTGAGCGGCAGATATTCGCCGAAAGGCACCAGGCGGTGCTTGTTGTACCAGATGGTGACTTCACTTTCGGGCGTCACGAGACCCACCGAGTTGTACTTGTAGGGCCACTCGGGATCTTCAGGATTGAAAACCTGCGTCGGCGTGGCCAGAAGAACCCACGCATTGACTGCGGAAAGAAATCGCTTGTGAGACCGGCGCAAAAGCTCTTCCTGAGCCTGCCAGTAAGGAAGCGCCGTTTCGGGCATAATGACAAGCTCCGCGCCTTCGGCAACGGTTTTTATCGCCTGCGCCTTATACCTCTTAAAGGTCTGCCGCTTGTACACCTTGTTCCATTTTTTGTTTTGATCCACGTTGCCCTGCAGCATCCCGATCCGAATCGTTTTGCCCTGCTCGCTGAGCTTATCGATCTGCTTCATCCGCAGCACGCCGTATAAAGCCATGGACACAATCATCAGGCAAAGGACCCCGCTCAATACGGCGGGGAAATTCTCGCGCTGCTTGCGTATGAATCGGTAGATTTCATAAGCGACGACGCTGCCGAAAGCTGTGGGGAAAGACAAGCCGATGCCGCCGATAATGTCCGCGGACTGCGCCATGGGCAGCCAGCCAGTCAGGCTGTGGCCCAAAAGGTCCCACGGGAAACCGGTGAGTATCCACGTCAAAACCCATTCGTGCGTCATCCAGGACATGGTGAAGGCCAGCCAAAGCGGGAGTTTGCCCTTGTCGGTAAGCCAGCGCATAGCGGTGAAAGCCGTCGCCCAAAAGGATCCCATCGTCGCGCACAGCAAAAACTGTATCAAAACCGCCAGAGGCAGCGGGAAATGGCCGTAATGATTGATGGTGTAAACGAGCCAGTAAAGCTTGCCGACGTAGCCCAGAAAACCGGCGGCAAATGCGAACCAGAACACTCTTTTTAGGGTCGGCGCGGACATGCACATCGCAATGGTCGGCGCCATGCACACGAAAGCCAGCGGCCATATTCCGGCGCTGGGAAAAGCCAGCACATAGGCAACCGCCGTAATCAGCGCGGGCCAGGTTTTCTTCAAAATTTCAATTTTTTCAGGCGATAATTTGAATTTCATGGGCATCGTCGATTGCGTCAGTTGAAAAAGCCGGGGGATTATAGCAATAGCTTTCGAAATGGCAATGATGGGGCTCAGTCACGTGACCATGCAGCCTCGCACTTTGCAGATCGGCACTATTAAGGATGCCGAACGCATGGGTCGCACCATCGGACTGCCGTATCCTGGGTTGATCAACAGGTGTAGGAAAAGAGGTAATTATCCAGTCACCCGAAGATCGAGGCCAAATCGAAAGTGCGAAAGATTCTTGACACTATCCGGCCTTTTCCTAATGCGTAGGTTACTCCAAATGCATCCTCGAAAACCAACCAGTCGATGCCCTTGCCTAAAATGAGCACTGGGTTCGTTTAGGCGAAAAAGGGGACCCATACCACTTTAATTTAGATCGGAATTTCGGGTTGCCGATTCTTACTCAGAATATGGGTTTTATTGGTGCCGTAATCCTTCGTTTACATCGTGGGCGTCACCTCAAACACGCACCGCGGATCGCCCATGGATTTGCATGCCACCTCTTTTGCCTCCAGTTTCTGCCCCGAGATCGTGCTGGCATACCCAGCCACAATTCCCGCGTAGTAGGAACAGGTCGGCAGCTCCGATGGTCCGAGCCATGCGGCCTCCTGGGAGTTTTCAAGCATGACTTTTAGTGGGAAGGATGAAAAATCAAAGTCCAAATGCCCCCAGCCGCCTTCCTCGGTAATCAAACGGGACATGGTTTTGATCACATTGCCGAAAAACTCCGCCGTCACCGGGTCATTTTGAACTTGCTCCAGGATTTTACCATGCATCATCAGCGGAACCAGAGGCGCCGGCGACCATCTCCCATGCTCGATAGCCTGCTCGACTTCCCATCGGCACACCGCTTTACCCATGTCGTAGAGCGCCTGATGCTTTTTTTCCGGGTCCAGGCATTTGGCCAAGGTAGTGTGCATCGAGTGAATTATTATGGACCCGGACATGATTTCATCGACGCCGCCGATGCCGATCCGCCCATTTTTCATATCCACATCGTGGATTTCGAATGCGGTTGCCCCCATGGAAGCCCGAAATAAAACCGGCAACTTCTTTGACAACCAGGGTGCATTGGCCAAGGGGCGTAAAAAGATGCGAACGAAAAGCGGATGGCGGGTCAATAAACCCATCACCCAGTTCAAGCGAATCATTTGCTTACGGTGATTTTTGTCCATTTTTATTTTCCAAAGGTTTTGGTGAAAGGTCTGGCGAACAAAGTGCTGGCCCAGGCGCCATTTGAGAACCTGAATAATCGAGAATCCTTGCAACCCCTATATCAAAAGTATATTGGTATCAAAATGGCATCTGTCAACATCTGCGGCATGCAGGTTTTTCGAAAAGTCAGAGCAGGTTTCTGAGCATTTCGACGAGAAAGGAAACATCTGATGGCGATGAGAACCCATCTTGACAGCTATATACTTATATTATAGCCATAAGATTCAAAGGGGCGCGTGTGTCTTAGGATCAGAATGGAGAGGGCCATGGGGAAATACTACCGCGATAAAGAGCAACTCTACGAAATTTACGACTACTTTCTCAGCCGTATTTTACAAGATGAAAAAATCGGGAAAAAGATGGCCAAAGCCGGGATCATCGTCCGTTTTATCTACACCGATCCCGACTCCGAGGTCACCATCGATTTGAAAAATCCACCGACGAAGCCAGGCTTTATGGGTGCCTTTTATTTGGGGGAGTGTGATCTCAAACCAGATGTATGGAGCAAGCAATCCGCCGACCATTCCCACAGTTTCTGGCACGGCCTGGAAAATCCCGTGGCGGCGGTGGCGCGTGGCAAGGTCAAGCAGGGCGGCAACGTGGTGGCGATGCTCAAGCTGTTGCCGGTTGTGCGCTCGGCGTTCAAGATGTTCCCTGTGATCTTAGGTGAAATGGGTTATAACGAACTGATCCTCACCAGGGACTGAGTGGAATAGGCTTAAAGAATGTCAATAAAATATGCGATTCTGGGACTTTTGAAATCCAAGGATATGCATGGCTACCGAATTAAAAAACTCATTGAGCGCGATTTCGGGTTTATGTGGACGGTCAATTACGGGCAAATCTACACTGACCTCAAAAGGATGCTCGATGACGAGTGGGTCACCATGTCCATCGTGGCCAAATCCAACTCCCCCGACCGCAAACTCTATTCCATCACAAAAATGGGTCAGCAGGAATTTTTGTCATGGCTTGCGGCCGAGCCGGAGCGCCGACTTTTTATTCGCGATCCGTTTTTGCTTCGCTTCACGTTTTTCAATTCCGGCGACAAGCAGCGTGCTTTGGAAATGATAGATGCTCAGATCGAGTTATATGAACTTCAGCATACGCTTCGGAAGAAATTCACTGCCAAACGCCAACAACGCGACCTCTACGTTCGCCTTGCCACCGAACTGGGCATCCGATTTAACGAGATGATTCTTGACTGGCTCCGAAACGCGCGTGATGAAATCAAGGAACACGGTAGCAGCCACATGGTGAATGCCAACGAAATCGGCGGAGATTGAGGATGAATTATTCGGGTATCACATTGGTTACCGGCGCTGCGGGTTTCATGGGGCAGCATATGGTCGCGCATCTGGCCGCGCAGGGCGTGAAAGTCCGCGCCACGGCTCGACCGAAAAAAGACACATCGTTTTTCGATAGCTTGGGCGTTGAGTTCGTACCCGCCGACCTGACCAAACCCGAAACCCTACCGCGCCTTTTCAAAGGAGAAGTGGACCGCGTATTTCATCTTGGCGCTATCTGTAATTTCTCCACGCCGTATAAGAAACTATACCCGACCAATGTCCTAGGCGTTGAACGCATTACTGAACTGGCGCGAAGCGCCGGAGTCAAATGTTATGTTCATGTCGGTTCCACCAGCGTCTATGGCCCTTATCGCGGCGCGCCATTTGTCGAGAGCGCTCCACGCCTTCCTCAGGAAGACTACGGTCGCAGCAAACGAGATGGCGAAGATGTCGTCTGGAAACAAATCCAGCAAGGTTTCCCGGCGATTATCACTCGGCCATGCACGGTTTACGGACCTGGTTGCAGCGATGGCGCTGGAAAAGCGTTTTCGCGGGCTACGTCGATTGCAGCCATTCCGGGCAGCGGTCGGCAGAAATTATCGAATGTGCGGGCCGAGGACGTGGCTGCGGCGGTCGAACATCTCTCACACTGCAAAGATGCGTTCGGGCGAGCCTTCAATATCGGCGATGGCTGCTACCCGGCGCTGGGTGAGGCCCTCACGCTTGCCGCCGAAACTTTCAACCAAAAGCCGCCCAAGCTTCATTTGCCGTTGGCGCTGGTCAAAGGTATGGCGCGCATTGACGCTATTTTTTCCGCGCTACGGGGAAAAATTCCCGACTTGGAACTCGACGCCGTTGCGTACCTCGACCGTGATTATATCGTGGATGTCTCTGCACTCGCGGCAATGGGCTTTAAGCCAAAGTATCCGGATTTCAATGAGTCAATGAGGCAGATCGGGCAGTGGTGGCGTAAGCAAAGCGTACATGAGTGAATTACTGAAAAGGGAGGTGAATATGCAAGTCGTCGTCATCACTGGCATCGCTCAGGGCATGGGCCGTGAGACAGCGAAGTTGCTGGCCGGAGACGGCTATGCGATTGCGGGCTTCGATATCGACGACGAAGGCATCAAGTCGTTGCGCTCGGAACTGCCGGCAGAATCGTTGTTGGCCACGCTCAACGTAACCGATTTGGACGGCATCGCCACATTTCGCGATCAGGTCCTGGAGCAATTCGGTCACGTGGACACCGTACTCTCCAACGTCGGCATCGGCTTTTTCGGTCCTTTTGAAGAAGTCGATTTGGCCAAGGCCGCCAAGTGCCTCGAAATCAACGTCATTGGAACGGCTGCGGTGTTCCAAGCCTTCGTGCCGCATATGCGAAAGCGCCGCTCGGGCAAGCTGATCGCGCTTTCGTCGCTGGTGGGACAAATTCCCTTTCCATTTGAATCGATCTACTCGGCGAGCAAATTCGCCGTTGAGGGATTGGTCTTGTCGATGCGCCTGGAACTAGCACCCTTCGGCATTAAAACCGCCCTGATTCAACCGGCGCAAGTGTCCACGAACTTCGCGGCCAAGATTCACACGCTGCCGCCGGAAGGTTCGCCTTATCGTGAGCGCGCCGGGCGCTTCATCGCCAAGGATGATGAATTGATCAAGACCGCGCCGACGCCCATGCAAGCCGCCAAGGCCATCGCCAAAATCATAAAAAATCCGAATCCGAATCTGCACAATCAAATCGACGCCAAGAGCAAGTTCTTTATGCAACTCAACAAAGTCTTGCCGACCAGGGTGCGCGATAGGATTCTGCTCAATACGATGGATATTAAATAGCGGCGTGACGAAAAAAGACGAGGAGGCTTCCGATGCCCGCAAACCGAGGTTCAGCCCGTGTTCAGCGTCTGCGTCAGCGAATCATTGATGCTCCGCGTGAAGTGTGCGTCGAACGGGCGCGTTACCTGACCGCAGCGATGAAGCAACATTGGAACGAACACGCTCTGACTCGTATGAGCAAAGCATTTGCACACATTCTGGACAATATCAGCATCATTATTCGCGATGATGAATTGATCGTCGGCTGCCGCACCAGCAAACTCAAAGGCGGGCCGCTATTTCCCGAAAACAAAATCGGCTGGATCGAAACCGACCTTGAAACTTTCAACGACCGAGAACTGCAACGCAGTTTTATCACACCTGAACAGCAGCGCGAACTGCGTGAGGATATCTTGCCATTCTGGCACGGCAAGACCGTGCAGGAGCGTTTCGAACAGTTGGCGCCGCCCGATGTGATCGAAGACATGGACAAGTACATATTCACCATGATCCTCGAGATTACATATGGCGTCGGACATTTCACGATGGATCACGAAAACATGCTGCGAATCGGGCTGTCGGGAATCATCGACCGAGCCAAGCAACGCTTGTCCGAGTTGCCCACCGACGAGAAAGACGGCGAGAAAGGTCTCTTTTTCCAGGCGATGATTTGTTCCTGCCAGGCCGTTTCGCGCTTTGCCAACCGTTACGCGGACCACGCCGAGCAGTTGGCCGCCGCCGAGACCGATCTGCGGCGCGCCGAAGAATTGCGCTCCATTGCGCAAGTGTGCCGCCGTGTGCCACAGCATCCGCCCAGGAATTTTCACGAAGCGGTGCAAGCGGTCTACTTCGCGCACCTGGTTGCGCAAATCGAATCAGGCGGCAATTCGATATCTCTCGGTCGCATCGATCAGTTTTTGTATCCCTACTACCGCCGCGATGCCGATGCCGGGACGATCACGCCCGACGAGGCCGAGGAACTGCTTTCGTTAATGTTTCTCAAGACCAATGAAATCTGGAATATCCTGGAAGAAGCGTTTATCCCCGGCGGCGAGGGCACGGAAGGCAAAACCACGCAGAATGTCGTTGTCGGCGGGGTTGGTCCTGATGGATGCGACGCCGTCAACGAGTTAAGCACAATCTGCCTGGATGCCTACGCAGCCCTGCAAACCGTGCAACCCAACTTCGGTGTGCGCCTGGCGCCGGACACACCGGCGGAATTCGTGCAGCGCGCCATCCGGTACACGAAAGACGGCGTCCTGCTGCACCTGTTCAATGATCCGGTCATAGTCGACTCGCTGCAAAAAGCGGGACACACGCTGACCGACGCGCGCAACTACGGTGTTGTCGGTTGCCTCGAACCAAACGCCCAGGGTAAGACTTTTGGTTCGACTTTCGCCGTGCAGTTCAGCGGCATCAAGTGCCTGGAACTCGCGCTGAGCAACGGCGTCGACAATATCTTTGGCTACACTTCCGGCATCGAAACCGGCGATCCGGCGGCCTTCACATCATTCGAAGATGTGTGGACAGCGTACAGCGCGCAATCGGCGCATTTCATGAAACAAATGGCGCGCGGCATGGCGGCGCTGGACCAGGCGGTCGCCGAATTGGCGCCCTCGCCTTTTGCGTCGGCGATGATTAACGGATCAATAGACAAAGGCATGGATGTGACGCGCGGCGGCGCGGTGTACAACTCGACCGGCGTGGAACTGATCGGTTTTTCCAACGTGGTCGACAGCCTCTACGCTATCAAAAAAGGCGTATTTGAAGATCGCGTGCTTTCCATAGCCGAACTGGTCGATCACCTCGCCGAAGACTGGGACGAGGCCGAGAATGTGCGCGTTTACCTGGCCAACAAAATTCCGAAATTCGGCAACGATCATGATGCTGTCGATGCGATGGGCGCAAAGGTCATCGAGCATTTCTGCGATGAGGTTCTGAGCCATGAAAATTTTCGCGGCGGGCGCTTTTGGCCAGGTGTATTTTCGGTGGGATTCCACGTAGCGATGGGCGCCTTCGCCGGGGCCAGCCCCGATGGACGCTTTGCCGGCGACAGCCTGGGCAACGGCATCACTCCGTCAAACGGCCAGGCGACAAAAGGACCGACGGCAATTTTCAACTCGGTTGTCAAACTGCCTCTGGAACGCATTCACAACGGCGTGAACCTCAACATGCGCTTTAACGGCGACACCTTGAAATCCGAATCACTGCAGGCGCTGGTTCAGACATATTTCGATAAAGGCGGCGTTCAAGTACAGTTCAACATGGTTGATTCAGATGTATTGCGCAGAGCGCAGCAAAATCCCGACGAGTACCGCGATCTGGTCGTACGCGTCAGCGGATATTCGGCGCTCTTTACCGGCATGAGCCAGACAGCCCAGGATGAGATCATCGGACGTTTGGAATACCAGACGTGAGCGACTTGCTTCAAACGCAAAACAACGAACGCCGGATCGCTGGAGGGATTGAATGACGAAAGTTATGACTATGAAACAAGCTGTGGACAAGCACGTCCATGACGGCGACTTTCTATTTATCGGCGGCTACATTTGCCGAACGCCCTTTGCCGCAATCCACGAGATTATCCGGCAACGAAAGAAGGACCTGACCATCACGCGTTCCAACGCGGCCGACGATTTCGACATGATGATAGGGGCCGGCGTGGTCAAACGCTTTATCGCCACCTTCTTGTCGCTGGGTTTTTACGGGCTGGGGCGGTGCTATCGGCGCAGCATGGAAAAGGGTATTCCACATAAGATCGAAGTTGAGGAATACACTAACCTTTCGCTGCCGATGATGCTCATGGCCGGCTCAATGGGCATGCCCTTTGTACCTGTTAAAGACATGGCTGGTTCGGATCTGCTCAATGTCAAATCATTCATGGGCGACAATAAATTCAAGGTGATCGATTCTCCATTTGACGGAACAAAAACCGTATTGGTTCCGGCGCTGAACCCGGACCTGGCGATCATTCACGTGCAACAGGCCGACGAGAACGGCAACGCGCAAATGTGGGGAATCGGCGGCGACTGTCAAGTCGGAGCCAACGCCGCGAAGAAGGTCATCGTAACATGCGAGAGGCTGGTTGACCGGGAAATCATCGGCAAGGATCCCTCGCGTACAATTGTGCCCGACTTCAAGGTTGCAGCCGTTGTAGAAGAGCCGTTTTGCGCGCATCCGGGTTATACGCCTGGCTTTTACGATGTCGATTTCGCGTTCGGCAACCTTTACAAAGAAGCCTCCAACACCGTCGAGGGATTCGAAGCATTTCTCGATGAATGGGTCTACGGCATGCCCAATCGCACCAAATACATCGAACATTACATCCAAAAAATGGGCTATGGCGCGTTCAAGAGTTTGGAGGCCGGGTTCGATTACAGTTACCCGGTCAGTTACTCGTATTAGTCATCGTCGGGATGCACAAACGCAGGAGAGAAAAGCATGGTTGAACACGTGGACGATTACATCAAGCCTGAGTTGATGGCTTGTTGCGGCGCCAGAGAAATCGTCGATGACAACATCGTGCTCGTCGGCACCGGCTTTCCCACGATGTCAGCCAATATCGCCCGCTATACCCACGCACCCAACGCACGGCTAATGCAGGAATCGGGTGTTTACGACGCGCAGCCCAAACGCCCGGCGCTGTCAGTTGGCGACCCCTGCCTCAATCCCGGCGCCGCGATGATCGGCGGCCTCGTGGAAATCATGGGCATGTTTCTGCAGGCGGGCTGGGTGGATGTCGGGTTTCTCTCAGGCAGTCAGGTCGACAAGTTCGGCAACATTAATACAACCGTGATCGGCGATTACGATAATCCAAAAAGCCGCTTGCCCGGCAGCGGCGGCGCCAACCCTATCGGTTCGCTGGTAAAAAAAATATTAATCATCGCGCTGCACGACACGCGGCGATTGACCGAAAAAGTCGATTTCATTACTACGCCCGGTTATATCGACGGCCCCGGCGCCCGTGAAAAATGGGGGTTGCCTTTCGGCACTGGTCCCTCAGCCATTATCACCAACAAGGCTGTCATGCGTTTCGACAAAGCCACCGGTGAAGCGTACTTGGACACCTATCATCCCGACACAAGCGTTGATGAGGTCGTAGCCAACACGCCCTGGAAGCTTAACGTTGCAGATGACGTCCATGAAACCGAGCCGCCGCGCGCCGATGAGATCCGGGTCTTGCGTGAAATCCTCGATCCGAACCGAATGATCCGTATCTACGTTGGACGCGGCTATGTGTGAGGCCCAAGCCGACGAAAGGACGCCCCATGAATGAAACGAAAACGCTGGCCGAGTTCGCGGCGTCGATCTCGTTTGACGATTTGCCGCCAGAGACCGTGGAAAAGGCAAAACACTGCATCCTGGATTTCGTCGCCAATGTCTATGGTTCCCTGCAGATCGGGGCCGTACAAAAAATCATCGCCTACATCCGCACCTTGAACGGGCCGCCGACCGCAACGGTGCTGGGCGCCGGTTTCGCCACCGGTTTGCATCAGGCTGCGTTTCTCAACGGCACAGCAGGCGAGGCGCTTGAAGCCCAGGACGGTTTGCGATTTGGCGGCAACCACCCTGGCGTCGCCGTGATCCCTGCAGCGCTGGCGTTGGCTGAGCAGTTAAACCTCGACGGCAAGCGCCTACTGGAAGCCGTCGTCATCGGGTACGAGGTTGCAGGGCGCATCGCCGCGTCTATTCACCCGCAACACACGCTGAGCGGATTTTTACCCACCGGCACTTGCGGCGCGTTCGGGGCTGCAGCGGCGGCGGCGAAATTGCTGGGATACAATGCCGATCTCATGCTGAATTCGTTAGGCAACGCCGGATACCTTGCGCCGCTTTCGATGGCCGAGCACTTAATGGGTGGTTTCACGGCCAAAATTGTACAGGGCGGCCAGGCGGCCGACGCGGGTTTGTTGGCGGCTGGATTGGCCGGCGCCGAAGTGACCGGCGCGCCGTACGTGCTGGAGGGCTCTCACCTCAACGGCGGCTTCACGCAAATAACGACCGGCAACACGCGCAACCTGGGAGTCATCACTACCGGCCTCGGCGAATCGTTTTCAATCAACGACATCTACTTCAAGCCGTATACAGCTTGCCGACACACGCACGGCAGCGCGCAAGCGTCCTTGGCTCTAGTGGCCGAAGAATCATTCGCATGCGAGGACATTGAATCCATTAATGTAAAAACATACATGATAGCCGGCATTGCCGTGGGTAAGGGCGTAGATGAGAATAGCTCCTTTGTCGGCGCGCAATTTTCGATTCCCTACGTCGTGGCCGCATGCCTGCTCGACGGCGATATGGGTCCTGCCCAGTTTCGCCGCAAGCGACTGGCCGATCCGAAAATATTGGCGCTGGCAAACAAGGTCAATGTGCAGCCGGACGCGGAACTGAGTGAAATGTACCCAGCGTTCACGGCGAGCCGCGTCGAAATCAAACTGAGGGGCGGACAAACAATCAAGCGTCAGATCGACACGCCCAAGGGCGATCCGCGCGATCCGATGACCTTCGAGGACCTGAGAGCCAAGCTGCTTCGTTTCGCTCCGCCGGAAAAACGTGATCGCGCAAACGGAATCGCCGCCGCCACGCTCGACCTGGACGCTTGCGATGATCTCAAAACCCTGATTCAGATGATATAGAGAGGAACTTTCATGGATTTTACCTTGAGCGACGAGCAGCAACAACTGGTCGATATGCTGCGCAATATGGGCCGACGTGAGAATTTTAAGGAACTGGCCGTTGAGATCGACCGCACTGGAGAATTTCCCCGTAACTTGATGACCAAATTCGCCGAGTTGGGCCTGACCGGCATGACCTTGTCGCCCGAGTACGGCGGCGGCGGTCAGCCGGGAATCAACGCGGTCATAGCCATCGAGGAACTGGCTAAGTTCAGTCCCATGATCGCCGCGCCGGTGTTCGAGTCGAACGTCGGGCCGGTGAAGGTGATTAACAATTTCGGCACTGAGCAGCAAAAGAAAAAGATCATTCCCGGCGTATGCAAGGGCCATCTCAGCGTGTCGGTGTGCATGACCGAGCCGGGTTCAGGTTCGGATCTTGTATCGCTGACAACACGCCTTAGGCCCGATGGCGACAATTACAGGCTTAACGGACGCAAGACCTTCATCACCGGAGGCGAGGAAGCCAGTCATTATTTTGTCTATTGCCGCTTCGGCGACAAACCAGGCTACGGCGGCATCGGCGCTGTGATCGTCGAAAAGGGTGCGCCGGGTTTCACTTTCGGCAACCAGGAAAAATTTATGGGACTGCGCGGCATGCCTTCCTGCGACCTGGTTTTCGAAGATGTGCCGGTGCCAAAGGAAAATATCGTCATACAACCCGGTCAGTTTAAGGAATTGATGACGACTTTCGACCTGGAGCGGTGCGGCAATGCAGCGATGTGCCTGGGCGTAGCCGGGGGCGCGCTGGAGGAGGCGCGGAAATACGCCACCGAACGCGAGGCTTTCGGGCGGCCGATCTGCGAGTTTCAGGACATCCAATTCAAAATCGTCAATATGGCCATGAAGCTTGATGCCGCGCGCTTACTGGTTTACCGCGCCGCCATTGGGGCTGGACGCGGGTTCCCGTCGATGTACGAGTCGGCGATGGGCAAGTGCTTCGCCAATGAGATGGTGACCGACGTCACCAACGAGGCGATGCTGATATTAGGCGGCTACGGCTATAGCTGCGAGTTCCCTTTGGAGCGTATGCACCGCGATGCATTGGCTTGGCGTGTGGCCGGCGGCACCGTGCAAATGCTGCGAATTACGATGGCGTCAATCCTTTTCGCACGCCGTTTCAATCAAAAGTCGGGTGCTTAAAACGCATGGGTTTCCTTGAGATATCAGTAGAAATGTTGGACACTGAACGCCGTGTCCATGCAACGCTTAAAACCATCAGGACGTTAATACGGATTTGCCGTCGCTGAATTCGTAAGGGAGATGAAAAATGATTCAGGCCGTTATGGGGAAAGTTCTTTGGATCGATCTGAGCAAAGGAACATTTCAGGACGAGGAAATCGACGATAAAATGTACGAATCGTACCTAACCGGCGTGGGCCTCGGGGCGCGCTTGCTCTACGACCGCATTCCCGCAGGCGCTGATCCACTAGGAAAGGAAAACATCCTCGGTTTAACCAGCGGCTTTTTATGCGGCACCGGTGCTCTGTTCATGGGCCGATGGATGGTCATGGCCAAAAGTCCGCTGACCGGCGGTTGGGGAGATTCCAACTGCGGCGGCAACTTCGCCCCGGCGATCAAATCCGCAGGCTATGACGCGATCTTTTTCAAAGGCATCAGCAAAAAACCGGTATATTTGAAGATCGTCGCCGATAACATCGAGTTGGTCGATGCGTCTCATTTATGGGGATTGGACGCCATTGAAACCGAAACGCGGCTGATTGAGGAATCCGGCCAAAAACGCGCCAGGGCGATCACAATAGGTCAGTCGGGCGAAAAGCTCAGTTTGATCTCGGGCATCGTCAACGACGGCGGACGCCTCGCGGCGCGTTCGGGCCTGGGCGCTGTGATGGGAAGCAAACGACTCAAGGGCGTCGTGCTGGCGGGAAAAACCAAGATCCACACTGACGACGCCGCCAAGGTTAAAGAACTGAACAAGGTTTTCATGAAGTGGTTTAAAAAAGGCGCGGCGCTCGAAAAGGTGATGTCCGCCGGTATACTGAGCAACTTCGGAAAAGTGATGCGGGTTTCGCCGGTGAATATGGCTGTTGCGCCGGAGATGTTCAAAACCGTGATGAAAAAGTTCGGCACGATTGCCGTTAACGTGGCCTCATCGGAAAACGGCGACTCACCGGTCAAGAATTGGAAAGGATCGGGAACCAAGGATTTTCCCGTCGGCACCCACGCGGGCAAACTAAACCCGCAAAAAATCATCGATCGCGAAACCAAAAAGTACAACTGCTATTCCTGCCCTCTCGGTTGCGGAGGCGAAGTTACACTCAAGGGCGGCGGCGTCAGCCACAAACCCGAATACGAAACCACCAGCGCCCTGGGCTCATTGCTGCTCAACAACGACATCGAAACCCTCTTCAACTTGAATGACCTGCTCAATCGCGCCGGGATGGACACTATCTCGGCTGGCGGCGCGGTGGCGTTTGCAATCGAATGCATTGAGCAGGGCGTACTGTCCAAAGACGATGTCGGCGGCCTCGATCTCACGTGGGGAAATGCCGAGGCGATCACCGTTTTGATCAAAATGATGATCGCCCGTGAAGGCATCGGCGATTTACTGGCCGACGGGGTGAAAGTCGCGGCACAGAAAATTGGCAAGGACTCCGGGCGCTATGCCATGCACGCCGGCGGCCAGGAACTTCCCATGCACGATTCGCGCTTCGATCCGGGATTCGCCGTCAGTTATGCGCTGGAGCCAACGCCGGGACGACACACCAATCACGGGTATCAATGGATCGACCTGTTCGCGCTGCATTCGATGTTTCCGGGATTGCCCAAGACCAAGCATATTTCCTTGGTGAAATCCAAGTACGATCCGACCGATAAGTGGGTTTTGCAGGTGGCGGCCAGCAAGTTCATGCAACTGGTCAACGCGGCCGGTGGATGTCTGTTCGGCGTCCAGATGGGCGGACATCTGCCGCTCATCGCCTACCTCAATGCGGCAAGCGGTTGGGACCACGAGCCGGATCATTATCTTCAAATCGGCGAACGCATTCAGGCATTGCGTCAGGCCTTCAACTTCAAGCACGGAATCCAGCCTCTAAAGGATTATGCACTTCCCGACCGCGCCACCGGGGTCGAACCGCTTGTATCCGGGCCGATGAAAGGCGTTACGCTTGACGTGGATCGCCTGCGCGAAGATTTCCTGCGCGGTATGCGGTGGGATCCGCAAACAGCCAAACCGACCAAGGCTGCCCTGGTCGATCTTGGGCTCGCCGATGTCGCAACGGAGATTGATGCGCTGTAGCCGCGCATCTGCGCCCTACCGAAACCTCACAACCGCCTCGCCGGATGCAGGTATGAGGCTAAGCGCACCTATCAGAATCTCGGCTGCGGGGGTATCCGTGGGATCCAGCGTGGGACGTTGCGGCGGTATTCCAGATAAGCATTGCCAAAACGGCGGACAAGGCCCTGCTCCTCGACGACCGGGATGTACGCGACGTTGGCGAGTGCGAACACAAAGAACCAGCCAAAGAGCCACGACGAAGTAAAAAGCACCGCCTCGCCTAATAGAACAAGCGCGACGCCGCTAATCATCGGGTTGCGAACGCGTCGGTATATCCCCTGAACAACCAGATACTTCGTCGGATCCCAAGGGGCCAGCGTACCACTTCCCACGCGGACGAAAAGTGAGATTGTCTTGATCATCAAGATGAGGCCGACCGTCGCAAGAGTGGCGCCCACTACGACAATCGCAAATTGAAGCGCTGTCGGAACCGCAGACAAGCCATGCCAGCCACTGCTCCAGGCAAGGATGATGCAGGGGATGACAATTATCACGACACCGGGGAGCGCAGCGACGGCCCTCAAATGCCTTATAACAGAATGGGTGAACATGGTTTTATCCATACCTCACAGCGTCCGGTTGCCGGATGCCTTGGCCTAGACCCGCGTCGTAAACAATATAGTGCCTGCTATGGATACAGGTGTCGCAATAGAGGCCGACGCCCACGTCCAGTCATACTAACGCATCTTTAAATAAAAGACTTCAGTTGATGGAAATTGATTCGAAAATCGGCGATTCGAGCAGGAAGGAAAACAATTGCCCGGCATTGCCCAGAAAGTAGATCCGGCCTGAATCAACGGCGAAATTCCCGGATACGCCTATGCCCGGATACCAGCGCCATTTCACATCACCGTTTTCGATGTCCAGGGCATATAAATATCCGTGATTCGACGCGGTGATAAGGGTGTCTTTGATGATCACGGGAGAGTTTGCGTTCTTTCGCCTTCTTATCGGCCCTTTGGCCAGGCTGTGGCTTCTATCTTCTTGCCGGATGTCCATTTCCCAAATCTTCCGACCGGAGAATTTGTCCACAGCGATGACATCACCCATTGAGGTGGACACATAAAGGACATCTCCTTTAAGCGCCGCTTTGGAGACGCTTTCGCCGCCTTCCAACTTCCAACGCACTTCTCCATCATTGCGTCCAAGTCCGTATAGATTGCCATCGTACGCCGCCACATAGACGAAGTCGCCGCCCACAGTTGGCGTAGAATCCACGTCGGTCAACTGTTCGCCGATGTTAAGAAGGTTCTTCCATTTTTCCCGACCGCTAGCGGGGTCCAGAGCCACGATGTAACCATCGGAAAATCCGGCGAACAAAAGTTCCTTATCGATCACAATTCCAGCGACTCCCTTGACGGTAAATGTGCCGGGGATATCCCGCTGATGCATCCAAACCCATTTGCCGTCGTTCATATCCAGGCAATAGACCCTGTTATAACTTGTGGAGAAATAGACCTTTCCGTTTTCGATAAGGGGTCGCCCCAGAATTTCACCCAGAGGCTTATAAGTCCATTTTGCAAATCCGGTTCTTCGATCCAATCCGTAAACCATTCCATCCGAATCGCCGAAAACGATAATATTGCCCGCGATCGCCGGTGCGCCGTCGACGGGTCCGTAGGCGTCAAAGCGCCATTGGATGCTTCCTGTGATCTTATTCAACGCAAAGAAATGACCGGTGCTGACGCCGACGTACACGTGAGATTCCCCAATAATCGGCGATGCGTATTCAAGAGGCCTGAATGGAACATCCTGCCCGTAATTTATAAGAGGTTTTATCCAGGAAACTTTCAGGGGAAGCGTCAGTTTCTGATTTTTATAGAAGTTGTTATCCGGCGAGTCGGGCGCGCTGGCCCAATAACCCGTCGCGCAGCCGCCAAGCAGCAAAGTGCAAAATATCAGTGCAAGGATCAGGCACTGCGCGGCGATGGGCCGACTATCAGCCTGCATTGATTTCCTTCAGTCTTTTCAGAATGGCGATGCGCCGTTCAATCTGTCGTTTATTCGGATCGCTCTCACCGACTTCACGTGAATAAGCCGCCAGTTTTTCCAATGCGGCGCTAAAGTTTTTCTGAATCTCATGAACCCTGGCCATGTGGAGAAAGGATTGGGTTTTGAAGTAGGAATCGTTTTCATTTTCCGCCATCTTGCCGAAGGCTTCCAAAGCCGAGTCGTAATTTTCCAGAGCCTCTTCGCAATAGCCGACGCCCTGCCAGGCGATGGACCACAGAGGATTCTCCTGATTCGCCCCGCCCAGAAATTTTTTGTAAGCCGCAGCCGCTTCTTCATTTTTCAGCATGTGTTGCAAAGACAAAGCCGAGTAAAAGTGCGCCAGTTGACCCTGTTTCGATCGCCCGTACTTTTTCGAAATATCGTTGAATTTTTCCAGGGCCGCTTCAAAACGTTCCTGCTCCGTATCGAATTGCAGATCGTCCGGTAAAGCCCCTGCCCCTTTGTCCAGGGCGGCGACAGGGGCGTAGAATACTTCTTCCGCCTGCGACATCGCGGTCACGGCTTTGGATTGACCGCTTTTCATTAAAAGGCGGAATCCAACAATCGCCAAAACGACCACTCCAAACGTGGCTAAACCGATGGCGATATACTTTCGATAAACGAATACCTGCGCCGCAACGTCTTTCATCCACGACAGGAATTCGTCATCGCTTTTCATCTGCTTTCTCGTAACCTTGATTTTTTTTGCCAAGGCGCATCCTCCCTTGATCTTATCAGCGAAACGCGCGCATGTTAGCCATGCCCCCCAACCCTGTCAATCTTGAATTAAAAAAGATGGATGTCAGGCACGGCCATCCAAAAGCTCATTGAGCGCGAAACACTTTAGCGTACCTGACCCATTTCGAGAATATTCGAACTTCATGCGGGCAACGCTGATCATCATTTCACGGCAGCGGCATTGACAAACAGATCAACACAGGTTGATAATTATGGACCGTTTTCGCGTATAGTCTCAATTTGTTTTCGATGGAAATGTTGCGCCTATGAAGAGATCACGTCGATTTTTATTGAGTTTCCTCATCATTCCGATTGCTTTTTTACTTGCGTTGATCGTCGCAGAGTATGTCGTGGGCGCCTGCAATCTCGATTGGAAAACCATTGAAAAACTCCTCTACTACCAAACAGCCGACATTCCGATCCATGAAGTATCGGACGATCCGGATTTGATGTTTCGCCTCAAAAGCGGCGCTTCTAATGCTGACGGACGCATCAATATCAATGCGCTTGGTTATCGCGGAATCTCACACCCTGCGGAAAAACCGCAAGGCGTATACAGAATTGTGTGCCTCGGAGGATCGAACTTCTACGGACTGAAACTATTCGATAACGAGAGCTTCCCGGCACAACTTGAAAAGATGCTTAATCGAAGATTCAAAGGCCGTTTCGAGGTCTGGAACGCAGGAACATGCGCATATGTCGGTACGCAGATGTCGATCATCGGCCAGGAAGCTCTTAAAAAATATGATCCCGACCTTTTTATACTTGGCTTGTCAAATATCGGGGCGCCAGCGTTCCTGAACGAGTCGCCGATTTCGGATTACTTCACCACGCATCCCGAGCTTTTCGAAAAGCTCTTCCATGATTCATTTTTGGGATTTTCTCCAAGCCAGCAAGCTCGAATTGCATTCAGCAGCCGGCTTGGGCGTTATTTCGTTGCCGGTTTTTACGCCATGCGCGAAAGCGGATGGATGTCATGTCCTCATTTTGAGAAAAATAATGTCAGGGCCATCCGCAAGCTCATTGGCGACGCATCCGCCCAGGGAGTCAAATCCTGCATCTTCATTTACCCCGGCGCTTCGACCGAAGACTATCGCAGTTACTACAGCGAAACCAACGTACCCATCTTAAGACCCGACGCCGAAGGGCTGCCGCGTGAATTCACTCCCATTCATCCACCAGCCTACGTGATGACCTGGTACGCTGAAGATGTCGTCAAGATGATGCTGGCCAATGGCCTCATAGAATCCGATTCAAAAGCGATCCATCACAAGCCTGCGCCTAATATGCCACTGCCTGAGTTGGCGCATTCTCCCATAGATTCCATGGCCGATATTCCCGGAGGCGATTTCATCATGGGATGCAGTCCGGGCGATAACGATTGCCACGCCGACGAAAAACCCCTGCACAATGTTACGCTTAGTCCTTTTCGCATGGATAAAACGGAGATCACCAACGGACAATACAAAAAGTGCGTGGAGGACGGAGCCTGCAGCGAACCCGAGTGGAGCGAATGGTATCGTGAAAAACCCGTAGATCACCCGATTGTTGGCGTCACGCTCCACCAATCCGCGCAGTATTGCAAATTCCATGGCAAATCCCTCCCCACGGAGGCACAATGGGAATATGCAGCCCGTTCCGGGGTTCAGGAAAACCTCTATGCTCCTCTTGAAGAGATCGCCTGGTACGCCGGCAACTCTCAACGGAGTACCCACCCGGTCGCGCAAAAACGCCCCAACGCATGGGGACTTTTCGATATGATCGGAAACGCCTGGGAATGGTGCCTGGACTGGTATAGTTTCACTTACTACTACGAAAACTCCCCTAAGATGAATCCTCCCGGTCCTTCGCAGGGAATAAAAAGAATTCTTCGAGGCGGCGGATGGTTTTCCCACCCCTGGCAACTTCGCGTATCGTATCGCAACACGCGCTTCGAACCCACTTACTGGAATAAGGATTTTGGTTTTCGCTGCGTTGAAAACTCACCACATGCCAGGCAGCATTAAGCAAGCCTAAAGTTTTCGAATATCTGATTTCCTTCATGAGCAAAGCGGCTTTATCCGTTGTGGCGACGAGTTGACTAAAGCTCGGGGCTTCTATAATTTGATTTCTTGGATTTGGCTGAGGTCATTTCGTTATTAAAGCCAGAGCCGTTTGTGCGCTTTTTAGTTCCTTTATTGACAACAAAACCGGGGGATTCTCATGACGGTATTCAACGACATTCCGGGCGACAGCAAGGTTTGGAGAAACGGCGAATTTATCAACTGGAAAGATTCGACGGTGCACGTCATGGTGCACGGATTGCATTACGGTTCCAGCGTTTTTGAGGGAATCCGATGCTACAACACGCCGAAAGGCCCAACCATCTGGCGACTCGACGAGCACATCCAACGACTTCTGGATTCAATGAAAATGTACCGTATGGACACACCATACACCTACGACGAGCTTTTTCAGGCCAGCGTTGAGACGGTCAGAGTCAATGGATTTAAAGAGTGCTATTTGCGCCCCATCGTATTTCGCGGCACGGGACCCTTCGGAGTTTTCGGACAAGACAACACTATCGAATCTTATATCTGCGCCTGGGAATGGGGCGCCTACCTCGGTCCCGAGGCCCTGGAAAAAGGCGTTGACGTCATGTTCTCTTCCTGGAATCGCTTCGCCGCCAACACTATGCCCGCCATGGCCAAATGCGGCGCCAACTACGCCAACAGCCAACTTATAAAAATGGAAGCCATTGCCAACGGCTACGCGGAAGGCATTGCCCTGGATACCAACGGATGCGTCAGCGAGGGAAGCGGCGAAAACATTTTCGTCATACGCAAAGGCAAGGTCATGACCCCGCCGCTGAGCAACAGCGTGCTGCCGGGAATCACGCGCGACGCAGTCATCACGGTTTTGAAGGAACTCGGCTACGAGGTTATCGAGGCTTCCATACCGCGTGAGATGGTTTATATCGCCGACGAGGTTTTCTTCACCGGAACCGCCGCCGAAGTTACGCCCATCGCCAGCGTAGACAAAATTCCCATCGGAGCCGGAGCGCGCGGCCCGATCACCAAAGCTATTCAGGATCGCTTCTTCCAGTACGTCAACGGCGAACTGGATGACGCGCACGGCTGGCATTCTTATGTCTACTAGTTCGGCGCCGATTATATAGCGACAACTGATTAGACTAAAAAATCGATGCACACCGAACGATTCAGTAAAGAACAAACAGCCGCCGTACTGAAGCGACTGATCCCCTTGTCAGCACTTTCGCTAACGCTTATCGCCGTAGCTTTTTTTAATTCCAAAACCACCAATGAACGAATTGTTCATGCGTTTATTGCCACGTGCATCGTCATGACCTTGGTTTTCGGGGTGTTCATTTCCTCGCGTCTTTCAGCCATGCGCCGAACCCTGATAATATTTTTGCCTCTGGCCGTATTCCTTTGCCTCATTTCCTTCACGAACCTTTCACCGATAGCCGTCCCGGCGGTTCTCATTCTCGCCCTGCCGATGCTGGCTTGCGCTTTTGTCCATTTGAGGAAATGGATTGCGACGCCGCTGATTGTCGCGTCGGCTTCGCTGGGTCTCATCGGCGCGGAATATTTGCAGCCGACGCCTCCAATCTTCGCAGGCGTTTATGAAATCCACATTCCCGGCGCCGAAGGCTTGCGCTGGGATATTGACCTCTACACGAACCTCTTCGGCTCTTTCGACGACGCTCCCACCATCAGGGTGGACGGTCGGATGTGGCCGCAGCAAAAACCGGCCTGGAAGTACAGAATTTTATGGGTTGGCGATTCACAGAGCCTGGGACCGGGCGTACCGCCTGAAAAGACCGCCGCGCACGTAATGGGCGCGCGCCTGCGTGAGCATTATCAAAATTCCGGCATCCAAACGATCAATGCGGGAATTTGGGGAACCGACGACCTGATGCAGTGGCTGTACTTCGATCAGATTCTGGACAGGCTCGATCCCGATCTGGTTATCGTCACCTGGTGTGGGCGGATTGTCCCGCCTTTTGGTTCCCGCGTTGTATATCCACACATCCAGAAAATCATCGCCGATTGTCCTGATTGCCCGGCGGCTGTTTTAGCAAAACGCGTGCGCTACGGATCCGCCAACCCTTTCGTTGCCGGAATACGAAAACTCTTTTATGAGTCCAAACTCGTGCGCAACGCGAGGGATAGAGCAGGCCTCGGTCGCCCGGAACACCCGGAACTCATCCCGCAATCTGTCGAGAATCTTGGACCGATTCCTTCACCAAGCCGCGAGGAAATCATTGGGTACTATCTGGGGCATAAGAGGCGTGAGTCCTATCATCTTATGTTTACTCCCGAGATCGATGATTCCCTTGAACACTTTGAATCATCCTACGCTCAAATAATCCAAGATCTCGCACCAAATTCCTACATTGACGTCCGACCCGCTTTCGCGGGATATTCCTCAAGCGAGATTTTTGCGGATTCGGCTCACTTTCACGAGTTGGGCCATCGATTACTCGGCGAATTTTTGGCAAACGAAGTGATCAGCAAACGCATTCTGGAAGAAAATGCCCCATAAATACAAGGGATTTACAAAGCACGCCCTTTTCGTTGTTCTATTTGTCACATGCTGCACTGCATTTTTCCTGCCCGCCCTGATTTCGCCTGACAACGTCTTCGTCGGAGTTTTTCTCGGCAAAGGCGATGTGGAAGGAACGATGTGGTGGAACTGGACGGTCAAGGAAAGCATCCTGGCCGGGAAGTGGCCGACAAACACTTCCTCAATATACCACCCTTTTGGAGTCGAACTGGCGCCATTCTACGGATCGCCTCTCAACAGCCTCCTATACTTTCCATTCAATGCGCTCATTTCTCTGCCTCTATCGAACACAGTTTACTGCCTGTTCTTGCTTTTGGCCGATGCTTTGATCGGATATATCTACTTCTACCGTCATACCAAAAGCCCGGTGCTGTCTCTATTCATAGCCGCTATATGGGCTTTGGCGCCGATGAAGTTCATGGAGTACGCAGACGGCCACCTTCCTCAAATACCCGTTTGCTTCATACCGCTGGTCTTTCTGGCTCTTGAAAGGCTTAACGCCAAACCGGGTTTAAAGGCCGGTCTCCTTGCAGGGCTTTTTCTCATCCTCGATTCCTGCGGGTACTACCAACACGCATTCGCCGTACTATTTTTGTTTGCATTCTCTTTTTTATGGGGTTTTGGTTCGCGGATTATGCGCAAGGAACGCGTCGGCCCACTTGTCGCGGGGTACATTATTGCGGGCCTAGCTGTTGCAGGGGCGGCTTTTTTCTTTTACCAGCCCTTAATATCAGGCGCCGCGTCGATGGCGCCGGAAACGGGTTTTGTATACCCCGACAAGCTGCCGCTACACTTTCACGAACTGCAAACTCTTCCCGGCGCTCCTTTTCTTGAACGCACAAGCCTTATTTCCATCAATCTCAGTAATAGCGTCGCCGATCATTCGACATTATTATTTTGCTGCCTGCTCGCTTTTCTCACGCTGGCCACGACGGTCACACGCCTGAAAAAAACCTGGCCCTACCTGGCAGCCGCTCTTTTCTTCGGTATTATTTTGCTCGGCCCTTTTATACGGATTCGTTTAGGAGACCCCAGCGCAAGTATTTCACAGTTTTATGTTTGGCGCTCTCCTCTTTACGCCTTTTTATACGCCTGGGTTCCCGCTTTTTCGCGATTGTATTGGCCGGACACTTTCTGGCCCTATGCCCATTTCGCCGCCTGCGCGGCTATTGCCGTCGGCATGGGAGCAATCTGGAAAAGCCCGAATACTCAAATCAAAAAAGCAACCGGCGTGTTGTTTGTCTGCCTGACAAGTTTGATGATCTCTTTTACCATCCTATACGTTCAGAATCGCCCGTTTTTGTCGGAATTCAACAAGTCTCCGGTTATCGAATCCTTGCGGGACGCGCCCGGATCGGCATTTTTGCCCATACCATCCGGTCCTCTCGATGATTACCACCTCCCCGCAGTTGTCGGCTCCGGAAAGGCTCTCGTCGGAGGACGGGGACGCGATCTGGGCTATCTGGTCCCGCCCAAATGGGCTCAATTTTCAGCAAATAATCCCACAATGGCGTCACTGGAAAGATGGACTCCCATGAACGCATCCCGATCCATCGACATGTCCGGTATTGATCAGCTCATTTCTCTTGGCGTCGGGCGTGCGCTTTTGGACAAACAGGCATTGCTGAAGCTATTTGAAAATCCTTTACTGCCCAAAATTTCCGCAGACGACTACGAGGAGATGATCGAAGAAGTCATGAGCAAATTCGGCAAGCCAATCATCGAGGATCGCCGCTTTGCTCTTTTCAGCCTGCCGCGCATTCTTTTCCTGAAAGACACGCCGAAAACAAAAGAACCGATTATGCTCAAAGCTCAGGAAGCGCCCTGATCCTCTTCGGACTCGCTCGAAATGACAATGTGGAAATTCGGACTCGTTCAAAATGACAAAGCGGGAATTTCTTTTCATAAAGACTTTTCATCAGCCCTAGACTCAGCAATATTTGCCAATTTTTGAATTTTGCCAATTTTCAGTTTTTCTCGCCAAATTATCGAGTAAAATTGTATCCAACCGCATATCCTGATAAAATCCGCTCCATGAAAAGAGTCCTAATTTTTCTGGCGTTGGTGATTGCATTGGGAGTCGTCGTTTTTCTTTGGTGGCGGCAATCCATTCAAAACGAAGTACACTCAGATCAAATCATGGAACCGCCGGTGCAAGTCGGTGAACTCACCTACCCCGAGGATCCGGAGAAACTGCAACAATGGTTGCGGGAGACGCATTACGAACTGATTCACAACAAAGAGGATCGCGCCTTGCGCTGGGAGCCATTGCTCAAAATTTATTGCAGCCAAGGTTGCGTAGACTGCTGCGGCCTTTTCGCCTACGCCTTACAGAAGCTGAACCGCTGGGAGCAAGCCAGGCAGGTGGCCACCGAACACTCCGGCGCAGATTCGCCTTATAGTGCCTTCGCCCTGGCGCGATATTACAGCCACCACCTAAACGACGACTTAAAAGCGCTACCTTTGTACAAACAGGCATGCGCCAAAGGCCTGGCAATCAGCTGCACCGGCGCGGGAGTGATCCACAACCTGGGCCGACAGGTGGACAAGGACCACCAGAAAGCCATCGCTTTTTACCGGCAGGCCTGCGAATCGGGAGAGCCTATCGCCTGCACCAATATGGGGATGCTGCTGGAAAGCGGCGCCGGAGTTGAGCGGGATCCGCGGCAGGCAGCCGAACTCTATCGCCGCAGTTGCCAAAACACTTTCCAGTACACGCGGGGCTGCATCAATCTCGGTGTTTTGTTGATCGAGAGCGATGTCATACCGAAAGACGACGAGCGGGCGCTGGCTCTGTTTCGCACGGCCTGCCGGCACCGGGACGGTCGGGGCTGCTATTACTTGGCGCGCCTTTACGAAAGCGGCCGGGGGATCGCGCGAGACCTTCCAAAGGCGAAGGAACTGAATAACAAAGCCTGCCGGTTGGGTTATCGAACGGCCTGCGCCGAAGCTTCGGAGCCTGCGAAATAAAGTCTCATCTCCAATATCCTATAGACGCCAAAATAATCGACGCAGAAGCGCCCGTCAAAGGGCTGACCGGCAAACAGGTACGCCTCAGCCACCCGGGTTATCGGAAAATTGAGATAAAACAGTTATTCGGAGATATTCTTGGCAAAGGGATTCCTCCAAAAACGTTCCACACCGGCCTGAATGAGAAAGTCAGCGGCGGCGCAATGATTTTATAACGATTATTCGTTGACATCCCCGTTTTCATGATTAATTTTCGACTAAGTTTCGCATCTGGCGACATCTAAAAGGAGATATCTAATGGGTAAAATTATCGGAATTGATTTGGGAACCACCAATTCGGTTGTGGCTGTGATAGAGGGAAGCGAACCGCGCATCATCACAAATTCGGAAGGCGGACGCACAACGCCATCCATCGTCGCGTTCGCCAAAGACGATGCCAGGCTCGTCGGCCAGGTCGCCAAGCGACAGGCAGTCAGCAACCCCAAAAACACTATTTATTCCATCAAACGCTTTATGGGCAGACGATTTTCTGAAGTTTCCGAGGAAATTACACAAGTTCCGTATGAGATTTTTAAAGGTTCAACCGGCGATGCACGCGTCAAGGCCGACGGAAAAGAGTGGACTCCCCCGGAAATATCAGCCCTGGTCCTACAAAAGCTCAAAAGCAGCGCAGAAGACTACCTGGGCCAACCAGTCACCGAAGCGGTCATTACCGTCCCGGCCTACTTCAACGACTCCCAGCGTCAGGCGACCAAGGACGCTGGAAAAATTGCGGGTCTGGAAGTCAAACGAATTATCAATGAACCGACTGCGGCGGCCCTGGCTTACGGTATAGACAAGAAAAACGATCAAGTGATTGCCGTATTTGATTTCGGCGGCGGCACCTTCGACATTTCAGTGCTGGAAGTCGGCGAAAACGTCGTCGAAGTGAAATCGACCAACGGCGATACCCATCTTGGAGGCGACAGCCTGGACCAGCGCATCATCGACTGGCTCGTTACCGAGTTCAAAAAAGACCAGGGTATAGATCTCGCGCAGGACGCCATGGCGATTCAGAGGCTCAGGGAAGCCGCTGAAAAGGCCAAGATGGAGTTGTCCACCACCAACGAGACGCAGATCAACCTTCCCTTCGTCACCGCCGATGCCGCAGGACCTAAACATCTGGATTATAAGCTGACGCGCGCAAAGTTTGAACAACTGGTTGACGACCTGCTCAAGCGAACGCTTGAGCCCACAAGACAGGCCATGCGCGACGCCAAGGTTTCGCCTTCGGACATCCACGAGGTCATCCTGGTCGGCGGCTCCACGCGTATTCCAAAAGTGCAGGAACTGGTGCAGGAACTGTTTAAGCGTGAACCGCATAAAGGCGTAAATCCCGACGAAGTGGTTGCGCTCGGCGCGGCTATCCAGGGCGGCGTACTGGCCGGAGACGTCAAAGACGTTCTTTTGCTAGACGTTACACCCTTGTCGCTGGGCATCGAAACTCTCGGCGGCGTCATGACTCGCCTGATTGAGCGAAATACGACAATCCCCTCCCGCAAATCGGAAATCTTCTCCACGGCGGCTAACAACCAAACCAGCGTTGAGATTCATGTCCTGCAGGGTGAACGGGAATTCGCCAATGACAACAGGACGCTCGGGCGATTCCACCTGAGCGGCATCCCGCCGGCGCCGCGTGGCATTCCTCAAATCGAAGTCAGCTTCGACATCGACGCCAACGGCATCGTTTCGGCCTCGGCTAAGGATAAGGCCACGGGCACGGAGCAAAAAATCACGATCACTGCTAGTTCCGGACTGGACGACAGCGAAATCGACAAGATGGTCAAAGACTCTGAAATCCACGCTGCGGATGACAAAAAGCGCCGCGAGGAAATTGACCTTCGCAACCAAGCCGACTCTCAGGCCTACGGCGTTGAGAAAATGCTGGAGGACAACAAGGAGATTATCGGAGAAGAGGATAAAGCCACCATCGAAGCCGCCATCAAGGACGTTAGAAAAGCCCTGGAAGGCGAAGATATGGACGCCGTCAAAACAAGCCTTGACGCCCTGGAAAAAGCCAGTCACAAATTGGCTGAGGCGATGTACAAAAAGGCCGGAGACGACTCAGCGCAGGCGGGCGGCGCCGAGCCCCAACAGCCTAATGGCGGCAACGGCGAGGCTGCCGGTGATTCATCGGACGACGGCGAGGTGATCGACGCGGAGATCGTCGACGAAAAATAAAAGGACAAGGCATGAAGGTTCAAAGCGAAGTCATGGGAATGATCAAGCAATTGTCTCGAAGGCTTTCGGCCATTTCTTTGGAGGGGAAAATCAAGCAACGTGACGATGTTGAAACGCAAGGGTACGCCCTGCAATGCGACCTCATCGAAACACCCGATTCCTTTCAAATGACCGTGGATCTTCCCGGTTGCCGGTTAAAAGACATCGATGTTCGGATTACAGATAATTTTCTGACTGTACGAGCCGACCGTCGTGCTGATTCAGGCGGGAAAGGCCATCACGCCATGATCGTCGAAAGGGCCTGCGGCAAGGTTGAGCGCACGCTTGAGTTGCCATCTGCGGTCAACCCGGACTCGGTTGAGAAAAGATTGAAAAACGGGGTATTGCGAATCATTATCGGCAAACGGAGCGCAGACCCAAAATAAAATATGGGCGGGCGACGACCATGGTTCGAGTCGCCTCGGCAAAAAGCCGCCAACAATAAGAGAAAGCCGAAGCGATCCACATTCCCGGCGGACATGCCTGATGTGGATCGATTTTTATAAACTGCGCCAGACGCATTTTTGGAGATACGAAGAAAATGGCCAAAAGGGATTATTACGAAATCCTGGGCGTGAACCGGAAAGCCGATGAAAAAGAAATCAAATCGGCGTATAGAAAACTTGCGCGTAAATACCATCCTGACTTTAACAAAGACGACAAAAATTCCGAAGATAACTTCAAGGAAATCAGCGAAGCCTACGCTGTATTAACCAATGCTGAAGCCCGTCGAAAATACGACCAGTTCGGGCACAGCAGCGGTCCAGGCGCCGCGCAGGGTTTTGACTTTTCCGGTTTTGACTTCAACAATCCCGGAGGATCATTCAGAGGTTTTGGGAGTACATATCAAAGCGGAGGCATGCAGGATATCATACAGGAGCTTTTTGGCAATTTCGGCGGCGGTCGAAGGTGTCAACAGGGTTTTCCCGGAGCTGGGCGAGGTCGCCGAGCGCCCACCAAAGGTCGGGATGTGGAATCCGAAATGACCATTGAGTTTATGGAGGCCATATTAGGAACGCAAAAAAGCGTTACCCTGAATTCTGGATCATCAGCGCAAAACCTGACATTCAACATCCCCGCCGGTCTGAAAAACGGCGAGAAAATCCGCCTTCGCGGTAAGGGCATGCCCAGCCCGTCCGGTCTCTCAGGCGATCTCCTTATCAAGATCAGTATTGGACGTCATCCGCACTTTCGTCGCGACGGCCATAACCTTCGCGTTACCGTCGGCATTTCCATCGCCGACGCAATGCTGGGGGCAAAAATCACCGTCCCCACACCGTACGGGGATACAATCATGTCCATTCCGCCGGGCACGCAAGGAGGCCAGGTCTTCCGAATCGCCGACAAGGGCATCAGGCGGGAAAACCAGGACTCAGGGAACCTGTTGGCGACTGTAAAAATCCTTGTGCCCAAAGAAATCGACCGAAAGAGCAAGGAACTGATCGAGCAATTCAATAAACTCAATCCGATCCAGGGTGGCGTGCAGTAGCCATTTCCATCCGCTTGGAGCATCGGACCGGAGATAAAATCATGAAAAAGATCATCCCGATTGCAAAGCCTCAAGCCACGCAGGATGAAACGAAACTCAAAAATAAAAAGAGCCGAGAAACGCCCGTTGCAGCCAGGGATGAAAAGGAGGGCGACAGCATGGCGAAGAAAAAAGAAAAAAATGAAACGAACGCGCCTGAGTCCGAATCCGCGAACGATAATGAACAACAGGGTTCCACGGAGCCAGAACCGGAAAGCGATGAGCAGCGCTTTATACGTTGTGAAAATGAACTGACCGATCAATTGCAACGCATGACTGCGGAGTTTGACAACTATCGCAAAAAAAACGCCGGCGAGTATTTGCACGGTCGAGATGCCGGAATCGCCGATACAGTCGAGGCCATTTTGCCGGCCATGGACAGCATCGCATCGGCACTGGCCACCGTTGATGAAAATCAGCACACTGATTGCCTTAGCGTGGGCGTGCAGGCCGTCGAAAGGCAAATTCTATCCAGTCTCGCATGCCTGGACGTTGAGCGGATCAAAGTGGAACCGGGCGATGACCTGGACCCAAACAATCATGAGGTGATGATGGCGCAGGGCAGTGATGAGTTTGCGCCGGGAAAAATCATTTCGGTCATTCACCAGGGATACACGCATAAAGGCAAACTGCTGCGCGCCGCGAAGGTCATCGTGTCAAAGGATAAGGATGATTGAAAAATCATTAGGCGATAAATTCACTTTTTCGGAACCGAAAGGGAGCAACTGATGTCTGACAAGCACAATGGAGACGGCCTCAAGGTCAAGGACAAGAGACGGTTTTCGGTCGGCGATAACGGCGTTGTCCGAAATCAAGATGAGGATGAAGCAAAGTTGAAAAATGAGGAAAAAACGCCCGGCGATGCGAAGGCTGAACCAACGCCAGCCGCCAGCGACAAACAAGAAGAGAAGGCGCCCGGCGGCGGTGCGAAGCCTGAAACAGCGCCAGCCGACAGCGACAAACAAAAAGAGAAGGCGCCCGCGGATTCCGAATCTCGCCAGGAGCCAAAAAGCGAGGCAGTGCCTGTATCTTTCCAAAGCCTGGTTTTTTCTTTGGCGACTGCGGCCATGATGCATATGGGCGAAATAGCCGATCCCGAAGGGAAAAGTGGCAAAGACATCAATATGGCCAAACAAACGATCGACCTGCTGGGAATACTTTCGGAAAAAACTCAAGGCAATCTGAGCGAAGAAGAGGAAGCCTTTTTATCCTCTGTATTGCGTGATTTGCGGCTTCGCTTTGTGCAAGCCAAAAAGTGATATTGGTAAAATAAAAGACAAGGAGACCCTCATGGTAAAGCCCTTTTCGGTTCTGGCTGTCATCTTCACAGTATTGCTGGCCTTTTGCACGGTGTTCTGCACCGCAGATGACGGGAGAAGCGACGGGCCCAAAAGCGTCATCGTCGCGAAAAAAGAAGCGGCGCAAAACAAGACCGTCATCAAAGAAGAAATATCGAATGAGGACATCCACAGGGCTTCACGCAGTTTCGTCGATCTCGCCGAGCAGTCCAGGCCCGCAGTCGTCTACATTGAGGTTACCAAACGGATCCATTTAAACAACCGATCATCCTCACCCTTTTTCAACCGCAATGATCCATTCCGAGACTTTTTTGAAAGGTTCGGCGTCCCAGAACAGGATCGAATTCAAAAAGGCCAGGGATCGGGCTTCATCATCAGCGACGATGGCTATATTATCACCAACAACCACGTAGTCAGCAGCGCGGAGACCATCAAGATCAAACTTCTGGACAAGCGGAGTTTCGACGCGGAACTCATTGGGAGCGATCCGAAAACGGACCTTGCCCTGATTAAAATCAAGGATCCGGAAAAGCTTCCCGTTTTGCCCATGGGCGATTCGGACGCACTGCAGGTTGGAGAATGGGTCATGGCCATCGGCAACCCCTTCGGCCTGTCGCACACCGTGACGGCTGGCATTGTCTCAGCCAAAGGGAGAAATATCGGTGCCGGAAATTACGACGATTTCATACAAACCGACGCTTCAATCAATCCCGGAAACTCCGGCGGGCCGCTCATTAACGTCACTGGCGAGGTCATAGGAATCAATACGCTCATCAACGCCTCCGGCCAGGGCATTGGTTTCGCCATCCCCATCAATCTTGTCAAAGGAATACTCAACCAACTCAAAGACACCGGCCACGTTACGCGCGGATGGCTCGGCGTCCTGATTCAAAATGTCACACCTGAGATCGCTTCATCGCTGGGCTTGGAACACGTCGAAGGCGCGCTGGTCTCCGAGGTTTTTGAAAACTCTCCCGCCAATGACGCCGACCTGAAACCGGGCGACGTGATTGTTGAATTCATGGGGCACAAGGTCGAGGAGCATGATGATCTGCCGATCATCGTCGCAGACACAAAAATCGGATCAAAAGCCGAAGTGATCATTATACGCAACGGTAAAAGAAAGAAGCTCAAGGTCAATATCGCAAAAATGCCTGATGATTCCACGCAGGTGGTTCCGGCGAAATCCGAAGAAAAACTGGACATGAGCGTGCAGGATGTGCCCGTGGAGTTTGCAAAAAAACTCGGCATCAAAACCGGCATGGGCGTCATCGTCGCGGAACTGGTCCCTGGCGGTTCCTCGGATGAAGCCGGTATTCGCAAGGGCGACGTGATCCTCGAAGTCAACCGCAGGCCCATTGGCGATGTCGATGATTTTCTTGACACGATTAAACAAGTAAAAAAAGGCGATGCCCTTCTCTTTCTCATCAAACGTGAGGGAGGATCGCTCTTTCTTGCCATGACAAAATAAGACACCAAGTCACAATAAAAAACGGGACCGGCTCAAAAGTCGGTCCCGTTTCCTTTTGGATATTTCACGTT
>CAZQAE010000030.1:0-60342 GCA_964591275.1 uncultured bacterium | reverse complement strand
AAGCCACGGACCGGGTTTTGGCCTTGAGGTTCAGCAGATAATGATCGCCCTTGTCTTCCAGACTCTCGGCGCTGTACTCATCGGCAAAATCGAGCCGAAGGATGTCGGAGTTGTTGAACACGCCGCCCACGATCGATTGCAGGCTCGTGATCCGCATTGGCTTGCCCACGTTGGGGATATAAAGCCACATATTGTCGCCCAGTCTCAGCGTACTGCGTCCCTTTTCGCTGGGAGGGTCCAAAAACACGGCGACCATTTTGTCCTTGCCCTTTTTGGCAGTCCAGAGCACGAACTCCTTTTTGCTGCCGTCCGGCTCCACGTTTATCAGCCTCCGGTACATTTGAGAGGCCGCCGGATTAAGGTTGCGGTCCACCTTTTTTAGAATCTCGCCTGCGTCCTGGGCTATCGCGGACGCGGCGAAAATAAAAATAAACGCAAGAGCAAGGATTGATCTATTCATAAATGAACTCCTAAACATGACGCAGGGCATCAACAGGCTCCATTTTGGAAGCTTTCCAGGCCGGTTGCAGACTGGCGAGGATGGAGATGACGATAACGAGCAGTCCGGTCAACACCAGATTCCGCAGATCAATGGAAGGTTCGAGCACGAGGCCCTTCTGTCTACCGAAATCAAAGGTGATTTTTACAAAGTTCATAACAGATACGGCCACAACGCTGATTGCACCGCCGATGAGCGTACCGATCAGTCCGAGCAAAAAACCCTCGATCACAAACAGGAACATGATTTTCCGTGGTTTTACACCCATTGCGGAGATGGTTCCTATCTCCCTAACCCGTTCGTAAACAGCCATGATCATAACGTTCAGAACGCTGACCAACACGATGGCCACCAACATGATGTTCACGAAAAGCATCAGCATATCGATCATGCCGGCAATGTTGGAAAACGGGGACAATTTTTCCCAGTCATGAATTTCAAAAATCGGTTTGCCCTTGGGGTTGACCTGATCGGCAAGCACCGATTGAAGTCTCTGCTTGACCGCATCAAGATCGCCAAAGTCCCGAACGCGCACGGCAATCTCGCTCACTTCCGGGGACTCTATGCGAAGCAGGGCACGAGCGTCGTCGATGTGCATGTAGCCGTCGCGCCCGCCGGGGCCGGTAACGCTCTCCAAAATCCCACCGACTTCAAAGGAATTTCCGTTGACCGAGCCATCCCTGTTGGTGGCGAATAAGGCGACCGAATCCCCGACCTTGACCTTCATGCCCTGGGCCAGCAACTGAGGGACAAGGATCTTGCCCTTCTCCATGAACTTTGAACCGGGCTTGGCGTCAATCAGCCTTCCGGGAAGCAAAGGGCATGTACGGGATTCCGCATCGGGGTCCACCGAATTCATGCGAATATTCGTGGTCTCGGCGAAGTTGCTGAACCCGGAACCGAACTTGACGCGCAGCGAATATGCCTCCACGGCGGGATCGGAATCGAGAAGTTGCGTCACCGTTTTGGCCTGGCCGGCTTTTAGGATTCGGTTGAGCGGCAGGTTGTCAATGGAAGCCATGTATCCCTTGTTGTGCACCTGGATATGCCCGAGCATGGAATCGGTGACTTGCCCGATCATCATGTTCTTGAACGAGCCGGCAATGGAAGAAAAAAGAATAACCGCAGAAATTCCTATCGTAATCAGGATCGCGGTCATGATCGTGCGTCGCTTGTAACGCATCAGGTTGCGAAACGCGATTTTCAGCAGATTGCCCATGCCTATTCTCCCGTCTCGGCCAGATGACCGTCCACGAGTCTATAAGTAACTTCCGCGACCTCGACAACCTTGGGGTCATGAGTCGAAAAAATGAAAGTCGTTCCAAACTTGTCGCGCATGTCTTTCATCAACTCGATGATTTTGTAAGCGTTTGCACTATCCAGGTTAGCTGTCGGCTCATCCGCTAAAACCAGCTTCGGATTGGTGATGAGCGACCGCGCTACGGCCGTCCGTTGTTTCTGCCCACCGGATATCTGCCCCGGATACTTTTTGGCCTGATCCTCCATACCCACTAATCCAAGAAGCTCCATAACCTGATCGCGTCTTTTGGCCGGTGAGATATTCCGAACCATTATCAGCGGAAATTCGATGTTTTCGAAAACCGTCAGCACCGGTAGCAGGTTGAAATCTTGAAACACGATGCCGATGTTTTCGCCGCGAAAAGCAGCTGCCTCCACGGGGTCCAGTTGCGTGACGTCCTGATCCGCAATGGTGAGCTGCCCGGAGGTCGGCTTGTCAAGGCACCCGATCAGGTTGAGCGTGGTGCTTTTGCCGCTTCCGGAAGGACCGATGAAGGAGACAAAAGAGCCGGGTGAAATATCGAAACTGACTCCGTCCAGGGCGCGCAACGAGACTTCGCCCTCCTGATAAATTCTGCTGATATTTTTCGCCGAGATGAGGCTCATGGCTTCCCCGCAAAGGTTGAAATTGGACACCTTAGTATAGAGTATATGCTTGATTCCTGTTAATGCAAATCAATCGATCAAACGAAGTAACGATTAAATCGGGTAAAATAAAGTGCGATTTCAGATATTTCAAATCGCATACATTTGCCCATTACCCGCAGCAGGATCCCCCTGTTTCGTCTGCGTCGCCGTCGGTCGCGGACTCTTCGTCATCGTCATCGTTGTCGTCATCACTGGAATCGTCGTCGCCGTCATCGTCGGAATCGTCGTTCACATCGTCATCAACATCATCATCGACATCGTCGTCGGCGTCATCATCGGCTTGGGGATTATGTTACACGTACCGTCTATCTTATTGTCGACCTACCAAAAAAATGGCCCCTTTGTTGACAAGCGATGCCGAGGGGGACCGAAAGGCGGCGGATTTCGAAAATTGCGGTTTATTGACTCTATGTCAAAAATGACCTAATTTATCTCAGGTTTGGGAAATGAAATGGATAGAGTCGCCACCTTCGGTTGCAGGCTTATCTCTGCCGTCTGGCGCTGAAATTAAACCCAAAAGCTCTCAAGCGAAAGGAGCAGTCGCTCGAAGGGCGCCTTGTGACTCGCTTTTTTTTCATTTTCGACTTCGGTCCAAATGATTTCATGGAGTTGAATAATAGATGAGCACGGTCAAACAATATGCAAAAAAATTCGTTCGTTTGGTTTTTTTTGTGTCCCTTTTCGCTTTGTTTATCTTCCTATTGGAGATGGGCTTAAAATTCTTTCAGGTTCCATCTTTCCTGATTCCACTGCCTAGTCAGGTCTTAAAGGTGATGGCCAGTCATTTCACCTACTTCTTAAAGCACACCGGCGTCACGATGATCGAAGCGATCGTGGGATTTTTTATTGGCAACGGTGTCGCCTACTCCCTGGCATTGATATTCGTACGCTTTCCGGCGATGGAAAAAATGGGCTTGGCCGGCGCGGTTGCCGTCAAGGCCACGCCCGTGGTCGTCCTGGCGCCGCTTTTCATCATCTGGTTCGGTAACGGGATCTCCGGAAAATGTTTGATGGCGGGATTGGTTTGCTTCTTTCCGATGTTGATTAACTCGGTTGCCGGCCTGCGCGCCGTGGAACCAGATATTTTGGATTACCTTCGGAGTCTGGGCGCATCCAATGCGCAGATTCTGAAGACCGTTCGCATCCCGTCTTCCTTGCCCTACGTGATGGCGGCCGCGAAAACCTCGTCCACCATTAGCATCGTCGGCGCCATCATCGCCGAGCTTGCGGGCTCGGACTGGGGCATCGGCTCGATTTTTCTGAGATCCATCTGGGAGCTTCGAACGGAACAAATGTTCGCGGCGATCATCTTCGTGGCGATTGCTGGAATAATTTTCTACGCCCTCGTGAGCCTCCCGGCGAAATTTTTAGCAAAGCGCGGATTTGAGGAAATGGCGAATGTGGCATAGCCGAATAGTCAACGTTCTGAAAAGGAAATGGAAATGATGATCAAGAGACGCGCGTGTGAAGGAGTTAGTTTCGTCTTGGCAACAGCCTTGATTTTCCTGTTCGTCCTCCCGATTATCAGCTGTTCGAAAGCTGTAAAAAATACCGGCGAAGAAAAATCTGCGGTCGAAACGGAAGGGGTGGAGCATGTCCCGAATCTCGGCAAGGTATCATTCCGTATGAAGTGGGTGCCCTACGGAAATTATGCGGGAGATCTGGTGGGCGAGAAATGGGGCATCTGGAAAAAGCACGGACTGGATGTGAAGGTCAACAGCGGAGGACCCGGAATCATCACCACGCAGATGGTGGCCAGTGGTTCGGATGAGTTCGGATCCACGGGCCCGGACGAATTGGCGATAGCCATCGCGAAGGGACTTCCTCTGGTCGCCATTGCCGCGGAGATGCAGATCACGCCCATAGGATACTTTGTACATCCGGATAGTGGCATCCATTCGCCGGCGGATTTTGCGGGGAAAAGGTTTAGAGTCATTCCCGGACACAACAGCTTTTATGAATACCAGATATTGATGAAGAAGTTTGGCGTCGACAGGTCGAGCGTCACGGAGGTCGTGAACAAATCCGCCTATCAGCTATGGCTCACGCACAAAGTGGATATCGATCCGAGTTACAACAATCTGGCCTCGACCCATTGCGATCACCGAAACATTCCCTACCGCCTGATCAGGTCCATTGACTTCGGCGTGACGAATTACGGAAATATTCTTTTCACGACAAAGAAAATGGCGCAGGAAAACCCGGAGGTCGTCAAAGCCTTCATCAAAGGTTTTTTCGAGGCGTGGCATGCCACGTGGGCTGATCCCGGGCGCGCCATTGACACGATTATGGAATACGATCCGTCTCTCAAAAAGGAAGAGGAAATGGAAATCGCCATGGAGGTTAGGCCTTACATGGAGCGTACGGACGGTCGCTTTGGCTGGATGGAGTACGACAGATGGAAAGAACAACTGGATACCTTCTATGACGTCGGCATCATCGAGAAGAAACTGACGCCGGAAGACATTTTTACAAACCGCTTTTGCGAGGAACTCTACGGCAAGCCCGACAAGCCGTTGGGTCCCGGCTTCGTATTGCCTCCACATGAACAAAAGCAACCGAATTGAGACGAAAATGGCCTCAATGATAAATTCCGTGAAGAAACACCTGACCATTGAGGTCGAGGATCTCGTCATTGAGTATCCATCTCAGAACGGCGCGCCGCTACGGGCCGTGGATAAAGTCAGTTTCCGGGTCGAACAGGGAAAACGCTTGGCGCTTGTCGGACCCTCGGGGTGTGGAAAATCCAGCATCCTCAGATCACTGGCGGGTTTGTTAAAGCCGACTTCCGGAAAGATTTTATTTGGCGACTGGAATCCTCTCGAAGCCAGGAATCGCAGGGTTTTCGGCCTGGTGCCGCAACATGACGCCTTGCTGAAATGGAGAACCGCCGCCGACAATGTCGGCCTCCCCCTGCAATTGGATGGGAGGGATGCGGCCTCCAGGGAAAAGAGGTCGACGGAGCTTTTGGAATTTTTCGGTCTCGGGGAATTTGTTTCTTATTATCCCGACCAACTCTCCGGGGGGATGAGATCGCGTGCGTCCATTGCCCGCGCCCTGGCCCTGGAACCCCAGGCCCTGTTGCTCGACGAGTGCTTCGCCAGCCTGGATGTCATGACCCGGGAACGCCTCTACAAAGAGCTGTCCCCCATGTGGAGCAAGCTCGGAACTTCACTCATTTTTATCACGCATTCCGTCCCTGAGGCGGTTTATCTGGCCGATGAAGTCGTCGTACTTTCGCCGCTGCCCGGGCGCGTCATCGAAAAATTTGCCGTTGTTGCTTCGCAGCCCCGCGAAGCGGATTTCATGACTACTGAAGCGTTCAGCGCCGCCACGACGAAAACGAGAAGATTACTTGGTCTCTAAAGCGGGTTTCTTGTTTTTCATGACAGACTTTCGGGTGTAAGGCACTAAAGAACGCGGACAACAATTCGTCAGGTTGCCGCAACGAAAACGAGGAAATTGCTTAGTCCATGAAAGGAGTTTCTGATGTATGCAATGAATTCAATGGCGGAAATGAGAGAAGAGATTCAGTCATTGGTGCAAGATCATGGCGCACTGGTATTCGGCGTCGCTTCCGTGGAGGAAGTCGATAAGCGCACGCCGGTCGAGCACCGTCCGGGGAACTTTTTGCAGGGCGCGAAGTCCGTCATCGTCTTCGGGTTCACCCTTTCCACAGCCGGAGCGATACGCGCGCCCGAGGCCACCACGCAGTCGATTTCAGCGCATCACGGCATGAAGCGTATCTTTGCCCTCAATGCGGTTCTTTCCCATACGCTCGAAAAAAAGTACGGTTATTTCGCCACCGGCCTGCCCGGGCTGCCGACCACCGGCGATTTTGATCCCAGCATCAGCCTCAAGGCTTGCGCCGAAGCAGCCGGGCTGGGGCGTCGGGGCTTGAGCAGCCTGATCATCAATCCGCAGTTCGGTCCCCGCGTCTTTTATTCCGCCATCGCCACCACGGCGCCCCTGCCGCCGGATGAGCCGCTGGAGAAAAATCCCTGCCCACACCCGGAATGCATGGCGCAGTGGGAAAAAGAGGGCACTACACCTTGCTTGGCCGCTTGCCCTGCCGAGGCGATCTCCGGCGAACTGCGGGGAAGGACCGTCGCCCGCGCCGTTTATAATCAAACGCGCTGCCAACCATATGCGCTGAGTTCGCACATCGAGCGCTTTACCAAATCGCTCGAAACGGTCCTGGACGAGAAGGACGCCATGAAACGTAAGATGATCCTCTATGGCACCGAATTTCAGCGCTGTCTCTACGACTTGTATTGGAGCGGCATCGAAGGGCGCGGCACTTGCTGGATCTGCATGAACGTCTGCCCGGTCGGCCGGGAGAACATCCAACTGCTCTAGGAGGAAACCCCATGCCTGTCCCCGGCATTACCAAAACCGGCGTCATTGACGTTGAGACTTATCAGCGGTGCAAGAACATCATCCTGGCCAACAGCACCGCCCTGCAAGTTCTGGAAGACGATCAACTGGTCGGCGGATTAAACGACGAACAACTGGCTGCGCAGCTCGGCCTGACGCTGTGGGAGGTGCGGGAGATCCGCGCCATCGCCAAGCGCGATGCGGTCTCTCTCGCTGATTGGCGCAAGGCCGACGAGCGTATGCAGTTGAACCACGAACTGTTCGTCATGGGTAGGGGCAGTCGGCGGCGAAGCCCTGGAAATTCCGAAAACAGTTGATGAAAAACTGACGCTTTTCAGGAATTTCAGGAGGATATGGCTTGGTGCATTGGCCCGCACTTTTGCCTTGTCGAATAAGAACCCTAAAAAAAATATTCGCCGCATTTGTGCTTTCACCGCGTTTGCGGATGCGCCGAAGAATGACGAAAAAGGCTCCTGCGGGAGACATCCAAAATTCACCATGGAATGGAGCATCTGCGACAAATGACTCGCCAGTCCACTTCCTGCGGAGGTCTTGCAACTTTTGCATAGAATTAAACCGGATAAATAAAAGTGCGATTTCAGGTATTTCAAATCGCAAACATTTGCCCATTACCCACAGCAAGATCCCCCTGTTTCGTCTGCGTCGCCGCCGGTCGCGGACCCATCGTCATCATCGTTATCGTTGTCGTCATCACTGGTATCGTCGTTGCCGTCATCGTCGGAATCGTCATCAGAATCGTCATCCGCATCATCATCTGCGTCATCATCGCCGCTATCGTCATCCGCATCGTCGTTGACATCATCATCGGTTGCGGGATCACAGGAATCGGTTGCCTCGTTGCATGTCGTGTCCCCAGAACAGGGACTGGCGCCGGGGAAACACAAGCGCGGCAAACAGTACTCTTCGCCATTGCAAAAAAGGCCATCGTCGCAACCCTCATCGCGCCAACACCCGCATCGGATGAGTAGGTCAACCGTATCCGTCTGATCCTCAATGATCTGCCCTCCAACATCAACGGCGCCGGACATTACGACATCGTTTGCGTTTGTAACGGGATCCACACACTGCTCAGGCTCGGCGCGAAAGGTTATCTCGAAGGAATACTCTTCTTCGAAAGCCAGATCATGGCCGATGATTGCCGTGAGATCGTCGAACTCGATCTCGCCATCGTCCGTGGCGTCGGAAGGCGCGATTGTGGAAGACACGTAGTTCAGCACCGGCCCATCGTAGCTATCTGTGACCGGAAGTATATGGATGTCCGCGACGCGTTTGTTGACCACGGTGATTTGGAAAACGATGTCCTCACCTTCCTCAAATTCTCCCGGGCTGTTATCTGGATTGGCGCTGACGTTGATGATTTCCTTTTTCATCATGCTGCCGAAAACGAGTCGACTGGCTTCATTGTCGGTGGGGCTGCCCTGAAGGGGATAACGATTTTGCTCGGTCAGCGTCTCCTGGTCGTAAACACGGATATTGCCAGCCAATAATACACCCACGCTAACGTACACCAGCCCGAGGGGTGGATTGACCGAAACGCCGCGCCCGTTGCCGCCGAGATTGATTTGGTCAGTCGTATCGGTTGCGACGTCATACTTGAGCAGGAAAGAGTGTCCCGACGGGGTCCCGCTGGCGGCAGCCGCTGCAAAAACAACCGGTGTTCCACTGGAGTTATCGACCGTCATGGAAGCCGCCTCGCGCGACATATCATAATGCCCGAGGTGTTCTTGAGTATCCAGGTCGTAATAATGAACGTCTGGGGCGCCGTTTGAAACGAAGATGACGTCTCTGCCGTCCCAATGCTCTATCACTTCGAGGTCGAAGGCGCCGCTTCCGCCAAGCCCGGACAAAGGCCAGTTTTCGACAGGCAGAAAAGTGTCGGAATCAAATACCCAAAGCGTTGTCTGGCCCCGGTCCACAACATAGAGAAGACCATCTCCGACGCGCACGTCGATGCCTGCCAGATTCGATGTCCCGGCGAGGATGATCGTCGTGAGAGGCGTGGCATCCCGCGCATCGAATGCATCGATGAAGTTCTCCCCTTCGTAGGTGACGTAGAGGTGCTCGGCGATGGGGTCCACGGCCAGTCCAACCGGCCCGACGCCGTGAGGCTGAGCGCGCCAGGTTTCCGCCAGAATCAACTCATTGTCGCTGACCGAGAAGGCATTCAGTGGATAAGTGCCAATGGCGTTGACGTTGCCGATGCAAAAGACCGTACGGACAACACCGTCGTCCTGCGCGTTCGTTTCCATAGGCGCCGCAAACGAAAAAACAAAAACCAGCGTGATGATCGCTGCAATTTTCCTGGCAAAGCGAATGCGCCAATCAGGTGTGTTTTTATTATTTATGCACATTTTTCGTCACTCCGACATGGTGTTCATTGCACGCATTGTATAGGAATTGAAGGAATTAATGAACACCAGGATTCTTGCTGAATATGGTTTTAGATTTTCTTTGCCGACATTGTCATTGCGAAGGGGAATGATGTTTTTGGAATGGATTCCATTTGTCCGGGCGGCATGGACAAGACGCTTGGTGCGGGTGGCATGGACAAGTCGCTTGGTGCGGGTGGCATGGACAAGTCGCTTGGTGCGGGTGGCATGGACAAGTCGCTGTGAGCATCAGCGAATAGCATTTGTCCGTGTCATGCCTGTCTTTTCAAACCACATTGGCATCAAGCACGGACAAGCGCCCTGAAGCAAAGCTTCGGGCCGAGAAGCTTGTCCATGCCACCCGCGATTGGACCGCATAGCAACCAACTTTCTCTAAGCAGCCCCGATGGCTCTTAGTTTTCCAGCGTGAATCGGATGGGTTGGTAGAACCAGACGCTGTGGCCCTGCCCGGGAGCGGAGTAGCGCCACTTTTTCACCGCGGCCAAAGCGGACTGTTCAAAGCCGAAACCTGAAGGCGAGGCTTTCACCACGTTGACGGAAACGACATGGCCAGCTGCTGAAATCAGCACTTTGAGCACGACGCGTCCTTCTTTGCCGGCTTTTCGCGCCAGGGACGGGTAGTCGGGCGGCACCATTTTTTTGAGCTTGGGTGGTGCAGAAACTTTTACCGGTTTGGGCGGCGCGCTGTAGGGTTTGACATTGGAAGGATCGGTGAAATCCTTTTCCTGTTCCTTCATGAGCGTATTGCCCACGCGCACGGCCACGCTGGAATCGCCCACGACGGAATCCTTGGTGACGCCGAAGATTTCCTTGACCGGTTCCGTGTTGATGATCTTGGTTTTCTGATTCGGCGGCGCCAGCTGCTTTTTGGGCGGCGGCGTGGGTTTCGGCGTTGCCTTGAGCGGCGTGGGCGTGGGCGGCGGCGTTGGCCGCTTGATATTGGGATCGCTGACGATTTGCACCAGTTTCGATTCGCTGATGGGACGCGTGCCGAGTTTCGTCAATGCGGCCCAGGCGACTGCGTGCATGAGGACGCTGACGATCACCGTGGTGCGAAAGAACCACGACTTGCCCGCGCTGAAAGTCTCAATTTGCATCCTTACTCGTCCGTTTTGGCGTTGCTGCTCGCGAGTAGTTCTTCGGGAGGCTCAATATTGATCGCGAATTTCGCGCAGCCGTTTTTTCGCACGAGGTCGATCATCTCCACCACGCGCCCATGCGTAACCTCTTTGTCCGCCGCGATGACGGCCTGCAGGTCGGGCGTATTGACCAAGCGATCCTTAATGTATGCCTCGATGCCGGGAATGTCGATTTCCTCGCCGTCCAGGTAGAGCTTGCTGTCTTTTGTGATGACGATGGCGAAGTTTTGCGGTTCGCTCGGCTCCCCCGTGGCGGCCTTGGGGAGTTCCACTTTGATCTGCGGGGAAACGATGAAAGTTGCGGTGACCATGAAAATTATCAGGAGCACCAGGATGATGTCCACCAGCGGCGTGACATTGATCGCGGTGATTGGCTCGTCGCCGTTGTCCTGCTGCTGCGCGCCCATGGTATTGATTCCCTATTCGTTTTATGGGCCTGAGACCTGCCCGGATATTTGTTTATTTCGATTCTTTTGCTTCGTCGACGTGTTTTCTTTTCGCAAAGGCCATCAGGACGCCTGCCGTGGCGAAGGCGCCGTCCACGATGCCCTTTTGCCGCGCCTTGAAGTAATTATAAAACACGACGGCGGGAATGGCGACGAAAAGCCCTACCGCAGTGGCGATGAGCGCTTCGGAGATGCCCGACATGACGGTTTGCGGACCCTGCGTGGTGGCTTGGGATAGATCGTTGAAGGCGCGAATGATGCCCATCACCGTTCCCAGCAGCCCGATGAAGGGCGCGTTGTTGCCGATAGTGCCCAGGATGATCAGCCGCTTGTCCAGGCGATTTTTTTCCAACATCGCGCGACCGTTGATGAGTTCTTCCATGACCAGGGGACCTTCATTGAAATTGCCCAGGCCTTCCCGAATGATGGCCGCCTTGATGCCACGTTTGCCTTCCACCATAGCCTTGGCACCGCCTAAGTCTCCGGCGTCAACGAATTTTACGAGCCTGGCTTTGAAATCATCGGGTAGTGAGTTTTCCCGCGTGTACTGGATCAGCTTTTCAAAAAAGATGGCCAATGAAAGGATGCTCAGGCCGAAAAGAATATAGAGGATCGCCGACGCCGACTGCATGGAGATCGAAAGCAGAAGGTCTTCCAGTGTTCCCGTGCCTTGCACCGCGGTGATGGCCGGCGTTGGCAAGGGCGTCGCCGCGACGGCGAGAGTCGTGGAAGTTGTGGTGATGGCTTCGATGGTCGTCGAGGTCTGGCTGACAATCGAATGGATCAAAAACGCAATATTCATAATCAATAATTCTCCTCAATAGCACGCTGGGGCAGCCCAAAGAAACGCACGCGACAACATAAAGGGTGACACTAAAAAGTCAACCAAAACTCAGGAAACACGGGGTTTTGCAGGCCATGCTTTAGTGATGCAAACACACTCTCTCCTTGGCAGAAGCATAAAGAAGCCGAATCCGTCGGTTGCCGCCTTTGAAATCGAGGTCCATATTGTCTTGTCTCCGTCTTTCTGGATTGAAACACGGCAGCGCCCGAAATCTGTCACTAAATTATTTCATTGATATTATTTTTCCAATTTCCGAGAATTTTATTCGAAATCAAGCACCGAGCGATAGATGTACGTAGGGCCGAGTTGCCCTTTAACCCAAATGAGGTCCGGGCCAGTTAAAGGAGATGAATAGTTATAAACGGCGTAGCTGGAATCATCCAGTTTAATGAGTCCCGGAAAACAAGTGTCGCCCCGCGAGGGCAAATCAACGATAAATTTCACCGATAGGGCCGTGGGATCGACGCGCCAGAGAGTTGTTCTCTTTTGGTGCGTCCAGTAATCGAGCTCGTACATCAGAAAGCGGATTGCTTCGGGCAGATGGTTCCATCCCAGGTCGTAGTGGCCGTTTATGTTCAGGTTGCGGCGACCGATGAGATAGATCTCCGAGTTGTGTTTGAAAACCAGGGGCGAGTCGTATTTTTTCTTATCCGGCACGCATTCCCATGCGCCAAGGTCATTTGCCGGAGCGCGGCAGATTTTCGATCCCCAGCCGTCCTCGTCGCCTTTTTCGTTGCGGCAAACGGCCACGAGATCGCCATTGTCCAAAAACTCGAAATCGGTCTCCGAGCAGCCGCCCTCCATAACGACGGGTTGCCCGGGTACGACCGGCTCCCACTCGTACCCGTCCTCGGTCGTCAACCAATGAACTTCCATTGCGCCGCCTTCCGGATCGTAAACGCTTTCGCCGCCGGTGTAGGCCAGCATGTAGGGAACCCCGTCAATGGTTTTTGTTCTCCAGGCGATGAAATTGTCGTCCAGGATGTTTTGCGTTTCGGTCCAGTCTTCCGGCCCGTTGTACTGCGTGACCACGAGACCCTGCGGCTCAAAATCCAGGGCGTTTTCGCCCAGCAGCGAGATGTAGAGAAAAAGCATTCCATCGAAGGAAAGCAGGCGCGGTTCGCGAAGATCCGTGCCCATTGTGAATGAGCTTTCAAAATCCCAGCTTTGTTCATCGGCGCTGCTAACAACATGCACAATGGCATTTTTGTCGGCGAAATGGTTTCTGGCCGTGCGAAAAGCCAGAAACACGCGACCTTCGTGCCGGACCACATCGAGGTTGTTGTTGGCGTTTTTCAATTCAATGGAATCGGGCAGACCGTCGGAGGGGACGACACGCGTATAAGAGATCAGACCGCCTTGAAGGTCGTCGTCGTCATTGTCGGCAGTGTCGTCATCTCCAGACGATTCTCCGCGATCATCGTCGTCATCGCCGCACCCACACGCGCTCAGCCCAAGAATGCTGAAAGAAATGAATAACACTGTCATCAAAGCGGAAAAATATTTCATCACGTTATCCCAAGCGGCCAAGCGCCGCTCCATTCAAAGACATTCACGCGAAATAATCAACTTGCGACATAACGAAATAAGGCGTTGATAAGCCTGAGATGTGTTAATTACAGGACGCGCAGCAGGTCTTTTTCAATCCAACGGTCGAGATAGGCGGCGACGGAAGCCACGGGAAGATCGACCGCCGCCGCGATTTCCGATTCGGTTTTGGGCTTTGCAAGGATGATGGGGATCAGGTCCATCAGCTTGCGTAGTTTGCGAATTTCATCCGAAGGTTTTTGCGCGAATGCCGCCTGTCCGGGGTCCACGTAAAGGTCGAGATCAGGGTGGCTCAGGCATGGCGCGCCGGTGAAATTTTTTGCAAGGCGCCGGTCGCTTTCCAGGCACTCCAAGGCTTTGACAACGAGCTGCGCCGATTCTTCCAACTTATCCGGCGAGATGATCGTCATGTTATCGTGCTGGGAATGATACTCGGGGTAAGGATAACGCGAGATGCTCGGCATCGGCACGCCGTGCGCTTCCCAGTTCGCCTCGTCGTTGCAGATCACTTCGCGGAAATCTCCCGCGCCGTAATTAAGTCCTGAGCTTTTCAGAACGCCTTCAAGAGCGCAGTCTATCGCGCTGGTGTTCATGTATGATCTTTGCAGATTTAAAGGGGTTTCGCTTCCGAGCATTTCAAGAAAGAGGCCGTAGATGAAAGAGTCTTTTTCCCCATCCGTTTCCATGCGGTGCAAGTAAAACTCGCTGCCGATGATTTCCTGCAAGAGCACCAGTCGGTAGGTGTATTGTCGCGGTTTTTCCGCAAGAATTTGCATGATACGCACGCCGGTCATGACGCCGGCCAAGTCATCGTTCGCCACGCCGGGATGGTCCAGGTGCGCGACAAGAACGATGGTTTCCGGTTTTTCGCCGGGGATCGTGTAGTCGGCGATTTTCATCGGAGCGTCGTACTCCTCGGTTCGGATGTGCACTTCGTAATCGCCATCCTTCAGGGAGTCGTGCAATCGCTGCGTGATGCAAAAACCCCAAGTGCGGTCCCAGGGTCGGTACAGCTGCCGGAAGTGAAAGGGGATCCAGTCGGGATGACGCCGATCATAATGAAGGTGCGCCAGAAGTTCATCGCGGGAAACAACGCCATCAAAGGGCAATGATAGCGACACGATTTTTAAGGGGTGATCCGTTGCGTCCCACAGCAGCTTTCCGTCTTTTTTTATGGTCCCTTCTTTCAACTTCCATCCTGGCGGAATGGTCCAGCGATTCACCCTTTGCGCCGGATCGAATTCGAGAATGCGAAATTTCAGATGCCTGCAAAGAAGCTCCAAGGCCTTGTCGTAATCCGGCGAAACAAAATAGCGGCATAAGGGCGTGATCGCCGTCATCGTTTTTAATAGGTCGGCGGGAAAACTCATGGTTTGTCCACAAAGCCGACAAGGCGGGTAGGGACTTCGTGGTCGAAGATTTTCAGGTTGTCTTGTTGAAAACGGATGTATATTGGCTTTTCGATAAAGTACCACGGGTTCGCGGCAAGGCAATCCAGGCCTTGCTCATGAACAACATCGCACGCGATGGCCTGCACTTCGCCCTTGGCCGTCTTTTGGACGCGCAGCAATCCTTTGTCTCGAAGATGCTGCTCGAAACGATGAATGTAAATCTCGATGTCGCATTCCAAGTAGCGCACAAAGGCCAGCCAGGGACCGGGGATCATCGCGCCGCCTTTGTACACCGGCGCGTCGAAAATTTTGTTGAAATAATGATTGACGCCGTAAAGCTGTTCCATGTGGTGTACGTAGGTCAGCGCTTCGCCCAACGGCGCGCCAAGAAACAGGAAAATCGTACCCACGCCGCGCAATCTCGAAAAAGCGCTCCGCTCACCGTAAGCACACTTGCCGACATCGTCGCAGATTTCATGCGCCTTCGGACCGACCGCGCTCAAGGAAAACAATGGGTGTAAAGAGCGGACCGCGCCTTCTTTTGTTCGCAGGTATTCCGAAAAATTGCACACTTCGCCGGGGGACTGCTCGTAGATGAAAGGCGCGTTGCTGCGTGCGTAGTCGTAGGAGAATGTCGGCGCAACGATAGTGCCTTCAGGGCCGATGACTTCGCGGATTGACAGATAAAGCCATTCGAGCCAAAGAGCGCGGCGCTTTGGACCACGCACGGCGCGAAGTGTTTCCCGATCCGGTTTGGGCAGCGGAAGCCGGGTTAAATCTGTCGCCGTATATACAACGTCGCCCGCGCCGATACCCAGGCGACTGATGTTCTCGACTAAAGAACGATCCTGATCCAATAAACGCCTTGCGGCTTCCAACTTCATTCCTCCTCGTCTAGCTTTGCGCGGAGTCCGCCTTTGCGGGCCTTTTTATAACGGTAGTTGAACTGATCCTCTTTGACGATTTCCACCTTCGTGGGGATCTTGAATCGCATGAGCCGGTCTTTGGCGAATTTCCGCATCTTCTTTTTCATCTCGGCGGCGCTGTCAACGTCTTCCACGGGCGTGATGCGGGCGACGACCATATTGCCCATCAAGGGATGAGGCCGCCCGATGACGGTAATGTCGCGGACCTCGGGCATTTCCAGCAGCGCGTTTTCCACTTCCGCCGGAAAGACTTTCTCGCCGCCGACGTTGATGATGTCCGATTGCCGGCCCAGGAACCTGATGTACTCTCCCTCTTGTTCCACCAGATCGCCGGTGCAAAGCCAGCCGTTTTCATCGAAGGGGTTGCCGGCGTTGAGATAGCCTTGCATCGCGCCGTCGGCTTTGATCCAAAGAATGCCGTCAACGACTTTTGTTGTGAATCCTTCGCCGCCGATCTTCACGAACTTGGAATCGGAAGATCGGGACTTGCTGCGCAGGATGCCCACTTCGGACAGGCCGTAGGTTTGTTGCAGTCGGACGTTCGGGAAAAGCCGGTGGATTTCGGCCAGCGTGTTGTCGGACATTATTTCCGTGCCGTAGGTGATGATTTGCAGCGACGACAGGTCGTAGTTTTCGTATTCCTTCGACAAAAGCAGGAGGTTGAGAAAGGAGGGGGAGGTGGGCAGAAGCTCGGCCTTCGCATGCTCGATGGTGCGACAGACTTCGGCGGGACCGCGTCCCGGCGGGATGATCAGCGAACCGCCGCCGGAAAGAATGTGATAAAAGGTGTTGACGCCGCCGATGTGGTCGAAGGCCAGAAAGATAATCGTACGCAGCGCCTTGCGGGGCGTCCGGTACTTTTCGAGCATGATTTCCAGATCGTGCAGCATGCCTTTGCTGTCTCCGGTGGAGCCGGAGGAAAAAAGGACGAGGCCAGCCCGCCCGCTCGCCGTGAAGCTTGCTTGAAGCGGATTGTCCACGACGCGCATGGGCTTTTCCAATGACCAACTGTCATCGGCCTGGAAACGCAACTCGATTTGCACTTGCGCGATGTCCTTGAAACGCGCGCGCTCACGTGCCGAGGCCGGGCCAATGGGCACGTACACGCATCCTCTTTGAATCAGCGCCAGGGCAAGACCGCTCGTTTTGGGCGACCAGTTGCCCTCGACGGAAACGACGGCGCCGGGCGCAACATCGCGCTCGTCGAAAACCCGGGTCCATTCATCCGCGCTGTGAAGAAGGTCGGCGTATGAATATGTTTGATCGTTCCAGTGCAGAGCCTGCGCGTCTTTGTACGTTTCCAGAAGATCGGAAAACCACGCGCAACGCGTCACGACACGCCTCCTAGATAAAGTGTCTGGCCGCTGATGTAATCCGAATTTTCGTCCAGGAAAAAATCCACCACGGCCAAAACATCCTCGAATGTGCCGCGCCGCTTGATCCCCAGTCGCTCGACAAGCTGATCGATTTTTTCCGCCGGCACGCCGCGAATCAGGTCCGTGTCGATGGGCGAAGGGGCGACGACGTTGCAGGTGATGCCGAAGGGTGCGACCTCTCGTGCGAAAATTTTCGTGAATGTCTCTATAGCGGCTTTAGATGCGGCGTAAACCGCTTCGCCTTCAATCTGCATGGGCACTGCGACGCTGCTCATGTTAACAATGCGCCCACCGCGTTTTTTCATGGCCTTGGCGGCCTCCCGGCAAACGAGCATCGTTCCCATCACGTTGATGCGCAGGATTTTTTCCATTGTGGAGCCGGGCGTCAGCAGGGAGTGGTTCATCGACGCCACGCCCGCGCAGTTCAAAACCGCGTCCAGGCGACCGTATTTCTTTGCGGCGCTGCGGACCATTTTGATTACGGCTTTTTCGTCGCCAACGTCGCAGGAGACATACTCGAAATTTTTCGCCTCCCACGCCGTTTCCGAGCGTCCGCAGCCGACGACGACGTGACCGCGTTCGCACAGTGTTTGCGCCAGGAATCGACCGATGCCGCGCGTGGCGCCGGTCACCAGGATAACGCGGTCAGGCATATTCACTCCCCCTCGGCCCGGATGACGCCCATAATGTAATCCACAAAGGAATCGGCGCTTCGAAAAGGCCCGCTGTGCGCGGAGAGGGCTTTTTCGTCGGAGAGGCTTAAGTCGAGGTCCAGTTCGTCGGCCAGCTTGTCTTCCATGTCCACCAGAAATGACACCAGCCCAAGGGAGTCGAACAATCCGTCCCGACCGAAGAGCTTCACTTGGCCGTCTATTTCAAGGTCCCTGGCGTCGTCCATTTCCAGGGCAGCCTCGCGCAGGCATTCAAGAACCATCGATTTTATTTTTTCCCGATCCATTTCATCTCCTTTGGATGTCATCACAAGTTATTAAACTTTATCGGCCAGATTGCGAAGCATATCAAGTGTCGCGTTGCGGTGAGGCTCTATCCCATAGATAAAATGCCATGCCGACGGCGGCGCCTCCCAGGTGGGCCGCGGCGGAAATGTCGGAAAGACCTTCCTTTTGCATCCATAGGTAAAAAAGCTGAAGCATAATCTAAAAAATGAGTTTCTCGGCATTGTGGGCAAATCAAAACATGAGGCTCCGTAAGGATCAGCCATGAAAAAGGGAGCGCAGCTCTTTGCCGCGCCCCCTTATTAAAGTCTTTCGTATCTACAAGCGGTCTATTTCCCTCCTCCGTAAACGTAATGGTAGCAGTAGTCCTGCACGATCTCCGCAAAGATGCCCACGTAATCGCTGCTGGGTCCCATGATCATTTCTTCGAGTACGTAGAATCCGTAGTCGTCGAATGTCGGCAAGGGAATGCCTTCGAGCAGGCCGCCGATAAGCGGCAGCAGAAGGTCGACCAGCAGTGGGCCAATATCCTCGAAGAGCGCGTCGTCGAAGTCCATGAGCGGCTCACGAATGACCGAGATGTACAGCACAGGATCGTGGATATCCAGTTGGATTGTGTTGTCCGGGAACTTGATGCCCATGGCCGCCGGCATGATCAGGTTTACCGCCATTTCGAGGAAGAGGTGTTCCTGCCCGTCGTCCACGAACATCGAGACGATCATGTCGCCAATCTGGAATTCCACGGGGATTCCATTGGAGTCGGTGATCGCGCCGCGTTGCTGTGTTGCAACGACCAGCACCGGCGGCAGCATCGGTCTCAAGGAAATGTTGACCTGGGCGCCGGGATAAGCAGTCGCGAGGTCCGGGAAGACCAAGCCGATGATACCGTTGTCAGTGTCGAATACAGCGTCGAAATCCTGGGAGATCATACCTGTTTTATACAGGACATAAAGGGCCTGATTCAGGAAGTCGTCGGCCAGGAGGATGCCGAAGCTGTACGGGCTTTCCGTGCCGGGGACATACATGCCTATTTCCGAATGCGCCGGCGCCGTTCCCGGCGTCTGGATGGATCCGCCAAAATCGGGAACGGAAGGATTGCCGCCCGGGGTGGAGATGCCCATGTCCATATAGAAGGATCCGCCGGTGTCGTCCCAGAGGATGTTGTCAATAGTGTAGTCCACGGCAAAATCGTTGCCCAAAAGTTCAAAAGTAAAGTCCTGCGGAAGTTGGTCGAGCAGGTCCTGGAGTAGCGGCGGCACATTGGCAGTGAGGATGTCGCCTATTATGTTCTCCATCAAGCTCTGGATGTCGTCTTCAAACCAGCTTTCCAGCTCATCCGGGAAATCATTGATGTCGAAGTTGAATCCGAGGAGGCCCAGCCGAAGGTCGTAGATATCCACCGTGAAATGGTCGTTCTCATCGGTGAAGATATCGGTTTTTGCCGAAAGGTTCACTTCATCAAAGCCAATTTCACCGGATATCTGATAGGAGATGCCGATGATGCGGCCTCGCACGCGGAAGCCCAGAAGAATGTCCTTGACCCCTGCTTTAAGGTTAATGCCGACGTCTTGCACCGAGTCCAGATTAATATAGGGTTCGCCGATTTCCACTTGTCGTACGTCGGCGCGGGCGCTGGCGATCTCAAGTCCCCAGAATTCAATCTCCTCGTCGAAGATGGGATTCATGGCGTAGAGCATCTCCGGCAATTGGTCGAGCACCTCCTGCAACGTGGGCATGATAATGTAACCAAATTCGCCGAAGCCGCATTCGTTGATACGGAAGCGCAGGGCGCTATCCACCTGCTCGCCATCAGCTAACTTGTTGCCTTTCATTCTGGCGAAAGCCGCTTTTGCAACGTTGCCGGATTCTTCCGTGACCTTGATCTCCACGATGTTGATGCCGGTCTGAAGAATCATAGTGTGTTCGAAAGTGCAGTCGGATGCCACAGGACGATCACTTTCTTCGCCGGTATATTGAATTCTGTCGGTCACCGGATTGCATCCGTGCACAATACCGGAAATATAAACGTCCGGATCATTGACCCATTGTCCACGCTCAGGCGAATATAGCTCGATCTGCGGCGGCGTGATGTCCATGACATGGATATAATCAGAATCGTTGACGCCCAGGTAATCTACGGCGGCCGCGCTGATCATGTAAACGCCTCCGGTGTAGATCGTTATGTCGCCTGCGGCAGGCGTATCGATGTCCCAGTCGGTTTCTTCTCTGCCGGGGAAGACGGTAAAAACGGCCTCGACCTCTTCTACAATGTTTCCATATTCATCTTTGAGGAAAACGATGGGGTGCGTGACGCCTCCTTCATTGATGACCGGTTCGGGTATGTGAATGTCCAGCTCGACGGGCACGCCGGCCGTGACGGTCACAATCTCTTCATCGAAAACGCCGGTGCCGTCCACAGTGCCGCGGATGGCGATTTCTCCAGCTCGTTCAAAAGTGATCCAGGTGGGCAGACCCTGCTCAATCGTCGTGCCGAAACTGGGCCATGCAGAATAGAAAACACTTCCCCAAATCGGCTGATCGTTCTCATCGTAAACCTGATAGGTGGACGAGATTTGGTCGCCAGCCTGCACAGTGTGGGAGGATACCTCGATTTCAACTTTCCACGGCTGCATGGCCGTTACCCATACAAAAACGGAGCCTTCCACAGGCGAACCGTCCAGAATAGTAAAGAGCTTGACCTCAAACATTCCCGGTTGCGCAAAGAGAATGTTTTGCTCCACCTCGTTGGGAATTGTGCCGGTAACGGGTGATATATCCAATTCTACAACCACTTCGGATGTGCGGTCTTGACCCTCCCCATCGATTACCAGGTACTCGTAGTGAACCTGTTCACCGGTGAAAATCGTATTCGTATCCAGCAAGATGTCGATATGCGGATCCTGAAGCTCGATAGAAAAATAGCTCCAGGCTTCGACGATGCCCTCGGGATTCAGATCCAGGTCAACATGGTTTGGATGGTAGCCCCAGACATGGAGGTTATGATCGCCTGGCAGCACGTACAGCATTTCGCCGGTGATGCGATCGCCGCCGATTTGCAGTGAGTCCGTCCACTCCAAATCGTCAACTTTCACGTGCATATCCAGGGGGGCCATGTTGATGAAATCGACATCAATCAAAATGTCGCGGAACGAATAAAGCGCGCCGGGACTTGGAAAATTGATGATCACCTTGCCCATGTCCATGTTGAACGTGACCGAGTCGGATGCACTGGCGCGGGCTTCGTCGGAAACCGTGATCTCCAGTGTGTGCTGCCCGGCTTCAATGTACAAGCTTCCGACAACTTCCGTGCCGGTGATCGACAGCATGTGCGTGATGTCTTCAATGCCCTCTCGGTTTTCCATGGTGACGACGACGACGTCGGCGTTGCCGATGTCCGCCTGCACGTCAACATAATAGCCGTCAAGGTCGGTGCTGTTGGTCGGTTCATTGATTGTTACGTATGGATCGTCAATGAGCGTAGTCGTAGTGGTCGTTGTTGTGGCTATGATGGTTGTAGTGGTTGGGGGCGTCGTATCGTCGTCGTCAACGTCGTCATTCACGTCATCGTCAATGTCATCGTCAACGTCGTCATTCACGTCATCGTCAACGTCGTCGTCAACGTCGTCATTCACGTCATCGTCGGTATCGTCATCTCCAGTATCGTCATCTCCAGTATCGTCATTCACGTCATCGTCGGTATCGTCATCTCCAGTATCGTCATCCGCGGTATCGTCATCTGCGATATCGTCATCCGCGTCGTCGTTGGGGGGTGGATAGTAATCTCCATCATCATCGTCGGATGGGACGAAGGGTGGTCTGGCAATAGCGTCATCTTCTTCATCGCCATTGCAATCCGACCCGAGCATCGAAAGACAAAGGCCAATAAAGAGAATTACGAAGATTCTATACGCTGTTGATTTTTTTGTCATAGTCCAACCCTGCCTGTTTAAAAACACTACCCCTAATGGCAACAATTTTATCACCAATGATTGCGAAAGGTCAAACACGTAATGATTTATTTAAAAGGGGACGTGGCGACGACAATGGGAAAGCGGACCGGCGAAAAGCAACGGCTTTTGCGAAACTGAATCTATGCCGAAGATGGGCCTCATTCCCAATTTTTTTGGCGACTGTGGCGTCCAGCCAAACTCCGGGCACCCCGAGGCCTTGTGGAACTCTGTGGGTCATTTTATCCGCAATTCGGCAGTGGACATCAATTTGTTGGCAATAATTTTTATTATTCGTCATTTATCCGGCAGGAGGTGCAGCGGGTTCGAGCCTGCATGTCGAATCGCTGATCCAATGTCCACATCTTGATCTTGCGTGGTCATTGAAGGCATACTTCAGGGCGGATGGATTACGCAATTTTTGAATATGGAGGTCATCGCCATGCCCCGGATATTTTTGCTGTCCATGATTTTCCTGGTGTTTTTTGCATCTTCCGCCGCTGCCCGAATCGGCGCGGACACGACTTTGACGATCACGCCCGAATGCGTGGACACCAGCGCCACATACGATTTTGAGGTGACAGTCGATTTCAAAAGCCCTGACGGAGAAGGGCTGAAGGAGGTCCAGTTTCTCGCGGGGCACAACTGGGAATATCACGAGTGGGAAAAACCCGACGCGCAGAGCGTGGCAGGGACTTGGGCTGCGGAGCAAAACGGGAGCACCCTGCAGTGGCTGTTTACTTCCGATGAATTTGATGGGCAGCGCGGCGGCGTGATTGATGGGCAGCAAGTGGTTTTTCGTTTTCAGGCTACAACTTTCAACGCCGACGATATGGAAGTCACGTGGTCCATCTGGGGCGACTGGCTTGGCGAGGAAGGAACTGAAGAGGAAAGAACCATGCAGGAGACCCTCATGCTGGAGGTATGCGGGAACGATGATGATGATAGGGACGATGACGACGATGGTGACAACGACGACGACGACGACGATGGCGCGTGTTGTGGCTAAAATCGCTCTCGGCGCTGAACAGTTAGAATTGGACGCCTAAAAATCAAATATCCAATTTGCCGAATAATAGATCGCCGATGCGAACTCGATTTCCCCTCTTGATTTTCGTCCAAACAACCGATGTTACATCCTGAGCAGGGGGCTTTTGAAAAACAGCCGCCTTCTGTAGGGGAGTTGGGGCTTTCATTCCCTTTTTTCGTTTTCAAGTCGTGTTCGGATTCGTTTTAAGTTTTCTTTTTTTTGGGCGATTATTTACAGCCTTCACAAAGATATCGCCTTAGTTTACTCGGCCATTTTTTCCGGCCCTGATAACTCAGGGCATCCCCTAGACAATTCTAAGGCAATGCCTTAGATTAAGAATGTTGGTCTGGTAACTGGAGTTTTCAATTTAATGGACGGCACCTACACACACCGAATTATCCTCAACGAATTGGGTCAAGTGCAAGTTACCCGCCTGACCTCCAAAACCCTCATTCATTCCTCCGAGCACTTCAACTCGATCTCCAAAAGCCGCGTTGTTTACTGCGAAAGCCTGACCGACGACCTGGCTGTGGAGACTGGCGTGAAACTGGCGAAAGAGGAGAGGAAAAATAAGAAGTTCGACACGGCTTTCGTTAGCATTGGAAAGGAAGAAGCGGCATCCCATCTGCTCAGCTTTTCCATCGCCGCTTACTTTCTCATCGGAATCTTCTTCATTCTGCTGCTCATTGTGCGTTGAAAAACCCGCGATCAGATTCTGAAAAATCTGTGATTTCAAAAAAATTAAAATGAGTGCCGGCAAAGGAAATCCTGAAGAGTCACTCTTTGCTTTTCAAGCTAAGGATCGGGATGAGAATGGCGTACTTTCCCGACCCGGACTGAACAATTTTTTTGTGAAGTCTAAGGAAAATATTAGGTTTGTGCGAAAGGCGCACCCAAGTACGCCGCACAATAAAAACCGAAGATTGACGACGAGATCGCGAAAAAGGCCATTGAAAGGGACGGAAACCCCCTAGAATTTCATCGTGGCAGAAAGTCCGCCGGTGATGAATCGTCCTCTAGCCTCATAGCGTGGGTAGAGCGGATTGCTTTCAGGATCGCTTTCTTCCATCCACTCGCTCAATTTCGTGGCATGTTCCTCGGAAAGGAAATGGGCCTGAATTCCACCGTCCAGGCGGACCATGTCATTATAGACGCCGCCGAATTGAACCGCCATGCCCATGGACACAACGTTGACGTCCATGTCGAGAACGGATGCGGTTCCACGTTGGAATGCCGTAGAAGAAGGTTCACGTTTATACCCAACGTCGACAAACAAGTTTCTATAGGCGCGGGTTTCAACGGCGAATCGCGGCGACAAGGTGTCATGGAACGAAGGCTCGACATCTTTTGGGTCGATTTCATCAGGTTGATTTAGTGCCAGCCCAGCGTCCCTGGCGTCTGAAAAATCAGTGTCTATGCTTGGGTACGGGGGAAAGTAGCGCCCCGTCGCCTGGTACATCAGTTCCAATGACAGCAGAACTCGTTCGTCGGGTTGATAGGCTGCCGCGAAACTCATGGTGGCGGGGTTGAAATTGTAGATGACTTCATAATCGACTTCGATTTCCGAATCGTTGTCGCCGGGGGTGGCTTCCACAACGTATTTCTGCTCATGCTTCCTGAAACTTTCACCGCGGTATGTGAGGCCGAGTCGCAATTGGGGAAAGGGGCGGGCGAAGAATCCGATAATCGGGGCGGCTTGCGCGCCGATGCGACCGGTTCCTTCGCTTTTAATCGGTACTTCCTCCTGCTGGATGGGAATGTAGATGGATTGCGTTCCCGCCGCGTCGAAAATGACTTCGGCGCTCAGGCCCAGGCCGATGTTGGAAGAGAACTTGACAGCGAGACCGGGGATGACGGTATGGCCGAATATTCCCGTTTCGTAATCCATGAAATACGGTTCGCTTGGGGAAAACCACTTGCGTCGTTCCTGGCCGTCAATGGGAATTTGTGTATAAAGTCCGAAATAAAGATAGCGGTTCAAAGGCGATGTAACACCGCCGCTGAGCCACTGCGTTGACTCTGGGCGCCTGGCTGATTTGGTTTCCTTGGTGGCGGTGAAGGCGTCGCCGCCGGATTCCTGTTGCTCAAGAAACAAGGCCGGGAGCGTGTAGGTATAGGCGGCGTCGAGCCTTGGTCCCATATTTTGAATGAGCGCGCCCGGATTATAATACAAAGCGTCCGAACCTTCGGCGATGGCGGAATAAGCGCCGGCCATGGCTATAGGTCTCGCGCTTGTGCCGAATGTCGCAAGCTGGTTAGCCGAAACGGTCATGGGTAAAATGACCAGGAAGAAACAGATAGCTGATTTTAGGGATATTTTTCGCACAGCAGATTCTCCATTTGTCAAAATGTCGCCAAAATATCTAGCAGAATCGGAGCATTTTTGTAAAGGTCGCTCGACGCAAGGCACCATAAACAAATTTATTCAAAAATACCACAACCTCTTTTTGTGTGAGGCGAAATACCCAATCGGTCCATCCGGGTTTGTGTTTGCCAAAGCGGATTGCTAATATCCCTACGGATTGACGGGACCTTCGTGGAGGCAATGATTCCCTTTTGAAACACTCAATGGTTCGATTCATCAATGTCTGGTTTTCGGTCGCGGCGTTTTTCGTTGCGGCAGGTCTGGTGTGGAGTTTGTACTCCTCGTCCGAGCAGGAGTATCTCGCCAAAGGTTTGGACAACACGCACAGGTTTGCGATTAAGCACGCGATTTCAGAGGCCCGTGAGCTTGGCGCGCCGGTCGCCTTTTCTATGGGTTTTATATACATCCTTGCGAGGCGACTGACGCGAAATCGGCGCAGGCTCATCAGAACCGTAATTATCGTTTCGCTTTTAGGATCGCTCATCCTCGGCGCCGGCGCGTGGTGGTTCAACATGGAAATGACCGGCGGCATGAATAAGCTGTACGGCCAGTATGTTGACGTGAAGACCTTTGCGATACGCGCTGTGGCGGCTTCTTATGTCAGCGCGCCGAAAGTCGTTCGTGTCGGTTTGGTGTTTATTTTGGCCAGCCTCATTGCCGCCATGTCCTTTCTGGCCGCGTTCATGGAGAAAACGATATTTCGCAAAAAACTTTCCGACTCCAATCCGGGAAAGCCGCGTCATTCCATATGGGTCATTTCCCTGGCGATTTATGTCGGTGTGCATGTTTGGGCAGGCTCCATGAAGCCGACGCCTCCCGCCCCCGATTTGCCCGACATCATTTTCATCAGCATCGACACCGTGCGCGCCGACCATATGAGTTGTTATGGCTACGAGCGTCTGACCACGCCGAACCTCGACAGGCTGGCGGAGGAATCGATTCTTGTGAAACGGCACATTTCCCACTCTCCGTGGACTCTGCCGGCGCACATGAGCATGTTCAGCGGAATGATTCCGAGCCGTCATGGAGTTTCAGATCCTGTTTCATTCATTAGGCCGTCGGTAACGCTGGTGACGGAGGTTCTAAAGAATAAAGGTTATCGGACCGGCGGTTTTGCAACAAATATTCTTTTAGGATCGAATTACGGCTTTGCGGCTGGTTTCGACAATTACCAGGTGAATGCCTATTGGAACGCCGAGCAGGTAACCAATACCGCTTTGCGTTGGTTTGGCGGAAGCAGTGAGCCGACATTTCTTTTTGTTCATCTTTTCGATCCGCATTTTCCCTACACGCCGAAAAAGAACTTCAAGGGCAGATTTCACGCGCCAAATGATGAAGTGGATAAAATGCAAAAAGAGGTATTTTACGCCTTTTTCAACTGGATGCAAAAGCAGGGTCCCGAGCAGCGGGAGGCCGTCGTCGCCCTGTACGACGAGGAGATCGCATACGCTGATTGGGCGCTCGGAAGATTTTTTCATCATCTTTCAAAAAGCGGTCGATTCGATAATGCGTGGGTTATCGTAACATCGGACCACGGAGAGGAATTTGGCGAGCGGGGCATGTGGGGGCACGGCATTACGCTGTACAATGAGATGCTGCACGTTCCGCTTATCATAAAAGCTCCGAACGGCTTGTGCGGCGGAACGGTTCTGGATGAGCGAATCGTTCCGCAGAATGCGCTGTTTTCTCTATTGGCCCTGGCCGGCAGGAGGCCGGTTGAAATGGGGCAGGACTTGAGTTGCGCGGACAATGGCGTTTTAAAGATGATCAACAGGCTCACTGTTGACGGCCCGGTCATTGCCGAAGTGGAAATGCTGGGACCCTTGCGCTACGCCGCCATAACATCAAAGAAAAAACTGATTGATCCCATGAAAGTCAAAGCCATGGAATTTGAGTACACGCAAGGGATGGAATTATTCGACCTGGAAAATGATCCCGGCGAGGAAAGCAACCTCCTGGCGAACACACCCCACGATGAGTTGGCGCACAAGGTCCGCGAATCGGCTTCGAAAATGCATCGAACCATGTGCCGGACGCGAATGGAATATGCGGGCAAAGCCAAATCTGCTAAACTCACCCTGAGTGAGGCGACGATTCAAAAACTCAAGAGCCTTGGCTACATCAGCGACGGTGGCGAGTTAACGCCCGCAGCGCTTCTGGATGAAAACTGTATGCCCGTCGAAATCGCGGATGATTAGCGGATTTGCAGTGTTGCCATTTCTTAGTGAATTGCTATGCTTTGCGCCTTGATAACCTAAAGCCCCGCGACGAGCGATAAGGCAGGAGGAGATTATGCAGATATTCATTGATTCCGCGAACGTGAAAGAAATCAAGGAAGCGGTGGAAATGGGCCTGTGCGACGGCGTCACAACCAATCCTTCCCTGATTGCCAAAGAAGGTGGAGACAATAATACGATCATTCCGAAAATTTGCGAAGCCTGCGCCGGGCCGGTTCTGGCCGAAGTTTTGAGCGTTGATGCCAAGGGCATTGTCAAAGAAGGGCGCGAACTGGCCAAAATCGCAAAAAACGTCGTTATTAAAATCCCCATGGGCAAAGAGGGCTTGAAGGCGACCGCTGTACTGAATGCCGAGGAGATCGACACGGCCGTCACGTTGGTCTTCAGCACCGGGCAGGCGCTTTTGGCCGCCAAAGCGGGCGCGACCTTTATTGCGCCTTTCGTCGGTCGTCTTGACGATTTGTCTCAGGATGGCATGGAGATGATCCAGGAGATCGTGGAGATTTACACGCTCTACGATTTGGAGACGGAAGTCATTGTCGCGTCGGTGCGTCATCCCATGCACGTGAAGGATGCTGCCCTGGCTGGCGCGGACGCAGTGACGATTCCCTACGCCATTGTCGAAAAACTGATGAACCATCCCTTGACGACAGCCGGGATTGAGAAATTTCTGGCCGACGCCGCCGGGAAGTGAACGAGGCATGAAGTATGAATGTAGGAGCGGTTTGTAACCGCGATTGTAGGAGCGACATTACTGTCGCGACATGGTCGAGGGAATGCGGAATGCGGAATTTCGAATGCGCGGCAAGCCCGTAAAGCGACGCAAATCAGTCCGTAAGGGCGTTACAAAATTAGCCGTCGGCGTGAGCCGACGGAAAACGGGCGATTATTATTTTCATTGAAGCCCGTGAGGGCGACACAATTTCGGAATTTCGAATGCGGAATGCGGAATGAATTTGCGATTCGCAAACCGGAACTCGCCATTTGGCAAAAGCCCCGCATCGGGGCGACGGAGTTGCGGTCAGTAGGTCAAGTGATTTGTGGTGGAGCGGTTTGTAGCCGCGATTGTAGGAGCGACATTCCTGTCGCGATTATAGGGTCGAAATTGAAGAAGCTATCGGTCGCGATAATCACCAGGAACGAGGAGGGCAACATTGATCGTTGCCTTTCGAGCGTGGCCTTTGCCGATGAGATCATCGTGCTTGATTCGGGCAGTGAGGATCGAACCGTCGAGATCGCCCGCCGCTATACCGACCGCGTGATTGAAACCGATTGGCCCGGGCATGTGAAGCAAAAGCAGCGGGCGGTTGACCAGGCTGCGCACGATTGGATCCTTGCTATTGATGCGGATGAAGAAGTGACTTTGCTGCTACGGGAGTCGATCCAGGCGGCCCTCAGCGAAGAAGAGGGCAAAGATGCTTATACTTTGACGCGCAAAGTGTATTACCTTGGCCAGTGGATCAATCACTGCGGCTGGTATCCGGAATGGCGAATTCGATTATTCAACCGCCGGAAGGGACATTGGGGCGGGTACGATCCGCACGACAAAGTGGAAAGCAGCGGATCTGTCGGCAAACTTCTGGGCGATCTGAATCACTATTCTTATCGGGACGTCTCTCATCACCTTGCCAGAATCAATGAATATACGACCATCATGGCCCGGCAGTATTTTCAAAAAGGCCGTCGCGGTCGCTTTGACCAGATGCTGCTGCGTCCTCCATTTAACTTCATCAAGAAGTATTTTTGGCAATTGGGTTTTCTTGACGGCGTCGCCGGATTTGTGATCTGCGTGCTGGCATCCTACTACGTGTTCTTAAAGTATCTGAAACTGTGGGAATTGGGTCGCCGGAATGTCTGAGTTGGGCCGCGAAGATGCCTGATATAAAGCGCGTCCTGATCTTTCAGACGGCATACCTGGGTGATGTCGTACTCACTACGCCATTGATTTCGGCGCTCAGAAGACAATTCCAAAACGCGAAAATTGATATTGTCGCGCAACCCGCCTGGACGCCTCTGCTGGAAAATCATCCCGAGATCAATTGCGTAATCGCTTTCGATAAAAGGGGAATCGAGGCGGGATTGTCCGGGACCTTCCGCTTTGCCGGAAAGCTGAGAAAAGTTTCCTATGACATGGCCTTGTGTCCGCACCCCAGTTTTCGAAGCGCACTGATTCTATGGCTTGCGCGCATACCGTATCGCATCGGTTTTCACGATTCCGCCGGCTCCTTTTTTTTCACGCGGACCGTGCGGCGCGACGCCGGCGAACACGAAGTTCGCAGGGTTTTAGGACTCATGGAGCCTTTGGGTGCATTGGACAAAGAATACTTACCGAGGATTTCTCTTCCTGAAGAGCCGAAAATCGAGCAGCTTATGGCCCGCCTGGGCATAAGCGGAAAAAAGCTGGTCGGACTGCATCCGGGTTCAGTTTGGGCGACGAAGCGATGGACCGAAAAAGGATTTGCCCAGCTCGCCGGGAGCCTTTCACAAAAATACGACCAGGTTTTGGTGTTCGGAGGCTCGGGCGAAAAGGAATTGAGCGCCCGAATTACTAAGCAGGCCGGAGGCAGCACTGTCGATCTAGGCGGAAAGCTCGATCTTTTGGAATTGTGCGCGGTCATATCGCGGCTTGGCCTATTCGTGACAAACGATTCAGGTCCCATGCACATTGCGGCGTCTTTTCAAATACCGATTGTCGCAATTTTTGGATCAACTGTTCCCGCCCTCGGTTATACGCCCTATGGCACCAGTTCGCGCATTGTTGAGGTTGACCTTGACTGCCGCCCCTGCGGTTCGCATGGCTTCAAAACCTGTCCTCAGAAGCATTTTCGTTGTATGAAAGACATTGACGTCGATATGGTGATGGCCGCTTGCGAGAGCATTGCCTGATCCTTTGTTATTCATGAATAGGGCGACTCAGAACTTCAGGACATGTTCATGACGATTCCATCCCTGCTGATCGTAAAACTGGGAGCGGTGGGCGACTGCGTGCACGTGCTGTATGCCCTGCGCGCCCTTCGCTCAGCGTATCCGAATGCAAAAATCGGCTGGGTGGTCGAAGAAAAATCACGGGGCGTCATGGATGGGCATCCGGATCTCGATGAGCTTTTTGTTTTTCCCCGAAAGGAAATATCCACTCATCTAATGGCTGGTCGTTTGATCGCCGCCATAAGAGCCTATAGGGATTTTCGACGTGATATACGCAAGGAGTGCTATCAGGTTGTCATTGATTTTCAGAATTTGTTCAAAAGTGGCCTGGTGGCATTGTCATCCGGTGGTCGCAAGCGAATCGGTTTCTGGAAACTTCGTGAAGCAAATTTTCTATTGACCAATCATTGGGTCAACACATATCCAAACGCGCTACACGCCATCGAAAAATATTTTTGCCTGCTGCGTCCACTCGGCATCGAAAAGATACCGGAATCCGTCCAGGTCTACGTCCCGCCCGAAAAAATGGAGGTCGGTGATCGTTTCTGGATCGAAAACGATCTTTCCGGACGGCGGGTTGTTGCCGTTAATCCGGAGGCGAGTTGGCCGAGCAAAAAACTCGAACTGGAAAAGTACGCCGAGACGATTGACGCTCTTGGCGAAACCGGCGTCAAATCCTTGATCCTTTGGGGGCCGAAAGAAAAGGAGAGCGCTGAGAATCTGCGCTCTTTATGCCGGAGCGAAGCCCTGTTGGCGCCGGCAACCGATATCAAGGAATTGTATTATCTTCTCAAACGCTGCGATGTTTATCTCGGAAATGATTCGGGTCCCATGCACCTGGCGGCAGCCGCGGGCATTGGCGTGGCGGCTGTTTTCGGCCCCAGCGATCCTGGGCGCGTGGGTCCGTGGACCGACAAAGGGATTGTCATTTCATCAAAGACGCCTTGCTCGCCTTGCTGGAAACACAAATGCCCGACGCATGACCTTCGTTGCATGACCAGTATAAAAGCGAAACAGCTCACGCATGCGGTTCATCGGCTTTTGGAGGCGAAGTGATCGTTCTGGAATTATTGGCGTCGCGTCATTTCACGGGACCGGCGGAAAGGATTATTCACTTGATGCGCGGGCTCTCAGAGCGGGGCCACAAAGTCATGTTCGCGCACACGCAAAGGCCCGCCGGAACGCTGGCGAAGGAGCTTGAGTCCGAACCTTTTGAGGTGTTAAACGATGTGGCGTTGCTTCGGAAGGGCCTGGTTTTTCCGGGGCTTATCGCAGATGTTCGCCGCCTTCATGGGCTTATAGCGCGTGCCGACGATCATGTTATCTGCCACACGCACACCAGCCACGATCATTGGACGGCATGGTGCCTTGCCCACGTGGCGCGCAGTCCGATTTCGCTGGTTCGCTCCGTTCACGAAACCCGACAGGCGAGCAGGCGGATAGGCGATGTGCCGCTGATCAGGGGAACGGATGCCCTGATCGCCGTCAGCGAAAGTATGAAAGAAACACTGTCGGCGGCTTATGGTCTTGATTCCGAAAAAGTCGCCGTCGTCTTCGGGTCGGTGGATTCGGAGAAATTTCGACCGGGACTTGATGCCTCAGCGATAATGGAAGAGATTGGCGCGAATAATGAGACTCCCGTCATCGGCATTGTCAGCAGGATAAAAAAAGGTCGCGGGCACAAGTTGCTGATTGAGGCTGCCGAGAGTGTATTGAGAGAAATTCCCGAATTGCGCTTGATGATTGTTGGTCGCGGGGAATCCAAAAACGAACTGGAAGAGATGGTTCGATTGCGCGGACTTGGTGGGCGGGTCCATTTCACAGGCTATCGCCGCGACGATCTGCCGCAAATTTATAATGCGATGACCGCCAAGGTCATTTTGGGAGAGGGAAGCGACGGAACCTGCCGGGCTGCGCTGGAGGCTATGGCCTGCGGGGTTCCGGTCATTGCGGCGCGAGTCGGAGCGCTGGGGGAAACTGTGACAGACGACCACACTGGATTTCTTATCGATGCCGATGATTCCGCGTCACTCGCCAGGGCAATGGGGCGCTACGCTTCAAGTCCTGAACTGGCCGCGCGGCACGGGGCGGAGGCGAGAAAAGAGGTCGGGCGTCGTTTTAGTATTGACCGCATGGTGGAAACAACGGAAAGCCTATTTATGAAACTCTCATCAGGAAGCCGATGACCGACAAGGTTGATGACATTATTGCGAAGGCGAGGGCGGCCACTGTTATAGCCTACGCAGCCTGCCTGCCGGTTTCCATCAGCGGTGCGCAAATATGTCTCGGCCTATTATTGGTTTCGGCGCTTTATCGTGTGTTTATCGAAAAGCGTTGGCGCCTGCGCTATACGGATCTGGCCCTGGCCGCCTTTATTGCATGGTCTATCATTGCCGCGCTTTTTTCGGATTATAGTTTCCAGTCGCTTTCAAAAATCCCCAGGCTGTGGGTTCATCTCGCCTGGTTCGGACTTTTAGCCGCCAATGTTTCAAAAACGACGTGGAAGAAAGCTCTTTACGCGCTGGTCATCTCGGCTGCGCTGATGGGCCTGTACGGCGCGGCCCAGCATTATTTCGGCTCGGCGGTTCCTCGATTTCTCGTTCCCGATGTGGATTTGTGGCAGCCGACGGGAGAGTATTTTCACGCGGTGGGATTTTTCGACCATCACCTGACATTCGGCAACACTATGATCCTGTGTTTTTTCTCTGGGATCGGGCTTTTCATGGTGGAAAAGGGCAGACGCCCCATATTGGCGATTTTTGCGGCGCTCATTTTTGTTGGCGTTGTTTTCAGTTATGCCAGAAGCGCCTGGCTGGCGCTGGCGTTTATGGCGGCGCTTCTGGCATTCATCAAGGGACGGCGCGTTGTGATCGCCACAGCGGTTGCTGCGGCGGTTTTGATTCCTTTGATTGTCACGGTTTCGCCGACAGTCCGCGACAGAGTGGCCACAACTTTCATGGTGAAAAAAAACCTTGAGCGCATTTATTTATGGAAGACTTCTATCGATATGGCGATGGATCATCCCGTGACGGGAATCGGTCCCGGCGTCTATCGTCAATACGTTCGGGAATACCGGCGGGATTACAACATCAAATGGACGACCGAAAGCCACGCGCACAATTCTTATATTATGGCGGCGGCGCAGTGCGGTTTTGTCGGGGCCTTGCTGTTATTGCTGCTTTTGGCGGCAGTATTTCACGATCCCGTGAAGTTCGTCTTTGGGTCTGATATCGCCTGCGACGATTTCGATCTATCCGCCGCCTTGATGACAGCCATGGCGGGATTTGCTTTCGCCTGCCTGTTTCAGCATAATTTCGGTGATGCCGAGGTGGTGATGACTTTTTGGTTCGTTGCCGCCGGCGCCAATGTGTTTTGCGACCGGGACGATCTCTTTAACCAAGGCGATGCGCGCCGGGAGATTGACCGATAATGAATGGTCTTGTTTTGAGGAGGCTCATTGCATGACAGTCAGTAGAAAAAAACTGTGCGCGATTGTGAAAAAGATGCCCCAGTGCAAGGTTCTTGTTTTGGGCGACGTAATGATCGATCATTTCATATGGGGAAGCGTTGAGCGGATCAGCCCTGAGGCGCCCGTTCCCGTCGTGAAGGTTGTTCGGGAGGAGACCATTCCCGGAGGCGCCGCCAATGTCGCACGAAATCTTCTGGCCCTGGACGCCGGGACAAAATTGGTTGGTGTTATGGGAGATGACGAGGGGTCGGAATTTTTGCGGAAAAAGCTGGAGGAAGGTGGAATAGATCCCAAGTTTATGGCCATCGAAAAGGGACGGCCAACGACGAAGAAAACTCGTGTCATCGCCTGTAACCAGCAGATTGTGCGCTTCGACAGGGAGGCGGACAATCCGATTTTGCCTCAAACGCGGAAGAAGCTTTTGCAAAGAATTGAAAATGAGGTCGGCGATCTTGACGCGGTGATCGTATCCGACTATGCCAAGGGCGTTGTCAGCAGGTTGCTGATGAACGGCGTTCAAAAAACCGCCGGCAGAAACCGTTTTATGGTGTCGGTTGATCCAAAAATCCGTAATGCCAAAGCCTTTAACCATGTTGACCTCATTACTCCCAATCATCACGAGGCCGGTGAAATGCTGGGAATACGCCTGGTCAACGAAGACAAAGCTGTCGAAGTTGCCGGTCACAAATTGTTAAAAAAATTGAATGTCAGAGGGCTGCTGATCACGCGGGCGCACCTGGGCATGACGGTTTTTACACCCAAGGCCAGACCCATGCACATTCCAACTGTTGCGCGGCAGGTCTATGATGTGACCGGTGCCGGTGATTCGGTTATTGCGGCGATCACGCTGGCGAAAGTCGCCGGGGCGTCCTGGGAGGAAGCGGCCTCCATCGCCAACTTCGCCGCCGGTGTTGTTGTAGGAAAATTGGGAACCGCCACGGTTTCCATCAAAGAACTTTACGATGCAATTAAAACCAGAGAGGTATGACAATTATATGGAGCCTAAAACGCCAATTTACAGCATGACGGGATTCGGTCGCGGCATGGCCCGCCAGGGCGATGTGATCGCGACTTGCGATATCCGATCAGTCAACCATCGCTATTTCGACATCCACTTTCGGATGCCAAGGCTTTACGCGCCGTTGGAATCAAAAATCCGGGATATTATCGCGTCCAAAATATCACGGGGCAGGATTGATCTGACCTTGTCAGTGGTCGCTCCGCCCTCCGATTCCGGCAAAATCGACGTGGATGTCGATATGGCAAAAGATTATCTGAAGCAATTCCGAAAGTTGCAAAAGGGCCTGAATTTTAGCGATGAGATCGGCTTTAGCGACATCGTTGATCGAGAAGGCGTTTTGCGCTTTATTGAAAATCCTCAAGCGCCTGTCAAGACGCATTGGCCCGTCATCGAGAAGTCGGTTGACAAAGCGCTCGCTTCACTGGTCGGCATGAAAAAGAAGGAAGGCACCGCACTGAAAAAGGATATCGGGGCGCATAACCAGTCGCTGAAATTGATTGCGGAAACCCTGAAAAATGAGATTCCCGAGGCTGTCGATCAATACAAAGCCAGGTTCCTTGCGCGTCTTGAGGAGTTGTCGAAATCCTCGAAGGAAATTGACCCGGACCGTATTGTGCAGGAAGTAGCGTTGATGATCTCAAAAACGGATGTCGCCGAGGAAGTCGCCAGACTGGGGACGCATCTTGAACAAGTCGCCCATTTCCTGAAGGAAGGCTCTCCTGCGGGCAAGCGCCTGGATTTTCTGTTACAGGAAGTACACCGGGAGATCACGACCTTCGGCAACAAACTGCAAAGCCGGGAGGTTTCGCGGCTAATCGTCGAGGCCAAGTCGGCGGCGGAAAAAATGAGAGAACAGATTCAGAACGTGGAGTAAAATAATGCAGCAGGGCGCGGCGAATTTATTCGTGGTCACAGCACCGTTCGGGGCGGGAAAAACCACTTTGTGCAATGAGCTTATCAGGCGTGTGCCGAATATCCGCTATGCTGTGAGCCATACGACAAGGAAAGCCCACGATAATGAGGTTGACGGTAAAAATTATCATTTCGCTGCCGAATCGACTTTCAAGGAAATGATCGCTCAGGGGCGCTTTTTCGAGTGGGCGGTCATTCACGGGAACCACTACGGCACGTCGATCGATGAGTATGAAAGGCCGCAAAAGCAGGGCGTCGATCTTTTGCTCGAAATCGAGGGCGACGGGGCGATGCAGGTGAAAAACAAGCACGCCGATGCCGTGTTAACCTACATTATCGTTCCGACGCTGGAGGATTTGAAAAAAAGACTCAATGCCAGGGGAAAAGACAGCCCCGAGGAAATTGAGTGGCGACTTCTCCATGCTAAAAAGGAAATAGCCTTCTTGCCGAATTTTGAATATGTTATCATCAACGACGATTTCGAGGATGTGCTTTTGCGTTTGACCTCCATTGTTTACGCTTGGCGCAGTCTGCGCGACACGATGATGCTGCGGTTAAGCGACGAGTACAAACGTCCATGATTCGCGTTCAAAACATCCTCCAAGAGGCGAGAAAGCACAATCCAAACGCGGATACCGGATTTTTGCGCAAGGCCTATGTCTTCGCCGCGTCGGCGCACGCCGGGCAAAAAAGAATGAACGGCGATCCCTTCTTGAATCATCCCCTGGCTGTCGCGCACATCCTGGCGCGCATGCATATGGATGTGCCGACCGTGGCGGCGGGATTGCTTCACGATACGGTGGAGGATGATCCGCAGACGCACCTCAGCGATATTGAGAAAAGATTCGGCCCAGAAGTGGCCAAGCTCGTGGGCGGCGTGACCAAGATCGATATGATCAGTTTCACCAGTCGAGAGCATCAGCAGGCGGAAAATTTCAAGAAACTCCTGCTGGCCACCAATAAGGATCTCCGCGTCATTCTGGTCAAGCTCGCTGACCGCGTTCACAATATGCGGACACTGGAGCATATGCCGCACAAAAAACGGCATCGCATTTCCCGCGAAACGCTGGAAATATACGCTCCGCTCTCCCATCGTTTCGGTATTCAGTGGGTAAAAAACGAATTGGAAGACCTGTCCTTTCGATTTCTTGACCCCGTGAACTATTACAAAGTCGTTTTCAGCCTGTCTCAAGGCAGAAAGGAACGATTTCGTTTTATCGAGGAGATGATCAAAACGCTGCTGGATCTGATGTTCGATAAGAAAATCGAGTGCAAGGTCATGGGGCGGGAAAAGAACATTCATTCCATCTATCGCAAAATGCAGGACCAGGAACTGGAATTCGACCAGGTCCATGATCTGATCGCCTTCAGGATAATTGTTGACAGCATTGCCAGGTGTTACGAGGCCCTTGGGTACATTCATGCGAAATGGACTCCCGTGCCGGGACGCTTTAAGGATTATATCGCGCTTCCGAAGTCCAATGGATACCAGAGCCTGCACACCACCGTGATAGGTCCGCTCGGGCAGAGAATGGAAATCCAGATACGTACGAAGGAAATGCATCGGATTGGCGAGGAGGGCGTGGCGGCGCACTGGCGCTATAAATCGGGCGGCGGTGATCCCGATGAAGATATGCGTCTTCAGTGGCTGAAAAATATCGTCGATTTGGACCAGGCGGACAATCCCGAGGACTACCTCAATATGGTTAAGGCGGACCTTTTCCCTGATGAGGTTTACGTCCTGACGCCCAAAGGCGATGTCTGGAGTTTTCCCCGAGGGGCGACGCCGATTGATTTCGCCTATCGCGTTCACACCGAGGTCGGTCACTCCTGTGTGGGCGCCAAAGTCAACGGGAAAATCAAATCGCTGACATATCACCTGTTGAGCGGCGATAGAGTCGATATCTTGAATCGCAAAGGCCACACTCCCAGCCGCGACTGGTTGAAGGTCGTAAAAACAAATAGCGCCAAGAATAAAATCCGCGACTACCTGCGCAAGCAGGAAATCAAGCAATCCGTGGCAGCGGGGCGGATTTTGGCGGAGAAAGAGCTGCGAAAACATAAAATCAGCTTCAACCGCGTTGAAAAGACCGGACGGCTTCAGGAAGTTTCCGAAGAATTGGGTTTTCACAAGGTTGAGCAGATGTTCGCCGATCTTGGGGTCGGAAAATTGCCTTTGTCGCATTTCATCGAGCAATTCATCTCTTCAGAAAAAGACGATTCAAAGATCAAGGAAGCCCCTTTGGATAGAGTCCTGAGACCTTTTCAGAAAGGTACCGGCGGGGTCAAGATACAAGGCATTGACGGAATGGTCTTCGCTTTGGCCAAATGCTGCAATCCCCTGCCGGGAGAGAAAGTCAGGGGATTCATCACCATGGGCCAGGGCATCACGATACATGTGGCCGATTGCGTGGAATTGGAGGGGAAGGATCCCAACCGCATTGTCGATGTTGAATGGGATTTACCCAAAGAAACAGAAGGCATGACGGCGCGCCTGGACATTCATGTGTACGATCAGCCGCTGATTCTGTCCAGCACAAGCAAAATCGTGGGAACGCACAAGATCAATATCAGCGACATCGGTTCGTCTCACTCGCCGGACGGAGGGGCTGTGATTCACTTCGAGATTGTGGTCAACAGCATCGACAAACTCAACAAGCTGGTCGCCGATTTGAACAAAGTGAAGGGCGTTAAGAGGATCGTCCGCGTCCGTGGCTGAAGCTATTTCGTTGTCTTGGCGTACTGCGCCTTTTTAATGCGCCCGCTGGTGATGCATGTGGTGCAGGCGCGCACTCTCTTATGTGTTCCGTTGGGCGTAACGATTCTTACCTTTTGAAGATTCGGATCCCAGACCTTTTTCGTCCGATTGTGCGCGTGACTTACGTTCATCCCCACCAATCGTCTTTTGCCGCATATCTCGCATACTTTTGACATTTCAATCTCCTTACCAAACTCGGGAGCCGCATTTAACACGCAACAAAAGAATTTGCAAGGGGCTCTGCCGGAGCTTTGTTAAAGCACGCCGGAGGAAATGATCAGCCTCAAGGCTGTTGGCCCTTGTTTTCGTCGGGTTCCATACAAGCCGGGTCCTCGTCGTCGATCAGGAAATTGCAGTCGTTGTCGAGTCCGTCGAAGCAGTCCTCGATCATGCCGGGATTCACAAAAGGATTATTATCCGCGCAATCTTCCGGAGAGCACCACCGGTCGCCGTCGCTGTCCAGGCACTGATCATCATCTTCCGATTCGGTGTCCGAAGCCTCCGAGTCATCGTCGTCATCGTCATTGACCGGTGGAATATCCTCGTTCTCATCGTTTTCGTTGCATGATGGGACTATCGTGCAGAGGGCGGCTGCCGCAGCAAAAAGAACAATGAGAAATAGTTTCGAGTCTTGATTTATTGTTGTCATGCTTTTGCCTTAGATCCTCAGGGAAAATAAAGAAATGCCAAGGAAATATCAAGGAAGAATTGACGATCATTCGAATTTTCGCCCCAAGTATTTTTTAGGGTTGAAAATGAGCCTTTTCAACGGAGTGCAAAAACAGTCGAGATGAGTTCGCAAGAGTAGTTTTATGTGCTTTGTTAAATACGTCTTTCTCTCGAACGACGTTGCCAAAAGTGTTTGCCTGAATCCGGACTTTTGTGTAATATCCGAACAGGGATGGTCTGAAATTTCGAATGAAAAATGAGGGGTTTTGTGCATAGGGAACGCATCGTTTCATTGGCGACAACGAGCATTATTTTAGATGTCGTTATTGTGCTGTTCTCGTTTTTCTTTGCTTTTTACTCAAGGTATTACCTGTCGGTCGATTCCCATGCGCCGGTTGCGCCATCGGATTACGGCTGGTTCTTCCTCACCTTCCTTTTCTTTCTTATCGGAAGCAACTATCTGCACGGATTCTACACTTTTGGTCGGACGATTACTCGCGGCGAAATATTTACGCAGACGATACAGTCCGCCGTGATCGTCCTGGTTTGCATGACGCTGATCATCTTTGCCTTCAAAGTGGAGGAAATGTCCCGTCTTTTTGTGGCGACATTCGGAAGCACCTATGCGCTGACCGCCATCATTGCGAAAGTTGGAATGAAGTCGATTGTCGGTCAGCTGCAATCTAAGGGCTATAATGTATCAAATGTCCTCATTATCGGGACGGGCCGTCAGGCCAAATACCTGATTGACCACATAACGGCTCAAAGCGATCTTGGCTATAAAATCATCGGCTGTATTGATGTGGACAAATCGATGGTTGGGAAAGATGTCCTGGGCATACCCATTCTGGGAACCGTTGACCAACTTGACGATCTGATCGTTCAAAGGCAGATCGATGAAGTGTTTTTCGCCATGCCGGTGCATCTCGTAGACAATGTTCAGGAATTCATCTGGTCATGCGAGGAGGTCGGCATCCGCTTCTCTCTCATGACGGATTTTATACAACCGTCCATTGCGATGACGAGCGTTCGATATTTCCTGGGCATACCGGTTTTGACTTTTTCTACAACGCCGTCCGCAGTGGGGCAATTGCTCGTGAAAGCCTTGATGGATCGAGTTCTCGCCGGTCTCGGGCTTCTTATTTTATCGCCGGTTTTTCTATGCATCGCCATCGCAATAAAAATCACAAGCAGGGGTCCTGTCTTCTTTGTGCAGAAAAGAGCGGGTTTGAACGGAAGGGTTTTTGAATTCTTCAAATTCCGAACCATGGTGAAAAACGCGGAAGACCTCAAGTCGGAATTGGAGGGGCTCAATGAAATGAATGGGCCGGTTTTCAAGATCACCAACGATCCGAGAGTGACGAATATTGGGCGTTTTTTAAGAAAAACCAGTGTCGACGAGTTGCCCCAGCTCATCAATGTCTTTTTGGGCGATATGAGTCTTGTTGGTCCCAGGCCGCCGATTCCTGATGAAGTGAAAAAATATGAACGCTGGCAACGCCGGCGACTGTCAATGCGCCCCGGCATCACTTGCATCTGGCAGGTTTCCGGTAGAAATGAAATCGATTTCGATCAGTGGATGAAGCTTGATCTGAAATACATCGACAACTGGTCGCTGAAATTGGACTTCGTTATCCTCATGAAGACAATCCCTGTTGTCTTATCTGGACGCGGCGCAAGCTAGGTCATGTCACGCATCGAATGGTTGCATCCGGTCACCGATTCATCCCGGCTGGCAGCGCCTGTCGTCGCTTACATATTCCCGATATGCATACTCCTCGCGCCTTGACAGCTGTGCCACTCGTCAACCTCGGTGCTGACAGCCGATGCGTGACACGACACTAGATTGAAAATCCGCAAGGATTCACATCAGATTTCCGAGCCGCAAATCAAGCGGTCAATCACCCGCTCACTCATCGCCTGTCGGCGATTTTGCCGTTCGCGGCTCGGTTTTTATTCTTTATACTTCAATCGTTGTAGTTGATCTTCGCGTGGTGGGAGCCGGTCAGCACGCGGCAGAACGATTCACTGATTGTGGACAGGTCTTTTTGCGTCAACGGCGTATCGGCCAGTTGCCCCGCCATCTGCAGACGGGCGATGGTCTTGTCAATCATCTCCAGCATGGCCTCTTGGGATCGATCACTGAGTGTGCGGCTGGTGGCTTCGATAGCGTCGGCTATCATCAGGATTCCTGTTTCCTTTGATCGCGGCTTTGGCCCGTCGTAGTGAAAGGCGGTTTCATCAATTTTGTCAGGATCGCCGCCGGCGGATTCCGTCGCTTTGACCAGGAAATACTTGATTGCTCCGGTTCCGTGGTGTTCTTGAATGAAATCGGTAATTCGTTGTCCTAAATGATATTGCCGCGCCAGGACCACTCCATGGGCCACATGTCTTTTTATTATCTCGGCGCTTTTATATGGATCGTCAAGATCGTCGTGAGGATTAGTCCGCGATTGGTTTTCGACGAACCATTCAGGGTTCATGGATTTTCCGGCGTCATGAAACAAAGCTCCGACCCGGCACAGAAGGGCGTCGGCGCCAATGGATTCCGCAGCCGCTTCCGCCAAGGTTCCGATGGTGACGGAGTGCTGAAAAGTCCCGGGGGTTTTTGTCATGATTTCGCGCAGCAGGGGGTGTTCGTAACTCGCCAATTCCTGCAGCGCAACCGGCGTCATATAACCAAAGCTCCATTCCGCCAGCGGCGTCATGGCGATGACGAAAAGGCCGCAAAGGACTCCGCCGGCCAGCGAATAGAAGCCCAAGGAAAAAATATTACTGAAATCGCCGATAAAAAATATCATGCAGCCAACGAGAACAAGGTTGACTACGCCTACGAAAAATCCTGCTTTAATTATGTCCGCACGACGGGTGGCGTTGCCCATGAAGTGCGCTCCGACGAAACTGGAAATGAAAAAATAGATAGCCATGGGAAAGTCGAGTTGCACCATCAGGCCGTTGATCAGTGCGGCGCAAACGGCGAACACGAACGCCATTTCAAAACGAAAAATGAATCGGACGAGCATGGTGGAGGCCGCGAAAGGAAACAGAAGAGTAATGGCCATGCGCGGGAATCCGTATTCGCGCTCCGCTAGAATTCCACCCAGGGCCATAAATAGTCGCAATGCCGCGATAGTAATGAGCAATAGGATTCCAATGAATATGAAATCTTTATCTCTCACTTTGAGATCGGAGAAGTTGTTTACGACAATTAGGAAGGTTGAGAATAATAGTATCGCCAATGTCAGGGAAAGGCCCGTCAGTTTGAAGAGAACCCCTTCCAGGCTCTCTTGTCCAACAAGCCATTTCAACACTTTCGCCTGATCTTCCGTGACGATGTGTCCCTCGCCGATAATGAGCCGATTCTTTTTATAGACCAAACGTACGGGAATCACTTCCTGCGCTGCGCGTTGTTTCCTGATTTTCGTTTCATCAACGTTGATGCCGGCGTTTGGCCGGATTAATCCCAGCGCAATTTTCGTAATGATCGGAGCCAGTCCCTTTTCGCCGTCTTTCACCAATGATTTTGCGGCTTCGTCGATGCTTTTGTATGCCGCATTGATGTCGATGACATTGCCAAGCTCTGTTAGTGTTTCTTCCGATTGGCTTTTTATATTGCGAATTTGGATTCTGGGCGGCGTTTTGGGATCGGGGAAGCTCTTTTTCAACAGTGTCACAAGGTCCGGCAGATCGACGGCGATATAATGGGATTTCGCCAGGGCCAAAAGTTTTATCACCGCTTCGGAAATCGCCTTCCCATATTGGTGTTTTCTGAGAAATTTCAGGTCGTTTTTTGATAAGGGGACGTTCAGGATCGAAGCGAACTCTGTTTCCGCCTCTTTTAGCTTTGCCGGGTTGAGGGTCGGAGCCGGAGTTGCGTCCGTCGACGCCTCCGTCGGCTTCTGGTTTTTCTCCTTGTCGTCAGTGGCCGTTGGCGCAGCCGTTACGCTCATTTTCGCATAAGCTGATTGCATGACGGCAAAGGCATTATTGAGTCTTGCGCCGGAAGATTTGAGGACTTCCGGGTCAAAGTCGACGACGGGCGGACTCAGATTGATAGCTTGAACGCGCTTTTTTTCCGTGGCCTCTTCGTCGATGAGTTCGAAGTCATAAGGAGCTCGAATACTCTTTTGTGAGTAAGTTCCAGCGATCAGGACAGGTATTTGCGATGAACCATTGCCGGATATGAATAGGGATATGAGAAAAGAGAAGGCCAGAATGATTAAAAAAAGACGCAGTCGGCTCTGGCGAATTATCCCTCCATTGGCGAGAAAGGATTGCAGTCCCTTTTCACGCGCCGAAGAGAGTTGCGTCGCGATTCTGCTCTTTTTTCCACCACTTTTTGCTTTTGCCATCGGAATCATCCCTTGGATTGCCCATTACCCTAGCTTAGGGATGCTTTGCAAACAAGACTTTTTCAACAACCCCACTGTCACGACTTTTGACGAGTTTTCCAAAATATTTCGGCGCGTTTTGATTTTGCCTATGCGGTCTCGTGGGCGGACAGTTTTCGGGGTTGGATGTCCCCAAATATCCTAAAGCTTTAAAACATAGCCCTTTAATCAGCCGCAGCATCCGCCGTCATCATCATCATCATCATCTGAAGAAGATGGCGCAGCGAGGTCTGAGTCATCATCATCATCCGAATCGTCATCGTCACTCACATCGTCGTCGTCATCGACCGAATCATCGTCGTCCACGTCGTCATTGACCACATCGTCATCATCATCAGGCTCGATAAGGTCATCATCTCCATAGGGGCCGTCACTGGGCACAAGACCATAATAAAAGGATGTCCAATAGGCGATGAGATAATCCACTCCCGGCCCTACCCGGTTGTCCGGCTCGTTGTTGCATGAGATGGAATATGGGGTGCGCTGCCAGATCATGTCCGACCAGCACCGGTCAGAAAAATCGTGGGGTTCCGCGGTTCTGGGTTCGATGCGAAAGATGTCGTCCAAAAATGGATATTGGGTAGCCAGGGCGTCCCACCAGACGGAAAACTGGTCCAATGGAATGGTGGGCGGAAAAATGGTCACCGCCTGGTTTGGCGCATCCGTGAAAATGTTGAGAGTGTTTTCTATATCAGCCTGAACGATGTCCATTTCGTCCTGGTCGCAAGTTCCCAACCTAATACAACCGGCCATCCATACGCTGTCATACCAGGCGTTATGCGTGTGCGCGACCCACTGGTGAACATCGGTTTCCCAGATGTTGAACAAGTGGGTCAATCTTTCCCGGTCAGGCGTCAGGCGAATCAACTGAAGCCAGGTATTGTGGCTCAGGTTGAATCCGAAGTATTGGCCATAAACATTGAGAAAGCTGAAATTGTCGAACCAGAGATAATATTTGTATCTTTCGTATAGCTCATCAAACAGGTCCCAATAGGCCGGGTCTGCGCCCACGCTGGCGGCCTGGAGAGTCCAGGAAAGTTGCATTGTGGGTAGCACCTTCGATGCTCCATTTCCGTCGGCAATTCCATATTGGTCGATAATGTTCCAGTTGTTGGCTACCAGATTGTCGATGACATCCTTAAAGTCATCCCTAATGGTCTGGCGCATTGGGGCATCATCAACAGCCTCATAGGCCAAACTCAGTCCCAACCACCAACCGGTGTATTGGTCGCGGCTGGTGTTATCCACCCAGTAGTAACCCGCCCACTGGTCCTGGCCTAAAACCTTTTCGCCTTCGGCGTATTCATTGTTCCAGGGCGCAACATCCAAAGCGGCAAACCGGGCCACGTAGCCGGGCGTGTCCGTGATCTCTTTTGCATAATGCAGATACCGGGCAATGCGCAACACCTCATCCCTTGCTTCAGCATCCCCAGTGGACATATAGCGAAGGGCCTGGCTGGCAAGGTACATCCCGGTCCAGATGGTGGAGTCGCCACTACCTCTAAGGCGCTGCAACTCGGTCAATGTGTTGTCAGTATACATCTGCTCACACACACCGCCCATAGAATCAAAACCATCCATGGATCCCATTCCGTTGCTCGCCCATTGCTGCACATAGTCGCAGTAGTTTTGAGCTTTCTGATCTAAGACGGCATCCGGCGGGTCCGCCAAGACAAGGGAGCTTCCAAAGGCGAGAACGATCATTAGAGTGGCGATTCGGAATAAGGTTTTCATATCTTCTCCAGCACAAGTTTTGCGAATTCAAGCACAACCACGAAAATGAAAATAAAGCAAATAAGGATAATTGGAAAGCGACTTGTCTTTCCTAAAGCGAATTTGGTTTTTTATGGATAGAAAAAAATCAGATATTCAAAGAAATTTGGTGGCAACGGGGCTACCTGAAAAACATTCTTCTTAAGAAAATTTTTTGCGTTGTCATTCCAAGCGAACCCTTTAGGACTTACCTGAGAAATCCCTTATCTCGGCGCGTTTCGGTTTTGCTAAAAGCGATGTGAGGATGTCCCATCAGCCGCAAGCCTCGCCCTTGGCGTCGTTGTCATCATCATCGTCGCCTGAGCATCCCGAACATCCGCCGCATCCCGGTTCGTCGTCATCGTCATCATCGTCGTCGTTGTCGTCGTCATCATCATCGTCATCATCATCGTCATCATCATCGTCATCGCCGTCGTCATCGTCATTATCATCGTCATCATCGTCGTCGCCGTCGTCATTATCATCGTCATCATCGTCGTCGTTGCCGCACGTGAATACGCTATATTCGCGATTCGGCCCTTTGGGATAGTAGGGATAGCAATCCGGGCCGCAACCGGCGCATCCCTTTGGATAGTCCTGAAGCTCGGAGTCGCCTTCCGTCCAGGGATGATAATCGGTCGGGGCGTCCTGGCCCTCAACGCACTCATCCAATAATTCGCTGCATTCCCAGGGCGTGTGACAGGGATCGCCGGTATGTTTACATCGGTCGTTTCCTTCGTCGCAAAACTCACCGCCATTGCAATACAGTTCGTCATCCAGGCATACATCGCCCTCATGTGAGGAGCATTCGCCACCTGCGCAAAAATCGGCGCCGTTGCAAAATTGCTCATCGTTGCAGGGCGCGCCGTCGTTGGACGACCAGCCGCCTGCGTCGAGGGAAGGAATGCACGTCAGGCAGTCGTTTTCCGGATGCGCGGCGCCGCTCGCACGGCACTCGCCCTCGATGCGGCAGCCGGCGCATTCGATATCGAATTTCAGCGTCAGGAAATCCCGCATTCCGGCGTCATCTTTTGAAGTAGCGGCCAGATAAAGATAGTTGTCATGGCTAATGGCTGCGGCAACGGAATGATCGTCTTGATTTTGCCCGGAATCGTAGTTCATGGCGCCAAGTTCATCGCCATTTTCATCGTATGCCAAAATAAGAACATCCCGGTCGCCCAGGCCCGACTTCGTGCTTCCCGTCACAATACAGGCGCCGTTCCACAGCGAAATGTCCGTCAGGAGATTTGAACCGCCCCATAAGCCGGAGTAACTATTTAACCAGACTTCGTTTCCGTCGCTGTCGATTTTCACGACGACGCCGCTCGAAGTTTCTGAATCAAAAATTGCGCTTGCCGAAATGTATGAACCTCCCTGTTCGCCCACCGTGATCGCAATTCCATTACAGCTTGCGGATTCGGGATCATAGTGAAAAGTCCATTGCTGGCGCCCATTGTCGTCGTAGGCCGCGGCGACGATATTGAACTCATCATCAAGCCCCAGGGATATGCCGGCAACAATGACGTCGCCGTTTTCATCGAAGGCCAGACCAGAGGCCCTGTCGTCGCCGGCCAGGCCGGAGTACTGCGCAGCCCACAAAATTTGGCCGTCATCATCAAATTCCAAAGTTGTCATTCGACGTATGCCGGGCGCGGTTTCGGTGTCGCCGCAGGCAAGGATTCGATCGTCGTCGCCAATAAGCAGCGCAGTGGCCCGATCATCCAATCCGGCCTCTCCGTTATAAACCCAGATGGCGGATTCCGCGCCGCCGCTATCATATTTGACGCAGAGGATATCGAGGTTGCCATCCGCGCCCCGCGAGGTTCCCAGAACAAGGAGGTTGCCGCTTGCGTCGACGGCGAAGTCATTTGCCTGATCATCCTCCCCGGCAGGGCCGTCGTAGCTCGCGCTCCATAGCTCGATCCCGTCGGCGCTATATTTCACAGCGTAAAAATCCATCAGGCCGCGAGCGTCCGCGGAAGAACCGACCACGTAAATGTTTTCATTTTCATCGATCTGAACGCCGATAGCCCGGTCATCTTTGAGATGGCCGCCGTCGGTGCGTGCTATCCAGACGATTTCGCCGCCTTCGTCGTAGCTGATCGTGGTGAAATCCAAACCCGAGTTCGTTGCGAATGAGGAACCGGCGACGAAAATCCGACCGCCTGCTGAAAGGCTGATGCCGGTCGCTTCGTCATCGGCGTCCGCAGGTCCGTTATAATGCACGGCCCAAAGCGGCTACGCGATGTTTCCCCTGGCTTCAAAGGATGCCGGAATAAGCGCAGGGGATGGGGGCGGGCTGGCCCAGGCCGCCGTGCTCATCATGAGAACAAGGAGAAAGACCTTAGGCGACGAGATCCATTGTCCGCTTTCGTTTTTCATTGGTGTTCCAAAACTCCGAAGAAGGATGCGTAGATGCGCCGTTGCATGGCTCGGTAGCCGTGGTAGTTTGGATGAATGCAGTCATTGTTTTCCATCATGCTTGTCGGAGAGGGCAGGTCGGAATTCGGGGCGTCGGCGATTTCCGCGGCTTCCTGCATCGCGCCGATGAGGCTCGTCGCCGTCACATGGGGATAATCCTTCGCGATGGCAAAGGCATTGTCAGTCAATCGCTCAATGAGGCTGTTTTTGAAGCGGGTGCTGCCCCCGAATACGCTTTGGCCTGCCTGCCGGCACAGCGGCGTTTGTTCGAAATTCAAATAGTCATATCCGTGGATGTTGATTTTCAGTTCCGGCGAGACCTCCAGAAGTTGGTCTATAACTTTTCTGATATCCCGATCCATTCGGTTGAAAATTTCATATCCGTGGCCGTGGAGCTTGTAACCCTGCAAGAGGTCGTTGGCGCCCAGTGAGATCACGCACCATTTGATGCGACGCTTGTCCCTTAGCAGTTGCTTGACTTCGCCCAGCGCACTTTGCGTCGCCCACCATTCAGCCGTGGCGCCCGGGATGGCCATATTATAAACCACAATTTCCCGGTCATGGGAGCGGCACTCATCTTCCAGGGCGCTTTGCCACGAATAAGCCCAGCTGTCGCCAATGGCCAGGACATGGATTTCCGATTTGCATCCGCTAACAAGCATGAGCGCAACTCCGATGACCGCAAAGATCGCTGAGCGAAGGCCAACTCGGCCAGGGGCGTCGGCGATGATGAATGAATGGCTAATATTCATGATTCAACTCCATGCGGCATTATATCAACTTCCAATATTCTCTCCAATGGCGTATTCTGCCCTGGGATTTTCAGGCCATTGACAATTATTGTCTCCTTGGCCGATCATGCATTCTTACCTGTTTTGGGGTGTGTACGCGCCTGTTTCAGATCACATGTCAACGGAGCCAAAGGGAAAATTATGGTCAAGCGGCGCAGCAACCTTGTTTTAAAAGGAAAATTCGCCGGTTCGCTTCATCCGGCAAAACTCCTGTTTGGTTTACTCAAAGCCAAAAAAACCGGCGTTCTGACATTGCACGAGGGAACGGCTCGCATCTCCGTTTATCTCAATAGTGGATGCGTCGTATTCGACCGCAGAGGCGTGTTCGCGGATGAGGACTTCGGCCAGTTCATTATTGGCCGAAGTTTGACGACGACACAGGAGTATCGGCAGTACAAATCCACGGCGAGAAAGAAGAAAATGACACCCGTCGATTTGATGATACAAGCCGGCATTCTGGACGAGACGGAAACGGAATTGCTGGCCCAGGAATATTTCTGGCGGGCGGCGCCGAGTTTTTTTCTGTGGCGAAAAGGGGATTATACTTTCCTGGAAAACCGCAAAACCAGCCTGAGCGAATACGCTACTCTGGCCAATGGCGCCGTGTTCATTCTTCGGGGCATCATGGATAAATATGATCCAGTCATGATGCGCGGGCGACTTCAAAAACGCCTCAAAAACCGTTTGAAAATCAATGAAAAAAACATCATCACGCGCAAGGAACTGGAAGAAGTACCTGTCGTCGCAGATTTTTTGGCCATCATTTCTGAAGAGACGACCCTGTCGGATATCATGGACGAACTGGGCGGCGATGAAAATCAAACTATAGCCTTGGCTTATGGTTTGCTGACGCTGGGTCTATTGAAATTCTCCGTTTCCGACGAAAAGAAATATGAAAGATCCCTTAAGAGGCGCACGGACCCATTGAGCAGGCTCTATTCGGCCGCCGTAAAAAGCGTGGATCAGATTCATGTTCGTTCGAGCCTGGAAGAACCCGTCGGAATTGAATCCCGAAAGCCTGCTGAATCTCGGGAGTTTCCTGAAGTCAAAGACGCCGGGGATGTACTGGCGGCCTTGGAAAAAGGAGAGAATGTTGAAGGGGCACTGACGCAGCGACTGAATAAACTGATGGAGCTCAAGCGCAAAAAGCGAGAAATATTGCAGCACCGCATAAAGCAGGCGGGAGAGAACGGGGCGAGTCCGCTTATTCCCGCCGGACAAGCGCCTGAAAAAAGGATTGAAAGGGTTTCGCAGCCATTGAGCGAGAAAAAATCGGAAGTTCCTGAAGCCATGACGGCCAAATCGGTTACTGAGATGCGACTCGATGCTCCAGTCAGCCATGAAACGCACATTCCTTCCCCGATAGATCCGACCCCGCCGGATAATGATTTTTTTGCTGAGACCGAAAAACCTGATTTTTCGGTGCCGGACTCCGATTCAGATATCGTTTTTGAGGAGTTCAAGACGGACTCCGAAATGCATCACGAAGAGGTCAAAGAGACCGGCGCCAGTCAGGTTGATGCCATGGAGGCCGGGGAGGGGGCTGTCGTTTTTGATTTCGGAGACGACGCCATGAGCGCCGAGGAATTTTTGGAGACAGTGGAGCCGGACAACAAGTACGACCCCAAAATATTCAGGCCTGGCGAATCGGTACAGGATGACATCGTGGAAGCTGCCTTTGTTCCGGGCGAATCCTTTGAGGCGGTCGTCACGGCCTTAATCAATTATTGTCAGCAGAAAAAATGGAAGGATGCCGACAAAGCCTTTGCGGAGTTGCAGATGCGCGAACAGGTTACGGCCGATATCCTCGCCATGGGTGGATGGGCGCGTTATCATTTATCCGGCGACGATCCATTTGCGCGGGGAGCTATGCTGGTCCAAAAAGGTATTGATATGGATCCGAAGCTGGACCTTCCGTATTTGTACATGGGCAGGCTTTATATGGAAGAGGGCGATCACGCCATGGCGGAACTGTATTTTATCCGTGCCCTGGAAGTGAACAAGGATTGCTTTGAGGCCAAGGATTTTATGAAAAAGCTCTACGAGCTTTGAACGCGGTCAGTGGGCGAAGACGAAGCGACTGCTTTTTGTTATCCCTTCTCTTTCACAAATCTTTTCATGAAGTCGGCCAGCGCGCGAACGGCGTCAAGACCCAGGGCATTGTATATGGAAGCCCTTATTCCGCCGACGCTTCGATACCCTTTGAGGTTCATCAATCCGGCCTCATTAGCTTCAGATACGAATAGTTTTTCCAGATCAACATTCGGAAGTCTGAAAGTAACATTCATGGACGAGCGGCTTTCGCGCCTCGCGCAACCCGTATAAAAACCGACCGAGTCATCGATGGTCCGGTAAAGAAGCCCGGCTTTTTCCGCGTTTCGCTTTCCCATGGCCTCAAGGCCACCCATTTCGGAAATCCACAAAAGAACATTGCGCATCATGTAAATGCCGAAGGTCGGCGGCGTGTTGTACCTGGAATCTTTCGCGACGTGGGAATGGTAAGCGAGCATGGAGGGCAATCCCGTATTGGCACGGTCCAGCCATTGGCGGCGGATGATCACCAGGGCAAGACCGGCGGGGCCCAGATTTTTTTGCGCCCCGGCGTAGATCATGGCGAATGGCCGTATGTCCATGGCGCGGCTCATGATGTCCGATGACATATCGCAGGCGAGGGGAACATCGCCCGTGTCCGGGAAAGACTGGTATTGTGTCCCGTAGATAGTGTTGTTGCTGGTGATGTGAATGTATTCGGCGCCGGGATCGAAGTCCGACATTTTGAGTTCAGGTATTTGGTCGAAGCCCGTATCCTCAGACGACGCCACCTTTCTTGCGCTTCCGAGCAGGGCGGCTTCCCGATGGGCCAGAACCGACCATTGTCCCGTCAGGACGTAGTCCGCGCTCCGGTCCGGCGTCAGAAAATTCATGGGAAGCATGCTGAACTGAAGACTGGCGCCCCCCTGCAAAAAGAGAATTTCATATTCGTCGGAAAGGTTTAGGAGACTGCGTACAAGAGCTTTGGCTTGCGCGTGGACCTTCTCGTAAAAAGTTCCCCGATGGGAGTGTTCCATGATGCTCATGCCCGAACCGTCATAGTCCAGCAACTCATCGCGGGCTTTTTCCAGTACTTCTGTCGGTATCGCAGCCGGTCCTGCGGAAAAGTTAAAAACACGCGTCATCGTAAAACCTCGAAAATTATTAAAGGGATTCGCCGAAAAAAAACGAGGCTTTTCTATGGCCTGAAATCCAGCATTTCCACGGTTTCTTCGGCCACTTCAAGGGAAAGTTTTTTCTGATACCCTTCTGGATCGCCGCCCATCTGGAAGGGAAGTTCGCTGTCGCATTCCATGCGGACTTTCTTAATGAAATAGTCTCTTATGGCCTCGTGTTCGTATTTCCCTGCCCAAAGGCTGGGCAGATGGAAAATCATACCCGTAACAACGGGTGGATTCGCCAGACGAAGCTGCATATAGCCCTCCATCTGGTCGGCCCAGGGATAGGCTTTTAGGTTGAATCCATAGTTCGGCGTCGTCGCGCAACCGGCCACCAGCATGGGGCGTTCCTCGATCAGGTCGCCGCGCTTGATATCCGTTTTCTCGACGCCTCCGGCATGAGAAACCCGGAATACTGGATCGTCGGAATCATTATAAACCCGGATTGGCGAGCCAACGCCGTGCCTGAGCAGGTTTGGCAGCGTGATCCCGGCGATGACGATCAGGTAGCCGGCCAGGCTGTTGGCAATTTTCCACATGAAGCCGTCTGGGTATTTGTTTTTGAGGTTGATGTAGTCGTTGAGGACGCGGGCATCCACGCCGATGCCGGCGAAATGCATGAGACGCTCTTGGCAACGAATCATGTTAAAGCGGGTGGTCTTGATCTGATCGCCGCGTCTGATTCTTTCGATGGGTTGCGCTTTCGGAGGCGTGTTGAGCAGGCCCGCCCAGCCGTTGCCCGTCCCCAGCTTCAAAATGCCGATCGTGGGCAGGGTGTAGTCCCCGCCTTTCGCGTTATGACGTGTAATGTGTTTGATGAGCTGTTCGATGATGCGCATGGCGGTCCCGTCGCCGCCGCCGCAAAATACGAGTGGATAGCGTTTCAAAACGATTTCGTCCAGGCATTCATCGGACTGTTCGATGGTCCGCGTGACGTAGAGATCTTCAGCAGGCAAGTGGGAGCCGATTTCGTCAATGGTGCTTTGGCGGACTTTTCGGGCCTTGATATTCATGACTACAGCGAAGGGTTGAATAGCGCGCCTCCAAAACTATCAGGGCATTTTTTGCCTGATCCTGTCGTTTTCAATCTTTGGAAGAAAAAGGCCGATTTCGTCCGCTTATCATAGCGCCCAAATTCTCCTCGGACAACCACTGCTCGAATTTGGCCAAGTCGTTTAGCACCGCAGAAGACAGGATTCTCACCACCCAGTTATGACGCAGCGGAGTGATGGCGATGATGGGAACGCCGGCGCGGTGACATTCCCACATCTCAATGGCCGTGCCCATGCTGGCTTCCGGCGCGTAGGCGATAAGGAATCTGCATTGCGTCGCCAGGTCGATATGATGGCGGAAAACCTGGTTGGCCCGCGCATTGTCGTACTTTACGCTCGCATTGTGCGTGGAGTAGGGGCAATAAACCGAGCGCCCCGGAGTTTTCGCGTCAACGATCTCCTTGATTTTCTCCCTGTAGTCCTGTGTGCGAATCGATTTATCGGCGAGGGAACCCTGGATGACGCCGGCAAGAAAGAAGTCGTATGCGCCTTCAGTCATTTTTTTTGACATTCCGAACCGGAATCGCGGACGGCGCCTCGATTCGACCGAAGTGATTGGTTATGGGAATGCGGCGGTCCTTTCCGAAGGCGAGGGATGTGATTTTCACGCCGGGAGGCGCTTGTCGCCGTTTGTATTCTCCGGCGTTGACCATGCGGATCACTTGACCGACGGTCAGTGGATCAAATCCGTCCTCGACGATATTTTCAAAGGACATTTCCTGCTCGATATAGCGGTGAAGAATCCGGTCGAGGACATCATATTCCGGAAGCGTGTCCGAGTCCTTCTGGTTTTCCCTAAGTTCCGCTGTCGGCGCCTTATCGAGGATCCTTTGTGGAATGAAGTCGTTGCCTGCTTTATCGTTGAGGCGTCTGCATAACTCATACACGAGAGTTTTTGGAAGGTCCTTGATGGGAGCGAAGCCGCCGCACATGTCTCCGTACAAAGTTGCATACCCGACGCTCATCTCGCTTTTGTTTCCGGTCGCCAGGAGCAAATGACCGAATTTGTTGGAAACGGCCATGAGCATCGTTCCGCGCACCCGCGCCTGGATATTTTCCTCAGTCACATCGCGGGCTTTTTCGGCAAATATAGGCGACAGCGTTTTTTCAAAACATTCGACGGCTTCCTGGATGGGTGTTTCCGCGAGTTCGAATCCCAGGTTTTTCGCCAGTGCCGCAGCGTCTTCGGCGGATTCGGCGGATGAGAATTTGGACGGCATAAAGAGGCCGAGAACGTTTTTCGGCTCCAGGCTTTTGCAGGCCAGCGCGGCGACAAGGGCCGAATCCACGCCGCCGGAGATTCCGATTAATGCCTTTGTGAATCCGTTTTTGCGTGTGTAGTCTTTTATCCCTGTTTCAATTCCCATGATCGTCAAATCAATCTTGTCGGCAATGGCTTCGACGACGGTTGTCGTCGGAGTTTTCTTGGCGCGTCTTTTAAAGGGTACAGGCGTGATGGTCGTGGGTTCGACGAAAGGGCTGCTGACCAGCGCCGTTGTTTCCCGCTGGCGCGGATCACGCAGTTTGTGGCGAATGGCGACGTCGATATCAATGTCCGCCAAAAGAAGGTCTGTCTGAAATGCCGGCGCGCGCGCGATGACCTTGCCGTCAGGGTCGATCACGCACGAACAGCCGTCGAAAAGAAGCTCATCCTGACCGCCGACCACGTTGCAATAAACGATATAGGCGCCGACATCGACGGCCCGTTGGATAAGCATGCGTTCGCGGTCGGCGGTTTTGTCGGCGTGAAACGGCGACGCGGAGATGTTGAGGACGGCATGGGCGCCGCCTCTTGTGACGCATTCCATATACGGTCCGGCGCTGTGCCAGAGGTCTTCGCAGATCGTCAGTCCGAAACGACCTCCATCGATATCCAGAACCACGACTTCACTTCCCGCAGCGAAGTAGCGTTGCTCATCGAAAACGCCATAATTCGGGAGGCAAATTTTTCGATAAACTTCTACGGTTTCACCTTGCGCGCACACGGCGGCGGCATTGTAGGAGTTGCTGTCGATGATCGGCAATCCGATGATGGCCACGATGTCTCTGACTTCCGCTGCGATTTGCTTGAGCTGTTTGGCGCATTCGTAGATGAAATGAGGTTTTAATAGCAGGTCCTCGGGCGGATAACCCGTGAGCGCCAGTTCGGGGAAAAGGACGATGTCAGCCCCTGCGGATTTCGCCCGCCGGATTTCACCGGTGATCTTTTTCGAGTTGCCCCGGATGTCGCCGACGACCGGGTTCATTTGAGCCAACGCAATTCTGAATTTCATCATCTCACTCCGAATTTATAATATTCCTGCAATGAGCGGACGTTCCAATCAGCGGGATTGCCCGCCGCCAGGCCCCGCAGGCCCGCAAAGGCCTCCGGCATCGTGGTGAAATATGGGACGCCCCGCTCCAGGGCGCTGCGCCGAATGGAGCGACTGTCGCGCGTGGCCGAGGGACTGGCTGTCGAATTGATGACGAGGTGAATTTCGTTGTTCAGGATCATGTCAACGATGTGCGGGCGGCCCTCTTTGACCTTGAGCACGCGTTCGACTTTCAATCCCGCCGCCTCGGCCGAAGTCGCCGTTCCTTTTGTGCATACGATGGTAAAGCACATTTCCTGTAGGCGCTTGATGAGTTCCGGGCCGTGTTTTTTGTCGGAATCCTTGATGGATACGAAAACTTTGCCACGGGAGGGTAGGCGGTTGCCGGCAGAAACTTCAGCCTTGGCAAAGGCGACGCCGAAGTCGAAACCGATGCCCATGACTTCGCCCGTGCTTTTCATTTCGGGTCCTAGTAGCGTGTCTGTTCCGGGGAATTTGATGAATGGATACACAGCTTCTTTGATGGTGAAGTGCCGCGGAATGACCTGCTTCGTAAAGCCCTGTTGCTCTAGACTTTCGCCCAGCATGATCTTGGTCGCAATTTTGGCCAGGGGTCTGTTGATCGACTTGGATACGAAGGGAACCGTGCGGCTGGCGCGGGGATTCACTTCCAGGATAAATACCTTGTCGCGCTGCACGGCGAATTGAATGTTGATCAGCCCGATAACGCCGATCTCAAAGGCCAGCGCTTTGGTCTGTCGCTCGATTTCTTTCAGGATGCCTTCATCCAGTGAAAAGGGCGGAATGGCGCATGAGGAGTCGCCTGAATGGACGCCGGCTCTTTCAATCTGTTCTTGTATCGCTCCGATCACGCACAATTTTCCGTCGCAAACTGCGTCCACGTCGATCTCGATGGCATCGATGAGAAACTTGTCGACCAATATCGGTTTTTTTCGGCTAACCTCTACGGCGCCGGTCATGTAGCGCTCCAACTCCTCCCGGTCATGCGCGATTTCCATGGCCCTGCCGCCCAACACGTATGAAGGACGCAGGACGACGGGATAAGAGATTTCTTCGGCGACGGCGGCGGCTTCGTCGAGGTTTAGGGCCATGCCGTTGGCTGGCTGCCTGAGGCCGAGCTTGTTGAGGATTTGTATGAAGCGCTCTCGATCTTCGGTCCTGTCGATGGCATCGGGTTGCGTGCCGAGAATGGGGACACCGGCCTGTTCCAGGCGTTCTGCCATCTTCAGCGGCGTCTGACCGCCAAATTGCAAAATCACACCGACCGGTTTCTCTATCTCGACGATGTTCATGACATGCTCATAGGTCACCGGTTCAAAGTAGAGACGGTCGGAAGTGTCGTAATCAGTGCTGACGGTTTCCGGATTGCAATTGATCATGATGGAGGTGAAACCCGATTCGCGGGCGGCCATCGCGGCGTGCACGCAGCAGTAATCGAACTCGATCCCCTGGCCGATGCGGTTTGGGCCGCCGCCGAGGATGACGATCTTTTTCGAGTCGGGGGGATTGGCTTCGCATTCGCTTTCGTAAGTGGAATAGAAGTAAGGGGTGAAGGCTTCGAACTCGGCCCCGCACGTGTCCACCATTTTGAAGGTGACGTTGACGCCTTTGTTCTTGCGAATTTCCCGCACGGAATGATCGTCCACACCCAAAATACGCGCCATATAGCGGTCGGAAAAGCCCATGCGTTTGGCTCTCCGCCAGTCATCGGCGTCCAGGCGTTCTTCGGCCGGCAGCGCGGCCTGGCTTTCCACTTTGCTTTCCAGCTTCTCCTCTTCTTTGACGATGGCTTCAATCTGCGTGAGGAACCAGGGATCAATGCGGGACAACTGATGCACCTTTTCCAGGCTCATGCCGACCCGGATCGATTCGGCGAGATACCAAAGGCGGTTCCATCTCGGGATGCGGACCCTGTCGTACAGGCCTTCCACATCAACGATTTTTCCGTCAACGATGAGATCGTTTTTCTGATGCAGGGAAAATCGGCCATTTTCCAGAGAGTGAATCGCCTTTAGCAGGGCTTCGGGGAAAGTCCGGCCGATGCTCATGGCTTCGCCTACGGACTTCATCTGTGTCGTCAGTGTTTTGTCCGTGTCCGGGAATTTCTCGAAATCAAAGCGCGGGAACTTGACGACCACGTAATCAATGGTCGGCTCAAAGCAGGCCTTGGTTTTTTTCGTGATGTCGTTGACCAATTCGTCGAGCGTATATCCGACAGCGAGCTTCGTGGCGATTTTGGCGATGGGAAATCCGGTCGCCTTGGAGGCGAGGGCGGAACTGCGAGACACGCGGGGATTCATTTCAATGACCACGAGTTCGCCGTTTTCCGGATTGACCGCAAATTGGATGTTGCTGCCGCCGGTGTCCACGCCGATTTCCCGGATGATGCGGATAGCGGCGTCCCGCATGATCTGATATTCCTTGTCGGTCAAAGTCTGCGCCGGCGCCACGGTAATGGAATCGCCGGTGTGCACGCCCATGGGGTCGATGTTTTCGATGCTGCATACAATCACAACGTTGTCGGCGGTGTCCCGCATTACTTCCAGCTCAAATTCCTTCCAACCGATGACGCTTTCCTCGATGAGGATGGTGTTTTTCGGCGACAGATCCAAGCCCCAACGGATGTAGTGATCGAGTTCTTTGAGGTTGTAGGCGACGCTTCCGCCGGTTCCGCCAAGAGTGAAGCTGGGGCGGATGATGACTGGAAATCCCGTTTTTTCGACGATGTCCAGCGCTTCGTCCGTTGTGGAAGCGTAGCCGCTGAGCGGCAGCGCCAGCCCGAGTTTTTGAATGGCCTTCTTGAACTGCTCCCGGTCTTCGGCTTTGTTGATGGCTTCGTATTTGGCCCCGATGAGTTCGACGTTGTATTCCTCGAAGAGACCGGCTTCGTGCGCCTCGACCGCCAGATTAAGCGCCGTTTGTCCGCCGATTGTGGGCAAAAGGGCGTCGGGACGTTCCTTGATGAATATCTTCTCGAGCACGTCCAGCGTGATCGGCTCCACGTAAGTGTGGTCAGCCATCTCGTGGTCGGTCATGATCGTGGCCGGGTTCGAGTTCAGCAGGATGACTTCATAGCCTTCCTCCTTCAGGGCTTTGCAGGCCTGCGTTCCCGAGTAATCAAACTCGCAGGCCTGGCCGATGATGATCGGTCCCGAACCGATCAGCATGATTTTTTTAATGTCCGTTCTTTTTGGCATTGGACTCGCTTCGTGATCCCACCGGACACGCTCCGCGCCTTCGGCGGATTAGGGCTTCAATGGGAGAGTTTGTGCGTTGATTTTACAAGCGCCGTTTATCTACGATGTGCAAAATAGCAGAGGCGACTTGAACCGACAAGAGAGTCGATCATTTCTTTGCAGACATTAATGGAAATCTCAAGAATCCAAATTTTCGAATATTAGCTCAACGAATCCAGGATGGTTTCGATATCCAGATGTTTTTTCGACAGTTTTTCCAGAAGATCGATTTTCGAGTCGTCGTTAATTGTAAGCAGCGATTCGAGTTCGTTGACCTGCGTGGCGGCCTGGTAGGTATCCTGGTGGGTCAATAGAAGCGGCACGCCTGCTTCATCGAAACGTGAAATGATCCGTTGGGGCGGCATTAGGTTATTGGTCAGCAGCACGGCGGCGGTATCGTGCTCTAGCGTCGCCAGCAACATGTCTGTTCTATCTCCCGATGTGATGATGAGCTTGTCTGCTTTGTTGAAGATCAGTTTCTTTATCGCCTCTTCGGCGTTCATGGCGCCGACCAGGACGTTTTTCACATTTCCATTGATATTCTTTTCTCCGGCAATGACCTTGGCCATCAGCTTCTCCGCTAAAAAGCGGATGTTGATAAGATTCATGTTTTCGACATAAGGCACGCAGCCCAGGACCGGCACGCCCATTTCTTTGATTTCCGGCATTCGGGTTTCGGTGAAGTCATCCAGATTTGGTATCTGGTTGATAATGACGCCGCCGAATTTCACGCCCGTTAGATCGATGTATCGCTTTAAAAACGAAATATCGTCGAGGATCGTGTTTTCATCACCGTGTATGATCATGACCATTTTTGCGTCCAGGCATTTGGCCAGAGAAATGGCGTCCATATGGATTTTACTGCCGAAACGAATATCTCTGCCCGCCTCCACCGCGAGAACATCGCGCGAGGCCTCCATATCTTCCGCCATGGATCGGATTCTTTGTTCGATGCTTTCTCTATCGTACATGTAGCCCAGCCTGGACGGCTCGAATCCGATGGTGATTTCTCCGGCGTCCTCACTCAGGCCGAATATGCCGACCATCAGAGCTGCGTCGTAATCCCAGAGCCTCTTTTTTCTGTACATCAGCCGGTCGCCCAGTGGTTTCATATAGCCAAAATTCTTTCCGGAGGCCTTGCAAAGACCGACTATGAGGCTGGTTTTTCCGGAATCCTTGCGCAATGAAGAAAAAACTATTCTGCTCATCGGTCTGCGTCCTCCAGCGGGGAAATGAGAATTCTGGCATCAACGGCTACGGCGCCCTCGCCCTGATCATAGGCGACAAGCGGGTTGATCTCGATATCTTGAATCTGTTTGAAAGTCGTAATAAGAGAAGCGATTTTAACAAGAGTATCTTTGATTGTTCGGATATCTTTACTCTTTTCGCCGCGTACGCCCAAAAGAAGGGGGTAGGATCGGATTTCGGAGATCATCTCTTCGACATCATCCCCGCAAAGGGGCAAGCCTCGAAAAGCCACGTCCTTCATGACCTCAACGTAAATGCCGCCCAGACCAAACATCACAATCGGCCCGAAGGTTTTGTCACGAGTCGCGCCGATGATGGTTTCAACGCCCGGCTTGACCATTTGAGCGACTTCGATGCCTTCGATTTCAGCATTTCTATTATAGGCTCGACAGTTTGCCTTGATGGCTTCATAGGCCTCGGCGACTTCCGTGTCGTTGTCAAGGTCGAGCATGACGCCGCCGGCGTCGCTTTTATGAACGATATCCTTTGACACGACTTTTAGTACCCCCGGGTAGCCTATTTCACGGGAGTACTCGATGCATTGAGTAAGATTTTTGGCGATCTTTGACTTTGGAATCGGTATCCCGGCGGCTTCCATGACCAGACGGCTTTCGTTGGCCAATAGGAAATTTCTACCGGCTTTTTGAGCTTTTTTGATCGCGCATAAAACGCCCTTTTCATCCGCGGGAGCCAGCCCAATTTCATCTTTGGGAGCG
>CAZQAE010000029.1:59814-62023 GCA_964591275.1 uncultured bacterium | reverse complement strand
ATGCCGAAAATGAACGGTCGCGAACTGCACACAAAGCTTCTTGACTTGAAACCCGGTCTTAAGGCGCTGTTCATGTCGGGCTACACGGAAAACGCCATCGCTCATCACGGCGTTCTGGACAAGGGCACACATTTCCTTCAGAAGCCCTTCACCATCCAAGCTCTGGCCAAAGCAGTGCGAAAAGCGCTGGATGGTGTTTAAGTATGAAGTATGAAGTATGAGTTTCGCGGACGCTATCCGGCAATCCGCCCTTCATTCTTCATCCTTCCCCCTTTGATTGCACAAGCGGGAGCCTGTGTTGAGAAGCAAAGCGCTGGCGAAGTGACAATTTTTGTCATCGTCTTAATAAAGTTACATAAATTGGCATTGAAATTTTTGGGCATCAAAAATCACACAGACTCGTAAATAACTGAAATAAAAAGAAAAGAAAATTTTTCCGTGGCGATTGACCTTTGGCACACTAATTGGATACACTTGCTGTACGTGAGGGTGTGATTTGGGGGAGTAAAATGGTTTTAAAAAAGGTGAAGGGCTTTACACTGATCGAATTGATGATCGTTGTGGCCATTATCGGAATCCTGGCGCTGATAGCCATTCCGAATTTCGTCAATATTCGCGCCTCAGCTTATGGGGCTTCCGCCGCAAGCATGGGGCGCAACGCCAAAGTGGCCATGGAAGTGTATTACAATGAGGCAGGCGGCGAAATTTCCGGTGGATATGCGCAGTATCTGAGCGATCTTCTGTCCTTCGACAGAAACCTCACCGACGATTCGGATGTCACCTTTGAATTTGTAAGTGTTCTTAACTCGGGCTATACTTATTACACGGAACATAGGTACAACCCCGGCGTGCGTTACGTCTACCACGATTGAGTCAGCCGCAACAACATAATCCGGTTTCAACTTTTGCTTTAATCTGTGCTTAGGCTTGGAAATTACAGCTGATGCCATCGATTGCACCTTTCGTCGCCTATAAGCCGACTCAGGATACTCTTGCGCGAGTTGCGTGCCCCCCTTATGACGTTTTATCCGACGATGAGGCTCGCCGGCTTGCCAAAAACGATTCCGCCAGTTTCGTTCGCATTATCCGCCCGGAAGTCGATTTCACCACGGAAGTGAACCCCCACGCCGACGCTGTTTACAAAAAGGGTAGAAAAAATCTCCATGAATTCATCGCGCAGGGCCTGATTAAACCGTCCAGCGGGCAGTGCTTGTATTGCTATCGGCTTGGGCGTGGCGATCACACGCAAACCGGGATCGTCGCCACGGTCAGCCTGGAGGAATACGAGCGGGGGTTTATCAAGAAACACGAGTTCACGCGCCAGAAAAAGGAAAATGACCGAATGCGGCACCTTGATGAAACGGCTGCGAACACGGGACTCATTTTTTTGGCGTATCGCGCGCGCAAAGAAATAAACGATCTGGTCGAGCGGCAATGTGTCCATGAACCGGAACTGCAATTTACAGCCGACGACGGAATTACCCACACGCTTTGGGCCATAGAAGATCCGCTGGACGTGCGGCTGATGCAAAGCGCTTTTTCCCGGACGCCGGCGCTGTACGTGGCTGATGGTCACCACCGCATTGCCGCAGCGCACGGACTGTGGAAACAACGCACCGCAAGCGGCGCCGACAAGGACACATCGGATTACGCTCGAGTTATGGCGGCGATATTTCCGGACGATCAGCTTCAAATACTGCCTTATCACAGATTTGTCGCCGATCTGGCCGGACTATCCTCCGAAGAATTTCTTCGGGAGCTTAAAAAGGTTTTCCATGTTCGGGAAACTTCGGCGCCGCTTCCTTCTTCTCCCGGATCACTGGGCATGTTCATTGAGGGCCAGTGGCGCGCCATCGAAGTGAAAAATAAACCCGACAGCGATATACCTATTGAAGAAAGACTGGATGTTGCGGTGCTGCAAAAGCGACTTCTGGAGCCGATCCTCAAAATCGAGGATCCGCGAACAAATCCGAGGATCGAGTTTGTCGGCGGCATTCACGGTGCGTCAGGGCTTGAAAAAAGATGTCGGGAGCTTCCAGGATCCGTGGCTTTCGCATGCCCCGCCGTCACCATGGACGAACTGCTCGCCGTCGCCGATTCCGGTGCCGTCATGCCTCCGAAATCAACATGGTTCGAACCCAAGCTTCGTTCGGGAATCCTGACGAGATTGCTGTAGGAATTCCAGAGAAGTATGAGGTATGAAGTATGA
>CAZQAE010000029.1:0-59714 GCA_964591275.1 uncultured bacterium | reverse complement strand
AATCCTGACGAGATTGCTGTAGGAATTCCAGAGAAGTATGAGGTATGAAGTATGAAAAAAAACGTCGACGCCGCAATCGAACCGAGAATTTTGCCGCAAGGGAAAAAGGGTTAAGCGGAATTTTGGGTTTCTTGCCTGCTGCCGCCCTTGGGAATGACCGGATTATCTCCGAAACTCATACTTCATACCTCATACTTCATACCTCATATCTCATACCTATCCGCTTGCCATGAGGTTGAGCCACTCGCCGAGGATATACTCCATGCGGCCCACGAGCAGCGCGATGCGGCCCATGACGGTAAAGCCGAAGGATGCGCCGAAGGAAATCATCAGCACCCATATTCCGACACGGCTGGCGACGCCGAAGGCTCCCGTGTGTTCTTTGGAGAAAAAGAAGTAGATCAAACCGCAGAACACGCCGATGAAAATCACCCAGTTGCCGAATGTGGCGGCCGCGGAGAAACTCCCATCCGTCATGACGATGAAAGGAACGATGGATGAGGCGATCTGATTCATAAAATCGCTTTTGAGGTATTGCACGAAATTCAAGCCCGCTGTCGTGCCGACGATGAAGGCCAGGGACCAGCGGGAATAGACGCCGAATTTTGACGACAGGCGCAAAACCAGCAGGGTGCCCAGCACAAGGGGGATGATGTACAACAGTTGCGGCTTGTTTCCGCCGACGCCCTCGATGACGCCGGACACGAGATTCGGCGTCAGCTTTCCGAAAAGGTTGGGCACGATCACGTTCCAGAATCCCAGGACCATCCAATACGCGGCGGATACGCCCACAAAGACGTGTTCGGCGAACTTGTAGAAGGGATTGTCATTGTAGAGAAAGGACATGATGCAGATCGTGAAAAAGGCGCCGATCCAGGTCCAGAAACCCTTGAATGTGGTCCGCGTAATCTGCGTTGATTCTTCGCCGATCACCAAGCCGAACTGGTTCGTCACGGGCGCATTGACTTCGACGCTTTCCTGATAGGGCCACGGCGCGATCATTTTGTCCGTGAGCACGCGAACAAGAAGAAAGGTGAGGAAGCTCAGGCCGACAACGGTCCAGATGATCGTTTTTTTCTTTTGCTGATTTGTCATGACGAACTCCGCTCACTTCGCCTGCGGTCGATGAAGAACGTGATATTGCCGATGATGATGAAAAGCATGATAACCAAATGTGCTATGGCCTGCGCGCCCATGCGGATGCGGCCCTTGCACTGTTGAGAATCCGAGTATTGAGGGTAGCGGTCGCCGAGAAGCTTTTCGTATTCGGCCGCAGATTTCAGCCCTCCCAGCACGCCGGCCAATTGCTTGGGATAATACGGGTATAGCAACGGAGCCTGCACGGCTGTGCTTCCTCCGATGATCTTAACGCCCGCCGGGTCCGCGCCGAACTGAATCCACTCTTTAAGGCCCGGTGAGCCGGCGGAAATGTTAATGATGAGATCGAAGTCGCTCAGGTTTTTCACACTTTTCATCATGGGAATGGAGGAAAGCGCCTTGTTGTGAACGTCCGTCGGAAACATCTTTTCAATGTCGGTGAGCATCACGTTGATGACGCCGGGGCCGCCGGATTTGAATCCCAGGTTCACGTAGTCCCGGCCATACTTGAAGGGAAGGTCAACTCCGGTTTCACGCTTCGTGATCACAAGATCCTTTTTCATCTGCTGAATTGTTTGCCGCGCCATGTCCTGGCCGATTGGCCACAGGGCCGAGATATAAATCATGTGCCTTTGTTCCACGAGGTGCCGAAACCAGGCCGTCGCCATCGGTTGCAGTTCCGGTTCCGACGCCGGATCGTAATCGAAGCTCATCAGAATTTTGCTTCCAGCGGGCAACTGATCGACGATCTTGAAGGTTTCCTTGACCATCGGGGTTGGAAATTCCGGAAAACGCAAGGTGAACATCAACGGCAGCGCAACCGACAGGGCCATCAGAAGGAAAATGACTCTTCTATCGATGTCGCGTATTGTCTCAAAGAACTTCATGCTTTCGCTCCCTATTCGACGTCCGAGCCCAGGTAGCCGCGGTCGATGCCCAAAATGATTTTCAGCGATGTGGAAACAATGCCCAGGGCGATGCCGATCATGATCGCCCGCTGCCCGGCCAGATTAGGATAGTTCATGATCCATTCAGCCAATTCGGGGATGCCGAATCCTTCGCCGGGAGTCGTCCAGAAGGAAACCCAGGAGCCGATGAATGTGCGTCCCAATAGAATGATGAATGCCGCCACTAAAAGGATGGTGGCCTCCAGATTTTTTGCGCGAAAGGCCCGATAGCTTGCCGAAGCAACGTAAAACGCCAGCAGGGAGAACATAGTTGCGGCCAGGGGCTTGAAGGTGAAGTCGTAGATGATGTTGAAATAGCTTCCTTGCGCCACGGGATCGCCGGAAATGCCCCCCGGATTGCCGAGCTTGAACATGCCGATGGTGAGCGTGACGAAAAATCCGATCAGGCACATCATCGAATAGCCCCAGCCGGATTGGCGCCTATAAAGCTTGTTGCCGTGAATCTTGACCAGGTTGCCGCCTCCCAGAATGAAGGCAAAGCAGGCGATGATGTCGAAGTAAATCGAAAACTCCTCGCCCAATCCGCTGGCCACCGGGAAGAGTTTCGATAAAATGAGCACCATCCCGACGATGAAGGTTATTGTGAGCGGGATTGTCCTTTTGACAAGCATTTGTTCTACCCTCCGATCAATTCGAGGCGGCTGTGAACAGCCTCTGGAAGAAATCCGTTATTCCGATGGCCCATCCGGCGCCGGAAAGCTCGGCGATCGTGGCGAAAATTCCGCCGACGATCATGCCGAACATCCCCAGCAGTTTGCCTATGTCCTGGCCTTTGAGGCTGCCGAGCAGCTTCGGTTCGCCGGACAAATAGGCTGATGCGGCGAAAAGTTCCTCGCCAATGAGTGTGTAATCGCAGGCGGCAATGAAAAATGGAAGCTGCGCGGGCATGGCGGTTCCAGCGATCTGAATGGCCCCGATGGAATTGCCCGTTTCGGCCAGGATCAGCGATTCGGCGAAAAAGGCCCCGAAATACAGGCAGGTCGCCGGTTTGTTGCGGACCATCAGGCCGTTGACGCCGGCCACGTAGCCGAATTGCTCGTCCGTCAGATACGTGACGATGTCGTCATTGTAGGCGTCGGGACGGCCTACGGAAATAAAAGCTTCTCTGACCGTTTCACGTCCCGTGGTCATCACGAGGCTCTTGGAAGTGGGGACCATCAGGCGCGTGTCGTATTCGGCCACCTGCCTTGCGATCCGGCCCAAAATGACCACGGAGGCGACGGTTTGCACATCGTTCATGTCCATCAGGCCAGGAATATACATAACCGGCTTGCCCATTTCCGTGGCGCGCCCGATGGATTCCTCAATGGCCTCAAGGCCGGCGATTTTTCTGATGAACAGTTTTTTCCCGCCTTTGATGGAACGGATGAAGTACGTGATGAAAATCGACAGCGCCACGGCAAAGAAAAAGAAGTTCCAAGTGCTCCAGTTGATGATCTGCATTTTGGCCTGCGTCGCGTTGCTGCGCTCGGAGACGGAAAGCCAGGCGCCGCCTGCGTCCGATGCGACCACGAGATAGGAATAAATTGCATCTTTGGGAGCGTCTTTGTGCGTCGCATCCTCATATTGGGTTCTATTCTTGCCGGTGGAGCCGATGAATTTATAATCCCCTTCGCGATCAGTGGCGCGGTATATCCGATAGACAAGACCGGCAACGGTTTCGGCAGCCGCCGGAGGCGTCCAGGATACGATGATGCTTCCCCCGGCGTCGTTGGGCTTGTCTTCGGCCCGTATATTGATCGGCGCGGCGATGACCGAGCCGTCGGATATCGTATTTCGCTTTTTGTATGGAATAATTTGCCTGTCGGACGCGACGGGGCCGAAATCGACCGTGACCAGATCGGACACAATGGAAAATGCGTAGGAGAAGCCACCGCCGTCAGCGGAGTCAAGGGCGGCCACCCGATAAAGATAGAGCGTCCCGTTATCCATGCCCTCGTCCGCATATTGGTATTTTTCGCCGTCTTTCGTCTTTTGCAGGTATTTTGCGTCGCCGGCGGAAATCTCATCCACGAACAAAAATGGACTGTAGCCCTTGTCGGTTTTTGCCGACCTGTAGATCACAAAATTTTTTGCCGACGGAGTGTATTTTGGATCACACGGTCGCCAGGAAACGAGGATCGATCCGCCTTCATCGTCCGGGCTGTCTGAAACCGACAGATCCATCGGCGGGCAGATCGGACCCTGCGTTGTATTGCCAGGGACCGGCGCCGGGGCGATTTTCGGCGGCCCGGTTTGCTCGAAAACTTCGGCTGCGCCCTCCATGCCCGGATTGGCTTCGGAAGCTGTGGCTGATGGGGGAAGTTCCTGCGCGATGACCGGCATCGCAACGACAAGCGCCGCAATCACTAAGGCGCAAACCCGCGTGAGTTTTATCATTGTGTCCTCTTGAAACAAATCGGAATGAGGGATGATAATTCTTTATCCGCTCCGGTTGTCTGCTTTATTTGCGACCAGCGCAACCAATGGGATGGCCCTTTGCCGCCATATCGCCAACCGCTGGACTGTAACCGTTTCCATGGGTCTTCGTCAATTCGCGCTCGGTGGTCAATGAACAGTGGTCAGTGTAGGAGCGGCTTTGAAGGTTGCGTAGCTCTTTTGTCCGAACGTCTTATCCGGCGAGGCTCCGCAGTTTTATTTTCTTTACATCGCATCGATTTTCCTCAGCGCATTCTTCGTGCTTTTGCCATAGCGTTCATTCATCAAATATTGAAAAATGGCGACGCCATTTCCGGCGCTTCATAGGCCAATGCATCCACACGCACGCCCTTAGGGCGTGGTGAAATCTCCCGAGAAAGTCGTTTTCATCAATCCGTAAAAGTCATCCTTGTTGAATTTGTAGACTACGGAAATGTCGCCATCGGCGAGCATTGTCAAAGAAGGATTCCAAACCCCCGCATCAAGATCGACATCTTTGCGTTCCCAGGAACCGGAAATATTGCTTATGTAAACCAGTCCTCTCACATCCTCTTGGGCGGTCTCGCCCCAAAGGGCCAAGTGGATGTATCCGGCATCATCAATGAACAGATCATTTTCTCCATCGCTCCTGTTGCCCAGGTCGAAAGTCCTGACAATTTCCCACTGTCCGTTGCCGGATTTTACAAAATAATAGTAAAGATCGTTTTCTCGATTGTAGAAAACCACGTGGGGTTCACCGGACAAGCCCAACGCAAGGGACATTTTACTGGACTGTCGTCCTTCGTCGAACAGAGATTCGGGTGTCCAGATGCCATCGTCGCCGCGTGTCGCCACAAAGATGCTGTCCTGGTAAACGGCGGGATAGTTGCTCGGGCAGTAGAGCACCGTCGGTCGATCCTCGTCGTCAAAGACAAGCCCCCCGACGGCGCCTCCAGGATCGATGGTCTCATATTCCCACACGCCATCATTCCAGGCCGCGTAAACGACGTGGTCATTCGGCGCTTCACGATGATAAACAACGCGCGGTCGGCCCGCGGAATCAACCCCCGCTGCTGCGCTGGAACCAAACTCGCCCGTATCGAGAGTCTCCAGCGCCCAGGAGCCGTCGGTTGCTGAACGTGCGGCGTAATATATGGAAGTGTCGTCAGCGGAGGGAAGCGCCGCATGCAAAACCGCGTCCGGACCGACAGCGATTGAATGGCCATACCCTCCGGACGCAGATGCGCCAATGCCTTCAAGGCGCCATATACCGCTTTCGTCGCTACCATGTAGCACCAAATCGCTGTAGTGCAAAAATAACAATATGTGTGCATGTCCAGCCTCATCGAAAACAGGCTTGCTGGAAGTTGAATGCCTTCCCCCGGCCAGGAGCTTACGCCCCCAGGCTCCCGAAGCGTTCGTCAGGTAGTAGAGGGAGTCATAGGAATACCCATACTCCGCGATATGCACCGCGCCCGCCGAATCCATCGCCGCCGAAACGTACCAACCCTCAAGAGATTCCGCCGCGCTGAAGCGGGTGATCTCCCAGCTTCCGCTCGCGTTCGTCGCGTAACGCACGCCTGTCATAGAACCATCGGCGTATACTACGTGCGCCGCACCCAAAGCACCCAGCACCATTTTTGCCCGGCTCGACAATGCGCCGCACCAGTCCACGAGAATTTCATCCCATGCTCCTCCTGCATTGGTCGCGTATGCAAGCGATCCGCCGTAAACCGAGTATGCAACGTGCAATACCCCATCATCTCCGATTGCCAAGCTCGTTCCCGCATAGGGTCTCTGAGAAGAGATCATCTCTGATTGCCATCCAGAGCCCGTATTCCAATAATGCTGCGTCGAATCCTCCTCCGCGTGCACCTCGTGGAGTGTCCCTTCCGCGTCGAAGGCGAGAGAGAAGGCAGCACGCCACTTGCCATCGGCTGGGATTACTGATTCGATCAACCAAGTTCCGCCGGATTTTTTTGCATAATAAACATCCGACTGGCTGTCGTCGGAAACGTAAAAAGTGTGCGGTTGCTTCAGCATATCGAGAGCAAAGCCCATCCAAATCCCATCGCCAAAAGTTTCAATTGTGTCGATGGTCTCAACCGTCCATACGCCGCTCATGTTCGTTGCGTAAAGTATGTTGATGGGGCGAATATACCCGAAGTACACATAGCTCTGGTAAAGGATATGAACGTATCCATCCGCGTCCACGATGATCCGAGGTTTCTGCCCCCCGTCCTTGTCGATCATTTCATGCGTCATGACGCCGTCCGGGTCCACCTGTATGTATTCAAACACTCTGCCGTACATCGCGGCGATGTGCATCGTGTCATTGGCATCGACGGCTATATCCACGCCCGTCGTCGCCGCTGTTACTGCGAATAGTTGCTGTCGAAGCACGTCCCCGTCCTCATAGGGAGGATCAATATCGAATTCCATCGGGTCCTCGATCTCCACGGGCGTTATAAAGGTCGGCGTGCAGTCCTCCGTATGCGCCATCGTGGTCGTTGTTGACGTGGATGTCGTGGGAGTCGTCGTCGATGTGGTCGTGTGCGTCGTTGTGCTCGTCGTCGTCATTGTGTCGTCATCGAGATCATCATCTGTGTCGTCATCGAGATCGTCGTTTGTTGAATCATCATCCAGATCATCGTTCACATCATCATAGACATCGTCGTCAGCGTCGTCGTCGGCGGGAAAGATATCGTCATCGCCATCATCCGCCGAGGAAGTGCCGGAGGAAGAATCGTCGCCGCAGGAAAGCGGCAAAACAAAAAAAAAGGAAGCCAAAGCGAGCAGCAAAATTTTCATCAAAGAAAGACGGCGCATTTTCACATCCGAAACTTTAGTCATTGGACAAACAACCACGCACGCAAAAAGCCCCAATTATCGAACAATTGACAGTATCACAATTTTCGATGCGCGGACAATGTGTGTTAGGCCGCGCGGAAAATGGCGACTGGCATCACCCGCCCACAATTCATATCTCTACAAATCCTCGCCGATGGGTTACAATATTCAATGGCCGTGTGGATTCTTCCACGCGCTGACGAAGAAGGTTGGGGAATAATAATTTTGAGGTGGCCGACGATAATCGCAATGTGCCTGGCGTTGGTTTGCGTCGTAGGCAATGCGGCTTTCGCACAGTGGATTCCCCTTGGCGACTCATCACCCACGCAAAGCCCCTGGTCCCTGACACTGACGGAAAACACCGATGACGGTCTGATCATCAATTTCACGCTGCACGGCTTCAACCTTGCGACAGACGGCCAATTCGATCAGGTCGCCATACCGGACGCTGCCTTTGTCGGTGAAATTGGAAAGCCCGCTCTTCCGTCGATCAGAAAGCTGATCCAAATCCCGGCGCAAAGCGACTTTCGCGTTGAAATCATCGATGTCGCAAGCGAACACTTCGATGGACTTCTTATTGATCCGCAACAGCCCTTCGTCACGGACTCCCAGGCGCCGCCGCCTTTTGTCATCGACGCCGACGCTTACGCGACGGACCGGCCTTTCCCGGATTACGATGCGACTCTAAAGAATCCGGCGATCTGGGGCGGCCTTCGCACGGCCACGCTCATCATCAATCCGCTGCGCTTCAACCCCCGGACCGGAAGATTGACGGCGGCAAGCCGGATTCGATTCAAGATCGTTTTTGAAGGATTAAACGACCATAACGCCTTGGCGCGCGAGCCGCAATTCGTATCGCCCGACCGCCGCCGGATGTATTCGAAAACTCTATTGAATTATAGCGACAACCCACAAGCGCCGCTTCGCGCCGACGCGCAAACGACTTATCTTATTATCGTTGACGAAGCCTTCGAGGATCACGAAAAAATCACCGAACTCGCCGCCCGACACACAGAATCAGGGCACAGCGTCGAAATCGTCACGGCGCAGGGAATCGTCGGCGAAGAGCCCGCCGCGGACATCAAGGCTTATATTCGCGGCGTCTATGAGCAAAGCTCTCCGCCAATGCTGGAATACGTTCTTTTCATCGGCGACAAGGGCCTGGACCATATTCCCTGGATCGAAGGCGCGACAGGAAAATACGGCGATACCTACTATACATTTTTGGACGGCGATGATTATTTGTCCGATCTCGCCCTCGGGCGTCTTCCCGCAAAAAGCGACGAAGAACTCATTATCATGATCGACAAGATTCTCTACTGGTCGGGCGATGATTTCGGCGGCGACTGGCTGGGAATATCTTTGCTGACGGCGCATCGCCAGGGTTATCCCGACAAGTACACCGCAGTCAGCGAGGCTGTCAGGAATTACGAATATCGACTGCCGGCGCCTATATTCACAACGCAGTACGGAGGCGAAGAGGCCACGAATAACAGCCTGACGGCGCAAATCAACGAAGGCCGCTTTATCATCAACTATCGTGGTCACGGCAACTCCGTGTCATGGCTCGGGTGGTCCGACCTCGGTGAATATTTCAATACCGATGATGTGGCGGCGCTCGGCAATGGCGGACATCCGGCCATTCTTTTTTCCATCGCCTGCGAAAACGCCGACATGGGCCGAGATGATCCCTGCTTTGCCGAGTCGTGGATGATTCATCCCACCGGCGGCGCGGCGGCGGTGCTGGGATCGATCTACGGCAGCTACACGATTCCCAACGACGAGTTCAACAAGTACCTGTTCAAAGCCATATACGACGACGGCATAACCAATCCGGGCTATATTCTCAACAAGGCCAACGCCGATCTCTACGCGCATTTTGCCGGCGATCCGACTTACGAAAGCTATACCCAACAGAACATCGAGATGTATCTGTGGCTTGGCGATCCGGCCATGTCGCTGCCGATTGCGGAACTGGATGCGCCATACAATCTCGGCTCACGGGCTTTGGACAGTGCGCGCATCGTGCTGGATTGGATCGACCAATCGGAAGATGAGGATTATTTCAGACTCGAAATCTCGGAATCCGAAACCGGCGACTGGCAGGTGCTGGAAAACCTGCCGGCTGATGAAACGTCTTACGAGTATGGAAATTTTACGGAAGCGCAGGGCGCTTACTTTCGACTCAAGGCCGTTCGGGGAGAAATTGAGAGTTACTATTCCAACGTCGTGTACGCGCAATCCCTGCCGGCGGCGCCGACAAATTTGCACGCGCACGCGCTCTCTGTTTCCTCGATTCATTTGATTTGGTCCGATAACTCCCAAGGGGAAACGAGCCAGAAAATTCTTCGCCGCGGGCCTGGAGAAAGCGTTTTTCACGAAGCGGCGGAAATGGCGGCGGACCTCTTTGAGTTTACTGACGAAGGATTGCGTGAAGGAAGCGTTTACGAATACCTCGTCGAAGCCATTAGTTTGGGAGGCGGCGCGCAAAGCGCCGACCTGGCGCAAGCGACGACGTTATGCGCCGCGCCGGTTGAGCTTGTAGCCGAGAGTCGGGAGGATATGAGCGTTACTCTTCATTGGCGAGACGTTTCCGAAGGCGAGCAGCGCTTCATCGTGTACCGAAAAACACCCTTCGATGCGCCAGACTGGGAAATTATCGGATACGCCGACACGGACGCCGCCCATTACACGGATTCGACTGTCGGGGAAGCCCAGCGGCTGGCCTGGGCGATCAGTGCGGAAAACAGCGGCGGGATCGGTCCGAAATCCGAAACCTGTTTTGCCTTGACGATTCCGGCGGCCCCGCAAGCTTTGGCCGCTCACCCGGTGTCGTCGTCGTCCATCCAGCTGGTCTGGTCCGATATCAGCCAGGGGGAAACCCACCTGAGCCTGACACGCAGTACGGACGGCGAAACCTGGGCCGAGCGAGCCTTTGTTCCGGTCGACGCCGAGAGCTTTACGGATACCGGTCTTGTCGAGGGGCAAATGGTCTTTTACCGGTTGCACGCCGTCAATGAGGCCGGTCAATCGCCAGCCGGCAACACGACGCAAACCCGCACGCTGCCCGCCCGACCCGCAATGCTCAATGCCGTGCCTGTCGATGCGGGCGTGTCGCTGACCTGGACGGACAACTCCGAGGCGGAAAGCGGATTCCGGATTGAAAGACGTTTTGAAGAAGGCGCGTTTGATACCGTTGCAAGCGTCGGGGAAAACGAAATGACGTTCATTGACACGTCGGCGCCGCCGCGAAAATTGGTCTATCGGGTCGCCGCTTTTCATGAGTACGGCGATTCGGAATATTCTGAACATGCCGAGATTGTGAAGACGGGTGAAGGATCTGATGACGGTGGCGATCAAGACGTGTCGGGCGACAACGGGGATGGCGGCAATAAAGTCGGCGGTGATGAGCAAGATGATTCGGGAGGGGGATGCGGATGGTGATATGTTGTCCGGTTTTTGTCCCTTCACCGCCGGAGATTAGACCTACAAAGTCGTCAATGGCTCCTGCTTGAAAAATGAAGCAAAGGACAATACAGTGCACGGTAGTGCGCTTGTTTTCTTTCTAGAATATTTTATTAGCTTGATTGATTGCTCGGTCGCATAAAAATGCGAGGGGGGGGTGTTGGCAATGGGGAATCGGATTCTGGTTGTCGATGATGATTTGAACATCGGCCAGATCCTGCATGCGGCGCTTGCCGCAAAGGGATTCGAGGTATACGTCACACGAAATGGCGAGGATGCGCTCAAGCAGTTCGATGAACTGAAGCCCGACCTTGTTCTTCTGGACGTACTGCTACCCAAGATGAACGGCTGGGATGTCTGCAAGACAATCAAGGCGCGCCCAGACGGCGAAATCACACCGGTGATGCTGATGAGCGCCGTTTATAAAACTCCAAAAATGCAGCACGACGCCAAAGTGAAATATCGCGCCGACGCTTTCGTCGAAAAACCTTTTCAGCTTTCCCGACTCATCGAGGAAATCATCGGGATGATCGGCGAGCCGCCCCCGCCGGTTGAACCTGTTCAGAAAGAAACTGTGGAAGGCGAAGTGGCTGAAGCCGCGGCGCCGGCAAAGGAGCCGATTGCGCTGGATGGCGATCTTTCATCCGTCTCATTTCCCGAGCTACTTCACGACCTTTACGTTATGGGCAAGTCGGGCCGCCTGATGATGAAAAGTCAGGACAAGGTTAAAGAGGTCGAGATTTTGGCTGGATATCCCGTGTGCGTGAACACGAGTCTTCCCGGTGAATATCTTGGCAACTTTCTCGTGCGGATGCGCACCATTAGTGAAGAACAGGCTGTGGAATCAGTAAAGCTCATGCAATCCAGCAACCGATTGCAGGGTACGATTCTCATGGAGATGGGGCTTCTGACGCCGCAGCAGTTGGTGAACTATCTCAAGATGCAGGTACGGGAAAAACTGTTCGAGATTTTTTCCTGGCGGGACGGAACTTATAAATTCACCGAGGATGAAAGCGTCAAAGGCGACATCCAGAATGTCGATATGTCCGTCGCCAATATTATCAGTGAAGGCGTTCGCCTTTTCTACGATTACGACCGCCTTGTTCCTCTCACCAAGCACTTCGGCCAGCGTTTTCTGCACCTGGGCGGCAATCGACGTTATCGCTTCCAGGAACTGCAAATGTCTCAGGCGGAGTCCAATCTCGTTGATTTTATCGACGGAACCAAGAGCTTCGAGGAAACGGTTTCCAAATCTTCGCTGCCGCTTGAGCGCACATTGCAGGTCTTATACACCATGATCGTCAGCGGCATGGTTGAACCGATTGCCGATTCCACGGACGATCCGCAAACGGCGCTGAGTTACGGAAAGGATGTCGTGTGCGAGGCGCGTGAACTTGCCAAAGCCACGCAGGAAGAAAAGGAAGCGAAAAAAACCGGAAAGCAAAAAGCCAAGAAGGAGTCGCCGCCGAACGTCATCATCCTGGACGGCTCCGAGCCATCGGCGCCAGCCGCCCCGGTCGTCAACAAGGAAACTTCTTCGGTGAAACCGGTCGCCAAGTCGCCCAAACCCGGGGAAACGTCGCCTGAGCAGCCGGAGATTGGCGGCGACGGCGAGGACGCCAAGGCCAGGCGCCGCGTGTTGGAGATATACAAAAGGCTCACCACCGACAACCTCTTTGAACTCCTTGCCGTAACCGAGAACCCCACGGAACAGGAGGTGCGGCTTGCCTATCACAAACTGGCGAAAGAATTTCACCCGGACCGTTTTTTCGGGCGCGCCAGCACCGAGGTCAAGGTCAAGGTCGAAGAAATCTTTCGGGCGGTGAACGAGGCCTATGATCGGCTCAACACGCAAGAAAAGATCATCAATTTCAAAGAAGAACTGGCCGGAATTGAGCCTGAGAAGAAAGAGTCATCGAGGATCAGAGGCGTGAAGGACATCATCTCCGCCGAGCAAAGATATCAGGCGGGACTTGAGTTTCTGAAAGAAAAACGATTCACACGCGCGGCCCACGCCCTGAGCGAAGCCCTGGAGATTGCGCCCAACGAGGCGGAATATCTCGCATACTACGCATGGTCGCTATACAACATCCCTTACGAGAAAGACGCGGACGAGGAGGAGTTGCAGCTTCGCCCGAACGAATCCATGGCCGACCTGCAATTCGAAGCCAGAGAATCGCTCAGTCGCGCTCTTGAAATAAATCCTCGTTGCGAGAAGGCATACCTTTTCCTGGGAGCGATTTATAAGCGGCAGGGACTCAGTGAATTCGCCGAGAAACAATATGAAAAAGCGCTGATCTGCAATCCCAACTCCGTCGAAGCACTGAGGGAACTGAGACTGATCAAGCTAAAGGAACAACAAGCCAACCAAAAGAAAACAACTTTCTTCGAAAGACTGTTCAAAAAGAAGACACCCACAGTCTAAATCCAAAAGTCATGCAACGAAAACGCCCGCTTTCTGCGGGCTTTTTTTTCAAAACGGGTGCTTGTATTTTTATTTTAGGTATATAAGCTTCGTGGCACGGAGGCTGCGTCGGCATGTTTTCAAAATACAGGCTACATGACGCCGGACCAGAAAAACAGAATTCATTCCTATGCGGTTTTCACTGCCAATTCCCGCTATTTATTTTTCAACAGTTTCGGAGGTAATGATGTACGCTTCCATCGACGCTTTCATGGAAAAGGTCAAGACAAAAAACCCCGCAGAGAAAGAGTTTCACCAGGCGGTTCAAGAAGTTGTTGAGTCGATCTGGCCAGTCATTGAGCGAAATCCCCGGTATCAGGCGGCGAACATTCTCGACCGCATCGTCGAACCGGAGCGCATTATTCTTTTTCGCGTCGCCTGGGTGGATGATCAGGGCCTGGTTCATGTCAACAAAGCCTTCCGCATAGGGATGAACAGCGCCATTGGTCCTTATAAGGGCGGTCTGCGTTTTCACCCCAGCGTCAATTTGAGCATCTTAAAGTTTTTGGCCTTTGAACAGGTTTTTAAAAACAGTCTCACGACCTTGCCCATGGGTGGCGGAAAGGGCGGTTCCGATTTCGACCCCAAGGGGAAAAGCGACAACGAGGTCATGCGTTTCTGTCAGGCCTTCATGAGTGAACTGTTTCGTCATATCGGACCGAATACCGACGTGCCCGCCGGCGACATCGGCGTGGGCGCCAGGGAAATCGGCTTCCTGTTCGGCATGTACAAAAAACTTACCATGCAGTTTACCGGCGTGTTGACCGGCAAGGGACGCAATTGGGGCGGCTCGTTAATCCGGCCCGAAGCGACAGGATACGGCGTCGTTTATTTCGCCAAAGAGATGCTCAAAACCAGGGGTGAATCATTCGCTGGGAAAACGATCACCATCTCCGGATACGGAAATGTTGGAAGCCATGTCATTGAAAAGGTCAATGAATTGGGCGCTAAGGTTGTGACGATTGCCGATGAGTTTGGCTATGTTTACGATAAAGACGGCATCAAGGGAGAAAAACTGGAATTTCTTAAGGATCTTTGGACCGTCTATCGCCAGTCGGCCAAAGATTACGCCGATCATTTCGGACTGGAATGGGTGCCGGATCGTCACCCATGGGAAGTCAAATGCGATATTGCCATTCCAACGGCTACCGAGAACGAAATCAGCGGAGAAGACGCATCGACGCTCATAAAAAATGGATGCATGTGCGTCTGCGAGGCGGCCAATATGCCTTCCACTCCGGAAGCCATTAAGATTTTCCAGGACGGAGGAATTCTTTTTGCTCCCGGCAAAGCGGCCAATGCGGGCGGCGTGGCGGTGTCGGGTCTGGAGATGACGCAAAACTCCATGCGCCTGTCCTGGACGCGCAAGGAAGTGGATGATCGTTTGCATCAGATCATGGTTAATATCCACGAAGCCTGCGTGAAGCACGGAAAAGAGGACAGCGGATTCGTCAACTACGTCGACGGCGCGAACGTGGCGGGTTTCATTAAAGTCGCTGATTCCATGATCGATCAGGGCGTCGTCTGATCCGCTCGAATATGTACAGAATAACGGGCGTCCCGCCGGATTGAAGCGAGACGCCCGTGATGATAAAGAGTAAAAAAACTCCTTGGTGATTTTCTATCGGCAGCGGGCGATATTCATATCCCCGCCGTCGTTTTTTGGCGGCTTATTGATAGCGGAGCGGGTGCATTGAAATAGCGACGACCAACACGGGCGATACGCAAACATGACCGGCAGTGAAAAAAACCAATCTCCATCAACTTCCGGCGCTTCGGACCTGTCCGCCGGCGGCGCAAAAAAGCCGGAAAAAAGCCGGAAGTGGTTTTTTTTACTCCTGGCCGTCTCGATAATTATCAATCTGACTTTTATTTTGCACCCGTTCGTCGAGTACCTGATTCATTTTGAAAAATTTCGGGACTCAGAAACCGTCCTTAGCGAAATCGTAGGCTCGCCGCCGGCTGTCGGCGCCTGGGGCCAGTCAAGGACGCCCGACAGCGGCGCACATCTTAGCGAACGGCAAGCCGAGGAAATGCGGAAGCTGAAATCGATTGGATATCTGGCGGGCGTCAACACAGCGCAAGAAAAAAGCGGCGTCATACGTCAGGTGGAAGGAAAGACTTTTCAAGGTCTCAACCTCTTCACTTCCGGTCATGGGCCGGAGGCGATCCTGATGGATATGGAAGGCAAAATTTTACACAAGTGGGCAAAGTCTTACCTGGAAGTCTGGCCCGAGCGATCCGAAGAGCATCAGGCTAAAAAGGATTTCAATTCGCAGTTCTGGCGTCGCTGCCGTCTTTTTGAAAACGGCGATCTCCTGGTGATATTTGAAGGGCTGGGTTTATTCAAACTCGACAAAGACTCCAATCTCCTGTGGAAATACGATGCCTATGCCCACCATGATCTTGATATCGATCCCCAGGGGAACATTTTTGTGTTGATCCGCGAGGGTCGCCTGCTTCCTGAATACAATGCCGAGCAGCCGATTTTGGAGGATTTTATTACGGTCCTCGACCCCGGTGGAAATGAAATCAAGCGGACTTCTTTACTCAAATGTCTGGCAAATTCTCCCTATTGGTCCGCGGTGGATAAAGAGAATATTTCGGGAGATGTGTTTCATGCAAATACATTGCAATGGCTGGATGGAAAACTCATCGGACAGTCCGAAATTTTTCAAAAGGGCAATGTTCTCGTTTCTTTATGCAATCGGGACTTCATCGGCATTGTCGATTTGGAAAAAGAAACCTTTGTCTGGGGAATGTCCGGTCTTTTTATAAAGCAGCACCAACCTGAGCTTGCGCCGGATGGATCGATCATGGTTTTCGACAATCGGGGTTTGGGCAGGCGAAGCCGAGTCATGCGCTTTACGCCGTTTCAACAGCGTATCCTGTGGGTGTACGACGGGAAAGCCGATGGCGATTTTTATTCACGAAAATTGGGATCCTTCCAACAACTTCCCAACGGAAACGTGCTGATTACCGAGTCGGGATTCGGTCGAGTCATCGAAGTTGCCGCCTCAAAGCAAATCGTCTGGGAATATATCAGCCCCTATCGCGCCGGCCAGGACAATGAATGGGTCGCGCAAATACCGGAGATGCTCAGAATCGATCCCGGCTACACGAAAAACTGGCTAAAATAAGATCCCATGGGATTATTTTCCGGTACGCTAATTACACTAATGATCGGATTGCCCAGATCGCTTGACTCACGCACTGCGCTTTTCTACCTTGCTATGAGCGCTGCCAAACACATCGCATTGGAGAAAAAATGCTTCATCTACGCGCCATCCGATTATTGCTGCTGCTAATTTTGACACTGACTTTCACTTTGGCGGCCTGCGCGGACGATGATGACGACGATTCGTCCGGCGATGAAGATACCCCTGCGAATGACGACATTGATGATGATGCCGATCCGGACGACGACAGCGCTGATGACGATCTGGACGATGACCTCGATGACGACCTGAACGATGATCTCAACGACGACGCCGATGACGACACGCAGCCTCCGCCCGAAGCGCCGGTGATCGTTCACGATTTCCCGCCCGTCGCGCAGCCGGGGCAGCCCTATGAATACCCATTCGAGGCCGAGGGCGGAACGCCGCCATACTCCAACTGGCGAATCCTGGAAACGGATGAACTGCGCAGTTATATGCTTGACCCCGGCGCTCCCGAAGGACTGACCATCAATCCCGACACCGGCCTATTGTCCGGCACGGCGCCGGATGTGGAAGAGACAATCTTCTACTTCGTCGTCGAGGTGGATGACGCCGACCCGGATACCGGTCCGGGACGCGAAGCCTTCGGGATTCGGGTTGGAAACCCGGCGGAAGATGGCCCGCTTTTGAAAAAGGCTCGCAATTATCAGAACGTTTACGACCTGCGTCATAACAGCGACGGCTTGTCGGTGACCGCCGATAATCCTGACGATCCAGGCGGCGACTACTGGTACACCGACCTGGGCGACGCCTGTTTCATTCACGGCAATTCTTCGGTCGGCGCCGCTTTTTGGTACGCCGTGGAGCCGGGGCCGGAATCGCTGGCCAATGCGCAATTGCACGCCCGCGGCCTGGACCTTCTCAACCGCGTCAACGGCGTGCCCGGTCTTCTATCCCGCAGTTATATGCCAAAGGACGCCCCGATGGGGCCGGGCGAGTTTCAGACCTTCTGGCCGGAAACCGACGACCATGAAGGCGAAGGAGAATTTGAAGACTATTACTGGAAGGGCGACGTGAGCGTCGATCAATACTCGGGAGCGCTGGTCGGGCTGTCGTGGCTTTACGATTTGGTTGACGACGAATCGGTGCGCGAACCCGTTCGGCGGACCACCCTTGAGATCGCCGATAATATGTGGGCTAACAACCTGATTATCGTTGATGCCGACGGCGCTCCGACGCAATTTGGCGACTTCCGCGGCTGGTTTCTGGAAGGCGTGCCGCTTCCCAACGGCCTGGCGAGCACCGCGGCCCTCGCGTGGTTCAAGTTGGCCCACCGCGTATCAGGCGATCAGCAATACGAAAACATCTACAACGAACTCATCGACGAGCGCGGTTATCCCTGGGTCACCGAGCGTTTCCTATGGGTTTATCTCGGCTACCAGACAAAGCATTACAATGTGTATATGGGCTTTGAGAATATGTCCGCGCTCACGCGCATGGAAGATGATCCTGAATTAAAGGAGCGTTACGCCGCCGCATTTGCGAGTCAGCTCTGGTATGGCACGGGCGACGCGCTCAGTATGCGACGAGGCCGCGTCGAGGCGAATCCCACTTTTACGCCCTGGTATCTTTATTCGACGCAACGCACAGACCCGGATGCCATCATGCGCGTTATTTGGCAGCTATGGATGTTTTCCGACGCGCCGCTGCGCGACCGGTATATTCAAAACAGCGCCAATCCGGAGATCGAGATCAATCCCGAGCAGCCCACGCAGTCGCTCTATCCTCTTCCCGCGCATCTTAGAAAACCCGACATGTGTTTCTGGCACCGCAGTCCTTACGAGCTAGACGGGGGCGCCGACAACGGTCGCGAGCGCACCGGGCACGACTACCTACTGCCCTATTGGATGGGCAGGCATTACGGATATATCGGGCCGAATTGGTAGAATGAATAGACGTCCGCCGGTTTAAAACATTCCGCAGGCGGATGCGTCGTCGTCGTCATCACCCGCCTGCCCTGATTGTCGAAGGGCTGCCGCGAATGTGGCACAGCCTGTCGAGAGCCTCAAGGTCGAGCGACCGCCCTCTGCTGTAAATGCAGCTATCTTCAGCCGCGAATGTGGCACAGCCGCCCTCGGCTGTGATCGAAAGCCCCGCCAGGAGCGATGGTTTGTAGCCCAGGGTGACTCGTCTGACGAAGCCCTGGCGAAGTCGGAAACCCAGGGTAAAGGGATCATTCAATATTCAAACGAAGCCCGCGATAGCGGGCGACAGATATTTAAACTTCGATTATTGAATGACAACAACACGTCTTGTATCACCCGAATCAAAGCCGACCTGAAAATGCAGATCACCCAATTTTGCAAAATCCACTGGTCCACGGCGGATAAAAAGGAACTCGGCAAATTGTCATCGAGTTTCTACAACACGATCTTCGAGGATGTGCGGCAGGTGAAGGACGATCTTTAGGAAGGCGGGCTTCGTCTGAATTATTATTGATCCTAATCCCCCGAGCTCACGCTCGGGGCTAATATTGTATCGCCCCTGACGGGGCTTCGTCTGGATTAATAAGGTGAACATGGACCCAGGTTTTCCGACTTCGCCAAAGCTTCGTCGGACAAGTCACCCTTCGCTACGAACCTTCGCCCTGCGGGCTTGAAAATGCGGAATTGCGAATGCGGTCGATAAGCCTGCGCCCCAGGCGGGGCTGATCGCGCCGCAGGCGCGATGTAGGAGAGGCATTCTTGCCTCGACCGAAAAAATCGCGACAAGAATGTCGCTCCTACATTCCTGCATCCCTAAAGGGATTTGTCAGACAGGCAGCTTTGCGTGGCAAATGAAGAATTATGAGTTGTCGGCATTGCGTTTGCCTATTTTCGTCTAACCCCTGAGCCCAAACCTTATGGCCTTGGAAGTTTTCCAGTATCTTTGGCTGGCGTTAAAACATTCCGCAGGCGGATGCGTCGTCGTCGTCATCATCAATGCCGAAATTTTCAAAGTCCGGCGCGTCGCCAAAGCACTGCTTCGACTCCTCGTCGCAGCTCTGGTCGGGGCAGGGGCCGCCCATCGAAACGCAGGCATCGGCATCCTCGTCGCAGATTTCAGTCCCGTTGCAAAAGACGCCGTCGCCGCATTCGGGCAATGCGCCGGATTGGCACAGGTCATTCACGCAGGCTTCCACGCCATTGCAAAAAAGATTGTCCGAGCAATCTGCGTCGCTTTCGCACTCGATAAATAAAATGTCGGCAACGTAGGGCCTGTACCCTTCCTTCGTGACCGTAAGAGTCGCGACGCTTGTGCCTGTAAAGGCGGAGGCGATATTTAAATTGGCGTCGCCACGCTCGGCGACGGCGGTCGAAACCAATTCGCCGTTGTAAACAAGCGTTACGGTTGCGCCGTCTTCAAACACATCAACTTCAAAAGTCTGCGCGTCGGCGCGGCAGGTTTCGTCGTGATTAACACGCAGTTCCTCGGGAAGACCAAGCCACATTTTCATGGTGGGATCGCCGAACCAGTGGAACATTTCGATTTCGAGCTTCCGCGTGATCTCGGACCGATACACGGTTGTAAGATACATTTTTCCGTAATTGAGTACATCGCCCATAGCCGGGATGAAACCGAGACTTGTCCATGGGTGCCCACCGGAATATTCAGGGATGTAATCTGGCCACAGCGCATCCATCCAGCCCCAGACCAAGCGGTCGTTGTATCCTGAAAAGCTGGTCCGCGTGGGAGCGATCATGCCGATGGCGCCGCCGTTTCGCGCCCGTTCCCAGGCTTCGGAAAAGCACAGATAAAAATCCGGCGTGAGATTGAAGAAGCTGTCGCTCTCGTTGTCGAACCAGCCGGTCTGGCAGTTGACGCTAAAAACGACGGGAAGGTATTCGTTGTTGCTCAGCATTTCCAAAACGTTGATCGAGTTAAAACTCGGCGCCGCCCAGCCGCTTGTGCTGCCGTGGTCGCGGTGCGTGATGAAAAAAGTCCCGTCGTTGACTGCGGCGGCGATATCTTCAGCATCGCAAGTCCAGTCAAAACCGTAAGTCCGGGTCAATTCCGGCGGAATCCCCTTCACGGAATGCATCCACCATGAAGGAAAATAATGATAGCTGGCGCTTTGGTTCCAGGCCGCCGGGTCGGCCTGCGCATCAGCCGAATAACAATGATGCGACTCGATCACGCCGTCTTCGTAAACCTCGTTGAACCATCGATAAATCTCTTCGCTGGTCTGCGTGAAACGCCGGTCCGCAATACCGTCGCGGTTGTCGTCCTGAAAAAAAGCAAATTGCCAGGTGGTTGTAAAAAAACTTTCTTTTGTCGGCGGCGCTTTTTGATATTGGATAATCCGTTCGATCCTCTGCTGCGCCTGCGTCGGAGTATCCACGCTGATGCGCCCGATGCTGATGTCGGGATAATGATCCATGCCGTCAACGCACGCATAATACAGGTCGGTTCCCGTCAATGTGAAGTGTGAGACATGGGGCGTGCGATAGTTGGTCGGGACGAACTCGGCGTCGCCGAAAAATAAAACATATTCCGGCGGCGAGTCGCTGTCGTAAGCCTTTTGAATATAGGCCTGGATGTCCTCGTTCTTTTCGCCGATGACATCGGTTGTCGTAATGAGCGTGGAAATTCCCATTTGCCGTTTCCAGGTCTGCAACGGCTTTGCGAACTCGGCAAAATCGGGATGCGTGATAATGAGGAAACGCGCCTCGTTTTCCGCCTTCAATGATTTGGTCTCGCTGGGTTTTTCAAAAACGGGGTGGTTGGCGATAAGCCCGCCGAAAAGATTGTCGAAAGCCTTCGTGCGCAGCTGGGGTCTTGAGAAAAAGCGCCCTTCGCCGCCGGAAAATCGGATTGAAACCTTCATGTCGGTGATAAGGCCCATGCGTCTATTTTCGGCGTTGTATCGAATGGGCGTGATCCACAGATTCGCCACGCGCACCCCACGCATAATCTTCTCTTCTTCCATATACACAGGAGATGCAGGAACGAATTCATCCACGGTGTAGGCCGCATCGTCGAATGCGAACTCGGGCTGCGGGACGTCATAGGAATCCGGCGACGGCGGTTGCATGGGCGCCAGGGCAACATCGTCAAACCATTCAATCTCTCCCTCTTCATATTCGATGTTCACCCGCGCCCCTTGCGGGATGGCGAACATGAGGCCGTATGTCGGGATGGCCGGAGCGCCGATTTCGCCGCGCAAGCCATGATCGCCCAGCGACACGCTCGTAAACTCTCCGGCCTCCGTGGCGATGGTCTCAAAAGAGGGTTCGTTCGGCGAGAGGGAGACATCGAGATGGTCCAGGCTCATGGATAAGACGCGCACTCCCGCACGCAGGTCAGCCGAGACCGCGTCTTCATTTTCAAGGTCGTTGCAGGCAAAAATTGCCGTGAATGCGCCGATGGCCGTAAGAAGAAAAACTAAAATGACATGTCGATGATTCATGAGACCGCCCCAAAGATGCGCATTAAAATCCAAGGATGAAAAGCGGCTTTTAGGAAAAGCCGCTGACTTTATCTATCTATGCAATGGCGAAACGCTTGCGCGGTCAATGAAGGGCTATCAGCAACCGCAGCTTGCCCCGCATCCATTGTTGTCGCTGTCATCATCATCACCCGCATCATCATCCGCGAAAATATCGCCTGTGTCGTCATCCGTATCGTCGTCGTTCGTGTCGTCGTCCACAAAATCGTCATCGAAGTCGTCGTCGGCGGAATCATCATCATCGTCCGTATCATCGTCCGTATCATCATCCACATCGTCGTCCGTATCATCGTCCACATCATCATCCGTATCATCATCCACATCGTCGTCCGTATCGTCGTCGACTTCATCAGTCGTCGTAGTGGTCGAAGTCGTTGTCGTGACGGTAGTCGTTGTGGTGGATGTACACCACTCGAATGTCTGTTCAAATGCACCCCATTCAAAGGGAGGCGCGCCGTTTTCGTCGCCGTAGAATGCGAAATAGGCCGTATCGTCGCCGATTTCATTTCCCACAATGGCGTCCAGTGAGAAGGTGATTGTTTCACCGCTGACGACGCCGCCGAAGTCTTCGGGATTGTCCGCGATGAAGCTCCAGTTGATGACGTCCGCTGAAGGCGTGGTGATGGTCCACTGACCGGGCACGCTTAAAACCGGCGGAGTGAAAACCTCGACGAGAGTCCAGTCATAACCCAACAGAAACTGGGCCTGGATGATCGCCTGATCATCGGGGACCCAAAAATAAACTTCGACATCGAAACGCGATATTTCGCCCGATTCAATGCATTCGGGGGATGTGAAAGTCACAAGCACTTCCTCTGGGACGGTTGTGGTGGTCGTCGTTGGGACGGTGACGGTCGTTGTGGTCGTCGGTATGGAACAGGAGGTGGTGCTCGTCGTCGTGGTCGTCGTTGTTAGACTAGTGACGGTTGTTGAGGAGGTCGTTGTGGTTGTGGTCGTCGGGGAAACGGTTGTCGTCGTTGTGGGGGTCGTTGTGGTCGTGGTCGTCGGGGAAACGGTTGTTGTCGTTGGGGAAACGGTTGTGGTCGTGGTCGTCGGTGTGCCGGTTGTTGTCGTTGTGGTTGTTGTGGTTGTCGTTGGGCACCATTCAAAATTGTTGACGAAGGGGCCCCATTCGTAAGGCTCCGCGCCGCTTTCATCGCCGTAGAGCCAGAAGGTGACTTCCGTATCATCAACATCATTACCGAGGAGGGCTTCCAGGGAAAAGGTTAGCGACTCCCCGGACATCACGCCGCCGCCGCTTCCCGCATCGCTTTCAAAAACCCAGTCGATGATATCGGACGACGGAGTTGAAATATCCCATGTTCCGGGAATGCTCAGGATCGGAGGATCGTATATCTGCACGAGAGTCCAGTCCCATCCGAGTTGGAATTGGGCCTGTATGAGAGCCTGATCGTCGGGAACGAAGTACTCGACAAGTATGTCGAAGCGCGATTGCTCTCCCATTGTGATGCAGTCGGGCGACATGAAGGTTATGACCGGTTCGTCAGGAGCCACGGGATCGCAAGTGTCGTCGGCTTCGTTGCAAAACAGTTCGGCGCTGCAGGGATCGCCCACGTGGATTGAGCAACCGCCGTCGTCGCATGTGTCGCCGCCGTTGCAAAACAGCAGGTCGTCGCAAGCAACGGAGTTGAAATCGACTTGGCAATGTCCGTCGGGATCGCAAGTGTTGTCCGTGCAGACGTTGCCGTCATCGCAATCCCCGTTGTTTTCGCAACCTATGCCATACAGTCGGCCCATGATGGCGTTGCCGCTTTCGTCCTGTCCGAAGGAGTGCCAGACGATGACATAGTTTCCGCCGGATATCATGAAGGCCGCGGGGAACCGTTGGTCGTCGGCAGTATAGGTGTTGACGGCGAACTCGGTGCCCACCGGCGCGCCTGAAACATTGTACTCCTGGCCGAAAATTCCGTCGGCGTCACCATCCTGATCCTGGGATTGCCATGAGACGACGAAACTTCCGCCGGCGCTCATCGCCAGATCAGGGTTATCCTGCGTCGAGGTTGTGTAGGTGTTGACGACGAACTCATCGATCAGCGGCGATCCGCTGGAATCAAAAAGGCGGGCGGCGACTCCCCAACCGTCTTCATCGACCCCGAAGGATTGCCAGGCAATGCCGAAATTGCCGCTGGAGTCCACGTCGATGGAAGGGCCGATCTGCCAGCCGCCAGTTTCGGTATTGATATCGATTTCCGTTCCTTGCGCGACGCCGGCCGAATTGTATCTTTGCGCGACAATCCCGTAACCCGAGCCGTCGGCGCCGTCGGAACCCCAGGCCACGACGAAATTGCCATCGGCGTTCATCGCCACATCCGGGTAGTCCTGGTCGCCGGTTGTTGTGGTATTGATCTGAAATTCGACGCCCTGCGCTGCGCCGGAGGCGTCAAAGCGCTGCCCAAAAATGCCGCCGAGTTCGCCGTCCTGATTTTCCGATACCCAAACGACGACGAAATTTCCGGCGCTGTCCATCGCGGCTTCCGGTTTTTCCTGATCGGAAGCGGTGGTGGTATTGACAAATATCTCTGCTGCCTGGCGAACGCCCAGGGCGTTTAGCCTTTGCGCGACGATCCCTTTGCCCGAGCTGTCGGACCCCTCGGATTGCCAAGCGACGACAAAATCGCCGTCGGCGTCCATCGCGACCGAAGGCTGCGCCTGACTTTGATCGACCGTGAAGTTGACCTGAAACTCCGAACCCTGCGGCGCGCCGACGCTGTTATAGCGTTGCCCATAAATACCGGCGCCGGAACCGTCCTGCCCCTCGGATGTCCAAACAACGACAAAATTTCCATCCGCGTCCGCGGCTATGTCCGGGTAATACTGCTCCGATGACGTATAGGTGTTTACCTGAAACTCGCTGGGGCCGGGAGCGTCAACCGGAAATTCTTCTTTGCTTTGGAAAACGAAGCAGCTTTTCGCCTCTGATCCGTCATACGAGGAAGTGAATTGCTCCATGTCCCCGGAATCTTCCAGGCCACAAGTCGTTAGAAAAAATAGAGCCAGTATCGCCCCCGCAGCGCAGAGCCTGTTATAATGGCGCATGATCCCTCCTGATAGACAGGATGTTATGAGCGATTCGTTAATGCTTTGATGACGAAACGCATAGCATTATAGATAATAGATAACGCAAGATCAATTCATTATTGTCGGCAAGAGGGAACCTAGAGCTTCTGCTCGTAGCGCCTGCCCTGCGTGTCGTGGACGCAAGCCGTTTTGGAATCCGCCCAAAGGCTTTCGTCCATGGCGCAGTAGAACGCCCTGATCTCACCGGGGGTTATTGTCTGCTCGCCGCCGGGCATCAGATTGTCGATGCGTCGCGGTCCTTGCCTTGTTTCCAGATCAAGACGACCTGTGAGGGTGATCGGCGCATCCCCGCAATTCTCGACGTGGACTTCAAAATTCTGATCGAAGACATGCTGCCCGCAGCAGGTCTTAAAAGCCAGAACCTCCTCGCATGAGGAGTCCATGAGAAAACGCAACTTGAGCATTTTAGATTAAAGCCCCCAGTTGACGAGTTCGGCGGTGTCGGGACGAAACTGGTTTCTCGGCCACGCGGCGGCCTGATCGATCCTTTCGATCATTTCATCCTTTTGCTCGGGAAGCGCGCCGGATATATCAATGAAATTCGTGCGATGGTCGCTGAATAATATTGTATTCGTCTCAATATTCTCAATGAAGAGCCTGGTCTCGGCCAGGGCTTCCCAAGGGTCGGGCAGCGTCAGCTTTCCCGCTTTCCATTCATCAAATAAAACGGTATTTTCACGCGGCACAAAGGTCCGAAGGCGGACGAATGTCGGAGATATCTCGCTGATGATCCGGGCGCTTTCGACCGCATGTTCCTGCCAGCGCTGCATCCCGGCGACGCCGATCATGACGTAAAGAGACAGTTCAATCCCCGCGTCCAGCACCATGCGACCGGCTTTGATAAATGTATCGGGCGTTGCGCCCTTGTTGATGTTTAAAAGGGTTTGGGTATCGCCTGATTCAAGCCCCATATGAATGCGGGTCAAACCGGATTCGGCAAGTAGCTTTAGCTCTTCGGGCGTCTTTTTGACAACGAATTTCGCTGATCCGTATGTTGTGATCCGCTGAAGCTTGGGGAATAGCTCTCGGGCCTTCTCGCAAATCCCGGCCAGGCGCTGCGCGGGCAAAACGATTGCGTTGCCGTCGGCAAGAAAGATTGTCCGTTCGCCGTCGCCGCAAATTTGGCGCGCAGCCATAAGATCGGCATAGATGTCTTCCTGCGACTTCGGAAAAAACCGTTTGCCTTTGTACATGTCGCAGAAATTGCAGCGATTATGCGGACAGCCGATGACCGCCTGAATGATCAGACTGTCAGCTTCCGAAGGGGGCCGGTAAACCGGTTGATCGTATTGAATCATATTTTTATGTGCCTTTTAAGGCGCAAACGTCCTCCTAAAACAAGGCTTACCGCATTTTCCATGCAGGTCAAGTTCCCAAATTCCGCGATTGTTTCGCTGTGAGCTTCCTTTCGTTCCGGCTGCACGAAGCCCCGGCAGGGGTTGCGCGCAATCATGCAAGATAGATTCATTTCACATTGCTATTCATATTCCCTGACAGATAGGCGTCGTAAGTGGCCGTGTCCCGACAGATTGAAGAGGATCACGCGCTCTTTGCCCTCTTGTTTTGCTTTCTCGGCTTCAACCATAACGGCTTTTATCGCGTGGGCCGACTCGGGCGCAGGGATGATCCCTTCGGTGCGCGCAAAGAGCACAGCCGCGGGAAAGATTTCATCCTGCCCATAAGCGACCGCCTCGATAAGCTTGGCATCAAGCAGTTGGCTTACCAATGGAGCGGCGCTGTCGATATCGAAAACTGAGCCGGCAAGGCTCAGGGCGGAGCCCCACTGCCCGGCGTCGGTTTCGGTGATCAAATGATGGACGCCCTGCTTTATATTGTAATACGCCTGCGCGATGGCGGTATTGGACTTGTGGCTTCCCGTCGGGGAGACGCCCTCGTTTTTGAAATAGATATGCGTCGGGATCAAGCGGAGGAGGCGGCGCGCAGGGAAGGTCAGGAATGATGTTGAAGTAATGTTTCGGAATTTCCTGGTCGCTAAGCAAATACTTTGTCTGTTTCATTGTCTTTCTCCTTGTTGAAATTCCAATAAAAAAAAGCCCCCCACTTTCGCGGGGGGCTTAAATCGTTGGTATTACCGGTTAAGTCAGATCAGTTCCCTCCGCCCAATGCATACACCCCGCCACCATTTGCGTGCGGAATTGATAAAGGGCGTATGTGAAAACCGGTCTTCCATATACGCGGAATAAGCGGGATGATTTTGAAACGTAATAATAAAATAAAAATTTACAAATTCCGGGTGCTCGTTTTGCTTTCCGGCGCAGCCTTCTTCATGAATAGGTCTCCGAAAGAAATTATTAAAGTGTCGGCTTGCCGAATTTTTTTAAGGGACCTCGAAAATCTGAGGAGAGTCTCGGAAATTCGGCATATCAGCCTGACGGTACAGGGAGCTGCCTGAAAATAAACTCAAGGATTCTAGCTGGTTATAACTAGGGGTTTTTTTGGAACAATATTTGCATTTACCTTATTGGCTTGTCCGAAACGAAAGTTTTGTGGCATGGCAAATCTCCTTCTGCGATGCCGGGTTTGCCCCTCCGGTGTCGCATTTTTTTATGAACAATCATTATGCCAAAGTTATGAATTCATATTGGATTTATGCGCCTAACGCCGACTCCCTTGCATTGCGGAAATCTGTACGCGAGTATTGATTGTGAGCAGTTTCAAATCCGGAATTGAACGAATGTTCCCGTCACAGGCGAAAAGAAGAAAACGTTTTATTGGCCAGCCGGCTTCGCTGAAAAGAAGTGTGATCCTTTTTTTGGCGGCCCTTCTCTTTTCGCTGCTCCTTGCCGAAGCGGTGGTGCGCGTCGGCGATTTCGATTGGCGCTATGTGAAGAAAACCCTCTATTACCAGAGTACGGATGTCGAAGCTCATCGCGTCGTCATGGACCCGATTCTGCTCTTTGAGCTGATGCCGGGCGTGCACGAATTTTATGAGCACACGGTGACGATAAACGCCTTCGGAGCCAGGGGACCGACGCGGACAAAATTAAAAGCACCGGGAATATTTCGAATCGTTATCGTCGGCGGGTCAAACGTTTACGGCGCCGAATTGAACGATGCGGACACGTGGCCCGCACGGCTGGAAGCACAATTGAACGAAAGCTACGGCGGTGGATTTGAAGTCTGGAATTTTGGCGTATCGGCTTATGTGGGCATGCAAATGGCGCGCAAAGCTGAAATCGTCTTGCGTGAGCTTGATCCCGATCTGGTGATCATGGCGCTTTCCAACGGCGGAGTGCGGGCTTTTTTGCATCAATCCCCTGTGAAGCCGCTTTTTAAAAAGTTCCCGCGCCTGTGGTTCGAAATGGCTGTTTTCCCGCGTTTCGATCTGTTGCCGCAAGCCTTAAACGATCTGCTCATCACGCATTGGCGCACCTATAGGCAAGCGCTGCTATACGCAAGGGAGAAATACGGGGATCAGGATACGTGGGAGAAATGGCACGAAGCGCAAAACGCCAAGACAGTGAAAAAGTATCTGATCGAAAATAAAGACAAGGCCGCGCACATGGTTTTCCTATGCCCCGCGGTGATGCGCCGAGATTATTGGCCATACTTCGCCGGGACCGGCGTTCCGGTTTTCGAATTGCGCGCCGATGATCTGTCCAGTGATTATCGTCACTATCACCCCCCGCCTTACGTTAACCAGTGGTACGCGGAGCATTTAGCTGAGTGGCTGGAGCAAGAAAGGCAAATATCAGCCGATTCATAAATCATGGCAAAAATGAAGTGGGCTTGTGCGGACCTTCGTTTCCTGCAAAAAGGAACAGGAATCCATCGAGTTCAATTGCGTAATTGGAAAATGTGGACCCAGTGAATTACAGCCAATTAAAATCTCAGCAGGCTTTGTACGGATCGCCTTTTCGCTTTGCCCTTTCGTATTTGACGCCCGAATACATCAAGCGCCATTGTCCGCAAAAAGCGCGAATCCTGGACATCGGCTGCGGCTCGGGGCGATACGCCCTGTACTTTGTCGACGCCGGAATTCGCGGCGAGTACGTCGGCGTTGATTGCGACGAGAAGACGTGGGCCGATGAGCAAATACCCGAGGATTTCTTGCGGCAGTTCGTCAGACTTGATGCGCATAATCTTGACAAGCTCGAACCGGGATTCGATTTCGCTATATCGCTGACGGCTTTCGAGCACTTCGAGGATGATGCAAAAGTTATGAGGGGATTGGCGGAAGTCTTAAAAAAAGGCGGCAAGGCCCTGATCGTCGTGCCTTCGGCGTATTCCTTCGCGCTATACGGCAGGCACGGATTTCGCCGTTATACGCAGGGCTCCATCAAGGCCCTATGTCGGCAGGCGGACCTGGAAATTGCGACGATGCAAAAGGTTGGCGGAGCTTTCAGTTGGCTCTTTCATTTTTTCTGGTTCTTTCCCGCGCACATCGCACGGCTTGCGGTAAAGGCGGGGATCTACGCACTTTTCGGCGCAAACAAAGAAAAGGCTCGCAAGCGCCTTCCACGCCTCCTTTTCTTTTTGGACGAACTGGGCGGGCATCATCTGAAATGGAAGCCGACGCGCCTTCTGCACGGCCTTTTGATTCGATGGGCCGACCGGGCGGATCGCCTGCTGCCTTTTCTTGAAGCTGGTTATATTTTTGTTTTATCGAAAGGTGTCTGATGAATTTTTTAATCAAAGCGACATCAGAAAGTTTCAAATATCTTTGGCTGGAATTTTGATAAAAGATCGCCGCCCCGGCAGCGCACTCGCGCAAAAGTATCGCCGATTTGTCATGCTGTGCTTTTGCCTTGGGGCGCTTATCGTCATGCCCCTTTCTGCATTCACTTGCGGCGACGGCGACGATGCGGAAATCAATTATGGCGATGAGGATGTGCATACTGAGGACGACGACAGCGATGATGACGACACATCCGATGACGGCAACGAACTCGCCCAAATAAAAACCTGCGTCATTGACGGCGTACGATACCGCGCTGCGCAAACGAATCCCAATAATGTTTGCCTGATCTGTGATGTGAAAAAAACCCAAACTGAGTGGACTCAAAACAACGCGGCGCCCTGCGACGACGGACTTTTTTGCAACAGCCGTGATCTTTGCTATTACGGTGAGTGCTCCATCCATGAGGGCGATCCCTGCTCGCCGATGGACTGCAATGAAGATTTGAATGCCTGCGTTGACGCTACTTTTTAATGATAGTGGAGATTGATGTTTGCACACCAAGCGGCATTCGAGTTCTGACATTTTCTTTTTTCCCGTTGGACATTACACTGTTTCCATAGTAACGTTCCCATCGAATTTGCATGAGCAACTTAATAACAACGCAAGGCTGGATGGAGGCGAATTATGGGGAAAGTAGTTAAAGCGAAGGAAATCAGCGTTAAAATGAAAAACGAGCCTGGCGCAGGTGCCGCAATATTTGCCGCCCTGGCCGGCGCGAAAGTGAATCTCATTTCGGCCTGTGGCTGGGGTCAAGGGGAAGAGGCTGTAATGATGCTTGTTTGCGCCGATTACGCAAAAGCCAAACAGGCGTTGAAGATTGCCAAGTTCAAATCCACATCGGCGGATGTTTTGTTGGTGGACCTAAACAACAAGGCCGGCGCCATGGCGGCGGTTACGGAAAAATTGGCGGCCAAGAACATTAACGTTAACTATGCCTATGCAACGACCAGCGGGAAAAATGCCATGGCGGTTTTCCGCATCGCCGGTCCGGCCAAGGCGATCAAAGCGCTTTCGTAGCCAGACAATAAAATCTTAGACGACTCCGCAGGGGGTCAAGATATTTGCATAAAGCCGATGACCTTTAATGGTTGTCGGCTTTGTAGCTTGTGGCGATGATAACAAGGATGATGATGGCGATGGAGGCGCTAAATACGACGGCGGCGCCCAAGCCTTTAACCCGTTGTGCGGGTTTGAATGACATTGTCAAAACGCGCTTTTATGTCGAGTCACGTTTCTTGCCTGGATTATAAACCTTAAATTCCTCGTGTTTTTTGATCCAGTCTTCCGAGCGTTTCTCCTGCCTGAAAATCATTTCCAGAAAAGCTCTGAGCTTTCGCATAAACTCGGCGAAACTGCGCACTTTCAAGGTGTGTTTCAGCAAAAATCCCAGGCGCGCATGATAACGGACATAGGCCGACTTGGTGAAACTGTCGATTTGCTCGTTCGTCAGATCTGTCCAGGGACGCGGCAAAGCAGCCTCCTCGGCGCGGCCTAGCACATACTCTTTCCAATAGTCATATCCCGTATCATCCACGAGTTTTCGCCAAAGGCTGGTTAATGGTTTGGCCGTCAGTTTTGAAAACTGCACGTAATCCAAATCCAATCTCTTGGCGAACTTCAGGGTTGCCTCGATTGTTTGGCGCGTTTCACCCGGCGTGCCGGTCAAAAAGAAACCCAAAGGCCGGATGCCAACGCTCTTGGTCATGCGGATTGTATCTTCAATCTGGCGAAGAGTGATGCCCTTGTGCACTTGGTCCAAAACTTCCTGAAGACCCGATTCGATGCCGTAATAAATGCGACCACATCCAGCCGATGACATTTCCTGCAGCACGTCCTCGTCCACGGAATCGATACGCGACCGGCAAGCCCAGAGAATGTCGAGCTTCCGGCGTTTGATCTCGCGGCATATTCCCATGGTGCGTTTTCGGTTGAGGGGAAACTCGTAATCGAAAATATCGATTTCCCGTATGCCGAGATCGTCGTGACAATGCTGCATTTCGTCTACAACCTGTTCAACAGTGCGTGGATTGTGGGATGTGCCGCCTGCTTCGCAAAAGGTGCATTGGCATGGGCATCCCTTGCTGGTCACCATCACGGTGAAGTTTTTGCGCTCCGTCGGAAATTCCTCATACAAGTGGTTCGGCAGGCTGCCGCGCCAGGGCATCGGATAATCGGAGAAAAGTTCTTCTTTTTCCGGTGAGGGCGTCTGCGTAGGATCACCGTTTTCATTCTTATAAACCAAGCCGGGGACATCATCGAAACGCCGCGAACCCTCGAGCTCCTCCAGCAAACGCGGAAGCGTGACAAGGGCGCTTGAAACGCATCCGAAGTCCGCCGTGTCGTTCATCAGCGATTCTTTCGGGTAAACCCGCAGATTATAACCGCCGAAAATAATGGGGACTTTCAAGTGCTTTTTAATATGCTGCGCCCACCCAAGGGTTTCGCGGAACATATACGTGGTCATCATGAAACCGACGATGTCCGGCTTGAATTCACGCAGGCGGTCAACCACATCGTCCTTGGAAAGGTTTAAGGTTCTGGCGTCGATGATGATGGCTTCATGGCCGGCCCGCCGGGCGATGGCGGCGACCCAGGTGGTTGAAAGCGGAGGAAACAGTCCGAAAAAACGCTGCACAACACGCAGGTTCTCTTCATGTAATTTATAGGAAAAGGGATTGAATACGATTGCCAGGCGCATCCGGCCTCCAGGCGAAAATTTCTATTGCGTTCGGCCCTGTAAAGCCGAGTCAGGCGAGCGCACAACTTACCCGCAGTGTATGAAAAAGTAAAACCCGGTGTTAGCGTTATCTTCTTATGACAAGTGATGTGCTTGGCGGTCTTATGGTGCTTTTGCGTCGGATTCAGACTTGTCGAAGGGCGCCGGCAAGAGCGGCGGGCGCATGGGCTGCTCTGACGAACGCTGCAATTCAATTTCCGCCACCAAAGAAGCCGGGGCGATGGAACTCACCGGAACCGCACCGCTTTCAGCCCCGCAGAAGCCGTTGAACACCTGCGGTGAATCGTCCATCGCCATTATTTTAGAGATGGTGATCAGTGGCGTTCCCACAAGTTCCGCTCCGCGCACCAATGTTTCCCTGCCGGTTTTCGGATCGACTTTATAGATTAACGTCGGCCTGTTCGCAAAGGCCTGAAAATTCACTCTATTCGTACTGGTTTCGCCGCCTTTGGCCCGCCGTAGTATCAGTCCGTATGGTTTTTTCTGTTTTCGGACCTCTTTCATCAGCATCTTTTTCAACTGTTTTTTGCTGAGGGTTTTTGCCGGCTCTATGATCAGGTTCGCCATCCTGGCCATGGGATCCGAATAGCCGTTGCTTCGGCCATGCCCGTTGGAATGTTCGAATCCGGCGATGGGCGCCCTCGACAATAGGTAATTTCGCAAAACACCATTTTCCACGAGAAGCACATTTTGCGCCGCGATGCCTTCGTTATCGAATCGGTAATAGCCGTTGAGCTCCGTGTCCCGCCAAAAGCGCATGGTCGGATCGTCGCGAATCGTAATAAAGCTCGGAAGAACGCTTTGGCCGATCTTATCCTTGAAGGTTTGCCCTTCCTGCGTGTCGCGCATGCGCTCGCCTTCGAGACGATGGCCCACGGCCTCGTGGAACAAAACGCCCGTCATCTGGCCGTCGAGAAGAGCCGGTCCGGTGTAGGGATCGATGACCGGCGCCGCCCGAAGGGCTTTTAACTCCTCAATCATCCGCATGACCTCGTCGCGCAATTCTCCTTCGGTCGGCATGGATTTGTCGGAACCCGCGTAGCGCACAACTGCGTGCCGCACGCGCATGCCGTCGTCTGCATAGGTCAAAGCCGAGGCCCTGAAAGTGAAAAGAGCATCGTCTTCCACGACCAGCGCGCCTTCGGAATTGGCGAAATAGCGAGTTTCGATCTCCGCTCTGACATCGACATCCGACTCCACGATTTCTTCGACCTTTTTCAGATCTTCGGATATCCGTTTAACGAAATCCCGCCACTTCGCGTGATCGAAATTCAGATTGGCGTCGGGACCCCGAAAGTTTTGCGGTTTCTCTTTGGAAAAATCGTCGAAACGTTCAGATTCCGGCGACGGCGCCTGATAGATGGCCTTTCCCTTTTTGCCAAGATATTGGGCCAGGGCGTTTTTGTAAGCGTTGTCGGCCGCAAGCCAGAGCTGCCCGCGTATGGCTTCGGAATTGTCTTCGGTCGGCGCCCTGAAGTAACGATGGATATCCTCATAATTCAGGTCCGGATCATAAGCCCATCGATTGCCGCCCTTGCCCGACGAATCCATGGAATAATTGCCCACGCGCACCTCAGCATAAATATCGCGGCGTTGACTAAGTCGATCCGAGAAAATCGCGCCGAAGCGCGCTCCTATCATTACGGAGCGGGAACTGAGTATTTGAAAGGACACGAAATATGGCGGGTCGAATTCTTCGGCTTTAATATCCATAGACCGCTTGATCTCGTCGGTCATTGACTTGATGATAAGATCCTTGTCCTCGGCGCGGGCGAAAGGCTGCCAAAGGACGGCCAAAAAAAAGAATGCGATGGCTGCACATATAAATCGTTTCATACTATCCTCTTAAAGTCAGCGGTGGTCGTCGGCGAATCATCGCCTTATAATATGAACCAAGCTTAAGCCGTTCGCCGCGCATTTCGCAAGTACGGTAGAAGACGCCAATTCTTTTTTGAAAGACGATGTGAGAAAGTCCACCAAAAGAACCATCAAAGTCAACGCCATATTCGGCGCAATCGCCCTCGCGGCGACCGTCGTTTTTTGCGTCGGCATCATCTCTTCCGTTGAGCAGGCTCTGATCCCGATCAACATTGATCCCTTGAAGTTGTTTGGCCATGCCGCAGAGCGATTTAACAGAATTGAACTGGGCGAAAAGCCGGGCGGAATTTTAGATATGCGCCCGCTGGAAATGGACGCGACGGTTCCTTGCATGCTTTCCTATGAGCTGGGCGTGAGGAAAATGGGGCAGCTGACGGCGAGCGCCGTTTTTGCCGACGGACGCACGCGCCTACTGGCTCGGCTCGACGCATCGGATTTTTGGCCTAACGCCGGTTTGATCGTGGATGGCAAGCCCATCACGCTGACGGTTTACATCGGTCGTCATGGCCAGGTTTCGGTCAATATCGATTCCGAAAGCCGTGTCATCCTTGAAGATGTCCTCCCGGCGCCCTTCGGCCTGAAAATCGAATTTTTGGGTGGAGACATCGCCGTTTTCGACGCAAGCCTTATCGATGCCGACATCAGCTTGGATTTCATGGATGAACGAGGGCGCATCCTTCATCGCCTCAGACCTAAAGGCGAGAAAAGTCCCTATGAGATCGCCTGTTTCTCTTTTATTAGCTTCATGTTGATCATGATTTTCATTTTCAGAGCCATTGACCTCAGCTTCAAGCGCTTTGATGCGGTTTCCTATATCGTGCTTTTTGGCGGCATGGCTCTTGCCGCAACCACAAGACAATATGCTCCCGCTCCCTTCGCCATCGCATTGATGACAGCCGTATTAATAAAGATCGCCTTTGTGATGTCTGAGAAATCGCAGGTCAAATTGTATGTTCTTTTTTCCCTTCTTCCGGTTGCGCTGTCGGCGCTTATTGTTTTGGGCGGATACGCGCCGGCCTCGACGATTCCGGCCGCATTCGTCGCCGCGCTGATGCTTTTGCTTCAGAAAACGATACGCGGAAGAAAGCAGATAAAGGCTTCACAGGCGCTTTCAATAATCATTTTTCTGGCCATCGTGCTATGCATGGAAGGAGCGGTGCGCCTGCATTTTCCCAACGGCAAAATTCTGCGCGGAATTTCCGAAGACACTTTCTGGCCCATGTTCCCTGAGGAAACTCCAACATTTCAAAAGGTTGGTCGAGATTTCATGTGTCAGGGAAAATTGCTCGATGATAAGCCTCGCCGTGACCGACCGGCGGTCGTATTATTGGGTGGTTCCGTCATGTTCGGCTCCGAGATTGACCCCGAAATGAATCCCTCGGAACTCATTCAGGAATCTATCGGCGAGCGCGCCGAAATTTATAACGCAGGTCTTGCCGGCTTGACCTCTTTCGAGATTCTGGAAAACTTCAATCGCCACCTGGCGCAAAAGAAACCCGAAATCGTTCTCGTGTACATGCTACATAATGATATATTTCAAGCTGGCCCATTAACCAGGCGGCAGATTCATGAAAGACGACGTCCATCGCGTGAGTTCAGAGGCATGCTGGCTCGTTCCATTCTGTATAGATATCTCGCCGAAAAGACGGCTCGTTGGAAAGACAAAGCCGGCGCCGGGCGATGCTCAGACACAGCCATTGAAGAAAGTTTTAAAATAAATCTTGATGAATTAGCCGAGGCTATCGTTAAGGCCGATGGAAAACCAATTTTCGTGCCTGAAGAAGTACGGCTTTTGAAAGATTCCCAGGAGTTGGTCGATGAACTTCGGCAATGCGTGCTGGATATGGGAAAGCGCCCGGGAATCACGGCAGCGCCTGTTCACCTATCCGACCAGGCGCCGAGTGGAGCCGTCAACTTTACCGATAGCGTTCACCTGACGCAGGAGGGCTATCGTCGCCTTGCCGACGGATTGATAAAATTGATCGACAAGGCTTTAGACGATTTGTCACCGGCAAATTAACAGATTAATATTCGGTAATAGTTCTGAGGTACAATCCATGGCAAAAAAAATCAGCATCACCACGCGGGGCGGCGACAAAGGGGAATCGAGTCTTTATTCCGGCGAACGCCTGCCCAAGGACTCGCCGCGTTTTATGGCTATCGGCGATGTCGATGAACTCGGCGCGTTTCTGGGTGTCGCGAAGCTTCATGCGAAAAAACCAGATGCCTTCGCCGGCATTGTGTACATTCAGAAAACACTGTTCATCTTGAGCGCGGAGATTGCCACAACGCCGGAGCGCCTTGGCCGTCTGAAACAACGCATTGACCAGGCGGCGCTGGCCGAGTTGGACTCCCACTGCATCGGGTTGGAAGCCAAGGTCGATATCCCGCCGACCTTCGTTTTGCCGGGGGAATCGCTCGCCTCGGCGCATCTCGACTGCGCCAGGGCTGTTGCGCGGCGTTGCGAGCGGCGCATCGTAAAGCTATCGACGGGCAATCTCATTCAAAACGATTTCCTTCTCGCCTGGATCAACCGTCTTTCGGACTTTCTTTTTCTTCTTGCCCGTTATGAAGCATGAAATTTGAAGAATGAAGTATGAGGTTCGGGAATGCGGAATGAATTCGTCATTCGCCATTATTTCATTCTAAACCCTCGATCGCATCAACTGACCTGATAAATTTCGCCGAATTTCTCCGCGATGTGCGCGATGAAATCGTCGGCGTCGGGGGCTTTGCCTGTCACATCCCTGATCAGATCGTCGGGCAGATGACGGCAACCCTGCCGGTGGATTTTCTCCCGCAGCCACTGCAGCGTCTCGGTGAATTTGCCCTGCTCAGCTTGCTCATATACATCCGGGATGTCGCGGCGCAGCGCGGAAAAGATCTGCGCGGCGTTCATTGAGCCTAGCGCGTAACTCGGGAAATATCCGAAGGCGCCCAAAGACCAGTGGATGTCCTGCAGGCAGCCCTGCGCGTCGTTTGGCGGCGTAATGCCCAGGTACTGCTCCATCTTTTTGTTCCAGGCGGCGGGAATCTCGGAAACCGAAAGATTCCCGGCAAGAATGTCCTTTTCGATCTCGAAACGCACCACGATATGCAGGCCGTAGGTCACGTCGTCTGCCTCCACGCGAACGAAGGAAGGCCGTACGACATTGATGCCGGCGTACAACTCGTCGAAGCTCACGTCAGCGAGCTGCGCGGGATAGCTTTCCCGGATGTGCCCCTGGATAAAACGCAGAAAATGTTTCGAGCGCCCGATCATATTCTCCCAGAAAAGGGATTGCGATTCATGGATGGACATGGACGAAGACTGCCCGAGAGGCGCGCCGTGGTGGTCGCGGTTTGTGCCCTGTTCGTAAAGCGCGTGGCCGGTTTCGTGGATCACGCCGTACAACGAGGCGAAGGGTTCGTCTTCCTGATAGCGGGTGGTGATGCGCACGTCGTCGCCCATGCCGCTGCAAAAAGGATGCGTTGTTACATCGAGACGTCCGGCCTTCGTGTCGTAGCCGATGGCCCCCATCGCAAAGCGGGCCAGAGCATCCTGCTTGTCCACGGGGTAGCCCCGGGAAAGAAAATCGGTGCGGGGCTGTTTGGGAGAGTTGGTGATTTTTTTTACCCAGGGCACAAGCTTTTCCCGCATGGCTTCGAGTTTGGCCGCAGTGGATTTCACCGTGGCCCCCGGTTCGTACTGGTCCAAAAAGGCGTCATACGGCGTTTCGGGATAACCCCAGCATTCGGCGACCTTCTTTTTGATGTCGATAATTTTTTCCAGCCACGGCGCAAAAAGGGAAAAGTCCGATTCCTTTCGCGCCTTGGCCCACTCGGGCTGCGCCAGCGATGTCGTGCGGACCTCAAGTTCCACAAGCTCCGAAGGCAGCTTGGTCAGCAAATCATAATCGCGGCGCAGTTCCCTCAGCGAAGCTTTCTGGTCAGGGTCCAGCGAACCCTTGCCGGCGTCCAGCGTTTCGAGCCATTCGCCGCGCTTCGCATGGATCGCACGTTCGTGCGCGACCTTGGCCAAAAGCGCCATTTCCCGGGAGCGAAGATCTATGCCCTTGGGCGGCATGTAGGTCTCCTGGTCCCAACCCAGTATGTTTTGGATGGCGTCGAAAAGCGCAATCTCTTTGGTGTCCGCGATAAGCTCGTCGTATGTTTTTTGAATGTCGCTCATAAAATCCTTCGCCTGAGTGCAAAACGCAACGCACCTTCTTATCACCGGCGGATCGTCAAGCCAAGACGTGAGAAAAAGGAGGTGGGATAAGAGAGCCACCTTCCTTCGTGAGGCTCTGAAAGGAAATATTCTTTGTCTTCAAAAACCACAGCGTGTGTGGCACAGCCGCCCCCGGCTGTGTTGCAACGACGTTCAGAGTCGTAACCATTGCAATTATTCGGTCAAAGTCGCGACAAGCCTACTTCGCTAAAGCTACGAAGCCTTCAATGTCTCTCCTACACAGCCGCACTCATACTTCATACTTCTTACCTCATACTTTGCGCGTCACGGCATCCATTCATCAGCGCCGATGTCCCAGCCTGCGCCGTATGGGCGTGCATCGCCATCGAAGTCGAAATTCACGAGACCCCAATCCGGCACGGGGTCAATACCCGCGTCGACGCACGGGCTGCCGCTCTGAAGGTGGTAATCGCCGCCGGTCGGATCGACAAAAAGCGGGTCCGCGCTGATGTTGCTCGACGCCTCATCGCAGCCGAACCATGCGCAGGCGTTGACCTCGGCGATTGTATTTTCCTGCCAACCATTGCCGTAAATCATGCAATCCATATACAGCCCCCAGAAATCGTTGTTCACCAGTGTCGCCGTAGCCCAGTTGCCCACGCCATAGCTGCGGATCCTTCCCGACCCGCCGTTGATGGTGTTGTTCACCAGCGTCGCCATACCGGAGTTGTTGTACACGCCGTAGCTGGTGCTGCCCGACCCGCCGTTGATGGTGTTGTTCACCAGTGTCGCCGTACCCCAGTTGGCCACGCCGCAGTTGCGGATGCTGCCCGACCCGCCGTTGATGGTGTTGTTCACCAGCGTCGCCGTGCCGTAGTTGTTGTGCACGCCGTAGTTGTAGGAGTTTCCCGACCCGCCGTTGATGGTGTTGTTCACCAGCGTCGCCGTGCCGGAGGAGTTGCGCACGCCGGAGCTATTGTCTCCCGACCCGCCGTTGATGGTGTTGTTCACCAGCGTCGCCGTGCCGTAGTTGTTGTACACGCCGTAGCCCGACCCGCCGTTGATTGTGTTGTCCACCAGCGTCGCCGTGGCGTAGTTGTACACGCCGTAGCTATTTTCGCCTGTCGGCGATCCGCCATTGATGGTGAAGCCTTGAATCGCCACGGGATTTGAGCCGCTTATCTTCACAGCCGTGGATCCCGAGGCGTTGATGGTCGTAAGGTAGGCGTCGATATCTCTGGTCCAGCCCGCTGATTCGTAAGCGCCGAAAAGAGAGACTTCCGTTTCCACGTCTTCCGCATAATTCTCCGCCGCGACGAAGACGGACTTGCCCGTCGCTTGGGCCAGCGCGACCGCAGCAGAAATCGTCCGCTTGGGGGCAGCCATTGTGCCGGGATTGGTGTCGTCACCCGAGGTCGCTACGAAAACGCCGATCGCGTCGCTACGCACAAGGTCCCCCCCGTCGCAGTCCTGGTCGATGCCGTCGTCGGCCAGTTCCGGCGCACCGGGGTTTGAAAGAAAATCGGCGTCATCGCAATCCGTTCCGGAAATGATGGGCGCTACGGCCTGGTCGTCTCCATAATCGTCCCCATCCCAGTCGCTCATGCAGGCCATGGCGTCGTCCAAGGGCGCGGCGCCGGGGAAGGCGGCGGCGTCATTGTCGTCGCAGTCTAGAACCCCGCCACTCGTGCCGAGGGCCGCGAATCCGTCGCCGTCCGCGTTGCCGCTGGCCGCGTCGCCAATCACTCCGTCGCAGTTCCAATCGATGAAGTCCAATCCGTCGTCGGCAACGCCGGGATGGATTTGCCAGTTGTTGTCGTCGCAGTCGTCGCCGCCGGTGGCCTCCGACTGGTAGCCGTCGCAGTCTTCATCCAATCCGTCATCAATGACTCCATCGCAGTTGTTATCCACGCCATCGAAGACCTCAGTCGAACCCGGATTCACCGCGTTGTTGCCATCGTTGCAATCACCAATATTTTCCGAGTAGCCATCACCGTCGTTGTCCTCATCCAACGGGCCATTGTTGACCTGCACTCCGACACACGTGGGCTGACAGTATTCATCTTCTTCTTGGCAGGATTCAATTACTGACTCACAAGGATCGCCTGTGTTCTCACATAGACTTTGTGCTTCGTTGCAAAATTCGTCACCGTTACAAAACTGTCCATCATCCGGACACGGATCACCAACATGCACGGAACAAGTCCCGGCATCACATGCATCAGCGCCATTACAGAAAACGCCATCGTCGCAGAAAACACCGTCGTTGTCGGCCCAAGAAGTAATCGATATGGCTTCACTGCATATTTCGCACACATTATCAGGATTAATTTCTCCATTCTCGTAGCAAATTTCATCTATTATGCAACCTTCACAAGCGTCAGTAGTAGAAGTTGTTGAGGTTGTCGAAATAATCGTTGTTGTGCTGGACGGCGGCGCTGTTGTGGTCGTGCCTGGCGTTGTTGTCGTTGTCGTTGTCGTGTCATCAATCACGTTCACCTCGAAACTGTGCAATAATGCTCCATCCGGGTGGTCTCTTATCACACCATCCTGCAGGCCCGTGTCATACATTGGCGTACACTGAAATTGCTGTTGGTCTGTCTCTCGATCAATGAATGTAATACCGACGCAGTGGTCAATCCAAGCCGCCAGCGTGTCAGGCATGTTCGAACCGGTTACCGTGAAGGTGGTCAACGCACCCAAATCCGCAGTCAGCGGCGCTACGCCCGTTATCAAAATCGGCAGCGTCGTAGTCGTCGTTGATATAGTCGATACTGTCGTCGTTGTTGTTGCAATTACGGTGCTTGTCGTCGTCGGTGTCGTGGTGGTTGTCGTTGTCGTGATGTGCGTTGTCGTGGTGGTCGTGCTGGTTGTTGTTGTGCTGGTTGTTGTCGTAGTCGTTGTGGCGCAGTCGCCATCGTCGATGGGGACTTCGTAATCAAATATTTCGGCCTGGTAATCGTAGATATTCCAGCCCAGCATTTCCACATTGGCTCCGATAATGCCTTCGGCACCTGCGAGAAGGTCCCAATGACAATCGGGTGTAAGCTGTAAAGCGAGTTTGCCGTAAGGACCGGCCTGCACATATGGGCCAGCCACGTCGTATAGCTGCATCTCGACTTCCAGCCGCGCATAGACTTTTAGGTACCCGGAAACCTCATTGTCGAAAGTCGGCCCGTATGGATTCCAGTCAAAGGCGTGGGATTCGGTGAATTTCCACTCCGGGTTATCATCTGAGAAATAGTGGACGTTGCCAAATACGTTGAACCAGGCTTGCGAATCCGACACCAACTCCGCGCCAGCGGTTACCACCGATTGCGCGTTGACCATGCCCTCCACACCCAGCACGATGTTGACCGATGGTGTGATGTCGATGGGCCACCCCCCAACCAAAATGGGGAGATGTGTTTTGAAAATGTTGATTTCCGTTTCCTTGTTAAACAGCGGCAGCGCCCCGCCGATTTGCGCCTCCACCTCGATCCCCGCTTCTAAAAGCGCTTGAACGGAAAAATCAAACAGAGTGGGCGTGAGAAAAGGAGTGCCGATTACATGTTCGAAGCGAAAAACCGGCGCGAAATACAAATACCCTTCGCTGATATCCAGTCTCAAGGGAACGCCGCCAATAGTGCTGTTAAATATGTTTGTGCCGCCGAGGTTCTCGTTTAGCCAGGGATCAACCCGGTCGCCAGCAAAATCAAGCTCGATAACGAAGTCGGCCTCTTCAAAAACATCCTCCAGAGTGGCGCGACCAGTGGTGACTATGATCGAGTCGCCATCTTCATACACATCTTCAACCTTGCGCAAAAAGGCGTTCTCCCCAGCAGAACCAATGACATCCCCGACTTCCAGTTCAAAAAGATTCTCATTGCCATCCTTTGGAAATGTCAGTGCGTCGTCCTCGACCTCTGCCTCATTGGCCTGCTCTTCTTCGATGACTTTGGCGTTGTCGGCAAGTACAGCCTCGCCAGTGGCTCCCGGGCTCCAGACATCGTCATCATCATCAACATCGTCGTCCACGTCATCGTCGCCACTCGTGTCGTCATCGACATCATCATCAACGTCGTCGTCGGTAGGCGCGTCAGCGGAATCGTCGTCGTCGTCTCCGCCTCCGCCGCACGAAATAGAAAAGGAAAGCAGACAAGCCAAAACCAAAGTCCACAACAGTACCGACGTTCGCATTTTATTCTCCATGTCAATCTTTAACAGATTTTAAGAGCACAAAAGGCAAATGGCAAGCCGCTTGGCGTCATTTGCGCAGGTATCCGCCATGCGTTAAAATGCCGGTATGAAAAAGCCTGCTCCCAGAATATTGTTTGTGCTTTGCGTGGCGGTTATTGCGTCGGTTTTCGCCGCCAGTTGCGAAGACGGCGATGACCCTTCGACAGGCTCAGGGCAGGCTGACGACGAGGCTGGTGGCCTTTCGTATCCTGGCGACGACATTGATGATGATACGATCCATGACGACGACACAAACGTTGATGATGACACGACCGATGACGATACCGACGGTGATTCCCGGCAAGTTTCTCGATGACGACAGCCTCGGTGGCTGGATCATCAGCAGCCTGTCCGACGGATGGTTCGGCGGCGCATTTTACAATATGGGCCTGCGTCGCTTTCGGTTGGAAGCGGATGACTCATAGCGTCATGTCATAAAAAAACCAATTTTCAAAAAAACCCGGCGTCGCAGTGGGCGCCGGGTTTGGAATAGTTTCTTTCACTTCATGAAACGGTTTTCGCTTATTGTTTGCTGAAGGTCGGGCTGACTAGCGGCGTCTGCCGAGAATGCCTCCCCGTTTTTGAGATTCGCGGTCCTGCACTTCATCCACCTTGATGGTGCGCCCGTCCAGTTCCGTGCCGTTCATCTCTGAGATGGCCTTGGCGGCGGCTTGGTTATCACTGTAGGTTACGAATCCGAAACCGCGTGAGCGGCCTGAGTCGCGATGAAGAATGATCTTGGCCTCGGTAACCTCGCCAAAGCGGGCAAATGCCTCTCGCAATGACTCATCGTCAACGTTCCAGCTCAGACTTCCAACGAATAACTTCTTCGACATTCCTTTTTCTCTTTCCTCGTTTCCGCAGTCAAGTGAGCTGCCCAAAGCCAAGCGTCACTCCTTCCGGAATTGTTCTCAAAGTCCTGATAGTTACAGGATTTTCGCGATCCTTGTAGCACCCTTCAATGTGGGTGTAAACATTTTTTAAAGCCAAAAATATTGGAATTTTGCATAGGTTGAAGGACTGCGGAATTTCGAATGCGAAATGCGGAATGCGGAATGAATTCGCCATTCGTGATGCGGAATTGTTTCCCCCTCAAGCCCTAAGCCCTGTCCAGATATATCCCGCGATGTCGCCTAAGCCTTTATCCGATGGAGATCAATTCGATTTCGAAGTTGAGGTTTTGGCCAGCCAGCGGGTGATTCGCATCAATGGTCACCTTGGAATCGGCAATCTTTGTCACCGTGACAATCATTTCTCCGTCGCCATTGCCGCTATTGGGAATGCGGTAGCACTCGCCGATTTCCGGCGGCTCGCCGTTGTGAAAATCCTTGGCGGGCAGTTCGGCAACCAGATCATCGTGGCGTGGCCCGTAAGCCTGGTTCGCCGGGATATTGGCGGTGGTGGACTCGCCCGGGCTCATGCCGATGATAGCCTCTTCAAGGCCCGGAATCACCTTGCCTTCGCCGATTGTCAATGACAATGGATCACGATCCCGGGAAGAATCGAAAACCGTGCCGTCGTCCAGTGTGCCCGTGTAATGAACGTTGACGGAGTCGCCCTTTTTCGCTTGCGCCATGAATCACCCTCTTTCACATGGATTCTGAAGGAGAGATTGCTTTTTGACCACCCAGATCGAGAAAATTCCCATCCCATCGCGACAACAAATGGCATAAATAGATTCGCCTTGCAACCCGCTACGAATTTATGGCGACTATGTTTATCATTTGACATGGGAGAGTGAATGGCTTTTGACACAAGGCGGCATCTTAGAGTAAAAGTCCCTATGGATCGGACTGACCACAAACAAATAAAGGAAACTTCCATGTACAAGTTCTTCGTTTTAAGCGCCTGCGCCCTGGCATTTCTTTGCCTCTCCGCCTGCACGCCCCCGGCGCAAACCGGAACAGCCCCAAAGGCCGAGGCTACGGAAAAACTGAGCGACGACCAGGTCATCGCCTGGGTCAACAACACCCCCGTCCCAAAGAAACAGATGGATGAGATGATCGCGCAGTTCCCTCCATACCTCAAAGCGCAGCTGTCCGGCGCCGAGGGCATCAAAAATATGGCCGACAACATCATCGGAATGGAACTCGTTCATCAAACGGCCGTTAAAGAGGGATTTCAAGATCGTCAGGATATCAAGGATCAAATCGAGCTGATGAAAAGGCAGGTTATCGCCTCCAAATACCTGGAAGAGGCGATGGCGAAACTGCAAAGCGAACCCGACGAAGCGGCATTGCGCAAGTTCTACGACGAAACGCCGCAACTGGCCGCAAAGGATTTTGAGGAAGTCAAAGGCCAGATCACCCAGCATTTGGCTCGCCAGAATCAGCAGGAACAGTACAAAAAGATAGTTGACGGCCTAAAAGCAACTGCGGAAGTGCGCTATAACGACGCAGTTCTGGATACCTACGCTTCTGCGGCTCCGGCCCCCGCGACCGTGATTCCCGGAGCGCTCACTGCGCCCAAAGTCGAGGCTGAAAAAGAAACAAGCGCGCCCGAGTAAAGCTTAGCCCGGATTTTTATCTGGGATTGCACTTAAAGCGGCTTTTGAATCAGTTGAGCAGGCTTAGGGTGGTGAGGATGCGTCTTTTGTCCTCATCATCCTGCCAAGCCTCGAACTTCCAGCCGTCCAGGCACGCATAGATGAAGGCTCCAGTCTCGACGACGGTCTCATCGGGTGTTTCATCCTTGAAATAAGTGATATTGCGGTCGCCCTTGTAGCCGAGGCGGTGATAAGCCGCAATCATCTTGGCCAGCGTCACCCCCGGCGCGCCCTTGCGGCCTCGGATGTCGTGGCGGCGGTGCCAATCGAGAATCCGCTCCGCGACGACCACGTACTCGATCATTTCGCCCGTCTTTTCCTTGATCGCGCGTACATTCCAATCGCCCGGAGTTTGCGTTGTTTTCTCAGCCATCTTTCCTTCGATTGTTTCGCCGCGTCCCTTTTCATCAACAAGAGTCGGCAAGCGCTGAATCCGTGATATTTCGCGTCCGAATTCGTTTGACAATTTCGCATAGAGCGCTAGCTTGTCAATCGGAGTTTTAATAAATTTCTCCTGCGTTGTTAGGGGTTAATAACCGGGATTGAAATTCCTTCGGAAAGGAAAAACCAATGCGAAAGTTGATTATCGCTTTGATCGTTATTGTGTTTGCCGCGCCGGCATTCGCTGCCGCGCCCGGGCAGTGGGAATATATGGGGCAGGAAAACGCGGGGCCAACATTCGCCATGCTCGGCATTGCCGCTCTGGATCAAAACACCTTCGTTGGTGGAACCTTATTGCAGACCGCGGAGGCCATGATCGTGGCCGTCAAATCCAGCGACGGTGGCAATCACGTTTACGAAGTGTTGCGCGGTTCCGATGTCGAAGGTTTTCCCATGGTGATCGTCGCGGACGCTTTTGATGAAAACGTTGTGCTTCTGGGGGGCCTGCAAATGACAGCCCTCAGAGGCGGCATCTGGCGCTCCGAGGGCGCCGGAGAGCAGGGTACCTGGGAGGAAGTGGATCTTTCGGGCATGATGGGATTTGGCTCGTCAGTCGATCATCTGGAATGCGTGACCGATACATTCGCCCTAGCGTTGGCATCGCCGAACCAGATCCTTGCCACGTACGACGCAGGCGCCTCCTGGACCATTATGCCGAGTCCGGTGAGCAGTGCCGATGCAATGCTCGGCGCATCAAGCTTCATTGATGAGAACATCGGCTATGTCACCAGTGGTTGGGATGACAGCGACGATGCCAAAAGCATCCAGGCCGACGATCCGGCGGAGTTTCGTCAACACCGCGTTCGATGGTTGACCTCGCCCCTGTATCGATGGCAATGGGAACAAAAGCGGCGCGATTCGGAAAAGGCCATTTTGGATGAGGGGATTTATAAGACGCTGGATGGTGGGCAAACCTGGGAGGCGCTGACCGACCACATGAACTGGTACGCCAGCCGCATCGACATGCCCAGCGAGCAATACGGCGTCGTCATCACGGAAGAAAGTTACGGCGATCACGGCAACGAGCGCATTCGATACACCGAGGACGGCGGTTATACTTGGATGAGCGCCACCATGCCGGATTCGGTGCCGGACGTGCCCTTCGCCAACTATATCATCAGCGCTATTAATATGATCAACAACGACCTGGGTTACGCCGCGATCATGTACGGTGCCGGCAGCCTGCCCATTGGCGGCGGCATGTTCATTACAACGGACGGCGGACGAAACTGGGACTGGGTGGATTACCATGACGCTGGAACTGGCTATATGGATATGGATATGGTCGGCAACACCTACGGATTCGCCGGCGGGACGGCCATCGCGCGCGCGCGGTACCTGGGCGTCGATGACAATACCGAGCCTGTGGCCAATGCCGGCGAGGATCAGGAAGTCACGCTAAGCGACGAAGTCACCCTTGATGGCAGCGCCAGCGTCGATCTCGAAGGCGATACTCTGAGCTTTAAGTGGACCCTCATCGCCGGACCGGACGGCCTTATTGAAATCCTCTATGCCGATGAACATCCCTACGGCGAGACAAAGGCTTTTACGCCGGATACGCCGGGCGACTACACCTTCCAACTGAAGGTGGAAGACGGGCAGTATTCCGATACCGATGAAGTGCTGATCACCGTGAACGCCACGCCCACGGATGACGACGCGGTCGATGACGATGCGGATGACGATGTTGACGATGATGATGACACAGCCGACGAAGATGAACTTGCCGATGATGACGACGAGGATGTCAGCAGCGGCGCTTGCGGCTGCTGATAATTAGACGGCGAAAAAAATCTCGATGTCATCACAAGCAGAAATTTGGCACAGCGTTTATCTCGCCCTGGGCTCGAACCTGGGCGATCGGACGGCGCACCTGCGCTATGCCGTGCGCGAATTGAGTGAAATAAGCGGCATGCGTGTATTAAAGACCTCGCCGGTCTATAAGACGGCTCCCGAAGGAGGCGTGGCGAGTCAGGATTTTTACAACGCCTGCGCCATGATCGAGACGAAGCTTGCGCCCACGCAGTTACTGGGCACCCTTCTGGCCATCGAATCCGCCGCAGGCCGGGTTCGCAAAAAGCCGCTCGACGACCGGATCCTGGACATCGACATCCTCTTTTTCGACAATTTGATAGTTGACGACGCCGGGCTGGTTTTGCCGCATCCCCGGTTTGAAAAAAGGCTGTTTGTCCTGCAACCCCTGCACGACATCGCCCCGGAATTCATCGATCCGAAAAGCGGGTTGAAAATCCGTGAGCTGCTTGGGGCTTGCGATGATCGCGGCGCCATTGAACGGATGCCATACGGGATCGACCCGGATCGAATGCGCGCTTAGAGAACATATTCGGACATCGAAAACGATTTTTCACGCAAATGAAATGGGATGGTGCGTTTCCAGGCATATTGTATTATCAATGGACTGGGGACCGCATCAAATATCCGCTGATAGAATCGGGAGGGCAAGATGGCCGAGCATAATTGCGAGACATGCAAGTTTCGGGCGAAGTTCGACAACAATCCGATGTCCTTTTTGGGGCGTGTGTGGCGTTGGCACGTGGGCTGGTGCCCCGGCTGGAAGGCATACATCAGATCATTGCCGGAAGAAGAACGTATCGAGCTGGCAAAAAAATATGACCTGAAAAAATTCTTGTAGAAGCTTTGAGATAATTACTTTCGAATTCTTCGTCGGGTAGGGAAAGTTATGGGTTGGGCTAATGTGTTCAAGCGCCTGATATTCACCGCCGCCGCGCTGGTCATTACACTATTTGTCATCGAAAGCAGCGTGCGTGTTATCGAGTGGTACAAACCGCCTGCGCCTGTCGATGCCAGAAGTCCACTGGCTTTCCAAGAGCTGCCGAAAAGCGACCCCGCTTCCATCATCCGAATTGACGGTTTAGATCACTACAGTATGGTCTGGCCCGAACGAATCGGCCAAACGCTTCCCGTTGAAAAAGGCGATGATGAAATCCGAATCGTTTTCGTTGGCGGAAGCCAGGCGGTGGGCCTTGGCGTTGCGCAGCCCGCTACATTCGCGGCTTGGATTCAGCGCCTTCTCAACGATAGCGGCGATCATCGCAGGGTGCGCGTCATCAACATGGCCAAAACCGGATACGCCAGTCCACAATTGACATACTTGCTGGAAAACAGCATCGAGCTTTTCAATCCGGACCTGGTAGTGACGGTTATGGGAAACAACGAATTTCTCGACACATCCCTGGCCATTAATCCGAAAAAGCAGGCCCCTTTGACCTTTGCACGCAAGCTCGATCGCCCCTTTGCCCTGGCGAGAATGCTGCGTCCAAAGCAAAAACCTGCAAAAGAAGCAAAAACTGATTTCGTGATATCAAAAGTCAAAATCCCCGCGACAACACAATTTGTCGAGGACCGTTTACGGCGATCACTGAGGCGCATGGCCTACCTTGCAAAAAAAAAGGGCGCCGGATTCATGGTCTGCACGGTCCCGGTCAACCTGCGCTTCATTCATTCCAGGCAGTGGTACTTTGCCGGAGACGGCCCGGAGCAGGACCCGGATTATATTTAGGCTCGTTGGGCATTGCGCTATGGCGCACCGCAAATAGCGGAAAATTTGATGGAGAAAAAGCTCAAGGTCGATCCGGGCAATCAAGCGGCGCTGTTGATTTACGCGCGGGCAAAGAAGCAACTGCGCGACGACAAGCAGTCGGCTGAGATGTACACGAAGCTCATTAGGGATCTGGAATCCGACAAAACCGAACAGACATTTGAAAACATCTATCTCCTGGCGCTTGCACATTACGAATCATCCGGTTTCGAGGCTTGCCGCAAGCTGCTGCCCACGTGGATGAAACAATTAAACCTCAGTGAAAGCGGCGAGGAACCTCACGCGCTGGCGGAGCTTTCGGCCTTGTATTATCTGGCTGACGAAGGCGAAAAGGCCAGGGAACAGGCGATCAGGAACATCGATTTAACGGGCAAACAAAATCGCGCCGGCGACGGAATCAACCGAACCTTGCCATTTGAAGCGCGGCAACTTGGCGCCATAAGTTTTGACTTGGAAAAGTCCGTCGCGGATCGTTGCCCCCACCGAATGCCGGATTACGGCATTTTTCTGGACTACTGCCATTACAACGTTCGCGGCCACATTCTTGTCGGGCACATTCTGGCTCGTCGAATTGCCGAAATATTCAGACTACCGAAGCCGCCCGACGCCAAATTAGCGTTAAAAACCGAATCCGAAATACGGCGGGACCGCATGACGGACATTCCCGATCTTGGCTGGTGGGCGGGAGCTGATTTTTGGGTTACGCGCCTGACGGACGAATTCGCCGGACAGGAGGAACACTTTCAGCAAAAGATCGAACAACACATGGCGCAAAACGGTGAATCGGCCCTGGATCATATTTATCTCGGCAACTGGATTGCCACTGCGCCCATGAACATTGACGAGATTCGCGGCGGCGGCGCGGCTCAATACTACAAAGCATTGGCCTTGGATTTCGACCAGAAAGCTGCAAGAGCCAACCTGGAATACATCAAAAAACCGAAGTGATGGGTCGCCTTAGTATATGTATGGCGTCGCCGAGGGGCTTATGTCATCGCGCCCGGCGGCCTCCAGCGATTCCGTCAGGTGTTTTTTCAAACCGCTCGGATCGTCGGCATCCAAATGGCCTGCGATGTACTCCATGAGTTCGCTCATGGATTTATGGTCGCTTAATGCGCGGACGTTCTTTTCATCAACTTTATATTTTAGCCCCGTCAGGTTCCTCTTGCTGATGTAGTTGCCGACGCCGAAAGCCTCCGTCGAGGTAATCGGGTCCTCGGTTGAAATAGCGGCAAGTTTTTGCGTCACATCGCCTGGAATGGCGAACATGAGCTTTGTGTTTCGATCACTGATTCCACCCATATGGCCGAATTCGCCCTCGCCGTTATAACCCCAGCGCAGGGCATCGGCGAATGCCAATTCTCTGCCGAGCAGCGCCAGCGTGTCTGAATCGTCGTTTTCCAGGTCCCAGTGGTCGAAGAGCGTCAGAAAAATGCTGCCCGTGCCATTGCGATTGTCCACGATTTCGATGATTCGGGATTGTTGCGGAAACTCGATGCTTGAGGGCGTTTCCATTTCCCAGTATCCACGCAATGGATCATTGTCATCGGCCCGATGAGGCGTCACGGTATTGTAATGGCCGTGTCCTACGAGATGCAGGATGAAATTCGGGCAGGCGTGAAACAACTCCTGCAATTCCTTGCCGCCGTTGACAATGGCGTCTTCGTAATGATGCGAAGCGGCGATCACCAGGACCTTATCCTCAACGGCCCGGTCGAGTTCGTACTTGATCCAGCCCAGCTGCTGAGAGCTTAAGCCGCCTTGGGAATATAGATTGATTTCCGCCGAGTCGAGGAAAAGGAAACGCAGAGGCGCTTTGGAGCCGGCTTTCATTTGGCTGTGGTCCAGGCTGTAGAAAGCCCCGTCCAGATGATTGACCACGCCGTCGGCATTCCGGTCGACAAAGCCGTGACCATGTTCGTGGATAAGAGGAACAAGACCCGCGTGACCCATGAAAGCCCTTTCCGGATCGGGCGTGATGGACAGGCCGTCGTCGCTCGGATCTTCGGGCGTGTCATGGAGCAGCGTCATCAGATCGAAACTGTCGTATCTGTCCTCACCGTAATTATCGGGGATCAGGCCGATGCCGCCCAGCAGGCCAAGAAGGAAGTTCCAATCCACTTGTATGCCAAAAATTCCGCCGTCGATGAAAATCGACTGTCCCGGGTTCTCCTCGTAGTAATCGATCAGCGAGGCGAGGCCCGGAATATATCCGAAGTGGTTGACGTCCCCCACGTAATCTTCGCGGGAATAGAATGCAATCGGTCCGTCGGGGTGATTTGTGCCGGTGTTGAGTGCGTCGTGATTGCCGACAGTGTAAAACCAGGGCAGGCGGGCGCCATCAATGTCGCGCAACCCGCTTACGGGCAAATCGGCATTGGAATTAGGGTAGCCGGGGCGATTATACAAATTGCTGTTGTTCCCGTCGAGGCCTTCTTCCTGGAGGGTAAAATCGCGTTCTCCGAGATTGAGTCCCGTTGCCGGATCGATATTCAGGTCGCCGGAGTCCGGGCGCGCCCAGCCCGCAACGCCGGATGTCAGCCCGCCGCCGTCAAGAACGTCCAATACCAGCTTCAGTTCATTAACCTGGGCGTTGTCGGCGCTGTCGCCGAGATTGATCATACAATCGAAGCTTCGACCGTAATCGATCTGTATCTGGTTGGCCGTTCGCACAATGGCGTTCAGGACAAAAGCCACCAGGTCTTCCTGGGGCCGATAGGCCGAATCGAAGGCGCCGAACAAGAGTGTATTGGAGTCGAAGAAAGTCAGTCTTGTCGGTGACTCCTCGTCTACGAAATGCAAATCCGACAGGGTCATGAAATAAGCCATCGAAAGCGGCTTGGCGCTGGATTTTGTGGACAGCTCGCCAGTGGATTTCGAAGATAAATCCACATTCAGGTCATTTCTGAAAGCGTGCGACTCTCCCGGTTTTTGTCCCAAGGTCCATATGTCTCCGTCGCGAACCGGCGCGAAGGTTACGTCAACAGTTGTCGGTACGACGAACCCCGCGTCATCGTCCGCGTCATCGTCCGCGTCGTCATCGGTCATGTTGTCGGAATCATCGTCATCGTCGTCGCCGCAGGCTGAAAGCGCCAGCGAAAAGATGGTTGAAAATAACACTATGAGAATCAAGCGATTGTATTTCATGACATTGCCCTCTTTGAAAACACCGCTGGATATTAACGAAAAGGCAAACAAAATGCTAACCCTTTGCAAATATTTGGTTAACAAAACAATTTTCAGGAAAATTTAAAAATGAAAATGGGCGCATGCGATTAGCGAAAACGCTTCAGTTTTCGAAATCATTCACACCCGCAGCAGCCGCCGGTGACTTTGCCGACCGGCCAGCCCTCGTCTTTATCATCCTCATCGACTGGCACATCCGTTTCCACATCGTCGTCTTGTTTATCATCATCGTCGTCATCGCTTTCGCAAGTGATGGCGTAGTCGAAAACCCCCGCGATGAAAAGTGGGCGACCCGAGTTGTCGCGACCATCCTCAATACGCGCGAGGTTGCTTCCTTCAAGATCGACAACGCAGCTTGTTAGGGCTTCGAATGTCACATCAACGCTATAAGAATCTCCGGGCGGCAGGTTGGCGTGAAAGGAGATCGTCAAGTCGCTCCAGTCAATTTGACCGTCGTCGAAATATTCGTCCGGCGATGGATCCGCGTCCTGGAATGTAAGTTGCGTGTTGTCGTAAATATCCTGCAAAGGCAGGAAGATCAGGGAACTGGAGCTTCTGTTTGTGATGACGATCCGAAAGATGACTTCATCTCCGGCCCGGATCACGCCGTCCGGGTGGGACACGCAGCTTTTCGATAGTGAACCGCCGAAGGGGATCGGGCTGGCCAGGACATCCGTGGGACGGTTGCCGTTTTCCAGGTGATAAATGTGCAGGATCTGCAGGGTCTTTGCGTCGAAAACTTTTAGTTCCGCATCGTTTCCTGATCCGTGCGCCACGTAAATCAGGTTTTTGGCCGGATTGGCCGAGAGACCCTTGCCCGAAAGGCCGACATTTTTTGTACTCAGTTCCCCGCTTCCCGCCGCGTATCGCTGCATCATGTCACAGGGTCCGAAACGGCTGCCATCGAATTCCGTCGTGACGATGATCGGGCCGTTTTCCGGATTCTCGATATCATCGAATGCCACTACGCCCGTGGCGCTGTACGGCAACATGGCCCGGCCTTCCTGCCAATGGTCGTCAATATCAAACCAGCGCACGTCGTTAGTGCCATCCGTTTCAGGATCGCTGATGAAGAGAAAATCACCGAGCATGTCGATGCCCCAGGCTCCTTCGCCCAGATTCAGACGCCACTGATCGACCAGGGCGAAGTTATTGCTGGTATCAAAGACAAAGACATCCGGCTCGCCCCGGTCCACTACGTAAAGATGTCCCCGTCCGGGATGCATGACCATGCCCGCCAGGTCACTCGTTCCCTCCAATTCGATCTGCGTGATAAATGACGCATCCCGAGCGCTGAAAACATCGATGGTGTCGCTGAACTCGAAGGACAGGAACAGGTATTCGTTGTCGGCGTCCACGGCCAGCCCAACGGCGCCGCCATCGCGCGTCTCGACATTCCAGGTCTCGGCGAGAATCAATTGATCCTCATATACGACCCACGCCTGCAGCGGGACTCCTTCGCCGAAACCATCGTCTGCGATGTCGCCGATGACAAATACGGTTCGCATTTCTTCGCCGGAAATCGCGTGGACCTGTTCGGAAATCAGGGAAAAGACCAGGAGGCAAAGAGCAGCGGCCAATAACGACATCTTGCGCGAAAACAGCAACATGTTCGTTTCTCCAAAAGAGTGGGAAACCAAGGCTTGAATTTACGCTGACAAAGTTACCGCGTCAAACGAGATTGTCGGAAGAAAATGGAAGATTGAAATGGAAGATTGAAAAAGGGAACCGGCGGGACGATCCGCCGGCCCCGGGGTATTAAAAGCCGAGCTCGGCGGAAAGGATTGCGTTCGTTCCCGGCGCGCTCACGCCGGAGGCGTGGTACTTGTAATCCACGTTTGTCAGGTTTTCCACGGTTAGGCCAAGTCGCAGATTGTCGCGAGCCGCAAGCCCTGTTCGCAGATTCCAGATCAGCCATTCGGGTGTCCCGCCTTCGGGGATGCGAGAGTCCTGCGTATCTTCCGGCGACAGGCGCTCCTGGCGGCCCGCGCCGCGGGCGTAAAATTCAGCAAATCCCCGCCAGCCGCCGAAATCCTTGGTGTCATAGCGCAGCTTTCCCTGTCCGTAGAGCGGCGGAATCCGCGTGAGCGGTTCTTTAGTTCCGTCATCCCTCTCTTCTTCGCCCCACGTATAAGTCATGTGACCCGCCATTGAGAGTCCCCACCCGATGTCCAGTGCGAGCTGCGGCTCTACGCCCTGCAAGGTTCCTTTGCCTCCGTTGACGTTATGAACCACGGGTATTTCATCGATCTCCGATTGCCCTTCCCAGGTGGTCTCCTCACGCTTGATAAGGTCTTCCAGATACGTGATGTACCCGGCGGCGCCGATCTTAAATCTCCAGAGTTTTGCACGTGCCACCGCCTCGTAGGTATCGGCGGTTTCCGGCTCCAACTCGTCGTTGGGGATGTGGAAAAACTTGCCCGTGTTTCCCAGTTGAATGGCTTCCTGCAGGTTCGGCGAACGGAAGCCCTGAGAGAATGTGAAGGCCAGCGTGGCCAACTCACGGTAGAGATACTGCGCTCCGGCCAGAAACACCGTACCCTGGTGATCGAAGTCAACTTCCGGCAGATCGCCTTCCGCCGGAGCGCTCCCACTCATACCGTGTAAACGGGCGCCGGCGCTCAAGCGAACGATGTGCCCCGAAGTGCTATAGAGCGGATCACCCTCGGTCATGAAAAAGGCGCCGTAGTTATCGTAGGTTGAGCCGTTGGGATAAGGCTTGTCCTCCTGCTCAACCCATTCATCGGCGGGGCTGTCGCGCTTTTCGCGCGTGGCGTCAACCTGATCCCCGTACCACATGCCGCCATAGAGGAAACGCAGCCGGTTATCGAAAAGCCTTGTGGCCAATTGCAGATCGGCGCCGATTGTCCCCACTTCCGTTTCGTCCCGCGTACCCTCAAGTTTTGTTTCCAGATCTTCAGCCATTTTCATGGTGTCTTTGCGTTCAAAAAATCCCTGGTAGGACGTTGTGAGGATCGCTTCGGTGTTGATGGGCCTAAAGCTTCCGCGCAGTTTCGCGTAGATCAGTTGATCGCGATTGTCGTACTCGGACAGGGACTGCTTGTCGAAGAGCTTGTCCGTGCGCCCGACGTCCACGCTTTCGTTGAAAAGATAGCCGACATTCAGACCCCAGGCGGTGTAATTCAGCGACATGCGCCCGATGCCCGCCCAGGATTCGTAGCCGGTATAAATCTGCTCGCCGATGTCGCGTCCGCCTATGAGATTGTCGCTTTCTTTATAGGTTCCACCGCCCAGAACGCCGAAGGCTCCGTAGCCCGCATCCGCGTGCGCGTGCGCGGCTCGCCCATAATCGGCGGAACTGAAGCGACCGGCGACAGTCCCTCCGCCACCGAAGCGATCAGGATTGCGCGTATCGCGAGGAGCGATGGGAAAAACCTGAATCACGCCGCCCATGGCATCCGAGCCGTATAATACGGAGCCGGGGCCGCGTAGAACTTCCACACGTTCGATGGAATAATTGTCGATCGTATTGAGATATTGGACCGGCCCGGTTCGGTAGGTGGAGTTGTTGAGGCGTACGCCGTCCACCATGATGAGCACCTGCGGTCCGATCAGGCCGCGCACTATGGGAGAACCGCCGCCGTAGTTCGTGGCCTGCACGAAAACTCCCGGAGCATCCCAAAGCGCTTCGGGAGTATTGCGCGGCGCGGCTTCGGCGAGCGCCTGCTTATTCAAGGCCGAAATCGAACGGTCAGAAAGAAAAGGATCCTCCGGCGCTCGTTTACCTGTCACCACAACTTCAGGCGCCGAAGATTCCGCAGCATCTTCAGAATCATCGTTGGAATACGCCGAACCGGCAATGAAAATCAAAACTATAAACATTGTTAACGTATGAATTCCGGTTTTCCTCATCAAAAGCTCCTTTATACAAATCATAAAAGCCAACTGCCATGGACTATAAATGAAGGTCTCTGAGGTGTCTGTTGGAGTTATGTAAACGGATTGTAAAAGTTTGTAACAAAGAGCGGAGATTATCCCTCGATAAACGCCTCGGCGCCAAGCTCCATTTCCACGGCGATGCCGCTCTCTGTCACGTCGCCTGATCTTTCATGGAAAGCTTCGCCTTTTCCGGCAGACGCAGGACGAAGCTTGCTCCTCCCAGGTCGCTGTTTTCAACGCGCGCCTGGCCGCCGTGCCACTGCATGATCCTGGCGACGATGGCAAGGCCCAAACCGGCGCCCTGGGAACTCCGGCTTTTGTCTATGCGATAAAAAGGATCAAAGATTTTTTGCTTTTTATCCTCCGAGACGCCGGGGCCGTCATCCTCGACGACAATTTGGAAATACCCGCTCTCACGTCCGCAGGAGACGCAAACCCTGGTCTTTGCGTGACGCACCGCATTCACCACGAGATTGCTCAGCGCGCGCTTGAGATAAAACGCATCGGCTATCGGCCCCTTGGCCTCGATGGACATTTCGATTTCAATTCCATCACGCAGTTCGTGAGCCATGGCCGCCAGATCGGCAAGCATCGGAGAAAGATCGACCTGCTCAATCGACGGGCGGGAGGCATCCTTGTCCAGCCGTAGATACACCATGAGTTCATCGACGAGATCGTTAAGTTCGGTCAGCGAATGATCGATTCGCGTCAGGTGCTTTCGGCTTTCTGTCACATCGGATGCGGACTGCGCGTCGTCCAGGGCGAAAAACAAGCGCGATAAAGGCGTGCGCAATTCGTGGGACACAGCGCGCAGCATTTCGCTTTGCCCTTCGACAAAACTTTCTATACGGCCCGCCATGCGGTTGAAGGCTTTCTCCAGTTCGTTGAGGCTCTGCGTGGAGCCGACTTCGGCCCGTGCGTTCAGTTCGCCGACGCCAAATTTCTCGGCTGTTTGTGACAAGGCGCTAATTCGCTTTTCAATAGGACGGATGAGAAGATAAACGGCGATGCCGATCAGAATCGCCATGACCAACGGCGGCAGAAGCATGATGTATAGGGATGTGGCCGTATTGCCGGATGGGATCGGACCGATGGCGAGCACAAATTCGTCGCCGACAAGAGCGTAAACCGACCTGTCGCGCCCGCCCTGAAGGGCGACAACTTCGCCCGAGTCCAGGCGTTTCAGAATCTCCAGGGGCAAAGAAAGAATTCTTCGCTCAAGGAGGTTGATGGAATAGGGAGAGATCCCGTTTAAGGATTCGAGAAATCGCTCGCGCCCGTCCGGCTCCCAGGCGCTTTCGCGGTATTTCTTGTCGATCATCTCGACCAGCGGCGTCATGGTTCCTTCCAGGCGGCGGTCAATGCCTTTTTCCAGTTCACGCAGGGCCACGAAATAAAAGATTTCCGCAGCCAGCAAAAGAACAATCACGATTCCCAGATAGAAGCGTAGGAACTGCCGTCTCATGACTTGTCGCCGACCAGCATGTATCCCGCGCCGCGCACGGTTTTCAAATATTGCGGATTGGCCGGGTCATCGCCGAGTTTCTGACGGAGCCGGGAAATATAAACGTCGATGGAGCGCTCAAGGCCGTCGTAGGGCGTGCCGTAAACAGCCAAGTGAATGTCGTTGCGGCTCATGACGGCACCGGCCTTTTCGGCCAGAAGGCGCAGAAGATCAAATTCCAGCGTTGTCAATTCAACCGGTTTTCCCTTGAAACTCGCTTCCCGGCGGGAGGCGTCCACCTGCAAATCGCCGACATTGATAACTGGAGCGCAATGATCCTCAACCTGTTTTTGCGTTCTGCGCAATAAGGCTCTGATCCTTGCGATGAGAATTCTGGGGCGCACGGGCTTGACGACGAAGTCATCCGCGCCCAGTTCCAGGCCCAGGACATGATCGATGTCGCCGTCGCGTGCGGTCAGCATCAAAACGGCGCCTTTGAATTCAGGCCTGACGCGGCGGCACACCTCGAAACCGTCGATTCCCGGCAGCATAATGTCGAGCACCACCAGATCCGGGTTTTGATTTCTGATGGCCGCCTGGGCATTAAGGCCGTCGCAGACAATGGAGACTAAAAATCCTTCTTTGCTCAATCGCTCGCCCATCAATTGGGCCAGGGCGTCGTCGTCTTCCACGATAAGGATTGTGTTTTGCGTTGCGACGACATTCATAACGTGCATTCAAAACAGGAATCGACTCGATGGTCAATGCTTTCGCCTTAGTTTTCAGCAAGAAAACAAATGCGCCGGAACATGGTATGAGCGGCGCTTCTTTCTGTATTGGGAACCTGATACAATGCATCTGCGTATCACTTGTGAGGAGCCTGCGAAGCTCATGAAATCCGGCACACGCATTGCGCTCGCATCGTTGCTTTTCATTGCACTGATTCCCTCTTTATTCTCCCTGGCTTGCGACTGTGACTGCAATGAAAGCAGGAGCGCTCTTGGCGGCGTCGATGATGACGATGTGAATGATGACATGAATGACGACGATGCGAATGCCGCGGTTATTTGCTCCAGGACAGACCGGGCTTTTTGGTTGAGTGGGCGCACGATGGCCACCTCCTTTCAGTGATAAGTTGTTATTCCTGCATATGTCTTATGGTAAAAAGCGCAGGGAAATTTGAGGGAGAGTTAGGAATTTGAGACCGTAGCATTTGTGGAACAAGTTACGGCACGAACCGAAAGGACTGGAGGGCTGGATTGAGAATAGCAAGGACCTCAAGGGATTCTGGACATAGATAGGAAGGATCGATAATCTCGTGTCAGGTGCTTCACTTTTCAACCGCCGAACGCTTCACTTTTCAACCGGCGTTCACAGGATGGGCTATGCTGACAACACTTCAATAGGGAAGCACCAGAAATGCGATTAATGGTGAGTCTGATTATATGGGAAGGCCTCTCATGAGTTTTGTGCGTTTTCTCGTTGTTGCGACCATCGCCGTTATGGCGATTGGTTTCATCTTTTCAACTGATGCGAACGCCCAATTGACCCTTTGTTCCCCCCACACTGAAGCACAGTGCAATATCGATTTGAGGTGTCACTATTGCACGGTCGAAGGAGGCTTTTGTAAAATGAGTGACGAAGCTTGCATCGAGTGCGGGGACCTGGACGAAACCTATTGCGACCAGGGAGTGGGCTGTTCTTGGTGTCAAAACAGGAACCTTTGCCTTGAAGATTGGATGTCATGCATCTGTGGAGACGGATTTTTACAGGCGGGTGAAGATTGTGATGTGGCAGGGGGTGATCCAAATTGCCTGGACTGCGCTTGCATCAATGGGCAAGTACCGGACGGCTGGGGCATTTGCGTTTGCGACGGCGATGAGGATTGCGACGATGGCCTCGCGTGCAACGGGGTCGAGACC
>CAZQAE010000028.1:0-62781 GCA_964591275.1 uncultured bacterium | reverse complement strand
GACGCACCGGGGTTGGTTAATAGATCGAGGTCATTACAGTCGTTACCGTCGGACTCCAGCGATTGGTAGCCATCACAATCTTTATCAAAGCCTTCGTCGACGATGCCATCGCAATTGTTGTCCACGCGGTCGAAGACCTCTTCTGCGTCCGGGTTTACTGCGTTGACAGTGTCGTTGCAATCGCCGGCATTTTCAGAGTATCCGTCGCTGTCGTTGTCCTCATCCAATGCGCCGTCGTTGATCTGCACGCCTAAACAAGGAAAGAGGTTTATATCGTCATCGTCGTCTACGTCATCGTCAATATCGTCATTCACGTCATCGTCAACATCGTCGTCAGCATCATCATCGCTATCGTCGTCTATGTCATCGTCAACGTCATCATCCAAATCGTCGTCGTATTCTTCAATGACATCGTCATCCGTTTCATCGATCACGGTGCCGCCTCTGGCGTCATCGTCATCATCACCACCCTCGCCGCAGGAAATAATACCTGTAAAAGGCAGAAAAATTACCAAAACAAAAGTCCAAAAAAGTACCGCCGTTCGCATTTGAATCTCCTTAACAAGTTGCAAGAACTATATATGACAAGGTGCAAATATCAAGCCCTTTTCGAATGTGGAATTTCGAATAGCGAATGCGGAATGCGCCGAATTGCTAATGAGGGATGTGCCGAATTGCGAATGTGGAATTTCGAATTGCGAATGCGGAATGTGCCGAATGGCGAATGAGGGATTTCTGTCCCAACTTTCGAATATGGATCACCCTTAATGTTGAACACACCGGAGCGAAAAAGCTCTTGCAAAACGGGGGTCTTAGTGGTACATAGCGCCCTAAAGCAGGCCCTTACAAAGCGGGGCCGATATAAGGAGCAAGACGCAATGAAGGAAAAAACACATCCCAAATATGAAAAGACGACTGTGAGCTGCGCGTGCGGCAATACATTTGAAACGCGGTCAACGGCCTTTCCTGAAATCAAGATCGATATTTGTTCGGCATGTCATCCTTTCTTTACCGGAAAGCAGAAACTTGTTGACTCTGCGGGGCGCGTGGAGCGTTTCCGCCGTCGATATGAGAAGGTTCTTAACAAGAAATAGCACATGAAAAGACAGCGCAGAGCTGCCCCCGGTCATTTACATGGCCGGGGATTTGTGCTTTTTGTTTAACGGGTGATTTTGTGTTTTCCGGCATCCAAACTACGAAAACGAGGAGCCGATGAGAGTCATTTCAGCAGAAACGAAGAAAGAAATGCAGGTTGGCGGGCAGGCTGTTATCGAGGGAGTGATGATGCGTTCCCCGAACAGTTTTACCGTGAGCGTCCGTACTCCTGAGGGCGGAATCGTTATACGGGAAGACCGCTGGCATTCGGTCTGGAAAAAGCTGAAGTTTTTACGGTGGCCTTTTTTTCGTGGCATGATTGTGCTGATCGAAGCGTTGTGGAATGGAATATCCTCCTTGTCCTTTTCCGCCAAGTGGGCGGGGCTGGAGGATGATGATAAGAAAGACGGGGAAGATCCCAAACCGGAAAATGAATCGAAGAGCGCAAATGAAGACGACGCAAAGCCTGTCGAACCTGAACAACCGATATCCGACTTCGCGCTTGTTCTCACGATCATGTTCAGCTTCACGCTGGCGATCGGCCTGTTCGTCGCGCTCCCCCATGCCCTGGCGGCGCTGTTCGGCCTAGAGCCGGATTCATGGGATTTTCATGCGCTGGATGGAGTTATTAAGCTTGCCATCCTGATTTTATATGTTTGGGGAATTAGTTTTATTCCGGATATTAATCGTGTATTTCAGTATCACGGCGCCGAGCATATGTCGATTTTCGCCTGGGAAAATAAGCTGCCGCTGACGGTTGAAAGCGCCAGAAAGTTTAAAACCCACCATCCCAGGTGTGGCACAAGCTTTCTGTTTTTGGTGCTGATGGTGTCTTTTATCGTTTTCATCATCATCTTCCCGTTTTTACCGAAACTGCCGGAAATGCCGAAGATATTGCGGCACTTGGTTTACATTTGCATCAAAATCCCCTTGATGGCGCCCATCGCCGGCATCAGTTACGAACTGGTGAGGCTTGCGGGAAAATACAGCACAAATCCAATCATGCGCGCCATAAGCATGCCCGGATTGGCCCTGCAGCGCATTACAACGAAGACGCCGACTGACGATCAATTGGAAATCGCTCTTTTATCACTGAAAAAGTGCTTGTGGCGTGAGGGCATCCTTGAAGATTCCGGCAATGATTCTGTGGGGCAAACGTGCCAATATGAGAACTTTGACGAGGCTAGCGAAGCCATTGCCAAGGGCTGAAGGAAGAATGCGGAAACGTGGTCGTCTGCCCCGAAGTTGCGTAAGAATTCAACTTTTCATTCTCCAAAGAGATAAATCTACAATATTTCAGGCGAAAAGCGGATTGAACCATGTTTTCCAAACTTGAAGATGTCGAAAAACGATATGAAGAAATCGAAGCGCTTCTGGCGACGCCCGAGGTATTGGCGAGCCACACTCATGTCACGCGGCTTTCCAAGGAGCGTTCCGATATAGCCGGGGTGGTCGAGACCTACCGCCGATTTCTGAAAGTTTCGGCGGAAATTGCCGATAGCAAGGAAATGGCGCAGGATTCAGACGCGGAAGTGCGGGAAATGGCCAGGGAGGAAATAGATGTTCTCAGCGGCGAATTGGAGGCACTTAAAGAGCGCCTGATGGTTCTTCTCATTCCCAAAGATCCCCTGGACGAAAAAAACATCATTTTGGAAATTCGCGCAGGGACCGGGGGTGAAGAGGCGGCTCTTTTCGCCGCGCAGTTATTTCGGATGTACGTGCGTTATGCGGAGCTCAGGCGATGGAAAGTCGAAATCATGAGCCAACACGAAACGGGACTTGGCGGTTGTAAGGAAGTTATCGCCATGATTTCCGGCTCCAGGGTTTATTCCCGTTTAAAATTCGAATCGGGCGTACACCGTGTTCAAAGGGTTCCCGAAACCGAGACGCAAGGCCGGGTTCACACCTCCGCCGTGACGGTTGCGGTCATGCCGGAAGCCGACGAAGTCGAAGTTGATATGGCCGATAGGGACTTGAAAATCGATGTTTACCGCTCCAGCGGTCCGGGCGGGCAGAGCGTCAACACAACCGATTCCGCCGTGCGTATTACGCATTTGCCGACCGGTCTCGTCGTGACCATTCAGGATGAAAAAAGCCAGCACAAAAACAAGGCCAAGGCGCTCAAGGTGCTCAAGGCCAGGTTGTACGAACGGCAGCGCGCCGAGCAGCAGGCCGAAATCAGCGAAAAAAGAAAAAGCATGGTCGGCACCGGAGATCGTTCCGAGAGAATAAGAACTTATAATTTTCCGCAGAATCGCCTCACCGACCACAGAATCTCATTGACGCTTTATAAACTCGACCAAATTTTCGAGGGCAATATCGACAGCGTCATTGAACCATTGAATGCCGACATGCAGGCTGAGGCCATGAAGAGCACCCCTGGCAAATGATGGAATAAACGATGACAAGTCGTTGGACCGTTCTGGACCTTCTCAAAACCGTCACGCAATATCTCGATGAAAAGGCAGTAGAATCTTCCCGGCTTGACGCGGAGCTTCTGCTCGCGCACGTCCTGAAAATGGATAGAGTCGGGCTCTATTGCGCCTTCGACAGACCTTTGGAAAGAGGCGAAGTGGATGTGTTTCGCGGATTCGTTAAAAGAAGGGCAAAGGGTGAACCGGTCGCGTATCTGCTCGGCAAAAAAGAGTTTTACAGCCTGGTTTTTTCCGTTGATTCGCGCGTGTTGATACCGCGACCGGAAACCGAACATCTGGTTGATCGCGCCTTGGAAGTTATGCCGCCCGGAGAAAAACTTCGCGTGCTCGACATCGGTACGGGTTCGGGCGCCATCGCCGTGGCCGTGGCCGTCAATCACGTGGACGCTCAAATAACGGCGACGGATATTTCCGGCACGTCCTTGGAAATCGCCACGAAAAACGCGGCGAATCACAAGGTGGACTCACGCATTTGCTTTGTGGAAGGGGACCTTTTTGCCGGAAGCGAGGGCGGCTTTTCCCTCATTTTGTCCAATCCGCCCTATATTGATCGCGATGGAGGCGACAGCCTGCCTTCGGGTGTTGTGGATTATGAACCGGCGGGCGCGCTCTTTGCCGGGGAGGGCGGAATGGGTATTATCCGTCGGATCATTGAAGAGGCGCCGAAGTTTTGCCTTCCCGGTGCATTTGTGCTCATTGAGATAGGCCATGACCAGGCGGAAAGGGCCATGGAAATTGTCGAAAAATCGTCGCATTATCAGTCCGCATCTTTTATCAGGGATTATTCCGGCAAACGCCGGGTGCTCGAACTGTGTGTTGAGGGAGTAGAAAAAACAAATGGATAAAATGATCGTGACCGGTGGGGAACGACTGATCGGCGAAATCGAAGTATCTGGGGCGAAGAACGCCGCGCTCCCGCTGATGGCGGCATCGATATTGGCCGACGAGCCCTGCGTGATACACGGCGTTCCTCATCTTCGAGATATTGTCACCTTCAAAAAACTTCTCGGCCAAATGGGCGTTCAATGCGATGGCAATGGCGATTTGCGGATCGACCCTTCGGGTTTGAACTCATCTGAAGCGCCATATGATCTGGTCAAGACCATGCGCGCGTCCGCGCTGGTTTTGGGGCCTTTGCTTGCCAAAAAGGGGGCGGCGCGGGTCAGTTTGCCGGGCGGCTGCGCAATTGGGGCCAGACCCGTAGATATTCACCTGAAGGCTTTGGGCGCGCTGGGCGCCAGGATCGAATTGGTTCATGGTTACATCGAAGCAAAAACCAACGGATTGCGCGGCGCTGAAATCATTCTCGATATCCCCAGCGTTGGGGCGACGGAAAATATTTTGATGGCGGCCGCTCTGGCGGACGGTGAAACAATCGTGAAAAATCCCGCCCGGGAACCGGAAATTGGCGCCCTGGCCGATTTTCTCCGAAAAATGGGCGCTCGCATTGAAGGGGACGGCTCGGATCAGATTCGCATCATCGGCGTTGATTCTCTCAGCGGGACCGACATTGATCTTGTGCCGGATCGAATTGAGGCCGGCACCTTAATGATTGCCGTTGGAATGACCCGGGGCAATGTCCTTTTGAAAAATTGTCGTCTCGATCAAATGACCGCGCTGATGGGAAAGCTTCGGGATGTCGGAATGGTTATTGAGGAAGAGGAGGGCGGCATTCGGTGCGTCGGACCGGGGAGGATTAAATCCACGGACGTTAGGACTCGCCCTTATCCTGGCTTCCCCACCGATATGCAAGCGCAGTTCATGGCCATGATGGCGATCGGGCAGGGGATGAGCGTGATCAAGGAGACGATTTTTGAAAACCGTTTCATGCACGTTCAGGAATTGCAGAGGATGGGCGCCGATATTGTTATAGACGGTAATACGGCGGTTGTGCGCGGCGTGATGATGCTCTCGGGCGCGGAAGTGATGGCCACGGATCTTCGAGCCAGCGCCAGCTTAGTCCTGGGAGCTCTGGCCGCGGAAGGAACCACGGTGATACACCGTATTTATCATCTGGATCGCGGTTACGAGGCCATAGAGAAAAAACTGTCGGCCCTGGGGGCGAATATTCGGCGGGAAAAGGAATAATTTTTATCTTTCCGATATTTGTGTTGTGATACATTTGACCGGCAGCGGTTGCTGGGACATAATCCATTTGGATTTCCACGCGGGATATAGGAGGGGATATGCACGCCAGAAACATCTTTACAGTCTTACTTTGTTTGTTTTTTTGTCTATTTCTATTGCTAACCATCTCCGGTTGCGGAGACGATGAATCAGGCGACGACTCCACTGATTCCGCAGAGGAAATGCCTGCCGATGACGACGTTGACGACGATCAGGGCGACGACGCTGATGATGATGTGGACGACGATCTCAACGATGACGTCGATGATGATATCCCCTGGCCCTACAGCCCTGCGGATGCCACCGGTCCCTATGCGGTGGGAGTGGAAACGCGCTACTTCGTTGACGAGAGCCGATATGAAATATGGGGCAATAACCGGCGTGTTCTTTCTACGGAGATCTGGTATCCCTCCAACGGAGTGGGAGGGACGCCAAACGATATGTTCTCGATGGTCGGCGAACTTCCTCCGTGGGCCATGCCGGTTTTTGAAAATATTTATGGCGAGGGAGCGGATGATTTGTTCTCGATTACGACCTCGGCGTATCGCGGCGCCGAGATCACCGATCAGATCGACGAATTTCCGGTCATTATTTTCAGTCATGGACACATGGCGGTTAGATTCCAGAACTACACACTGTGCGAATATCTTGCCAGTCATGGCTTTGTGGTCTTGGCGCCGGATCACTACGGCAACGCCATTTTTGCCAATTCTCCGCAGACCGGGATTGTGCTCTTCAATCCATTGTCCATCGTGTCGTCCTATATTGATCGTACCTTGGATATTGATTTCGTCGTCAAAGAACTTCGCCTGATGGACGCCAAGGAAGATAGCCGCTGGCAGGGTCGTTTGGACATGGAAAAGTTAGGATTGAGCGGACACAGTTATGGCGGACTCACGGCCATGCTGGCGGTTAGCCGCTACGAATACATAAAAGCCGTGGCTCCTCTGAATCCCGCCTGGATCGGTTATTTTCCAAAAACGTTCAACCGTGCATTTTTCATGATTCAATCCGATAGGGACGACATTATCGGGGCGGCTATGAACGATGGCATCAAGTTCGTTTACGAAAAGATCGAGTCGGTCAATAAAGCGCGGATTCTGCTTTTGAACGCAGGACATTATAACGCTACGGACGCCTGCGGTTTATTTCCGGAAATGCTTTTAGGCCCCTCCATCGGATGTGACGGGGGCATGCTGGACCCTGTTGTCGCCAACGAGATAACCTGCTCGTACCTGACCGCATTTTTCCTCAGCGCACTGAACGACGACATTCGATACAATGATTATCTGACGACAAACCACTTTCCCGAGTTTATTGAATACTCTTCCGTTTGGGAGAATCTAACGAAGTGATGCGACGAAATCGATCAATATTTTATTCCACTGGACTACAAGAAAGGGTTGAAATGTCGAAAGCCATGCGCCGGAAGGTTTTGATATGCGTGATCTGTGTGTGCTTTTGCGCGGCGTGCGCGGGAAAGCAGCAATATGTGCCGACGAAGCAAGCTGTCGGTTCAGGCGAAAAGGATGCGCGGATTTTCACCGACGTTCCGCAGTCGGCACGCAACCATCATAATCTGGCGATGAATTGCTTCAACCGACAGGAACTGCCTTGCGCTGCGCGTCATTGGCGCGAAGCGGAAAAGGCGGCGAGCAGAAATCCGGAATTTCAATATGAGGTCAATTACAATCTGGGCGTGACTTTTCAGAGAATGAACAAGCACATTTTGGCGGAAAAACATTTCAAGAAATCCATAATGCTAACTCCCGACGATGCGAAGTCCAGGGCGGCGTTGGGGCAAACCTACGTTACGCAGGACCGATTTTCCGAAGCTTTAGCGGTTTTTAATGAGGCCCTGAAATTCGATTCTAAAAATTCCGCCGTCTATCTTGGTCTGGCCGATATGTACATGAAGCATGAGAAATTCCTTGAAGCAGTTGATGCGTTTAGAGCTGCCGCGGCCAATAAGCCGGATTATCAGGAAATAAAGAATGCTTTGCGGCAAGCCTATACGGCGTTGGGGGGTAGCGAACTTTTTAAGGGTAATTTGGATTGGGCGCAGGAGTTATTCTCCATGGCTCTTGCCTTGAATCCGCAAGATTCAAAAGCGAAACTTGGCTTGGGTCATACCATGTTGCGTCGAGGATATCCCGGCAAGGCAAAGTCTTATTATAGCGAGGCTTTTGAGATTAATCCTGATTATAAACCCACGGTGTACGAACTCATGGGCAAGAAAGCCGCCAGTGAGGATCTGGTCGCTGCGGTCCGGGCGCAGAGCCTCGGCGAGTACTACCTGGAAAGAGGGCAATATAAAAGTGCTGTTGAGCAGATCGAACTCACCTTGTCGTTGGACCCCAATAATGCCGAATCCTGGACCAGGCTGGGTGAAATTTACATGGATCATTTGAATGACGTGCAAAAATCCTGCGATAGTCTCCACGCGCTTTGGGCAATGAATGTTGACAACGACAGAGTTCAGCGGCTCGCTTTGAAAATCGGGCACACTTCGCCAGGGTTGCCGGAGCCCGCCGTGCCGGAGGTCGTTTTCGTGACTGCGGGAACCGATTTTAATTCCGGGCGCTCCGAGTTAGCCAATACAGCTAATTCTTTTGAGTTGGGAAGCTGCGTATTTCGACAAATTCGGCTTAAGGGCATGGTGGGCAGCCATGTCGTTGAGAAAAGTTTGATTGGCCCTGGAGGTAAATCGGTTCGAGATGAGAGTTTCAAAATCGAAAGCGTCGTCGATGAAATCAGCTTGACGAACATGGATACTTTGGTTCAAAAAGGCGGATATCAACAGCGATGGATAGTCGATGGAAGCCAGGTCGGAAAACTAAATTTCGACCTGCGATAAAGTTATTGTGCGCAAAAAAGCAAATGGGTGAAGATCGTGGATCTAAAACAAATTGAATCCTTGAGCCGTGAAAACGAGGCTCTAAGAGAAAGTATCAGAAAGCTTCAGGGCGATCTGGAAAAGGCACAAAACCGGCAAAGCCATGATGAGGAGCGGCTTCGTATCGCTTATCTATCCACGATGAATGCACTGGTTAAGGCCATTGAGTTTAAGGATCCTTTTACAAAGGGGCATTACGAACTCGTGAGCAAATACGCCGTTGCGATCGGCAAACGCCTGAATCTTGGTCCGGAAGAACTTGACCGGCTTCGGCTTGGCGGATTGTTGATGGATATCGGCAAGATCGCCATCGATACTGCTTTATGGACGAAAGAAGAAAATTTATCGGAAAAAGAGCGCGATATATTACGCTCTCATATTCGCATTGGCGCCGAGATTACGAACCCTATCGTTTATCCATGGAATCTCAGCGAAGTCATTTTTCAACACCATGAACGATACGATGGCTCAGGATATCCAAAAGGCTTGATCGGTGATAAAATAATAATTGAAGCTCAGATTATGGGTATTTGCGACAGCTTTCTGGCCATGATGGCCAACCGCGCCTTTCGGGATGCCTATAGCCGATCATTTACGATCAGCACAATCAAGGAAGAATCGGGGCGCAAATTCAATCCAAAGGTTGTCGAGGCTTTCGTTGAGGTTGTTGAAAGCGGCGAGAGCGAGATGATAGAGGATTTTGCCAAGTTTTTTGCGAATGGGAGTAACGTGGCGAAGTGAAAAACGCCAGTGCGATGTGAACATAGCGGTTGCTTTTTCTGATGTCTACTCTGTAACGAACGATCCAATAAGGAGAATGTCATGGCCGAAGCCAGCAATCGACGGCGCGGATTATTCATTGACAAAGGATTTCAAAGTCGTTTTATCGGTCTTGCCCTCGTACTCATCGTAACGATTTCCATTGGATCTTTGGTCCTGTGGTTCTCATCGGCGGCCAGCCGTAGCGCCGCTGAGCAAATTGCCGACAAAGGCAGCATCAGTTTCGGAATAGTCCTTTTGTTTATTCTCATACTGGTGCTCGTTATTGCGACGGTAGTTTACGGACTGCGGTTTAGCCATCGAATCGTGGGGCCTGTTTATGCCTTCAACAGGCATTTGAATTGGATAAAAGAAGGCAACTACACCAGAGACATCAAGCTGCGCGATAAAGATGAGTTTCTCAGTCTGGCCCAAACTTTCAATGCAATGCAAAGCACTTTGCGGCGCCGTTCGAGAAGTCATTTGGAAACAATGGAGCGAATGCAAAGCATGATTGACGAGATAAAAACATCATTGGACGCCGAAACGATCGACATGCAAACCGCATCGTCGGCCATTGAATCTCTCGCCAAGGAAGTCAATGAAACGCATAAGCTCAGTGAAGGTTTATTGGTGGGATAGCGTTTTCCCCATCAGTCCTGTAGTCCAATTATATACCCATCATTGCTTTTATCTTTATGCGCGCTTGAGGCAACCCGGAGTTTCATGAAACCTGGAGCGGATAATGACGGAGGGCGTGCGACGATTCGATCTTAAAAAACTTAGCGTCGCCATCGCCGCTTTTGTGATTCTGTTGTCCGTATTATTTCGCCTTGAGCATCTGCGTAGCGCGCCTTTCAACGAAGACGAAATCGATGGTCTCAATGTGAGTTGGGAGATTTCGCGGGGAAGCGAATTATATATCCATATATGGGATGCGCGCGCTCCCCTGACCTTTTACATCAACAGTCTGCTTCTTCGATTGACGCCGCAGGATGAAAATACCGTCATCCGCCTTCGTTATCTGTATCAATTAGCTGTCGCCACAGCCTTCATCTTTCTCTTTATGGCCATTGCTTCATTCACCGATAGGGCTTCGGCCATGATGACTTGCGCCTTGATGGCGGCTTGCTCAATCTTTGTTAGTCGCACAACGCAAGTCCGCACCGATGTTTTCATGTTTCTGTTTTTTGCGGTCGCCTTTTATGCTTTCATCGGTTTTAGAAAACGGGGCAGGAGTTATTGGCTGGTTATCGCCGGCGCCATGTTCGCTCTTTCGACGCTCTGCAAGCATGTGGGCCTATTCCCGTTTGCGGCGGCGGCGACATATTTACTGATGGAAATAAAAACGACGGGCGTAGCCAAATTAGAAGCCGCTCGGAATCTGGCGATTCTCATTTCGTCTTTTATTATGGCTGCATTAGTTACGATGCTCTTGATGTTTGGCGCTGATGTCGAGCAAGCCCTGGTCTCTTTTTTCGCGGAACCGTTTTTGCTGAAATTTTCAGAAAGTCTCCGTCGGCAGGAGTTGAGAATATTTCCGGAGATTATTGGCAATCTGCCTTTTTGGCTAATAGGGATCGGGGCCTGGATTGCTTTACATTTTCGATGTCGTGGTCCGTCGTCCGACGCATCCGGTCGGCGCTTTATTCTCATCAACGTCTATTTCGCGATATTTTACTTGGTCGTTCGCGGACAAATATTTGAGCAGGATTTAATTATACCGGCCTTCGCTATCGCCTGGGCGGCGGGACATTTCCATAATGACATTGTGGCATGGGTTCGCTCACGCAAAGGGGGGGTGGCGACCCTGGCTGTATTTTATTTCCTCCTTGGGGTCTTCCCGCTGCTTTTTTGCCAATGGCATCACAACCGGGATTTGACGGAATCTGTTCGTTTGAACGTAAAGGCACATACGGAATTTATTCAGGCAAACGGGATTAAAAAAGGTGAAGACCCCGGTATCCAGAAGCTTGCGGAGCTTTATGCCGGGAAATTTGGCACGGTCGATCATCTCCCAGGACGCCGTCAATGGCAGCAAAAACTCTTGTTGAAATCTGCTCTCGAAAAAACCTCTCCCAACGACTTTATACTTTCGGAAGACGACACACCCATTTTCAGGCACATGACGAATCCCACGGTTCGTGCGGAGCAATTTAGAAATTTGCTGAAATTCGGCGACGCACGAAAGGGCGCTGCGCGCTTTAGTGGTCTGTGTCGCGTGGAACCGGCGCTATGCGAAAAAGGACTGAATCCGGACATGAGACTGATGCGGATATTAGAAAAAAACCCGCCCGAATTAATCATCATGGGCAATAAACTCGCTGAAGTGCTTTTTAGCTATGACTCGGTCAGAGCCTGGTTGTCAGCACGATATTGTTTTAGCTTTGATGAAGAAACAATAACTTGGATGGCGTCGCCGATGGGTTGAAATGGCGCCTTGCGCATACTTAAATTAAAAGTAGTATCGAATGCCCATCAGGCCAAATCCGCCGCCGTATGTGCTGAACTGGGAGTAGGTGTCGATATCGACGTATTGAAGACCGAATTCGGCGTCGAAACCGAGATTCGGCAGTCCCGGGATGAAAAATTCCATACCCACAAATCCCATGAAAATAAAACCGGTGGCGCTTTTTTCTTTTGCGCCGTAATCGATTTTGGAAGGAAGCAATCCAAGGCCGCCGCCGGTGTAGAGGTTCATATTCTCTTCTTTATTGATGTTGTAATGAACCTTCATGGCGATTTCCGCAGCCCAACCGCCGACATCTTCGTTTTTCGCGGTGAAATATCCTAAAAGGCCTTCAAACCCCAAATCTTCGCTCCACCAGTATTTCGAGGAAATAGCCTGATTGTTGAAATAAGCATTGGCCGTGTCCGAGCCGGGACCGACCCATGCGAAGGAGGTTTGGCTGTTATAACCCAGGCTGATTCTGTGCGTGAGATCCTTGGCCATCGCCGGTGCGGACAGCAGGAAAAGAATAACGACCAACAGTAAAATTCTGTGTGCTTTCAACATGCCAATCGTCTCCATTAAGCAACTGAATGTGGTGGTATCATTTCATCTTCACGCAATATATGGCACAAAAGGCCCATTGTCAACGAATTTCAAAGGTTGTTATTTCGCTGGGAATAGGGGCTTTCAGATCGGCGCGGAAGGACATTGTCTATATATTACAAATACTTGGCTAAATTCTTAAGACTGCGCCAAAGATCGAGCCAAGCCGGGCAACGATGTCGTCCATCAGGCTGTTGATTTGCTCAAACGTCATCGTGCTTTCACTTGATTGAATGCGGATGGAAAAAGCAATTGATTTTTTCCCTGGGTCAATCCCTTTCCCCTGGTAAACGTCAAACACGGAAACGGCTTTGATGAGGTTCTGATCGATGGCGTAAATGGCATCAATCATGGGCTGCACGGATTGCGCCTCATGGATGACGACAGCCAGATCGCGAACGACAGCGGGGAATTTCGGCCAGGGCGCAAACTCCGGTTCGGCCATAGCCTTATTGGATAGTGCGGAGATGTCTATTTCAAAGGCGTAAGCTTCCTTTTCGATTTCGAAGCTTTGTTGCATAAGTTTCGGAGCCAGTCGACCGACGTGGCCAATGCTTTTGCCGTCAAGCGTGATCAATGCGGCGCTGCCCAGAAGATAGGCGGGGTTGGATTCATCGGCCTCAAAGGCTATACGATGGGCTATTCTCAAACCCTTGAAAACCTCTTCCAGGGTTCCTTTGATATCCCAGAAATCGACCAGGTCGTTCGAATTGCTCCAGTTGGCCGTCTCGCGGCGTCCGGAAAGGATCGCCGCCAAATGCGTCGGCTCATCGGGGAGAGCGTCGTCGTCTTTGTGAATATAGACTCGACGCATTTCGAATAAGGCGATGTCTTCAGTTTGGTGGGCGAGGTTAATCGAAAGAGCTTTGCAAAGACCGGGCATCAGCATGTCTTTGAGAGCGGACATTTCCACGGTCAGCGGATTACACAATGTGACGTAACGTCCGGGTTGCTTGCGAAAAAGGTTCAGGTTTTCCTGGCTGGTCATGCCTATGCTGATCATTTCGCTGAAACCCTGCCCGATCATGATGTCCTTTGTCAGCTCGATCAGCGTGGTCAGCGGATCCCGCGTGAATGTCGCTGTCATTGTCGCCGGCAGCGTCGCCTCAATATTTTTCAGGCCGTGAAGGCGCGAGACTTCTTCGATAAGATCGATTTCCCGCTCGATGTCCACGCGAAAAGCCGGGATTTCGACTTGGAGAACATCTTTTTGCGCTTCCACGTTTGTCAGTTCAATCGAGTCCAGAAATTTGCCGATTCTGGGTGTGTCCAGGTGTGTCCCAAGAATCCAATTGACCCGGCTGGTGCGCACGCTGACCTTTTGCGGCTCACGTTTCTTCGGGTAGTTGTCGATAAAGCCCTGCAGAACGGAGCCTTGACCCAGTTCGGCCATGAGACGGGCGGATCGGTGAAGCCCGTAAGGAACGCCTTCGATGTCGATTCCCCGCTCGAAACGGTAGCTTGAATCGCTGTTCAGGCCGATCCTTTTTGAAGTGCGCCTGATATTGACCGGATTGAAACAGGCCGATTCGATGAAAACACTTTGCGTGTTATCGCTGACCAGAGAATTCAGTCCGCCCATGACGCCGGCCAATGCCACCGGTTTCTCGCCGTCGCAGATGAGCAGTTCCTCGCCGCTAAGTTTACGCTCCTGTTCGTCCAGGGTGATGATGTTTTCGCCGGGTTTGGAGCGGCGCACAATGATTGAGGATTTTTCCAGAAACTCCAGATCGAAGGCGTGCAGAGGCTGACCGCATTCGTGCAACACGTAGTTGGAAATATCGACGATGTTATTGATTTCTCGCTGCCCGATGGCGTTGAGCCGCAGTTCCATCCAGATGGGCGAGGGCAGGATTTTTAGCTTATCGACAATGATTCCCGAATATCGCGGGCATAGATCAGGCTCGTCGATTTGAACCAGCATTCTCCGGTCGATCTCGCCGCCGATCTCTTCAAAAGATAGATCAGGTTTTGTAAAACGGGCGCCCGTGGCTGCGGCCACTTCACGAGCGACGCCAAAAAAGCTGAGCAGGTCCGGTCGGTTGGCGGTGATGTCCATTTCAAGGACATCGTCTTTGATCGGGGCGGCTTCGGTGAGCAGTTGCCCGCAAGGCATATCCGAAGGCAAAACCCAGATGCCGCTGTGGTCGTCGTTGATCCCGAGTTCCATCTTGCTGAGGATCATTCCGTAACTATCAACGCCGCGCAGTTTTTTCTCAGCAATTTTATGGCCGGCGATTTGGGAACCCGGGACGGCGAAGGCGACTTTTTGCCCGGCGGCTGTATTCGGTGCGCCACATACAACGATGCGCTCGGCGATGCCGTCGTGCGTGGTGCAAATTTTCAGATTATCGGCTTGCGGATGCTTTGCGACGGAGAGGATTTCGCCGACTAAAACACCTTCGATGTCGTCGCCAATCGATTTTTGGGCTTCGACTTCCATGCCCGCATCAGTCAACAACACAGCCAGTTCTTTGATATCGCCGACTTCAATGTAGTCGCGCAGCCAGTTTATGCTGATATTCATCGTGTTACCGAATTAAAATTGTTTAACGAAACGCAGATCGCCTTCGAAAAAGTGGCGTATTTCGTCGATGCCGTACTTGAACATGGCGATGCGTTCTATTCCCATCCCAAAGGCGAAACCGGTGTATTGTTCAGGATCATAGCCAACGGCTTCGAATACGTTCGGGTCCACCATTCCGCAGCCCAGAATTTCCTTCCAGCCGGTGCCTTTGCAAACTCGGCAGGTCGAGCCGCCAATGCGTCCGGTTCCCCCGCATATGATGCAAGTAATGTCCACTTCCTGCGAAGGTTCGGTGAAAGGAAAGAAACTGGGACGATATCGCGTTTTAACCTTTTGGCCAAAGAAACGACGCACAAATTCGTCGAGAACGCCGAAGAGGTCGCCCAAGGTTACACGCCGGTCCACCAGCAAGCCCTCAATCTGTGAGAACATAGGAGAGTGAGATGCATCCAGAGTGTCAGCTCTGAAAACCCAGCCGGGGCAGATCATGCGGATTGGGGGAGTCGTTTTTTCCATCACGCGAACCTGAACAGGACTGGTGTGTGTGCGAAGGCAAATATTATCAGAGACAAACAGGGTGTCTTGCATATCCCGCGCGGGATGGTCGGGCGGAAAATTCAGAGCCTCGAAATTGTAATAGTCGGTTTCCACTTCGGGACCGCTTTCGATAGCGAAGCCCATGCGTTCGAAAATGCCGATCGCCTCACGATAGACAAGCGACAGGGGCGAAAGATGCCCTCGTGGCCGTGTCCTTCCAGGCAGCGTTACGTCCAGGCGGGACGAGTCGATCAGGCGTTGTTCCTGCTCGGTCTCAAAGATTGCGCTCTGTTTGTCGACGGCGTCTTCGATTTTCTTTTTGACGCCGTTGACCAAAGCGCCGAAACGTGGACGATCTTCGGGTGAAAGATCCCGCATTCCCTTGAGCAGCGCGGTGATATTGCCTTTTTTGCCGAGGAATCGGACTTTAAAGTCGCGCAGTTCTTCGGCGCTATTCACCGCCTTGAGCGCTTCAAGAGCTTGAGTCTCAACGATTTCAATGGGTTTGTGCATAGCTGCTGTTCTCAGATAGCCTTCTTCGCTTCCTCCACGATCGTGGAAAATGCTTCCTTGTCCTTGACCGCCAGTTCCGCCAGAACTTTGCGATCCAGATTGATGCCCGCCTGTTTGAGGCCGTGCATGAACTGGGAGTAGGAAATTCCATTTTCATTCGCCGCTGCGTTGATGCGAATAATCCACAGGCGTCTGAATTCCCGCTTTTTGTTGCGTCGGTCTCTGTATTGGTAAGCAAGAGCTCTGCGAACAGTATCGTTCGCCGCGGCGTAGGTCTTGGATCGGGACTCACGATAACCGCGAGCCAATTTTAATACTTTTTTATGCCGTGCATGCGACGTTGGGCCGCCTTTTACTCTTGGCATGGTACACCTCCTGGGGGTTGGGGGACTACTTAACTATGAAGCAATCTCTTAATTCGCTTGGCGTCGGATTTGAAAAGGATGGCAGGTTGACGCAAACTACGTTTTCTCTTGGTTGTTTTCTTTGTCAGAATGTGGCTTGCGTTGGATTTCTTGTAACGCAGCTTTCCGGTCGCTGTAAGCTTATAGCGCTTCTTGACCGAGCTTTTTGTTTTCATTTTTGGCATTTTTACCCCCTACCGAGGTCGCCAGTCGCCCCGGGTGGATTTGCTGTGCTTGATGACAGCCTTCGCAATGACGAAAGCTTGATAACTACTTTTTCGGCGAAAGAACCATGGTCATTGTCCGCCCTTCAAATTTCGGGTAGGAGTCCATGGAACTAATGTCTTCGGTTAGCTTTTGAATGCGATCCAAGTGCTTACGACCAATTTCGGAATGGACGATTTCGCGACCTCTGAACATGACTGTAACACGCACCTTGTGCCCCTTCTCCAGGAATTTCAGAATGCGCTTGAGTTTAGTCTGAAAATCATGTTCCCCCGTTTTTGGTCGGAGCTTAATCTCTTTCATCGTGGTGGAAGCCTGGTGCTTCTTACCTTCGTTCTGACGCTTTTCCTGCTGGAATTTATAACGTCCGTAGTCCATGATGCGGCAAACAGGTGGATTCGCATCCGGTGCGACCTCCACCAAGTCCAAGCCGGCGGCCGAAGCAGCCTCCCGGGCCTTTTCGATCGGCAGGATTCCGAGCTGTTCCCCATCTTTTCCAATGGAACGAACGAAACTAGCCCCTGTTATCTTTGCGTTGACACGCAGGATCTTGGAAATTTGCGACCTCCTAGTTCAGCGTTTTATTAATGACTTCCGTATTGACACGGGCAATAAAGTCCTCAACGGACATGGGATTAAGTTGTTCGCCTTTTCTGGTGCGCGGAGCCACCGCTCTTTCCGTGGCTTCGCGTTCGCCGATCACCAGCATATACGGTGCCTTTTGTTCTTGCCACTCACGGATTTTGAATCCGATTTTTTCGTTTCTAAAATCCTCGATGACGCGGATCTCCGCAACCCTCAATTTGTCCGCAACTTCTTTCGCCCAGTCGCTTGCTTTTTCAGAAACCGTCATGACAACGGCCTGGACGGGAGAAAGCCATAAGGGGAAGGCGCCGCCGAAATGCTCCACCAGGATGCCGATGAACCTTTCAACCGAACCCAAAATCACGCGATGGATCATCACAGGCCTATGGGCGTGGTTGTCCGAGCCGATGTAAGATAGATCGAATCTTTCCGGCATGGTGAAATCGCACTGGATGGTGGCGCATTGCCACTCACGCTTAAGGCAGTCTTTGATCTTGACGTCGATTTTTGGACCGTAAAAAGCCCCTTCGCCCTTTTCGATATCGTAGGCGATGCCCATTTCGTCCAGAGAGGTCATCAAAGCGCTGGTCGCCTGTTCCCATATTTCATCCGAGCCGATGGATTTTGCGGGACGCGTCGATACTTCCATTTTGTATTGGAAACCGAAAAGGTCGAGAGTGTCGCGCACGAAGCACACAACGCCCTTGATTTCGTCGTTGAGTTGATCCGGCGCGCAGAGGATATGGGCATCGTCCTGCGTGAACGTGCGCACGCGGAACAAGCCGCTGAGCACGCCGGATTTTTCATGACGGTGCACAACGCCCAGCTCAAAATATCGTTGGGGCAAATCCCTGAATGAGCGCAGTTTCGATTTGTAGATCAACATATGGGCCAGGCAGTTCATGGGTTTTATGCCATATTCGGTGTCGTCGATCGCGGTGAAGTACATATTGTTGCGATAATTATCGAAGTGCCCTGAGCGCATCCACATTTCTTTTTTCAAAAGGATCGGACCCTGGACGATTTCGTATCCACGCTTAAAGTGCTCTTTCTTTTCCCAGTCTTCCAAAAGGACGCGCAGGCGCATTCCGCGCGGATGCCAGATCGGCATTCCCGCTCCGACTTCGTCGCTGAATGAGAAGAGATCGAGCTGCCTTCCGAGAACGCGATGATCGCGCTTTTTGGCCTCTTCACGCATTTGGAGGTACTCGTCGAGTTCTTCCTTGGTGCGAAAGACCGTGCCGTAAATGCGCTGGAGCATTTTGTTACGCTCGTCGCCCCGCCAATATGCTCCGGCGACGGATAGGAGCTTGAAGGCCCGAATAGGCTTCGTCGAGGACAAATGCGGTCCTCGGCAAAGGTCCAAAAAATTGCCGTTTCGATAAATCGTGACCGTGGGCGTATCAAGATCCTCGATGAGTTCAACTTTGTAATTTTCGCCCATCTCCTTGAACATGGCGATGGCATCTTTCGAACTCATGTCTTCACGCGAGAAACGAAAATTTCTCCTGGCGATTTTCCGCATTTCCTTTTGGATTTTCGCCAGGTCTTCGAGCGCGAAAGGGTGCTCTGTATCAAAATCGTAATAGAATCCGTTTTCGATGGATGGTCCGATGGCGACCTGCGTGCCCGGGAAAAGCTTCTGCACGGCTTCGGCCATGATGTGGCTGGTCGAATGCCGCAGGACATCCAGCGCCTCGGGCTGGTCCCAGGTGAGGAACTCCAACTCGCCGTCGCTTTGGATCGGCGTAATCAAATCAGTGATTTCGCCGTTGATTTTAGCCGCCACGGCGTCCGGGCGTTCGTCTTCAGGAATTTGATTCAGGAGATCATGCAGGATTGCCCCAGCGGGAATCCCGTAACTTTTCCCCGAAAAGACGAGGGAAATGTCGGACATGATACCTCCGGTATTTCTACCAAAATATTAGCATTCGCAGGAATAATCCTTGGAATGCGCGAAAATTTTAATGCAAACAGTCTTTCATCTTTGGACTCAAACGCTCGACCCAGGCAATCCCTTGATAAAGAAAAGGGTATGAGGGGATGCGATTTCATAAGCCCATGGAAAGGGCTTGATGAGGATTGAATATTTCCTTCGCACCATCGGACGATCCCGTATGGACCGCCATTGCATAAAGGTGATAGGCACGGGCGGACTCGAACCGCCGACTTCTACGATGTCAACGTAGCGCTCTAACCAAAACTGAGCTACGCGCCTATACTTTCGCGTTCATATGATTCCAAGATGTAAAAGAACCATCGACCACCACGGTCAAGCTGCGGTCAATATCAAAATACGTTGATTAGGTCAAGTATTTTCGCATGGATGTCGCTTTGTCCGCTATTTGTAAAACGACCTCTTGGATGCTCAAGTCTGTCGTATCCAGGGCGATGGCGTCAGAAGCCTGCACCAGCGGATTAAGCGCCCGATTGGCGTCCTTATCATCTCTCGTGTGTTGATCGGCTAAAATCGTTTCAAATTTGACGTCATGGCCCTTTGAAATCAGTTCGTTCATTCTTCGTCTGGCGCGGGTTTTTTTATCGGCGGTGAGAAATATCTTCAAATGAGCATTTGGGAAAACGTTTGTGCCGATATCGCGTCCTTCCATGACAACGCCGCCTTGTTGGCCCATTCGTCGCTGCATTTCCACCAGATGCTCGCGAACTGCGGGAAGAGCGGAAAAATCAGAAGCCCAACGGCTGATCTCATGGTCACGAATTTCTTCCGTGACGTCTTCATCGCCGATGTACACGTGCTGGAGATCATCATTTTGCGAAAAACGGATGCGCAGAGTATCCAAAAGCTTTTTCAACGCGGGACTTTGATCGACCTCTAGCCCAGCTTTTTTCGCCATCAGACCGACGCATCGGTACATGGCGCCGGTATCGATGTAGGTCAGGGAAAGCCGCGCAGCCAGTTTCTTACTGATGGTGCTTTTCCCGGAACCGGAGGGGCCGTCAATGGCGATGATAATTTTTTTGTGTGGCACATCTACCTCCATTGGTTGATCGCTGAAACCGAGTTTTTCGATTTGGTCAAAAAATCCGGGATAACTTATTTTTACCAGGTGGTGGTTTTTTACATGAACGCCGCCAATACGCGTTCCGATGATTGACGCCGTCATGGCAATGCGATGGTCGCCGGCTGGCTCGATGACGCCGCCGTGAAGCTTTTGCGGACCGACGATCCTCCAGCCGTCTTCCATTTCCTCGACTTCGCCGCCGAGCGATCTAATCATGCGCGCGGTGGAGGCGATCCTGTCGCTTTCCTTATTTCGCAATTCCCTCGCGTCGTGAATTACGGTCGTTCCGTGGGCGAAAGTCGCCAGCGCGGCCAGCAGGGGCAATTCATCAAGGGCATCGAGCGCAAGCTGACCCCCGATTTCGATTCCACGCAGTTTTGACGATTTCGCCGTTATCGAGGCCATGTTTTCGGGTCCACAGGGCTTTTGGGAATCAAACCGGATATCAGCCCCCATCGTTTTGGCGGCGTTAAAAAAGCCGAGGCGCCTGGGATTGTACAGAATATTGCGGCATTGGATTACGGCGTCCTGATGGATGAACGCGGCGGCGATGAAATATGCGGCAGAGGATGGATCGCCGGGAATGGTCAGAGTAAAGGGACGCGGGAGCGCCGGACCGGTCACCGCGGCCTCGAAAACGGAGCGAAATATCGGCAGGCCCAGGTATTCGAATAAGCGCTCGGTATGATCTCTCGTCATGGCCGTTTCGCCCACGGTCGTTTTGCCGCCGGCAAAAAGAGCCGCCAGCATGAGAGCGGTTTTGACCTGCGCACTCGGAGTGCGGCTTTCATGGGAAATGGCCTTGAGATTGCCAAAGCATTTTTTTATGACAATTGGGGCATGACCCTGCGTGGTCGTAATGGCGGCGCCCATGCGGCGCAGCGGTTCGGCCACGCGTTCCATGGGGCGGGTGCAAAGCGAAGCGTCTCCTATCAGCGTTGCATCGACGCCGAGTCCTGATAGCAGACCGCATAATAAGCGCATGGTAGTGCCGGAGTTTCTGCAATCGAAGGGACCGGCTGGAACAATGGGTGCGTCGCCGAATCCTGTGATTTGACAGGCTCCCCCGGCGGTTTTTTTGATGTGCGCGCCGAGGGTTCTCATGATGCCTAATGTGGCATTGACATCGTCGCTTGTTGGAAGATTGTCGATAATGCTGACGCCATGCGTGATCGATGCGAGGATAAGGGCGCGGTGCGCGATGCTCTTGTCGCCCGGAAAATACAAATTGCCCTGAAACGAATTTTTGGAACAAGCCACCTTGCTCATGGTTTGCCGTCCGCCTTTTGAACATACGTCTCAGGATTTTGGCGCAGCCACTCGGAAATCTGGTCCATCAGTTTATCCTTTTCGCCCGGCATATGAAACCATGCTATTTCTTTGTCGGCCCTGAACCAGGTTCTCTGCCTTTTGGCCAGGCGCTTCGTCCCGCGGATTGTTTCAGACACGGTTGTTTCCATGTCTATTTCACCACCGATGAATTTTATCATCTCCCGATAGCCGACGGCTGCCATGGAGGAATCGCCATATTTTATGCCTCTATCCATCAAGAGTCTGACTTCATTTTCAAAACCGGAATCGATCATGTCCTGAATCCGTCGCCGGATACGTTGATCCAGATCTTTCGGGTCGCGTTTCAAGCCGAGTTTCAGGACATTGAATTTGCGTTCGGCGAATCGGTGGCGTTTTTGAATGGCGCTCAAGGTTATTCCGGAGCTCTCGAACACCTCGATGGCTCTGATTAATCGAACATGATCTTTTGGCGAAAGACGTTCTGCTGCATCGGGATCAATTTGTCGTACTCGATTTAAGAGATAGCCCGGATTCCCGATTTCTGCGGTCCGCAGTTTTTCCCGCAATTCAGCGTTGATGGGCGGTGCATCGATAAGACCGTGCGTCAATGTTTTTACGTACAAGCCGGTGCCGCCGGCGATGACGGGTAGGCGGCCTCGCTGCGATATTTCGCCAATAGCCTTGCGTGCGGCTTCCAAAAATCGTCCCGCCGAAAAAGTATCATCGGGCTCGACTACGTCGATAATGTGAAAGGGGACGCGCGCCTGCTCTTGGGCGCTCGGTTTTGCGGCGCCGATATCCATGCCGCGATAGACCTGCATGGAGTCAGCGTTGATGATTTCTCCATGAAAGCTTTCCGCGATTTTGACGGCGATCCCCGTTTTCCCCGTGGCGGTTTCACCGACGAGGCAGATGATCCTTGGCAAAATCTTTGGCATCAGGGCGAGGGAATGAGATCCCAGGAATCCATGGAAAGCGAATACGCTTCCGCCGTTGCCATGGGATGCGGGGCGTATGGATCGGCGCTGCCGTTTCCGCCGGCAACGAAAATTCGACCGTCATCCAGGGTTGTCAGCCTCGCCGTCATCCTCGCTTGGTTCAGCGGGGAAGCGCTTGAGATGATGTTGGCGACGGGATCGAAAATTTCCGAATCGGAAAGGATGACGCGCCCGTTTCCGATTCCTCCCGCGACCAATATGGTTCCGTCGCTCAGCAGGGCCGAAAGATGATCAGAACGTGGAGTCGCCAGCGGATTCATTTCTAAAAACTCACCGGCGGCAATGTCGAATAATTCAATGTCGGCGATTCGAAAACCGGCAGAGGGCGCGCCGGTAAAGCCGCCGATAAGGGCGATCCTATTGCCTGGCGTCGTCAGCGTGGCCGTGTGATTCATGCGACCGTATGCCAGCGTGTCTTCCTCACTGCCGGAAATGGGGTCAAAGCGTCCGAAATCAAAGGAATCGGGATTGAAAAACGTGGCGGAGTCCAGCGCCTTTTGCCTGTTGGATCCGCCGGCGATAAGGAGCCTGAATTCCTGATTTGTGTAAAACGATGTGATTGAATGGGCGAATCGACTTTTGGCCATCGTATCGCTGACGGCGGTGAAGTTTTCAGTTTCTGGATGGAAAATCTCTGCCGAATCGAAGGCGTTGACGCTGTCGTTGCCCCCGACGATCAGAACGCTTCCGTCGGGTAGGAGCGTCGCCGTGTGCCGGCCTCGCCCAATGGCCATGCCTTCATCGAGGAATCTGAAGAGTCCCGTTGCCGGATCGAAAATCTCGGCGCTCAGAAGAGTTTCGATGAATCCATCCTCGACTTCATCTTCATCATCTTCACCGAAACCACCGGCAATCAAAACCGTGCCGTCGTCAAGAAGAGTTGCCGTATGATCCGTGCGCCGTCGGTTCATGGAATCGGCGAGGAGTTCAAAACTGTCGGCTTGCGGATCGAATATTTCCGCGCTGTCCAGTTTGCCGCCGTAACCCGTTCCGCCGCAAAGCAAAACGCGGCCATCGGCAAGAAGGACCTGTGCATGATTCGTTCGTGGTTGCACAAGGGAGCCCGGCGCGGCTTCCAGGGAAAAGGGATCGGAGTAGTTTGGCGTTTCGTCGTATGTGAAAATTTTGTAGTGGTAAATCACGCCAAGCTGGACATCGATGTCTTTCCAGGTGACGAATACTTCCTGGTCCTTGGTCGGTTCGGCGGAAATAATTGCCACGACATTCTGATTTCCTATCATATCTCCGCTTTCATAGCGGACGGTTCTGGCAGGGAGTGCTTCGTCGGCTTCTCCTTCATGTCGCGTGATGACAAATCCCTGGATATCCCGGTTGAACAGACTGTCTTCCTTGGTCGGGATTTCCCACGATATTTGGACATCATTCGAACTCGTTAGTACGACGACATCCTTTGCGGGCATGGGACCATTGACATCGGCCGGATCGTCGTCGATATCCTCCTCGCGCTCAGCGCATGCGAAAAAGATTGATGCAACGCAGATTATCATGACAATCGCCAGGGCGCGGCTTTTGTCCGTCCATGGAAATAGCGTGCTTTTTGAAAATTTATTTCTTTTGAATTTCATGGGTTTATTGTTGCAAAATAGCATAGTTTCTCAGCGCTGCCCAAAAAGTTCCAGCAGCATGTTTTGGTCGGAGACGATCTCCCCGACGGCGCTGTACGGATCCCGCTCGCCCGCCAGGACATCCTGAAAAAGTCGTGCGAGTCGTGAATCTGTACTAAGGCTGTTTTTTAATCCGTCTTCAATTTTTCCTGAAATGACCTCAATCAATTCCTTGTCGGCAGTATATGTGGATTTTCTTTTATCCTTATAACCGCCTTCAATCAATTGGCCATGCTCATCAATATTGCGGCATAATTCATCGACGCCGATGCTCTTGGTCGCCTGCGTCAAGAGCACAGGGACTGACCATTGGGAGGTGGGATCCAGTTCCACCATCTGGCGCAACTCGAGGGCGATGGAATCCGCGCCGTCGCGGTCGGATTTGTTGACGATGAAGATGTCGGCGATTTCCGTTAGTCCGGCTTTGAGGGTCTGCACAACGTCGCCGGATTCCGGGACCAAAACAACCATGGTGGTTCGCGCGACCTTCATGATGTCGAGTTCGGTTTGACCAACGCCCACGGTTTCAACGATAATCACGTCCATGCCCGCAGCGTCCATCAGTCGGATGACGCTGCGCGTGGCGCGCGATAGGCCGCCGAAAGACCCCCGTGTTCCAAGAGAACGTATGAAAACATCGGGATCGCCGGCGTGCCGGTGCATGCGGATTCTGTCGCCGAGCAAGGCGCCGCCGGAAAAAGGGCTGCTGGGATCAATGGCGATGACGCCTACGCTTTTGTGCAAAGAGCGATAATGAGATGTGACCTTATCGACCAGCGTGCTTTTCCCGGCTCCCGGCGGCCCGGTAAAACCCAGAATCTGCGCCCGGCCCGTGTGGGGAAAAATTTCGGCCATCACGCGGGTGACATCGACGGATCGGGCTTCGACCAGTGAGATCATGCGGGCCAGGGCCTTTTTGTCTCCTTCGAGAAGCCTTTTGATCAGATCGTTGATCATCGTCGCTTGAACCTTTTTTCGATTTCCAACATGGATGTTATCCAGGTCGTTGGTCTGCCATGCGGGCAGGTGCCGGAATTGTCTACGGCATCAAGCCCTTTTAAAATTTCTCTCATCTGCGCCGTGGTCAATTCCTGACCCGAGCGAACCGCCGAATGACACGCCAAAACCGAGAGAAAGTTGTCGGCAATGTGATCCGGCGGCGCATTCTGCCCGATTTCGAGAAAGCGATCAATGCATTGCGTGACAACAGATTGGGCTTCGCTGGTCGATAGTATCGTCGGCACGCCGGTAATGCGAAATGTGTCGCCGCCGAAAGGCTCCACTTCGATTCCGACGCTTTTTAGATGGCTCATGATTTTTCTTAGCGCCGCCGCTTCGGCCCGTCTAAGTTCCATCGTGACGGGAATGAGCTGGCCTTGCACAGGAATGGATGAGCCAAGATAATCCTTTTTTAGTTTTTCAAAAATTATTCTTTCATGCGCGGCGTGCATGTCGATCAGGACCATGCTGCCGCCTCCCTCGCGGGTTTCGCACACAATGTAATTGCTGAAAAGCTGGCCGATGATGGCGAGGCGGGAAAAGGCGCCCCCGCCGGGAAACTGATTTTGCTCAGCGGGGCTTTGAGCGTCAGCCGATTCCGGCTTGTCGTAAACTGGATCGAGATGCCGGGTGGCGGGCAGAGGATATCTTTCAAACAGAGAAGCGGCGCTTGTTTCCCCAAAGCGGGAAATCGCATCGAGGGTTTCTTTCTGGCGATGGGCGGTGTCGTCGTGCGGAGTTGGCGGATATGTTTCCTGCGCTGATGGCGAGAGCGGAAACGGAAAGGGATTTCTTTCTACAGCGCCGAAACGCTTTCGCAAAGTCTGATCGATGGCCGAGACAATGCCCTCGTAAACTCCGGAAGGTTTGCGAAAACGCACTTCGCTTTTCGTGGGGTGTACGTTGACGTCCACGAGTTCGGGAGGAATATCGATCAGCAGTATCACAACGGGGTAGCGGCCTTTGAGAATGTGCCCCCGATAACCGGAATTGATGGCGTGCGTCAACATGCGGTCGCGAAGAAAGCGTCCGTTGCAATAGACGAACATATGGCTTGATGATGATCGCGTGGTCATGGGACCGGACACGAATCCGGTCAAACCGAAATGTCGGCCCTCGAAGCTCAATTCGACCAGGTCCGCCGAGGCGTCCGACCCGAGCAAAGTGGTGATCCGGCGAAGAAAAGAGTCTCCCGCCGGAACCTGTAAAAGAGTCTTCGAGTCTTGCCGGAGTCTGAAAAAGACATCCCGCCTGGGAAGAGCTAGACGGGTGACAGCCTCGACAATGTGCGTTAACTCAGTTTCCGGCGAGCGCATGAACTTGCGCCGCCCCGGCGTGTTGAAGAATAAATCGGAGATTTCCATTTCCGTTCCCGGAGCAACAGCTTCCTCGACAACTTCAAGGATTTTTCCTCCCTCGACGCGGATGCGGATACCGCCAACCTGTTCACGCTGCGCTGTCCGTAAGTTCAACCGCGCCACGCTGGCGATGGCTGGCAGAGCCTCGCCGCGAAAACCCATTGTGGCGACTGCGGTCAAATCAGTTTCGTTGCGGATTTTGCTGGTGGCGTGTCGTTCGAGGGATAGAAGCGCGTCGTCCTGACTCATGCCGTCGCCGTCATCGACAACGCGTATCAGTTTTCGACCGCCGACTTTCAAATCTACAAGAATACGATGAGCGCCGGCGTCCAGGGAGTTTTCCAGCAATTCCTTCACGACCGAAGCGGGGCGTTCGATAACCTCGCCAGCCGAAATCATATTGGCGACTTTTTCCGACAGGAGGCGAATTTCGGATTTCATGATGTCATGTCTGTGAAAGTGAATTTGCAAAATTTTTGTGAGCCTTGGTACGGTCCGTCAAGGGCGGATCCGCGTATTCCAATACGAGACTCACAAACAAAACAACCTCCCCGATTAAGGAGAGGTTGGTTATTTCTTTTTCAGCGCGACCGGTTGGAATCATCCGAGGTACTGCTTGCACTCATCATAACAAGCGACGTCCTTGTCTTCCTTTTCGCAGATGGAAAAACAGCCGACGACGCATTCTTTGTAATTGTCGATATCGGCTTTGGACTTGCTTTCGATGTCGTTGATCTTGAGCAACAATCCGCCGCAATACCAGACGCATTGGTCTAATTCGTCATGATCGTCATAGGTATCCGTGGCCGGAGGATAGCAGCATTGACAGGCGTCGAAGCAGTCGTAGATCGGAAAATCATAAACGTCGCAGTATTGCGCCGCTTCCCGATCTTTGGCCGAAGTGTGCTCAGAATAGGTGACATCCCTAGTCGCCTGATCGTATTCATCGCCGGAGCATCCGGAGCAAAGAACCACAAACGCCGCTAAAATACCGAGAATCTTGAAAACGCGCATTGTTTCTCCCATCAATTTTCACACGCCAAAAGGCTTAGATTCCTTAACAGATCGCCTGGGCAAATGCAAGCAAAAGGTGAAAAATGCCCAACAGATTCCAAACAGTGGTTCAAGCGAAGCCTCATGATTGATCCTGATTTTTCATGAATTACTGAAATAGAAGCACTTTTCAAAATGATCCACGAGAGCTAGTATCGTAAAAGCGTAGCGAAAACACAAATTGAGAGGCGCCGCATGGCGATTTCCGACTTGATAAAAGAGATGAGGCAAGAAAAGAAATTGAAACCCGGGAAACTGGCCGTGGAGTTACTTTCTTCAGCCGCCGGCGTCAAACTGATAAAAGGAGTGATTAAAACAAAGGTCGAATTCGACAAACGCGTTAGGAATATTCGTAATTTCGCTGGCGTGCCTTCCACATCGGATCAGGATAAAGTGGATAGGGCTATAGCCAGGGTTGGGTCGCGACTGCGGGATGTGGAAAAACAGCTCGATGAACTGGATAACTCCCTGGACGAGTTTGAGAAAAATACTGAGGCAAGCCGCCAGAGAAAATCAGCCAGGCGCAAAGAATCGATCATTCAAGCACAAAAAATCACAAAATCCTCCGCAACCGATTCCCGGTCTTTGACCAACGTCATCGAGCTTTTAAGGCCAGTTCAAAAATCTAAAAGTTCTGGTGCGGGGCGCAAAGCATCCAAAACGGTGGCCCCGCCAAAAAAGAACAAAAATTTAAGGAAAAGTAAGCCCGCCAGGAAAAAGTCGCGGGAAAAAATCGAGTCGCCCTTCGCGCTTCGCGGGGGTGAAAAATCCGCCGCATCATCCCTTTTGAATATCAATTTAAAAAAGTAGCCGCTCAAATTCGGTGTCTGGCCGGGTTGTCGGCCATAGAGATTCAACCGTCCATATCGGCGGTCAGGCGCAGCTTTTTCACCGCCATAACTTCGTCGGCGCGCGCAATCGGCGTTGTCCTTGGAGCGGAAGTTAAGGCCTTGGGATCATTTTCGGCTTCCGCGCGGATTGTTTTCATCGCCTGAATGAAGTCATCGCAGTTTTCGAGGCTTTCCGTTTCCGTAGGCTCGACCATGATGGCGCCCTTGACGATAAGCGGAAAATAGACGGTTGGCGGATGGAAACCGTAGTCCATCAGCCTTTTTGCAACGTCTAAAGTACGCAGGTCGCCCGGCAAGCTTTTCTCCGAAAACACGCATTCGTGCATGCACACTTCATCGTAGGGCAGATGGTAGATCCCTTTGAGATTTTCACGGATGTAGTTGGCGTTGAGCACCGCCATCTCACTGGCGAATTTCAAACCATCGGGTCCCATTTCGCGGATATATGCATAAGCGCGGACCAGCACGCCGAAGTTGCCGAAAAAAGCCTGCACCTTGCCAATGGATTGCGGCCTTTCGTAGTCGGGGAAAAATTGATCGCCGCTTTTCGTGATGATTGGGCTGGGCAAATAGGGGGCCAAAAACGATTTTGCCGCCACCGGACCTGATCCCGGACCGCCGCCGCCGTGCGGGGTGGAAAAAGTTTTGTGCAGATTTAGGTGCATGACATCGACACCGAAATCTCCCGGCCTGACGATTCCCATGATCGCGTTCATGTTGGCGCCGTCCAGGTAAATGAGGCCGCCTGCCTGATGGACGATCTCGGCGGCTTCCGCAATGTCTTTTTCAAAAAGTCCGAGCGTGTTCGGGTTCGTGACCATAAGGGCCGCGACTTCCCCGGTCATTTTTTCACGCAACGATGCGAGGTCCAATGTCCCCCTGTCGTTGCTCGGCACGGTCTCCACCGCGTAGTTGCAAAGCGCACTGGAAGCTGGATTCGTTCCATGCGCCGTATCGGGTATCAGAACTTTCCGGCGGGGGTTCCCCTGACTTGTGTGCCAGGCTCGGATCATCATAAGGCCTGTCAATTCACCTTGCGCTCCCGCGGCGGGTTGCAGAGTTACGACATCCAATCCGGTGATCTCGGCGAGGTATGATTGCAGTTCGTGCATCAACTGCAGAGCTCCCTGCGCGTATTGCGGAGGCGCGCCGGGGTGAATCCGCGCAAAGCCTGGAAGGCGGCAAGCCACTTCGTTGATTCGCGGATTGTACTTCATCGTGCAACTGCCCAGGGGATACATGCCGATATCGATACCGAAATTCTTTTGACTAAGGTGTGTAAAATGCCTCACCACATCCACTTCCGTGACTTCGGGCAGGGCAGCGGATTCTGCACGCAACAGATCGTCGGGAAGTTGGAAATCGGGAACATCGGCGCTGATCGGCGATGCGCCGCATCGCCCTTTGGCCGAAAGGTCGAAGATTGTTTTATTGTACATCATCAGACGACTCCGGGTTGTATCGGCGGATCTTATTTGAGCTTGGCGACAATACGTGCAAATTTGTCGATTTGATCTTTGTTGTTCAATTCCGTGACGTTGACCAGCATGGCGTTGTCGGCACCGCTGAGCAATCGGTCGACGGAGATTCCCGGTAGCAACTTTTGCTCGTAACACGCTTGCTCAAGACGCCGCACATCGCATGGCATGTCCACGACGAACTCATTGAAAGTTGGTGTATTAAATGGAAGTTTCGCACCGGCTCTCACCAAGGCGTCTTTGGCGTATTCGGCCAGATTCAGATTCGCTTGAGCCAATTGCGCGAGACCCGATTTCCCGTGGAGCGACAGATAGATCACGCAGGCCAAAGCACAAAGAGCCTGGTTCGTGCAAATATTGCTGGTGGCCTTTTCGCGGCGAATGTGCTGCTCACGAGTTGCGAGCGTCAGAACGAAGGCCTTTTTCCCGTTTGTATCAAGGGTTTGGCCGACAAGGCGACCGGGTATCATGCGGGCATGTTTTTTCCTGGCCGCAAAGAGGCCGAGGAAAGGTCCCCCGAACGACACCGGCATTCCGAAACTTGCGCCTTCGCCGGCGACAATATCGGCGCCGCATTCTCCGGGACTTTTGATTAGGCCATAAGCCAGAGCTTCCGTGAAAGAAACAATGAACTGCGCTTTGCTTTCACGCAGGGCACTGTTGATGTGGCTCAAATCCTCAATGACGCCGAAGTAGTTTGGCGATTGCACGACCACAGCCGCGGTTTCCGATAAATCCGCGTTGCTGATGAAGTCGGAATCGACGCGGCCATCCGCGCGGATTGGCAGCGTCGTCAATTCGAAGTTGTGAAACTGCAGGTAGGTTTCAACGACCTGCCTGTAGCGCGGGTTTATGGATGAAGCGATTAATGCCTTTGATTTTTTGGTGACTCTTGCCGCCATGAGAATGGCTTCGGCCAGAGCGGATGCGCCGTCGTACATCGAGGCGTTGGCTGCCTCCATGCCCAGGAGCCTTGCGATCATGGTCTGAAATTCAAAAATAGCCTGCAATGTGCCTTGAGACACTTCGGGCTGATAGGGAGTGTAAGCGGTGAAAAACTCGCCTCTGCTCAAAAGTGAATCAACTGCCGCCGGAACGTAATGGCGATGTGCTCCGCCTCCGATGAAACACGCAAACGAATGCCCGAGATTGCTGGCCGAAAGATTTTCCAGGTGTTCGAGCAATTCTTTTTCGGACATGGGGGAAGGAATGTTCAGAGCTTTGTTGAGCCTGATGTTTTGCGGGATGGCGCAAAACAGTTCGCTGATTTCACCGACTCCGATGGAGTCGAGCATCTTGCGAATATCATCCGGCGTATGCGGGATATAGCGCATTGGATTCTCCAGATTCTATTAAATTTCCATTAGCTTTCTTCGGCCAGAAATTTTTCATAGGAGGCTGCATCGTAAAGTGCTTCGATTTCAGAGTTATCCGATAGCTCAACTTTTATCATCCAACCTACGCCGTATGGATCGGAATTGATAGTTTCCGGAGCATCAATGATGTCTTCATGCGTCTCGATGACTTTTCCGGAAACCGGGGTAAAGAGATCGCTGACGGATTTGACGCTTTCAACGACGCCGAAAGTGTCCCCCTGGCTCAGTTCGGTCTCCACGTCGGGCAGTTCGAGAAAGACGATGTCACCAAGAGAATCCTGCGCGTAATCGGTGATCCCGATGACGGCGACATTGCCTTCAACTTTGATCCATTCGTGGTCATTCGAGTACTTAAGATCCTTCGGAAGATTCATTTGCGAAGCTCCTTAGAGTTGCGGAAATTTTATGCGAAGAGCGAATCTGACGCTCAAACACGCGCAACGCCATGCACGGCATTTCTCATAACAAATTCGCGTATGAAATTCAATGAAGGTGCGGCGTCAAGTGGAGGAATTTGACGCGCTGCTGGCTGTAACTTCGCTTTTGGACTTTGATTCCGACTTTTCACTGCTTTTGGACTCTGAATTTGGCTTTGCTTCGCTTTTTGAGGAGTCGCCGCTGCCGGAATCTTTGTCTTTCGCATTATTGTCGGTTGGGTTGGCTTTTTTATTTCCTCCGTTGACCCCATTGCCGTTTTTGGAATCTTTTTTGGCGTAATCGGTAGCGTACCACCCCGTACCTTTCAGATGAAATGAAGAAAGGCTGACCAGCTTGTGAATTCGCGACGAATTGCACACCGGGCATTGCTCAAGGCGCTTGTCGGTTATCCTCTGCGTAACTTCGTAAGACTTATTACAATCATCACAGTAGTATTCGTATATGGGCAAGGCATTTCTCCTTAGGTATTTTTATGCCGCGCACTGTCGCAAATCGTTTCGACAGCGGGCACGACCAATAGGAAAATATTCATTTGTGGGATTAAGTCAAGATTTAGACGAAAATAGTATTATTTGGCTCAGGCATCTTTTGCAATTTGCAGGCACCAGTTTAGGCAAAGAAGCAAAAGCGCCGCCCATTTGATCCATGGATGATCGGCCAAATATCGGTCGAGCGGAAAAGCCGGGGCGCGTCGGAGGATTTTCATTCCAAACAACAGCAACAAGGCTACAGATGAAATCATTATCAGTGGTCCCAGGGCGTTGACTCTAATGGAATCCAATATCTGGCCGCGAGCGAAATACACGCAGGCATGCGTCAGATCGCAAAAGGGACAGGGGATCGTTGTTATTCGACGGAAGATGCAGGTTTTTACTTGCCAGATGATTTCCCAGGGCAGGTGCCATGCCGCCAACCAGCCCATAATGATCATTGCGATCATCGTAGCTCTAAAGAAAGTCGGGCGCTCATTGGGGGCGGATGGCTTGAGCTCATTCATCAAAATAAGATCTGCGGCAAAACGAAGGTCAATGCGGCGGCAAAGATGGCCAGCAGACCGCAGCCACAGATCAGGATTGGCGTGGCGGCGGCGAGGCAGGCCTTCCATAACGGGATTCTATGAACCTTGTGAAATCCAATTGCCATCAAAACTACTGTCCAGGCAATCGCGATGAAAGGACCGATTATTGGTATAATTGTCGGAATCTCTCCCAGCTTGGCGTATCCGGTGACGCGGATTGTGTCTTCGTATCGCCCGTGAAGTTTTCCCATGAAAAGTAGGATGGGGTGAGTAATTGTACCAGTAAACAAGATGGCGAGCATGATGAAAATGGGCTGGAGGATGACGCCGGAGATGAGCATGGTGATTATAAAACTCGGCTGCGACATCATGTCCGTAAAAAAGACCGGCATTACAATGCCCAGTTGGCTTTCAATGTCCGCGATTTGGCCCTGCATGGAATAGGCTAAAATGAACACGGCAATGACCCGAAAAGGATAACAGATGAGAACGCCGAACAATATTCCGGGCCAGAAAGGCCCTGGCGCGGGCAGGCGCGTGAAAAAATCCGATGGATGGAAAAGCATAGATTTGACAGTGCCCGGAAAACTTTTAAGAAAACCCAGGCGACCGGTATTTTCAAAGCTGTTATAGTCGCCGATGGAATTCGGACGACAAGCGGTGCATATCGGCAAAGCGCTTGAATCCAATGTTGAACAATTTGTGCAAACAAGTTTTCCACAGGATTGGCATGCCTGCGTGGCCTCGTGTATTTGGCATATTTCACACCGATCTTCGGCGCTTGATTTCGCGGGCGCGTCGCTTGGTGAAATAACGGCGGCAACAGGTATTCCCGTGGATTCCGCCTCCGAAGCGGTTTTTTCGTCGGTCCTGCGTTCGCCGGGATTGTTTTCCGTGTTTTCCGACGCGGGAGCGCCGAAATCGTTGAGGTGTCCTCCCGCTTCCCAGGCGAACTCTTCCGGTTCGATTTTCATTAATGCGCCACATTTCGGACATTGATACGCCCCCGGCGACGAAATTCTGAGGGATTGCCCGCACTGCCGGCAGGGATGAATCATTTATTTTTCTCCTTTGTCATCTTGATTTTTAACCCGCCTTTCGCTTCGCATATCAATTCATTGGCGATTTCAAAAAGCATGCGGGGTTTTTTCTTATCATGCGGATAGACCACTGCCAGCGGAAACTCTTTGCCGAAATTACTCAGTAAATATATTGCTTGTTGCGGATTGTTCATTTTTTGCTGGAAGATGGCAGCCCGATGCAAGCGCGCGTAGGCGGCGGTTTCATTGCCCCCCTTCGTTGATCGATCAAGGGATTTTTCAAGCTCTTCCAGCAGCAGTACGGCTCTTTCATTACTGTGTGTCAGGACAGTCAGCAATACGGCCGTGCGGACGATAGCTCTAGGTCCCATGGCTTCCAGGCCTCGATCCGTAGGAAATACAATGTCATTATAATTCAATACGACATGTCGGTAATGCCCCAGTGCCTGGAGGATATCCTCGGCTGAATGCAGTTTTTTGATACGTTCTTCGTGCAGGTTTGCGCTGATGAAGCGGGCTTCAGCCTTGGCCAGATCGCTCTTGCACAGAGCCGACAACTCGTGAATTTCAACGATCTTTTTCGTTATCCCAATATCCATGATGAGCAAGGCTTTGTGAAAATGTCGCATAACGACCCATTCAATGTTGCGCAACCCACCAGGCTGTCCATAGCTTTCACCGGCGTGACCGCGAATAATATCCCGGAAAAGATTGATGGCGTTGTTGTATTGCAAGGCCTGGGTATGAGCTTCGGCCATTTTGAGGTTGACGACGACATCAACATGGCCGAAATACGTTCGCCGGTCATCCGCAATACCGACGTAAACGCCTTGATGCCGCAAAGGAATCGCCCGCATTTGGTTCATGGCGACCAACGGACTTTTGGACATCAGGGAAAAAAGATCGGCTTGTTCGATATCCGCCGTGGCGTGAAGATTGACCGGAGTGTTTGGAGCCAGAGGATGAATCATGGTTTCATCATGGCGAAAAGCGCCGTAAATCAGTTGGAGTGTTCCAAGGGCGCTCGAATAATCACCGCTACGCCTTCTGGTGAAATAGGATTCCCACAAGGCCATTTTACCTTGCTGAGTTTTCGGGGTCAGAGCAAAGATGCGCTGATAATAATCCGCGATCAGGACCAGATCAGGACTGGGGCGCAAATATTCCTTCCTGATTATGTCCTGTAGAAAAGCGATGCTTTTCATAACAGGCTTTTCATCTGAATCGGAATCAACTTTCGGATTATTGAGTAGGGAGCTTTGAGAAAAAGCCGGGCGACCCGTCAGCAGGGTCGCCAGACATAGAAAGCTTAGAAATACTATTTTCGTCGTCGGATGAACATTCTCACTTGTCAATGATCTTGAATTCAACGCGACGGTTCATCGCCTTGCCCGCCTCGGTCATATTTGGCACGATGGGCCGGGTAGGGCCGAAGCCAGCGGCGGACATTCTCGCCATGTCGATGTCATTTTCGACCAGATATTTTCGGCATGATTCGGCGCGAGACTGAGACAACTTGATATTGGATGTCGCTTTGCCCACATTGTCCGTGTGGCCTTCAATGGCGATTTTCCAATTTGAATTGGCTGCCAGGATCGACGCTATCTCGTTTAGGATTGGGAAACTCTCGGGAGTAATCACGTCCGATCCGGTTTCAAAGTGTATCTTTTGATTGAGCACGATTTCCGAGCCTTCGACCTTCACAAATTTGAAGTCCGGGCACCCGTCTTCGTCATCGACTTCGTTAATGGTTTCAGGTTCCAGCGGGCACTTGTCATCAACATCGGGAATGCCGTCTTGGTCATTATCCGGATCGGGACAACCATCGGCGTCTTCAAATTCATCAAAGTCCTCAGGCTGGTCGGGGCACTTGTCAACATTGTTCAAAATTCCATCGCCGTCGGTGTCGGGCGGAATGGCTTCCACGCATCCGACGAGAAAAGGTCTGGCTGCCTCGATGTGCTTTCGGGATTCGATCAGGTTATCGTCCACTGCGATGTAATTTCTTTCCTGGTACTCGCCGCGGGCGAAATCGAGATAGGCCTCGGCGGATGCAAACTCCTTGGGAGCGCAGACCTTGGCGCCTGCAATTTCAACATCCAACAGATCCTGTTGAACTTTGGACATATCATTTTTTAAGGCTTCGCGACCGCAACCGGCTGAAAGAATCAGCAGGGAAAAGAGCAGCGCGGCGATAAAAAGAAAGCAGGTATTGCTCTTGTGCATTTTCACATCCCCGGAGCGGAAGGTTCATCGTCGATGGCGTCAATTTCGTCCAAAATGGATGGCGGCGGCGTGGGCGTCGGCGTAGGTGTTGGGACCGGCGTTGGGACCGGCGTAGCTACGGGCGGCGCCACCGGAGGCGGTGCATATACGGGGGGCGGTGGGACCACGGGCGACTTCGATTTGTACGGAGCCCTGAGCACCCTTTTGGGCGTGGGTGCGGCAGCCGGTTCAATGGCTTCGACGGCTGTCCCCTTTCCCGCAGCTTCGTGCGCCTTGACGGCCCTGTCTGGATCCCAGGGAATCCGTGGCACGGAATTTTTCTTCCGAGCGATGACCGAAGCCATATTGGCTTGTTCCGATGCCTTCTTGGCAAATTGCCTGGCTCGGAAAAAATTGGATTGGTTGACTTGGCGCCTGGCTCCCTCAAGGTTGATTTCGGCAGAGGAAAACTCATAAGGCGCCAGATAGTCGGCGTGGACGTTCTTAGAAGCTTCTATGGCTTTTTCGGCCAACAGAATGTCCTGGTCAACTGAGCAACTGAATGAAAAAACCAGGAGCACAATCACCAAAGCAAGTGCAAGTGGATATCGGAGTTTCATATTTTTGGATTATCCTTTCCGCTATTGCCAGATTCAAAGGCTTTGATTCGCCGCACACAGATTAAGCTCACGGCGAACAAGTGTCAATAAAGTTGTCATTCCCATGCGAGATCGGTTGAAACTCTCGCTTTCCAGTAAATATTCACAACAATTCTCGATAAACATCCAACAGTATGTCCGTGGCATCGCCTCCCGGGGAGACGCTTTGCTCGTACTCATAGGCGGGATCGTCGAAATATTTTCGGGGTAGCAGATAGCCCAATTCGTCATTGCACAGGCTGGTAAAAAAAGTGGGATGGCCGCCGACAAGGCGTTTGACGGCCAGGGTGAATTCCGGGACCGCCTCGCCCGGAGCGGCGATGAATATAGCGGGACCGATCCGCGTGATGGCGGCGGAAGACAAGACACCCCTGTAATCCTTGGGACGCTTGAGGATCCCAAGATTGTTTATGAAGTTCATGAGATCGTTTTTCAGTGGGATTGTTATTCGTTTTTCCCTGACCTTAATACGGGGACGCTTGGCCGGTTTTGCATTCAGGGCGGCTCGCAAGGCGATTGTTGCAAGAGTTTTTCCGTATTTCGGGTATAACTTCATTCTTTTCTTCAGGCTGAGCGATTCCTCAATCGCCGGAGTGACCATGGCGCCCAATCCGCCGTTGATAAACAGGGATACTCCGCGCAATTTTTTTTCGACCGCCTTATGCATCGGACCGACCCAGTCCGAGGAAATGCCGGTGTTTTTATCCCAAAGCACTTCGGGATGAGCCCCGAAATTGCTCACGCAGGCTATGTTCCCCTTGCCGCCAACCCTGTTGATGACCATGACATTGAACTCGTGGTCCATAATTGATTTGTTGCGGACATTCCAGGTGTGCGTGCCTTTGGGAGTATTATCCGACGCGAAAGCCACCGTCGCTGGGCGTGCAATTCTCTTTGCCCTTAAAATTAAGGCTTTGGTTTCTTTAACCAAAAATGTGAAATATCGAGAGTCGATTCCCGAGCCTATCGGGATGGATCCCACGGAAGGTCCCCACAGACCAATTGTGTCGGGACCCGAGTGCGTGTGCGTGCAGGCAATCCATATATTTTTGGGGGAGATGACCCCTGCCGCTTCCCGCAGACGCAGCGTCTCAGGGTACATGAGACCAATCAAATCATAAGAAACCAGCGCAAATTCCTCATCCCCGTCGCATAAGTACAGCGCACGAGCGTACAAGGGATCGAGAACATGCTCGGCTTTTCGATTGGGATCAAAACCCGCGAGATAGACATTGCTGATATCTGTCGGAGTGATATCAACCTTGGCGGCGCCGGCGTAAAAATTTTCAGCCACTGCTGGCCTCCGTCGCTGTCGACTTTGAAAGGCATCCTTTTTCTGACCACCACAAAGCATAAACGCCCACGCACAGAAGGGGAAGAGCGAAAACCGTCAATTCCCATTGCTCGGCGACGAATATGAGCCCGAGGCAAACCGTTGCAATAACAATAAATAATCCGACAATGTCCAAACGGCTCAGAAAACGCTGTTTGCTTTCGGATATTTTTGGGTAGTCAGGAATCACTTTCAGTTCCAAATGCGCAAAAAATGGAAGGAACATGGCTAGGGCGATCATGATGAAATGGGACAAGTGATTGACCTTAATCATATGCTCGTCAAGATGAAATCGACGGATTTCGTGCATCCCGAAGTGGAATGGGAAAGCCATCAATCCCAGAAGGGCGATTCGCCATCGAGTGATTTTTAATTGCGTGAAAAGCAGGTAGGGCATCAGGAAATCGAAAGCTACGGAAAACCAGGGCGCGATGCCCTTTTCGATGTCCCGAAAGGCTGGCGACAATATCATCCCCTTCGGGGGTTTCCAATGCCACCATCCAAGCCTGCCCGCGGCTGTCTCCATGAGTATCCCGAAGCCTGTCATCACTGCGCACGAAAAAAGAAGAACGGCAAAAACGTTGTTTTCATGAGGACTTCGCCTGGCCAGCAGGCGCTGCGCGACAGACCAGGAAATGTAGAGGGAAATGCACCATCCCATGGCTTCAACGATGCCCGTGTGGCCAAGACGCACGGCGGCGAAACCAAATTCGTAGGGGGTTCTTCCCCTTGTGATAATATGAACCAGGTTGCCGCGCAAAAATCCGAAGGCAATCAATGAAAGGAAAAAGCTTGCCGTGGTCCGTTTGCCGCGGATGACCACGGAATGAATGATGAGAAGGACCAGGGCCAGACTTGCGGGTATGGCTAAAAATAGAAATTCAAAACTCATGCGGCAAAGATAGAGGAGCTTTTTCATCAGGTCAATTGCGTGATTCGGACATTGTTGCGATCAATAAAGCACAAATGCGGTTTTTGGCGTGTGACTCGAAATGAATTTTTTACTTGGAATTTATTTTTGGTTCTTGATCCAAATCTTCGATTGGCCTCATTTTCCGATGCTGTTGTTGAATTTTGACTCCCAATTGCTTATCTTGAGGAGGAATCGAGTTTCCAATCAGGGATTTTGGGCTGGACATGTCATAAGAATTTTAGGAAAGTGCGCTTTGGAATAATGATTGGCTTGTGATCAGGATGGGGACTAATAATGTTTGTGTTGGAAGCTACGGATGACCTGGGGCGCAAGATAGTATTTCCTTTGATTAAGGTGAGAACGACTATCGGTCGGGATTCGGATGCCGATGTTGTACTGAGCGATGCGGATGTATCGCGCGAGCACTCGAAAATTTACCTCATGGAAAATCGTGTTGAAATCCGCGACATGGACAGTAGCAATGGCACATACGTTAATAACCAGCGAATAGAGGGAATGCTGGAGCTAGGGATTGGCGACGAAATCATCATAGGCAGCAACCAATTCCATTTACAAAAAGACGCAGGCGAGGATGTGGCCGGGGATATGACCGCGTTCAACGAGCCTGATGTGCTGCGTGATGAGATTCCACACAGGCCGGGGGAAGGCGAGGACGAAACCGGTATGATGTTTCCCGATGATGTTGGGGATGTCACGCAGATCAGTACTCCCAATGAGATGATTGCGGCGATTTACAATAAAAAAACAGCATTGGCTCGTTATCCGTCCCTGGAAATTTTGTTCGGGCAACTTAAGGGAAGCAAGTATCTGCTGCCGCCGGGTGATTATCTCATTGGGCGGGGAGCCGATTGTAATATCAGATTGGAAGATGAGAAGGTTTCGACTCGACATGCAATGATTCGAGTGAGTTCGGCAGATAGCATTTTCGAGGATTTGGATTCTACGAATGGCTCGATTGTCAACAATAGAAAAGCCACGCAAACCGTACTTTCGCACAAGGATGTCATTATTATCGGCGAAGCGAAACTAAAGTTTATTAACCTGCAGGGCGCCACGGCGAAGCCGAAAACTGAGGTGCCGGATGCTTTCGAGAATGAACTGGCCGCTGTGAGTGTGGATTCGTTGAAAAAACGCTCAATTGCTCCTTACCTCGCCGGGGCGGTGGCGATTCTCTTGACCATTTTTCTATTCCTGCTCTTTCGTTCCTAGGACCTTTTTGAGGCCGCTGACGGATTCGCGTTTGAAAAACTTTGCATTTATGCTTAAAAAAATATAAGAGAGATTGGTTGAAAGCCCCATGTCGGGCATAAAAAAGGAGTATTCAATGAAATGGCGTAGTTTTTCGATATTCGCGATCCTGCTTTTCCTGGCGTCATTCGCCTTTGCCGTTACCGTTTCTTATGCGCAAAACGACGACTTGGATGACGATACCGCTGATGACGATACTGCGGACGATGACACCGCCGATGACGACGCGGACGACGACATAAACGATGACGCCGACGATGATGTGGACGACGACATAAACGATGACGCCGATGATGATGCGGACGACGACATTAACGATGACGCCGACGATGATGTGGACGACGACATTAACGATGACGCCGACGATGATACGGAAGGCGACGACGATACGGATGACGATGGATCACCTTCGGGAGACAATCTAAGTAGCGCGAGTGATGATTCGGATGATGTCGGCGGGTGTTCCTGCTCGAAATAAGCAAAGCAGTGAAAGAAAAAGGCTCCGGCGTCAAGCGGAGCCTTTTTTTATGGTATAATGAACAAAACGTGCGTTTTGGTGTCGATAAGAACAAGAGAATAAGTGGGATTCAAAAAGGATGAGCGAACGTTGGCGAGATGAACTGAGAACACTGAAGCAAAGGGAGCTCATATTTTGGGCTGTATTTGTTTCCGTGTTGCTGCATCTTGCGGTGTTTTTAGTGGTTTTCAACATTCCCACGAATGCCGTGAAGGAATCTGTTGCGCCGCCAAAGCCCATGTGGATGGATCTGACGGATTTTCAGGTCCCACCGGAAAGGCCTCAGGGCGAAATTTTAACCCAGCGAATGAGAGCTAATGAAAAGATCCCCAAGACGGCTCGTTTTCTTGCTGAGAAAAACAACGCCGTTGAAAAAGAAACCCACATAGCTGACCAGCCGATCAACACAACGACCGGCGCCGTCGGACCGAGATCGCGTCGACCGGGCGGCGATTCACAGGCTGGTCGAAGACGTCCTGCAAAAAAATATGAAATCCCTAGCGTCGGCCAGGGCATGCATGCGGAGTCCAAATTGGGAAAAGGTCGTAGCGACGCGCCTGGAATCGGGCGCGGCGCCGAAGGCAAGGGTACGAAGGACCTGATTAATTCCGTTCGTTATTCAGGGCCTGGGTCTGGGAGCGGCGGCGGAAACGGCAACCTGAGTCCTTTTAATCCCGATGTTGGGACGCCCGGCGACGCCGTTAATCTCAATACGCGGGATTTTAAATACATCGGGTACTTTCAAGGGGTGAAAGAGAAAATCGAGTGGGCGTGGGTTTATCCGCAACGCGCGCAGCAGATGGGACAGCAGGGAATATTGGCGATAAGTTTTACGATTTTGCGCTCCGGAAAATTGAAAGAAGTGAAAACAGTCAGATCCAGCGGATTCCCGATCCTGGATACCGCCGCCAGTCGCGCGGTTTCGGATGCCAATTTTTTTGGCCCCTTTCCGGAATCCTGGCCGGATGAGGAACTGACAATTGTTGCCAACTTCCATTACAGGCTTATCGGCACAAAAAGTATTTTCTAATTTCCCCACAATCACGACAATAGTGAAGTATATATGACAAACGAAAAATGGCATTACGAAAAAGGCGATAAAGGGCGCCACTTTGCCTGCGTGAACGGGCGAAAATACGAAACGGATTATTCAAAGGCGATCATTGAACTCATTGTGAAACGAAAAGGCGCGAAGCGACTGCCTTTGTATTTGAATTATCGCGAGATACGAGGGCCGAAGGTCAGTGCACTACTCGATCAAATGTGTCGGGATGGTCGGAAGATCAGCGTTCTGGAACCTGGTTGCAGCGCGGGACACATTTCGGAAGCGATACTTAAGCATGAGTGCATCAATCGCCTTGTCAGCTTTGATGTAGATCAGGGAATGATTGATGTGTGCCTCGAGAAAAAACGGCATTTCCATTTGGACAAATGGGATCTGACCGTTGCGGAAATTCCGGATTTCACGCCAGAACAATTCGATCTGGTCATACTCACCGCCGTCATGGAACATGTTGATCCGGCGCATAGAAGACTATTGATTGAAGCTTGTTATCGCAGCCTGAAATCCGGCGGCCTTTTCGTGGTCATGGAAAGCCAGAACCGGTTTTGGCCCTTTGAATATCACGTCATTCGCCTGCCGATCCCCTATCTGCATTATCTGCCGCCGCGATGGATCCACAAAATCTGCATCTTTTGCGGACGTTACCCGGCCAACTGGTCTTATGAAGAATTTGTTAATCCCAACACCGGTTGGTGGGGCACAACGCTGCGTGAGCTTTTGCCGAAAAATGTTAAGATCAACGACTTGTCGTCGGAGTATGGGCTGGGACCGATTTATTATTTGAAGCAATGGGATGCGCAGGGTATTTCGGGGAAAGTGAAAACTGCCGTTTTTAGGTTGATCTCTAAGCTTTTCGGTTTTTTTGGTGCAACCGGGCATTCTTTGCTGCCGGCTTATTACCTTGTTTTTGAAAAAGAGGGTTCATTGAAATGAGCGCCAAACACCACTGGTCCATCGTGATCGTGATTCTGTTTGTTTTCATGGCGGCGACATGCAATTCCGTCTTTATAGCTTGCGCCGACGATGATGACGGTCAAAGCGATGGGCCCATTTTTGAAAACGAATGCTCATCGGGCGCGGTTTCATTTTCGGGGGAGTACCAGTGCCTTCCTGACGGACTCGAAATTCCCGATGAAATTGAAGTGCGTCGGGAACAACTCGGGAATGTTGAAAGCATCGAGATTGAGGATTACGTCAAGGGAGTTCTGTTTCACGAGATGGGGCCATCCTTTCCCCTCGAAGCCTTGAAGGCGCAGGCCGTTGCGATTCGCTCCTACGCCGTGAATTGGATGATTACGAGAAGTGAACCGATCTGCGATACCACAGCATGCCAAGTGTACGGTGAGGAACGCGATGATGCGACCGACGCCGCCGTGGACGAAACTGCGGGCGTCGTCGTTATATTTGAAGATCGCGTTGCCGAAACCGTTTATCATGCCAGCAGCGGAGGGCGTACGGAGAATGTCGAGGATGTATGGGGTTCGGCTTACGCCTCATATCTGACCAGCGTGCTTTGCATGGAAAACGCGCAGTGTGCCGATGACTGCGAGGTCTGCGGCGAAGCGGACGATGAATTATGCGATTTGTCCGAGACCGGATGCTGCTGGGGTCGAAACGGCCACGGCGTCGGTATGTCGCAACGCGGCGCGCAGGCGATGGCGGAATGCGGCTTTGATCATCACGAAATCCTGACTCACTACTATACGGACGTTATCGTGGCCGCGCCTTGCGCGTAGATTGATTATTTCCCCTTCGAGTCTCTATGTTCGTCTGTGACAACGGAAAAAGCCTCAAAACGAAATTGAGTCCAAGGCGCGGGTCCGATGTTTTCCAAGCGGATCAAAATGGATTCCCGGCCTTTTGTGAGCGAGGCGGGAATGAGGAAATCGCTGTCGGCAAAACGCTTGTGCGGATTGTGTGCCAGGTCGAACCATGTGCCGGCATTATGCCCTGCGACCAGAACGCGCGCCGTTTGCAGGCCGTTGAGTTGGTCGTAGAGGCGACGCAGGAAAACTCGGTCATTGGCGGGATCAATGGTCATGGAAAAAGAACATGAATCAGCGATGATTCTTCCGCGATCACGCACGCTATCCTGGTCGCTGTCTCCTTCGTAATATGACTGAATAAAATCGGTGGTGACGGCGTTACTGTCCTGGTAGTTGTGTGACGCTTCACTTTCCGCGTTTCCGATATCCAGCGTATCCGAGCGCTGCGTCCGGACGCGCGGGTTGTGATAGTAATAGGCTACGGCGTGATAATCGTCTCCGGCGATTGTGTTGCCGCGATCATGTTCGATCCCGAACCGGAATCCGTGAGCGAAGGGGATTGTATCGCCGAGGTGCATGCGATAGGAGGTCGCCATGTCGAAACCAGGTTCGGAAATATGCGTCGGCGCGCCGTGAAGGGCTTGCGCGAAAGTCCCCAAAATGTAGTACCAGCCTCCGTTATAATAATCCTCTGTGCCGGTTCCGTAGAGGGCAGGCGACGCGCTGCCGTCAGCGTAAATGCGCTCGTCGCCCTCCATGTAGTCCTGGCCACTCGAACTTTCCATGGTGTGCGTGATTCCAACGAAATGTCCTGCGCCGTCGGTGTCAAGCGCGATGAAATCCTTGCCGATAACCGTGGGCTTTTCTTTTGCATAGTAAGCTCGAAAATATCCGGCTTTGGAACTGTAGGGACCGCGCATCGGTACGAGCATGGCCTCGATGTCAGCCTCAATTTCTACGGGATCATCGCCACGGTTTTTAATGGCAATGCGTGCTTTTGACCAAAATGGCATAGGGAAATAGCAATAGTAATAGTCCCCGTCGTCGCGCCCGATCAGCAGGCTTCGCGGTGTGTCGTGGATATAATAAGCACCGAAAAATTCGTTCACAGGGACGTCGATAGACGCCTTGTCCTCGTCGTCCCACCAGGCTTTCAAATAAAGATTATCAATGACCCGTTGCTCAAAGGGTTCAATTTTTATGCGAATAGACCAAATCGCGCCTGCTCCTTCAATGACCAGCAAGTCTTCGGTTTTCTCGGGAGAAACTGACGCTGAACTTTTGTATGCGTGCGTTGCATTAACGCCCTTTGGATCCTTGCCGAGGTTTTCGGCGGACCATTGGCGATCCCAATTATCAACATTCCTGGTTTGGGAAAAGGGCTGAACTTTTGTGTCGGCGTCGTATCGTCGCGATGTGATCTGGAAAAACTCGGGTTTCATGCTCAAGGCAATTCGGCAGCGTTTTTGGTAGCAGATGGGGACATAGGAAGCAAAGCCGCCGCTGGATTGGTGAAAAAAATACACGCGGGGAAACTTGAATAATTGGTTGAATCCCAGGAAAAAACGTATGAAGTTTTTATCAATCACCGGCTTGTCAAGATCATCAACGTAGATTTTGATTCGCCCCAGCCAACTCGTGAAACCGGTGAACCACATACGATACACGCATCCCGGTCCATAATCGTCAAAGACAACGTAATCGCCCTGTTCATCGACATAAAATTGCGTTCCGCGTCGGAATCCGTCCTGATTGCCGCCGGTTAAATCATGACTCGATGTCTGGCGGGTTCGTGAATGAAGTTGAAGTAAGGGGAGGGTTTCAATCGATGTAACGGATTCTACGCCCGGCTCGGGAAGATCATGAAGGAAAGATTTATTCGGGCTTGTCGTCGCGGCGGTGTCATCGCTTTTATCATTGTCGAGCTTATGACAAGCGCCTGTGAAAACAATGACGGCTATTAGCCCAAATACAGCCAAAGCATAGGCGCTGCCGGCTTTTGCAGGCATGGAGACTTCGGGAAAATATTTCATAAGTATGAGCGCGCTTTTCCCAGGATCAGGCGCGAAAATTCCTTAGCGTCCTTTTCAGAAATCTTATTCAATCCTACGGCAAAGACGCAATAGAACCGGCCCAAAAATGTTCTTAAAATCATGGCCAAGGCATTGTTTTTTGTTGGACTCACGCTGGAATGCACATCGACCAGCTCCATTTCACCAACATGCGTGATGGCGGTTTCGCCTGTCGGTCGACCGTTTTCCATGCGCGGCCAGACAACGCCGAGGTTGGTCAGGAAAAAAGAAATCGGCCAGTCGAGAACAAGACGCATGAGGGGATAGCGATAGGTTGAGGGCAGAAAGCGCGTCTTGCGTGAGATGCTTTGCATAACACGGTTTACAGCGATGTCGTATCCGTCGTGCAACATGAGCATACGCCTTTGTACAATAAGCCTCAGCAGAGCCTGCGGGTCATGACGCTCACGGCGATTTGTGGGAAGGATGATGGCCGACATCGGATTTCCCATCGCATGGATTTCAGACGGCGACATGCGTCCGCGCAGGTTGACCGCCAGGCCATGCGTCAGGATTTCCGTTGAAGTATTTCTGGAATCATTGAATTCCTGCATGGCCAGTTTCGACGCGGCCATGAAAAGATCAGTTACGGAACCTCCGTCGGCGCGTGCGCGTGTGCGAAAAGCCTTTTGCTCTTTTAGATCGGTGATAATGTGGCGAATCATCACGCGACCCTTTGATCGTTCTGGAAGGCTGGCGAGTTGCGAGGCATTTTTAAAAGGGTGCTGCATATCCGTGCGATATGAGCGCAGGAAATATCGAAACGGACTGATAGGCTCGGTAATGTTTTTCTTTGATTGCGCGTGAATCCCAGGCGTGTTTGCCCAGTCCGGCTCGCGGTTTTTCACTTTGCGGTGGTAGAGGCTGAAAGTATCACGAAGAAAATCGTAGAGTCCGGCTCCGTCGGTGACGACATGGTGAAACATAAACACCAGTATCTGGTGTTCGCGGGGCAGTAGGAAAAGCCTGAAACTTACCGCGTATTCTTTTAAGAGATTTTGGCCGCGCATGACAAGCGGATTCATCTGCGCGTGAACCCATGCATCGATATCTTCCGGGAGCGTCGGCAGATTGCGAAAGTCGACAATTTTCAGACGGGCGGGTTCCGGGCGGACATGCCACCATTGGCCATAAAAAAAACCTTTTCGTTCTTCCATCAGATTGGCGTGAAAAGTCGGCCGATCCTTTTGCGCTTCGACAAAAGCCTCCTGCAAGGCTTTGCTAACGCACGGACCGCGCATTTGAAAAGCCCCATAGTCCATCTGCGGGAAACCGGGTTGTTCCCACATGGAAATGCCTTCGGAAGGAAGGTCCAGAGGAATAGTCGTTTTTTCGACCGTATTGAAAAGCGCCTTCATAAAATGCCTGCTTTCGTCAGATATTTCAGTGAGGAACCTTGATTTTCGCTCTTGCATTTACCAGTGTAGCAGAAGATGAGTTCCAAAGTGAATCGAAATGGAAAAACGACAAAACGCAAAACCATACAGCCTCGCGACAATCGCCTTTTGGACCCTTACGGCGATGGGGGTGTTGTTTATCCTGTTGTTGGGTTTTTTCGCGGCGCCGTTGGAAAAGTCCACGCCCGACGCCAACACCTACCTCGACATCGGACGCAACTTGTCCCGTGGCGAAGGGTTTGTCACTGATTATAACCAGTACCAGGGATGGACTGGGTTGCGAAAGGACGCCTTCCCATATCAGCAGCCCCTTTTGCCGCTTGTTCATGCGTTCATACCTGTCGGCGAAAAGGCGCTTCTGACGGCCAATGGCTTAAACAGTGTTTTTGCCGCACTAGCTATACTGGCTTACGCGCTGGCATGGCGGTCTTTGCTCGCTCCGTGGAAAGCAGCTTTGGCTATGATGCCGGTAGCATTTTCTCCTGATTTCTACGACGTCTATTCCGTGCCGTTAACGGAGCCTTTGAGCCTGCTCATCATCGCGCTGGCGTTTTTGGCTCTTGTGCGCTCGGATCGACTGCTGGTTCCGGCGGGACTTCTTTTCGGATTAAGCATTTTCCTTCGTTCGGCCAATGTCATGGGAATTTTGGGCCTGGTTGTCGGCCTAACCCTGATAAACGGCAAAGAGCGCTGGAAGCGTTCAGCATGCTTTGTGATGGCTGCCTTAGGTCCGCTGGCAGTTGTCGAATTGGCGAGCCTGTATTCAAACGGAGAATTGTATCCGGCTTATGGCAGTGCGGCGCGAACCTATCGCATGACACGGGATTTCGGCGGAGCAATTTATCAGAGCACAAGGCCGACTTTGCTTTTCGCGGGGCAAATCACTCCGAAAATCTTCGCGTCGATGCTCTATCATAATGCCCTGGCGCACCTGACAGGTTTGATCGGCGCCGCCGGTTGGATCATTTGCTCTCTTGGCGTTGTAGGTGCTTTTGGCAAAAGGAAAATAGATAAATGCGGGCACGGCAAATTGCTTATTTTCTTCGCCGGCGGGTATTGGCTGCTAATTTCACTGATGTTTCACCACCTTCATCAGGATTTTACCTTCGACAGATATGCGCTGCAAATCTCAGCGCTCATGCTGCCTTTGGCGGTGCTGGGAATTGATTACTTCGTTGAAAAGAAAATCCTGCCACAAAAATTGGGAGTTGCCATTGTTGTTATCGGATTGGTGTTGCTTTCCGGTTTCAACGGCGTTCAGACCCAAAAAAAATATCAGCGTGATCGCGGCCAATTTCTCGATCCACAAATTCAGCAAATATATTTTACGCAGCCTCAGCAGTGGATTCAGAAACACACAAGCCCCCGCGCCCTCGTGGCGACGAATTATTTCATGCGGGCATATCACTATGATCGCCCCATCATTTCGCTTCCGGTCAATAAGCAACTGAGCGCCAAAAATCTCGCGCTCTTTATCGTGATTCATAAACCTGGGGCTATTTTGGTTGATGTGGGTAACGAATATTTGCCGGGATGGATGAAAATGGAATATCAGGACTTGCTGGCGAAATTGAATTACTCGGAATTGGAACGCAACGAGCGCTTCATGTTTTTCAAGCGACTCGAAAACTAAATCTTTTCGAGTCGGGCCATCGTCGCCTTGGCGACGTCTTCCAGCGAAATAGCGCTCATGCACGGAAATTGATGATTGCAAAAATATCCGGCGTACGTTGCGGGGATATACATGCATGGCGAACATGGGTAGTCGGAATAAACGGTCGATTGCGTCGAGGAAGATCCTGCGTACATTTTCGGATCGCCGGGTCCCCACAGGGAAATGCATGGGGTCTTGAGAAGCGATGCAAAAATCATGGGACCGGAATCGTTTGTGACAAACAGATCGAGAATTTTCAGCAGAGCCATGAACTCAATGATGTCGAGCTTCCCGGCAAGATTCCGTATTTTCGCGCGATGAGATTCAGCGACAAGATTCAAACACTGATCGGTATATTCTTTTTCGTCCGGGGAGCCGGTGAGAATAATCCAGCAGTTTTTCTTAGCGATTATTTGCTCAATTAGGCTGGCAAAGCGCTGCGCCGGCCATCGACGGCCAAGGGCCAGATCGGATGCGTTGACGTTCACGCCCACGATAGCCGATTCATCCCAGCCCTCGCTTTTTAGAATCCCTTGAACGTGCTGGATTATCTCATCGCTGATGGGGATGGGCGAAGGCGTCGCCGTGCTTTTCTCCACTCCCGCCAATTCAGAGATCATTCCATAGATACGCCGGATGTGCTTGGCCGTATTGAAATGGCAGTGGTGCGTGTATGTGTAATGTCTCCAAAGACTTGTCTGATAAAAGCCGATGCGCTTGGGGGCGCGGGTCATGACCGCGTGGATCGTCGTATATTTTGAAAAGTATTCAAGGTCAATGGCGATATCGTAGGGATGACTGAAATTCGCCCACATCGTGCGTAGAGTGTCGAAAACGAAGCGTCCGGGATTGCTGTCGGCAACAGTGATGATCTCATCGAATTGGCTTAGGTGCTCCACGAAACGCCGGTTTTGGCTGAATGTCAGAAGTGCTATATGGACATCGCCGTACTGGCGACGCAGGTCTTGCACAATTAAAGTTGAGTAGGCGATGCTTCCGAGGCCGAAAAATTTGATGACAAGAATTCTTTGCGGCTCAGGTTTTGATTGCGGGCTCTTTCCGATGAGGCCTCTCAAAAAACGAATCAACGCACACCATAGCGATAAGGCCACGCATATGGGATGTCCCAGGTACGTGTCGATATTATGGAGCGTCGAAATTTTACTGACCATGTCGGCCCCCGGCGAAATTTTGGCGGATGTCGCCAGCCTCACGCAAAACTTGGTTTTTGAAAAATGAAAATTTTGGTGATGGCATACGCTTCATTAGCCGCTTTGTTTTTGAACGACGGCTTCAATGGAGTATTCCCCGTCGCTGTGTTTATTCGGATCCGTGATCGTGTGTCCCTCGTCGCATGACTTTATATAAACAATGTGGTGTTGATCAAGGCACTTTGAAATGAGGGAGCGTAGGCCGATCGTGTCGGGAGTTTCATCTTCGCCCGGAAGAAAAAAGCAATTATGGTCCAGATTCCATCGCGAAGGCAGCGTTTTCCTTTTCTCATAAAGATCTCGATGGGGAAGGTAAATGAGAAGATGGCCTCCAGGTTTCAGTACGCGCCACCAATGACGCAATGCCACAGTTACGTCGCTCATGTGCTCCAGCGTGTGTGAGGAATATACAAAATCGAATTGGTCGTCAGGCAATCCGTCCAGGTACTGCGCGTCGCCATCTTCCAAGTCCCATCCTCGGCAATTTTTCGTCAAAAGATCACCGCCGTAGCCGATGTCCAGTCCCTGGCCCACGCAATACTGCTGAAAAAATCCCTCGCGGATTCTTCTAGGCCTGGCTTTGGTGGATTCAAGGATTTTCTTGGGCCGTCCCAGAATGGAGTAGATGGGCACGACCAGTGTCTTGTAAAGAAAGACTCCAAGAAGATATACGCGCCGATAAACAGCGGTCGGCAGGATAATTCGCAGGAACTTTACAATACGCTGAACCACTAGAGGTTTTCCTTCCAGACACTGTTTGAGGGACTGTTATCCAGTCTGCTTCCATTTTTTCGAATATTGTGGCATCAGAAATCCTTCGGGAGCATTTCTACAATGAAAGTTCCCTTATTTGAAGCACGACAAAGCGTGCATAATTTTTGCGCTAAAAACAAGACATCATAGGAAACGACGATGGATATTTATCGCAGTGATCGTGAAATTGTTGTGGTCGCATTGGGCGGCAACGCCCTGATCGCACCGGGCGACAAACCGGACATCGAGACGCAGGAGGCCAATGCGGAAAATACGGTTTCCCAACTCTTGCCGCTTATCGAAAGAGATTTCAATATTGTCGTCACGCACGGCAACGGACCGCAGGTCGGCAATCTTCTTTTGCGTGAGGAGTGTTCCAAAGGGCATTTGCCTCGGATGCCACTGGATGTGCTCGTGGCTGAGACGGAAGGGTCAATGGGCTATCTTTTACAGCAGGCCTTTCTCAACCAGCTTCGTATTAAGGAGCTCAAGCGTTACGTGGTTACGGTCATTACGCAAGTGATTGTCGATCCGGACGATCCGGCCTTTATGCGCCCATCCAAGCCCATCGGCATGCACTACGGCGAAGCAAAAGCGAAGGAATTAGCCGATGAGTACAAATGGGAAATGGTCCCTGACGGCGACAGGGGAATGCGCCGCGTGGTGCCAAGCCCCTTGCCTTTGAAAATAGTGCAGCGGCATATGATTCGCCACAGTTCCCGTGAGGGAAATATCGTTATTGCCGGTGGTGGAGGCGGCATCCCCGTAAAAATCACCAAAGCCGGCGGTTATGAGGGAGTCGAAGCCGTGATCGACAAGGATCTGACAAGTTCCATGCTCGCTTCGGAGATCGATGCCGATACGCTCATTATCCTCATGCAGGAAGCTCAGGTTTTTGTGAATTATGGAACGCCGGAGCAAAGGCCGCTGAAAAAAGTGACCCGCTCTGAACTCATCGATTATTTGGCGGAAGGACATTTCCCGCCCGGTTCCATTGGGCCGAAGGTCAAAGCCGCCATACAGTTCGTGCAAAGGGGAGGCAAGCAAGCCATCATCACGAGTTCCGACAGACTGTCGCAAGCTTTGGACGGGCTGGACGGTACGCTGATAGTTCCCTAGCGCAAAAGTGTTAGCCGAAAATGATTTGCTCAAGATAGTGGTGGAAGTGGGTGTAGCAAATTGTTAATGCGACAAGCCCGCCGATAAGTAGCAGCCAAAAATAATCCATCGCGCCCGATTTGTATCTCATGATCGAAGTTCGCTTGGTTTGCAGTCCGAATCCCTTGGCCTCCAGTGCAATGGCCAGACCGTTGGCGCGGCGCAACGCGGCAATCATCACCGGTGCCAGGATGGCGATGTAGTGTCTGGTGCGCCGGATGATGTTTCCCTTTTTCACATCCAATCCACGCACGCGTTGCGCTGTCGCGATTTGTTGCGCCGATTCGGTGAACAAGGGCGTCAAACGAAATGCCAAAGACAACGCAAATGCGCCGCGGTAAGGAATACCGAGCTTGAGAAGACCGTATTGCATGTCTTCGATGCGCGTTGAGGAAAGGAAAATAATCGCTGGTACGAGAAAGGAAACTAGACGCAAGCCCATCGCCAGGCCGAACGCGGCCGATCCCGGTGACGGCGCAATGGGACCCCATTGGAACCAAGCTTCATCGCCGGCTTTGTGGAAGATCGACCAAAGGGAAAGAGAAACGAGCAGGAATAATACAATGAACCATTTCACGCGCCAAAGGTTTCGCCAGGCGCCGGAGGCAAAAGCGCCAAGAGTGTATATTGATAAAATTACGATCATCGGCGCAAGTTCGGATACGATCATCGGAGGCGCAAAAGCCAAAAGCAGCATCAGGAGGCGTGTGGCGGGGTGTCGGCGACCGATAAAGGAGTTGTCCGTGAGAAAAAACGAAACCATCACAATCCCTTTTTCAAACGACCGGTGAGCTGCTCGGGCGAGCGCACGACGTCTCCGAATAATTTTCCCAGAGCCGTTGCCGATGGTAAAAGAAGGTCCGCCTGTTTGACGATATCTTCGTTTTCAACCAGGGCCGACAAATCACCGTCCAGAATAATTCTTCCCTTGGCCATGACGACGAATCGATCCGCATACTTCACCGCCAAATCCATGCAGTGCGTGACAAATATAACGGCATGATGGGTTTGGACGAGCTTTTGAATCACCTCCATCATGGACTGTTGCTCGGCGGCGTCCAGCCCCGTTGTCGGCTCATCCAAAAGGAGAATTCGTGGTCGGCAAGCCAAAACCGACGCCACAGCCAGTTTTTTGCGGTCGCCCTTTGTCATGGCGAAGGGATCGGCGTCGGCGCTGTTTTTTAGGCCCACAACACGCAAAGCTTCCAGGGCTATCGCTTCAATTTCTTCTTCCGGCGTTTTGATATTTCTCAAGCCGAAAGCGACTTCTTCAAGGCAGCTCGGACAGAAAATTTGGTGGTCGGGATTTTGGAAGATCATGCCGACCTGCGTGGCTAATTGTTCAGGTGGTATTTGCGTTGCGTCCTCTTTGCCGATGGACGCCCGTCCGCTCCAGGGTTTTTCGATTCCCGCAAGGTGTCTGAGCAAAGTGGTTTTGCCGCAGCCGTTTTGGCCAAGGATCGCGACGAATTCTCCGGCTGCGACGGATAAATTTATCTTGTGCAAAACCTCAATGTCCCGGCGGTAGCCGAAGCTGAGATCCCGTGCGCGCAGCAATAGTTGTCCGGCAACTTTCGTTGCGGAGGAGACGGGCGGCATCGGCGTCAATCGGTAGCCTGACTCCGTCAGGAAGGCAAAGGCTTTGGCAGGTGTAAAATATTGGTCTTTCAACTGAAGATATGAAAATACGTCGCTGAGTTGCGGCGGTCGAAGTCCAAGCTGAGTCAGATGATTTGCGTCAGCCAGGATTTTACTCGGCGGACCGGAATCGACGATTTCCCCCTTGTTCATTATGAATATTTCGTCGGCGTCGATCAGGGATTCCAGATCATGCGTCACGCAGATGATGGTTTCGCCTGCTTGCGAGTGCTTTTTCAGTACGACTGACAATTGCCTGGCGGAAACAGGATCAAGGTCCGTGGTCGGTTCATCCAGGATGAGTATCTTTGGATCCGCAGCCAGCACCGAAGCCAGGGCCAGTCGCTGCTTGCGACCACCGGAAAGCTCCATCGGTTCACAATCGGCAAACTCTGACAGCCCCAGAGCATCGAGCCAGTGCGTGATTTGTTTTTCCATATGCTCGCGCGGCATGCCGAGGTTTTCCATAACGAATGCGGCTTCCTGCCTGACGCTTGTTGAGAAAAGCTGCGTTTCAAAATCCTGAAAAACCATACCGACATTTTTCACCATTTCCGCAACGCCGCACTCGCCGATGTCCTGGCCGAAAACGGAAATGCGCCCTTCAAGTTTTCCGGCAAACATCTTCGGAACGATTCGATTGAATGTGGAAACGAGCGTGGATTTTCCTGCGCCGTTAGGACCGATGACGCCGACAAAAGAACCGGGGCGAATACGCAGGTTGATGTTGGAAAGGGCTTTTGCGTCGCTTCGACGATACTGAAAACTGACGGCGTCGAGTTTTATGGCAAATTCAGTATTCAAGGGGTTTAAAGGAGACAACAGCCAGCCAGCAGAAGAAGGATGAAAGGCGCCAATCCTCCGGAAACGGCGATGTGACCCGATTCGCCGCCGAAACCCGAAGCGCCGAACTGCGCGTCGAGCAGACCCAATGAAATGAGGTTGCCGGCTATCATGGCGGCCAAGCAGGTTGCTGGGACTAAGACAAGGGCGATTTTTCGGAATTTTCCCGATCCAATATCCGATTCGTCCATGAGTTCATGCCAGGCAAGCCCGGCCTTTTCGACTCTGGGATAGATCAGGGCAATAAGGGGAAGAGCGAGAATTAAGGATGTCAGGAGATTGTTGAGGAAGATGATGTTGCCCAGCGCGGCGAAGGGCGCGAGTCCGAGCAGATCTGCGCCCCAGCCGATAACCACGCCAATAGCCATGCTGCTGACCATGATGATAAAGCCAAGAAAGAACCAATCGGCGACGCCGGCCTGGCCGGGCCGCGCACGACCGCGCCAGGCGCGCCACAATGTGTAAGGAAGGAATCCGTAGAGAAAATTTCCGACGAAACCGAAAAGACTTCCGGGGCCGAACATGCCTCCCAGGATATCCGCGATGACGTTTCCGAATCCTGAACCCCACGCCGCCGCCGGTCCGAAAATGAAAGACAACAGAATTGGAACCGCTGCGCCGGGCCTGATTTCGGTCAATCCGGGAATGATGACGGCGATCTTGAAGGGCAGCAGCACGGCGACGTAGCACGCGGCGCTCACGGCTACCATGACGACCATCCTCGTGTTTTTCCACATGCTCAGCAGTTCACGCATATTCAGACCCCTTTATGGGAAGCAACTCTGTGTTTTTCTTTCGCAAAGAATTTTGTGTCAAGGAAGATTCGAAAGCAGCGATAAATAACATGGTCAGAAATCCGTTTTCAGGGTTTGTGTTATAGGCAACCGAACATTGCCATTAGGATCGACATCAACTGGCTTGAGTGATAAAACTCACGCGCCGATTATGAAAATTCCTCATGCGAGGCCCAGAATGGCGGAAAATCCAAAGCAGAGTGTTCTAGTCAGGATGGGCGGAGAAATTAGCATGCCAGTCGAGCGCATCGTTTCGCTGGTTCCCAGTTTGACCGAATCGATATTCAAACTCGGAGCGGGCAAAAAATTGTGCGGTCGCACGGAATTTTGCACTCAACCGGAAGGGGAGGTTGAAGGCATTAAAACACTTGGCGGCCCCAAAAGCATTGATGGCGATCGCATTATGAAACTGGCGCCGAATGTAATTCTGGCCAGCCGCGAAGAAAATGAAAAAGATCAGATAATGCATCTGCTCAGCAAGATCCCCGTGCTTTTGGTTGATCCTGCCTCCCCGGAGGATGCGCCGCTGATCTGGAGAGCGCTCGGAGCGTTGGTTGGAGAGTCTCAGAAGGCCGAGACCCTGGCTTGCGAAGTGGAAAAAGAACTTCAAACGACGAAAAGCCTGACGGATGAGCGTAACGAAAAAGGACCGCGCTTTATTTATTTCGTGTGGAAAAAACCTTGGATGGCGGCGGGGCATGATACCTATATTTCCAGAACTCTGGCTTTGGCCGGTTTTCAAAATGCTTTGCCGGATGAACACAGGCGTTTCCCGGAGTTGTCGGATGAGGAGTTGCACGCTTGCGATGCGGATGTGCATTTGTTCGGTAGCGAACCGTGGGCTTTTTATCTGCCCGAGGACTTGCTGATAAAAAACGAAGCTGGGTTCGCGGAATTGGAAAAGAGTATTTTTCGTGTGGAAGAGGGTCCGATTTCCACTTTGGTCAACTCCGAGAGCATATCCTGGTATCCATCCAGAGCAGCCGAGGGCTTGCGCTATGTTCGCGAATTGAGAGAAAAGATGAGCAAATTTTGCTGATGGGCGAGCTTGACAGAAATTCGCGCATCGTGGCAGAGTGCGAAATTCAAATGAATGAACGTTCATTCATTTACGCAGTGGGTTTTTTCACAGAACAAAAGACTACGAAGTCGGTTGGAACTAATATAAACGATTGGATCAGGAGGTAAGGCATGAGTCACTATTTGGTCGATGAAAGGGATGTTCAGTTCACTTTGTTTGAATGGTTGCAGGCCGGTGAGTTGAGTAAATTCCCGAAAGTCGCGGAAGTCGGTTTTGATGAGACAACGGGCAAAGACATGCTCAAAACTTCCCTGAAAATCGCGCAGGAAGTTTTGGGGGAATGCTATCAGGACATGGATCGTGACGCCATTACCTTTGCTGACGGAAATGTGACATGCCCTGACTACGTGAAAAAGGCGTTTGACACTTTTTGTGAAAACGGATTGCTGGGCATGCACGCTTCGCCGGAGTTTGGCGGATATGGAATGCCCAACTGCCTGAATATCGCCGCGATGGAATACTTCTGCGGCGCCAACAATGCCTTCGTTATGTACGCCGAGTTGACTGCGGGCGCGGCGCACATGATCGAAGCTTTCGGCTCCGATGAGCAAAAGGCAAAGTACGTTGAGAAGATGTACACCGGGCAATGGACCGGCACCATGTGCCTGACCGAGCCTGGCGCAGGTTCCGACGTCGGCGCATTGAAGACGAAAGCCATTCTTCAGGACGACGGTTCCTACAAAATTCAGGGCACGAAGATTTTCATCAGTTCCGGGGATCACAATCTGACCGAGAACATCATTCACCCGGTGCTGGCGCGCGTTGAAGGCGATGGACCCGGCGTCAAGGGCATCTCCTTGTTTCTCGTTCCGAAATTCCTCGTAAACGACGACGGAAGCATCGGCGAATTTAACGACGTGGTGACCGGCAACGTCGAACACAAGATGGGCATCAAGGGCAACGCCACCGCCACCTTGAATTTCGGCGAAAGCAACAACTGCACGGGATGGCTTATTGGTGAGCAAACCAAGGGCATCGTCTATATGTTCCAGATGATGAACGAAGCGCGACTTTTCGTCGGCATGCAGGCCGCCGGAATCGCGGGCACCGCTTATATGAACGCCCGTGAGTACGCCAAAGAGCGCGTCCAGTTCCGGCACATCAAGGATATGATGAAAAAGGGCGAAGTGCCCAGCGTGCCGATCATCGAGCATCCCGACATTCGCCGCATGCTCATGCACATGAAGTCCATGAGTGAAGGAATGCGCGCCATGCTCATTAAGACAGCGCACTGGGGCGATTTGGCGCAAAATGTCGAGGACGAAACGGAAAAGATGAAGTATATGGACCTCGTGGAACTCATGGTCCCGATCTGCAAGTCCTACTGCACCGATAAATCATACGAAGTTACCGAACTGGCCATCCAGACATACGGCGGCTATGGATACTGCCAGGAATACCCCGCTGAGCAATACGCTAGAGACTGCAAAATTTTCTCGCTGTATGAAGGTACAAATGGTATCCAGGCTCTCGATCTTCTCGGACGTAAACTCCCGATGAAGGGCGGACGCCTCTTCATGCAGTTCATGCAGGAACTTTCCTCCTTCTGCGGCGCCAACTCCGGCAACAAAGCTGTTGGTCCGCTGGTGGCCGATTTGCAAAAAGCGCAGATGGAATTGGCTGGCTTTGTCATGGGATTGCAGGCGACGGTGAAAGCCGGCGGCCTGGAAGCTCTCGTGCCGGTCCTGAACGCATCGCCGCTCCTGGAAGCCATGGGGCACATCATTATGAACTGGATGCTTTTGGATATGGCCGTTTTGGCGCAATCCAAGCTGGACGAACTGCTGGCATCCAAAGGTGTCAACGCCGAAGACACAAAGGAACTGCGTGCCTTCATCGGCGACAACGAAGAAGCGAAATTCCTCTACGGCAAGGTCAAGAGCGCCGAGTGGTTCACGAACAACATGCTGCCGCATGCGAACGCCATCTTTGATTCCATCAAGAAAAAAGATGTTTCCGCGATGAAGATCATTTTCTAGGACATCATCAATAGCTTTTGAAAAACAGGGGGCCACGCGGCCCCCTTTCTTTGTGGATTTCCTTATGGTGCCGTAAGGGCAAAGCAGCAATAGCCCATGATTTTAGCGCTCACAATTATGCGCATTTTTTCCAGTTAAGTGTCCCATAACTCCTTTGCGAAGCGCGGGTGGCATGGACAAGGCGATGGTGAGCGTCAGCGATCCAGGGCTTGTCCGTGTTATGGTTATTTCTTTGCAAGGCATTGGGCAATCTCATCAGCACGGACAAGCGCCCTCGTAAACTCGGGCCTCAGAAGCTTGTCCATGCCACCCGCGCTACGAAGCTCAGACTTTACCCGAAAATCCCAAGCCAATAAATTTGTATAGTTGTGAGGATTATTTTTCGAGACAATGTGTGATAAAATAACTACATGACAGAAAATCCCGAGAGTCAAAATCTCCTCAACAAAGCGGCTTATCCCGTCATTGAACACATCAAGGATGCGCTCATCGCCGTGCTCTCCCTGCTGATGATCGGCGCGCCGCTGCCGCACTTGTCATCCTCCTTGAGCATTGGATGAGGTATGTCTGAGCCGTGGCGCTGGGACTACCCGGCATTTTCATTTTGCTTCGGATCATACACAGGGCGAATATGCAGCTTGGCCTGACAGGCAGAAACACGGAAGTCGAGAAAAAACGTATTGAAGAATTCAAGCGGGCCTGGGCGACCAAAAAGGACGGCAGTGATTAAATCCTTAATCAGGATGTGAGTTGGGAAAAGGATTATTCGGGGGCGCATATATAAACCGATTATTTGCGGAAAAGTCATTGAGGGCGGTTGAAATTTTAGTTGAAATGCGGGATAGATTTTAGATGACTTTTCCCATGCCGCGCGCGGTCCACAGATGACGATCAAAGTCACAGACTCGGGGCTGATGATCGGGCAAAAGCGCGTTCCCCTTCTTTCAGGCTCCATGCATTATTGGCGAATCGCCAGGACGGACTGGGAAAAATGTCTGAGCAAGGTCAAGGCCCTGGGATTTCCCATCGTTTGCACCTACGTCCCGTGGTCCGTGCACGAACTGTCGCCCGGAGAATTTGACTTCGGAGAAATGGAGCAGAGAAAAGACCTTGGAGCCTTCCTCCGGATGGCCCAAAGCCTCGGCTTATACGTCATGCTGCGACCGGGACCGCACATCAACGTGGAGAATATTCGGTGATTGCCACGAATTTTGCGAGCGTAGAAAATGAACCGAAATCCTTGACTTTCTACACAAGCGATATTGTGATTCTTGGGCTATTTATTGTTATATATGTCGCAATTATGGCACACTATTTAATAAATGCCCATGATAATTTCTATACGTTTCACAACCTCGCGGAATTCGAAAACTGGTATTGGCAGTTTCTGAACGGCAGACCTTTTACCACGAGCATGCCAAAGCCGTCTCCCCATTTATATGTTGGGCAACTTGTTATACTGCCATTTTATGCTTTGTGGACAAGTACAAAAACACTTCTCATTGCTCGTTCTTTTTGGATTGCGTTTGGGGCGGTTCCAATATACTTATTAGCTAGATCAGTGTCGTTTTCGAGAGTTTCTTCTTTACTCGCAAGTATTGTTTTTTTTCTGAATCCTATAATTATTCAAACGTCATTAAATCAGCATTTTAGCGCTGAGCCGTTTGCTATTCCTGTTTTTCTGACTGCACTATATGCAATTTTTGGAAAACGGCCAATTCTTTTTTTCTTTCGGCTGTTTTCGCCTGTTTAATTCGTGAGGACATGGCTTTAACCGTCTGCGCTATTGCCGCTTTGGCAGTCATTTCAAAACAGTTGCGTCCTCTCGGAATCGCGGTTTTACTTTCAGCTATTTGCTACTTCATTTTATCCACAACGTTTATCATCCCGAAATTATTCAATATGGAACAGTACATACCGTCTGGCGGATATGGATATGATTACCTTGGAAGTGATATTCCCGGCATGATCGCTGGCGTGTTTAAGAATCCGTCTGCTTTGATTAATACTATATTCACACTAAGTAGATTTAAATATATAATGATACTGTTGTTAAGCGTAGCGTTTACGCCTATTCTTGCCGTGGATGTTCTTCTCGCCGGTCTTCCTGCAATATTGATAAATGTAATATCAGCAAATCCTGAGCAAATTGATCCTTATAGCATGTATGTTGGGCCAGTCATCCCGTTTTTTGTTGCAGGAGCAATTGTCGGCTTGGGAAGAATATCGAGTTATTTGAGAAAGAAAGCGTACAATGTAAACCGAATAATTGTCATGTTATTGTTGCTGATTAGTTCCATAAATGTATTGATGCTTATCGTTGCCAATTTTCCTGCGAACTATCTCCCGACCGAGCATCGAATTGCTTCACAAAGAGCAATCGCAGCAGTGCCGGAGAACGTGTCCATCACAGCGACCCCCAACTTTTTGCCACATCTGGCGAAACGAAGATATCTGTTTGATATCTTGCAACGCCGGGAAAGCGAATATTTCCTTTTGGAGACAAACTCCGTTCACTGGATAACCCAATGGCTTCGTCAAAATGGTGAATACCAAAGACTGATCGAAAATTTAAAAAATGATTCGAATTATGAACTCGTATTCGATGATGACGGGATTTTGCTTTATAAGCACGTCGAGTAATTTTGGGAAAAAATTCAGGACGGTTGAATTTTATCCTGAAATGCGGGATAGATTTTAGATGACTTTTTCCATGCCGCGCGCAGGCCACAGATGACGATCAAAGTCACAGACTCGGGGCTGATGATCGGGCAAAAGCGCGTTCCCCTTCTTTCAGGCTCCATGCATTATTGGCGAATCGCCAGGACGGACTGGGAAAAATGTCTGAGCAAGGTCAAGGCCCTGGGATTTCCCATCGTTTGCACCTACGTCCCGTGGTCCGTGCACGAACTGTCGCCCGGAGAATTTGACTTCGGAGAAATGGAGCAGGAAAAAGACCTCGGAGCCTTTCTCAGGTTAGCTCAAAGCCTCGGCCTCTATGTCATCGTGCGTCCGGGACCGCACATCAACGCGGAAATAACGGATTTCGGTTTTCCCGCAAGAGTTCTCGACAATCCACGTATTCAGGCATGCGGGCCGGAAGGCGAGCCGATCATTTTACCGGCCATGCCGAAAGCCTTTCCCACGCCGAGTTATTGCAGCGAAAAATTTTGGGAGCAGATCGCCATTTGGTTTGACGCGGTTGCGCAGGTTATTAAGCTGCATCTCTACCCAAACGGTCCGATCATTTCGGTGCAGTGCGATAACGAAATGAGTTTCTTTTTTCGGACAGGCGCTTACGAGCAGGATTATAGCGACAGCGCCATCGAAGCCTACCGGCACTTTTTGCAGAACAAATACGAGGACACGCGCGTGCTTTCCAGCGTTTACGCGCGAAGGATTGAATCCTGGACCGACATCGCGCCGCCCATCGATTTTGAGGGCAAGACGCCCGTTGACCTTCCCTATTATCTTGATTGGGCGCATTTCCGGGAGCACGTCATCGGCGATGCTTTGCTGCGTATTCGCGGTATGTGGGTTGATCGCGGAATCGACGGCGTCCTGTTCACGCACAACATTCCCACATGCGTCGCGCAGACGCCGTTCAATATTCCTCGGGACGAACAAGTGCTGGATATTGTCGGCGTCGATTTTTATCCCGTCAAAGAAGATTACCCGGCCATCAAAGAGCGGGTGGCCGTACTGGAAGGGCAGAGCCGTTTTCCCTGGTCGCCGGAATTCACCAGCGGCGCCTATCACCTGTGGCAGCCCATTTCGCTGGACGATCAGAAGTTCGTGACAATGGCCGCGCTGATGCACGGTTTGAAGGGCTTTAATTTTTATATGCTTGTCGAGCGGGAGCGCTGGTACGGATCGCCCATCACTCGTCATGGCAATGTGCGTGAGGATTATTTTGAGTTTTATCGTGAGCTTTTGCGTTTTATTGAAACCCAAAAACTATTTGAACTGGAAAAAGACGCTTCCACGCTTGTCATAACGCCAAGGCTTTACGACCGCCTGGAAAAGACCGCAACGGTTTTCGGCCATATTAGCCCCATGCCTTTTGACGGCAAGCTCGGGCCGGAAGCTTTCTGCTCCGAAGACCCGCTGGGATTTCGCTATCGCATTCAATTTGAGCACGACCGGATTCGACGAGCTTTCCTGCAGGGTCTGGACGCCTGGGGCGCAACGCATCGTCGGGGCGATTCTCAGTCCGGTCTCAATCCGATGCGCAGGCGGCAGGTTGTCTTTTGTCCCTCATTCGAGTTTATGGAAGATGAGCTTCAAAAAGACTTGGCGTCCTATTTGGAGATGGGCGGCAATGTCGTTATCGGACCCGAAGTTCCCGCACGCGGAAGCGATATGCAGGCCCTTTCTCCTTTGAGTGAATATGTTTCCATGCCGGTCCACAAACTGGAGACCGAGATCGACGCTTTCGTTTTTAACGCCGGCGCGGGCCGACTTATTCTGGTGTCGCAAATGTTGGAACCGGGATCGGCGCAGGCGGTGGATTGCGTCGCCAAAATCGCGGAGTTTCTTCGCATACCAAAATCGTATCCTGTTTCATCGCCCTGTGAACGAACAGTCTTTCAAGGCAGAAACCGCACGGTTCTTTACCTTGCCAATCCGCATGATGACGAATGCGTGACGACCATTGGCCTCAGTGAAAAACACCTTTTCGAGGATATGCAAAGCGGCGAGCGTTTCTTTGGCCAGCAGGAAATCAAAATTGCCATGCGACCTTGGCATATTCGCGTGTTGGAGAAGA
>CAZQAE010000027.1:0-65387 GCA_964591275.1 uncultured bacterium | reverse complement strand
GACCCCAAAACCACCGACCCCGCAATGGATGGAAAATACGACAAAACTTAGCATTATGCGCACTGAATAGTAAAATGCAAATATGGAAAATTTTCAGTGGCGCAGGTTATTTATGGCATTCACAGAGCTTAAATCCGCCGCTTTTCAAATAGTGCAAATCAGGCTAATAAATAGCGCATGAATACTCTTATCGAAACCTTGTCGTTTTTTTGGGAAATCCCAGGCGTGCGGGCCGTCGCCATTGTTGTCGCATCCATTGTTCTGGCCCTGGTGCTAAAATTCGTTGTCATTCGGCTGCTCATTTCCCTGACGAAAAAAACAAAAACAGAACTTGACGACAGGATTATCAGCGCGTTGCGTTTCCCGCTTTTCATAACGGCTATTCTTCTTGGTCTCAGCTATGCGGCCTATGATTTGGAACTCAGTGAAAATGTCCTCTACTACGTTCTGGGCGTCCTGAAGACGGCAGCGGTTCTAATCTGGGGTCAGGCCGCCATGCACATTGGGTCGGTGTTTCTGCAACTGCTCAGCAGGCTCACCGATCGCGTTCAATTTATACAGCCCTCATCCCTTCCGTTGTTTGAAATCGTCGTGAAAGTTGTCGTGGTTGTCGCCTTCGGCTACTTTTTCATGGCTGCGTGGGGCATTAACGTCACCGGTTGGCTGGCATCGGCGGGGATTTTGGGCATCGCCATCGGCTTTGCCGCCAAAGACACGCTGGCCAATCTTTTTGCCGGCATTTTCATTTTGACTGATGCTCCCTACAGGATCGGCGACTTTATCGTTTTGGGCGACAATCGCGGCATGGTCACGCATATTGGCATCCGCTCCACGCGGATTCTTACCCGCGACGACATCGAAATCACCATACCCAACGCTTCGATTGCCAATTCGCAAATCATCAATGAGACGTCGGGGCGGCATAAAAAATGCGACTTCGCATCACCGTTCCGGTGGCCTATGGCAGCGATGTGCAGCAAGTGCGCCGGATTTTACTGTCCTGCGTGGAGGGTGTGGATCATATCGCCCGCGAGCCTGGCCCCTCCATTCGCTTCACGGAATTTGGAGATTCCGGGCTTATCTTCCAGTTACGTGCCTGGGTGGTGGAACCGGTGTATAAGGGGCGCGTTAACGATCAGCTCAACACCAGCGTCTATAACGCCCTGAAAGAAGCGGGTGTTGAGATTCCGTATTCCAAACACGATGTCTTCATCAAGCAGATGTCTTAACACAGTTGCCAAGGCGGCAATTCCATTGTTGTGAGATCATGCTGGTTGTGGGAAAGTGATCTGCGGACTCGGATGTCGCACACGCAAACAACCGTGGAATACTACCATGAAAAACTGGGTAATTCGTCAACTTGTCCCCGCTTTATTGCGCCTGATGGCATTCCAGTTCAACCACCGTGCCTCCCTTCGTAAATCTCTAAAAAGCGACCAGGGGTGGATCAATTTTACAATAGGATTTCGCACTGAGGACCGTGCCTTTCAAGGGGGCCTCAGCTTCCTGGACGGGAAAGTGACCGCCGAGTCTTTCATGCTCGAAAGCCCGGACACGACCATGGTTTTCGCCAATGAAGCGGTCATGCTGGAGATGATCTCGCATACGCCCAACGAAGTTCTCGATATGCTTATGCTCAATAAAATTAAGCTTGAGGGCAACTTTACGTACTTGAACCTTTTCAACTTCTATCTTTCCACGCTACTGGGTGGGTTTCACCAGAGGATGGAAATTAAAAGGCGGCGAAGGCATAAGCTCCAGCGAAAGGAAGTTGCAAAAACCGAAAACGGACCAGGGGAAAAATCGCGAACCACGACGCCCGAAAGGCTGCACGCGCCGACGATTGATCCGGGAGTTCGATATTTGAAAAATCCCTATCTGTCCGATTTAGGCCTGACGGACTTCCCAAGGTTGCAGGGATTTTTGTCGCGGCATTTTTCAAAGCGTCCGGAAATTTGTCCCGAGCGCTCTCGTTTATTGACCCGATGGTACAAAAAAAACGGCTTTGAAACAGATGGACAAGGCAATCCGTGGTCGCCGGAATTGCGTCAGGGACAAGCCTATAAATACCTGATGGAAAACAAAGAGCCGATCATCCGAAAAGACGATCTGCTGGCAGGGACGACAACATCCAAGCCGGTAGGCGTCACCATCTACCCCGACGCGCACGGTACGATGATTTGGGGCGAGTTGCTTTCCGCGCCAAACAGGGAACTGAATCCATACAACATATCATCTGAAACAGTTGAAGTGCTCCACAAGGAGGTTTTCCCTTTTTGGATAAATCGAAATTTCCGGGAATGGGTTCGGCGGCGTTATGACAACCCTTTGTGTCAAAAGCTCGATGAACGATTCGCGGTGTATTTTGTATGGAAGACGGTGGGGATTTCCCACACCATTCCAGATTTTCCAAGCTTGCTCGCACTTGGAACCTCCGGGATTATTGAAAAAATCCATCAGGCGATTGTCAAAGCCAACGGCGACGTTACCCGCGTTAATCCACTACGTGCGATGATCCTGGCTGCGGAAGGCTTAAACGCCTATGCTGATAATCTTTCCAAACAAGCGACGAAAGACGCGCAAAATGAGCTTGATACTGAGCGCCAGGCCCAACTGAGAAGGCTTGCGGAAATTTGCCGACGCGTGCCGAAAAATCCTCCCAGGACGCTGGATGAAGCTGTAAACGCCATCTGGATCACTTGGATCGGCATGCACAATGAAAACACGAACACGGGCTTATCCCTGGGCAGATTGGATACCTGGTTACAACCCTATTTTGAACAGGACATGGCCGCATGCAAGACTGAGAAGGCCAGGGATGCCTGCATCCGCAAGACGGTGGAATTGGTGGGGTGCCTGTTTTTGGCTTGCTGCGATCATGTGCCGCTGATTCCTGATATCGGCAATTATCTTTTCGGCGGAAGTTCGTCAGACCAGGCGATTACGCTGGGCGGCGTGCACGCTGACGGCACGGACGCTGTGTGCGACATGACCTACATTTTTCTTAAAGTCACGGAGATGCTCGGCATCCGAGATCCGAACGTGAACGCGCGCTATAAGCCGGGGGTGAGCAGCGACGCCTATCTTCAGCGCCTGTGCGAAGTCAACAAGATCACCGGAGCAACGCCCTCTTTGCATAACGATGAGGCGGTGCTGGCCTCAATCTCTCAGCACGGATACCCGCTGGGCGAAGCCCGTGATTGGTCCGCGATCGGGTGCGTGGAGCCGACGATCCCCGGCAAGCAATTTGGGCATACCGGCAGCATGCTCATAAGCGTTGTGGCCGCTATTGAAATGGCTTTGGGAAACGGCACGCACCCTCTGATGAACTGGAAGGTCGGCCCTGAAACAGGGGAAGAGTTTGATTCCTTTGAGGAGTTCGTCAAAGCCTTTGAAGGGCAATTTTCATTTTTAATCGATCAGGCGGTCGCCTACAATAACATGCTCGCCAACGCGCACGCCGCCATTCGCCCGACGCCCCTTCTTTCGGCGATGATGGACGATTGCGTGGAAAAGGCGAAAGACGTGGTCAACGGCGGCGCCAGATACAATTCTTCGGGCGTTGCGCTGATCGGCCTAGCTGACGTGACCGATTCGCTTATGGCGATAAAAACGCTTGTTTTCGATCAAAAAAAGACAACGCTTCGGGAATTTCAAGAGGCCATCCAGGACAACTTTCAGTCGCATCCAAAGCTACTGTCGCTCGTGAAAAACAAGGCCCCAAAATTCGGGTCGGGAAACGCCGAAGCAAAAGAAATGGCCGAGCGCGTGGCGCGCTTCGCTCATGAGCAATTGAACGCGCACCGCAATTATCGGGGCGGACCCTACACGACCGGCTTTTGGTCGATGTCGAATCACGTGGCTTTCGGCACGCTGGCTGGGGCGCTTCCGTCCGGACGCCTCAGGGGCAAGGCTTTCACTCCTGGATTGACCCCGCAGCCCGGCGCTTCCGTGAATCTTCTGGACAATCTTCGCGATGTGGCCAGCCTTGATCCGAAAAACATGGACAATAACATGGCCTTTAACGTGAAGGTTGTTCCCGGCGGCGCCGATTCGCACCAGCAGATTGTGGATCGCATGGCCGCGTACGTGAAAGCTTACTTTTCCATGGGCGGGATGCAGATGCAGATGAACATGGTTTCTTCGGAGACCTTGCGCCAGGCCATGGCCGATCCCGATTCTTACAAACAACTCCTGGTGCGTATTTCCGGCTATAACGCCTACTTCACGACCTTGAATCGCGACATGCAAATCGAATTGATTGAGCGCTCGGAGTATGGCATATGAGCCGGCAAGCGACGCTGATCTTTGAAATCAAGGGAAACGCACTGGATGACGGACCCGGCATTCGTTCCGTTGTGTTTTTCAAGGGCTGCCCTTTGTCTTGCGCCTGGTGCCACAATCCTGAAGGACAAAACCGGCAGGCGGAAATCATCTTTGACGGGGAAAAGTGCATTGGTTGTGATAGTTGCATCGAGGTTTGCAAACAACAGGCGCTGAGTCGAAACCTTATCGGATTTTTGGATCGCGGGAAATGCGATCTTTGCGGTGATTGCCTGGAGCAGTGCCCTTCGGGGGCGCTTGCAAAATGCGGCATGAGCCTTTCAGTGAATGAAGTTTGCAGCCGCGTAGAAAAGGATATTCCATTTTACACGGCCTCGGGAGGGGGCGTGACCCTTTCCGGCGGAGAACCCGCAATGTATCCGGAATTTGCGGGGGAAGTGGCTGCGAAGTTGCGGCAACGACATGTACATGTATTGCTGGAAACCGCCGGTTTTTTCGACAGCGCCGCTTTCGACAGGTTTTTATATCCGCACCTGGATGCCATCTACTTTGATATTAAAATCATGGATCCCGCCCGCCATAAAGAGCTTTGCGGGGTCGACAACAAACGCATACTGGAAAATTTTCGAAATCTTTTTCGCCGCTCTAAGGAGGGCGGCGTATGCGTGCTGCCCCGCGTTCCTTTGATCCCGGGAATGACTGCTACGCAGGAAAATCTGGAAGATATTGCCAATCTCTTAAAGGAAGTCGGCGCGGATCAGGTGGCGCTATTGCCATACCATCCTTTTTGGATGGGGAAATTGGCGCGCCTGGGAAGATCCGGACTGCCGGCCATGGGCGGCGAAAATCTCGCGCGGCTTATGACTCCAGACGAACTTGCCGAGTGTCGATCGCCATTTGGCAATATGAGGATCGTGGGAACTTAATTGAATGGCGAACAATAGTGGCGGGAGTCAATTAAAAACTCGGCAAACTCGTAAGGAAGAGTGAGAATCGATATCGTGTCAAAGATTTTCCAGTTTCACTAACCAATTGTTGAAATGAGGGCACTTCCTTCTAATTGCCTGAATCCCGATAGCTTCAGAAACCGCCTTGCCCATTGCCACCTTTCTATATCCAAGCTTTAATGCCAAGAGTTGTTTGGACGGGGCTTTGGTAGGATCGTCATTGATTTCTTCCGGGTTATTAAAGTCTCCGAGAATTTTTTCAATACGGCTTCTGTCAATGTTGATAATATCCGCCAGTTTATGGGCGTCACTGAAAAGAAGAGCCTCAAATTCATGCATTTCGATATATGGGATAAAGCGGCTTCCCGGATCCCATTCAGAAAAAGTTTTATCAATTTCTACTTGAGTTGCGGATTCCAGTATTTCAGCCTTTTGAATAGCGGATAGCGATGTCCCCTCCCGAATACGTTTTTGAACCTTGCTTTTTCCGGGCCAATTTGAATCGATACGAAAATAATCGAACATTGTTGAAATGTAGATATCTTTTCGCTGTTTGAGAAAATTTCCAATGTCATTAAGGGCTCTTTCAAATCGGATATCACCGCCTTTGTGACCGGGTTTGCCGATTTTCGCGGCTTGGAGATATACGCCCTTGATAGCCATTTCCGGCGCTAAAACATCACGCACGAAAGTCTGTTCAGTCGCGCCTTCGACCACAACGTGAATTTGGACATTACTCATGGGCGGGTCCCGCCGTGACGATATTTTTTCGCCAAAGGTCGCCCAGTGAATAGTCTTCCAGCCAGGAGGAAAGTTCCTTTTCATCCAAACGTCGGAATGTCGATGCGCCGTTTTTCCGGTTCACGATAACGATATCGCCTGGATCAAAGCAGTCCACGAGAGCAGGAGACTGGGTCGAAATAATTAATTGAGTTCTTTTTGATGTCGCCTGCATCAGTTCGGCTAAAATATCGATGGCATAAGGATGCAGGCCCAGTTCCGGCTCATCAATGATTATTGCTGAAGGCGGATCAGGTTGTAGCAGTGCGGTCGTTAAGCAAATGAATCGAAGCGTGCCGTCGGACAGGTGACTAGGATTGAAGGGGTAATCCGATCCCTTTTGCCGCCACCGAAGTCGGACTTTATCTTTTTTATTTGGTTTCAAAATAAAATTATCAAAGAAGGGAGTCACAAGACGAATGGTATCAACGATTTCCTTATAGGAACTTGTTTGCTCTTCCCTCAAAAACAGCAAAAAAGGAGCAATATTTGCAGCGTCAAACCGCAAATACTCATTATCGTCAATCGTCTCGAAACGGCGCATCGGTGCAAGTTTGCTGGTGTCGTGAAAATGGTAAATATTCCAATATGAAATCGCAGAATAGATATTAGCGGCTATACTATGCTTTCCCGCAAGGTCGCCGAATAATTTTTCCTTAAGTAATTTCGGCGTTGTATTTCCACTCCCATATTCCAACCAAGGCTCATCGGCGTAGGCGAGGTACTGCGCTTCATTATTGATGATGAATGTTTCATTAGCGGTGGGTGCCAGTTCGAAACGGTAACCTTTGTCGTCAAACATTATCTTCGCTTCGATTTGATTCGTGACCTTGGGGCCATTGAAGAGAAAATCATCGCTGCCGCCGCCATCGGTGATATAAGCCTGAAGATTTGCGCTTGCCAGTCCCGGCAGAGGCAATTCCATCATGGCGCGCAACAAGCGGAAAAAATCAATGAAGTTGCTTTTACCGACACCGTTGCCGCCGATGAGAACGTTGAGGTTTGTCAGCTCAAAATCAACGAGCGACTGAATCGATTTAAATCCCTTAATCGTGATTTTATCGAGTGATTGCGTCATTACTGCTGTCCCCCAATCATCCCTTTGTTTCACCCTCATTGCGTTGCGCTGATCTGGTTTGCACTTCCGCGATCGTTGATGTCCGCACGCCTGAATCGCCGACGTCCGCTGGCCTTACAGGTATTTCACTCCCCGAACCATCGTATACGCGATATTGTCCGCCACTTTCAAGAGATTCGCAACCTCGTCGACGGCAATGGTGCTTTGTTCTAATGATCTGCTTTTACGACAAAATGCCGGTTCGGGGACGTTCTATCCAAAAACATATTTGACGAAAGTGTTGATGAATCCGGTGATCTGCCGGAATTTAATCATGGAAAGCAGGCGCCACATGGTCAGCGGGCGCAAGTAAAACAGAAGCACCGCTTTGCGTTGGTAGCTTTTCATTTTCGCGGCTGCGACGGGGTCTTTTTGATAGGCTGTGAAGAAGTTTAGGGATTCCAGGCTGCGTTCCTTTTGCTGTATCTCATCTCCCCAGCGGCTTCCCGGAAGTGGTATGTATATGCCGAAATGCGCGAAGCGCAGGCCCAACCGGCGTGAAAGTTTTATGGTTTTATTCGTCATGGCTTCGGTTTCGTTGGGCAATCCAAGGACGAAAAGGCCGACGGTCTGCATTCCTAAACGGCGGGCGGTTTTCGTAATTTCCTGGACCTTGACCAGAGAAACGGATTTTCCCAGATCGCTTTGCTCATTCGCCGTTTCGATGCCCAGTGAAATCTGGTAGCACCCGGCGTCGCGCATCGTCGTCAGCAGAGAATCGTCGGCGTTGTGCACCATGATTCCGTTCGGAAATTTCCACGGGACGCTGATCCCTCCGGACAACATCTGCTCGCACAGGCTTTCCATGTGTTCGATGTTGAGCGTAGGGTTGTCGTCTTCCAGGTGAATTTCACGAATGCCGAATTTCGCAATCAGTAATTGCATTTCCGCGACAACATCTTCGGGACTTCGGCAGCGAATGGCAGCGCCGAAAAGAGATGTGACCGAGCAGAAAGGGCATGCGAATGGGCATCCCCGCGTTGTCAGAACCGGTGCGACAGGTAAGTGTCTGACAAATAGCTGATGCGGGATCGGCGGATAGAGGTGCGGTTCGATGAGATCCCATGCCGGCCACGGAAGATCATCGAGGTTCTGCGTGATCTTTGCCGCTTCCGTTTTGATAATGCCGTCGCCTTTTTTAAAAGCAATGCCGCGAAGCGATTCTGGATCGCCCCCTCTTTGCAATGTCCTCAGAAGATCGACAAGCGTCCTTTCTCCTTCCAGGCAAACGACGAAATCGCCGTGGAATTCGTCAAGAGCCTCAGCCGGGTAAAAGGAGACATGCGGGCCGCCGAGAATGATCGTTGGTTTGTACGCAAGACCGTGGAGCATTTCGGCGACGCCTTTGGCGCTAAGGTAATTCGGTGTGGAAACTGTTAGGCCGATATAAGGAGGTTTTGTCTCGGCGAGAATCCCGCGAAGATGCGCAAGGTCGATATGTCGCCGCGCCAGATCGTAGATTTTTACGCCGAAGCCGGCCTTTTGCGCAGACGAGGCCAGATAACCAAGACCCAGCGGCGGCGTCACCGTCACCGCGTTTGTCGGCGGATGAATTAGCGCAATTGTGGAAGTTTCTTTTGGCTCAGTCATAAATTCTCAGTTTATGATGTAACACGTCATTGTCGTTTGAAAGGCGCAATTCCTCGGGTGCTCACGCTATCACCCAAAATGAAGCGTGTCACGCCCACCGGGCACACCTGAAATCCATATTTTCAAGTTGCTGGAACTATTGGGTGAATGCTCGATTTATTTTTGCTCGTTTTGACTTTTGCTCAAATATTGACTTATTGGAACTCGAAAGCCGATGATGCCGACGATGAAGATTAAAGACATCAAAACCTTGTGCCCAATTTGCGCGGCTCGGATATCAGGCGAATTGTACGAAGCCGATGGCGATGTCTTCATATTGCGGCGTTGCCCCGAGCACGGTGAAAGCCGGGCGCTTTTCTTCAAGTCGGCGCAGGTATATTGAACGGTATTATCCAGCGATGACGCAGGTCTTCCGGGGTCTGGATCCGTTAACCTTGGCGATGCCAGAGTAGCGAATTATCTAAACGACATTCGCCATCGACGTGACGACCCGCTGTAACCTTCAGTGTCCCATCTGTTTTTCGAGGGCGAATGACGTAAGCGCAGCCAAAGATCCTTCGATTGAGGACATTCTGAATATGATTCCGGATTATCGCGGCAGGTCCGGCGCTCCGAATATCTCACTGGTCGGTGGAGAATCGACGCTTCGCGAAGATCTGCCGGAAATCATCGAAGCCATTATTGAAAAGAGGGGTCTTGTTCCGCGACTGAATACCAATGGATTGCTGCTATTGGAAAACGACCTGTTGCGCAAGCTTAAAAAAGCGGGATTGCGCTGGATCATTTTGCAGTTCGACGGCCTGGACCCGAGCGCTTCCATGGCTTTTCGCGGAAGGGATCTGGTGGCCGTCAAAAATGAAGTTATCATAAAGGCGAGTCAGCTTGGTTTCTTTTTTCACATGGCTGTCATGGTCAAAAAAGGGATCAATGATCACCAGGTTGTCCCCATTTTACAGTTCGCGGCGGCGCATCCAAACATACGAAGGGTCAGTTTTTATCCATGTTCGGATGTCGGAAGGATGGGCGAGAACGAAAACGGCGAAACGCATGTTTTCGATGTAATGCAGGCCATTGAGAAGGGGACTGAGGGGCAGGTGCGGATTGAAGATATCCTGGCCGGAAAGAAAATGGGCCAAAATCTGTTTCGCTTCACGCAAAATCCCATGTTTCGCGCAAGGCCGTGCATGTACTCCTTCATTATTTTTAGTCAAAAGAAGCGGCTGATCCCATGCAATCGTTTTTTTTCACCAAGATGGGCGATAAGGGAAATCCGCGCTTTTTTGAAGTTTGCGTGGCACGCCGCAAAAATGTTGAGGCCGAGCGAGGGCGACTTCCCGGCTGATTTCATATTTGTCAACATTGAAAAGTTTTACAGCGATAATGGATTCGACTTACAGGGCGCAAGAAACTGTCATCACATCTACCTGACGGATCAAGGAGCCTACCCCTTCTGTTGCTATAATACGCTTTATCGAAATGCTTCGGATAGCCATGGAAAATGAGCGAAAAATTGAGTATTTAACTGCCCTCTTGGTTTGACACTAGCAGCGCGCAGTTTTGTCTTGCAATTAGATTTTTCGCGTGGTATATAGCGCGCAAATAGGCCAGCTTCTTCAAAAGCGGGCACCCCTTGACGGGGCCCGCTTTTTGCTTGGAATCTGGGAAATCGGATATATTTCATGAAACCAATTCATGGCTCCGTTGATAAAATTCGCGATATTTCTGAGCGGGTATGCCGTGATTGCAATGTTGAATTGTTTGACATTGAGCTAGTCGGAAACGGCATGCATCGCGTTGTGCGTGTGTATATTGATAGTCCGGGCGGGATTCAGGTCGATGACTGCGCCCGTGTCAGCCGCGAATTGTCGACGATCATGGACGTCGAGGATTATCTGACCGGAACCTACAAGCTGGAAGTATCAAGTCCGGGTTTGAACAGGCCGATTCGGATCGGCAAAGACGCCGGGCAAATGATCGGCAAACTTGTGGAAGTGAAAACGAAACGAAACATTGATGACCGTCGCACTTTTAAGGGGCGCCTTGTCGCGGTGAAAAGCGACTCCTGGTTCGTTTCCGTAGATAATCGTGAATACGAAATTCCCGAAGGCCTTGTTGAAAAGGCCAACATGATTTACGAGTTCTAAACGGCAAATCCGCTTTTTAGACGAAGGAGCGCGTTATGGCTTCAGATCTTAACCAAATCATCGACACGGTGGTCAAGGATCGCGGTGTTTCCCGCGCAGTTATTGTCGAAGCTCTTGAAGCGGCAATGTTGACGGCCGCGAGAAAGAAGTTGGGCATTGAGTTCGACGTGGAAGCTCAGTTTAACGAGACATTGGGAGAGGTCGAACTTTTCCGATTTCGCGAGGTCGTTGAAGAAGTTCAGGACGATTTTCTGGAAATCCAGGTTGACAAAGCGCGCGTTCTCGATTCGGAAGCGCAACTCGGGGATTCGCTGGGCGAAAAAGTTGATACCAAGAACTTCGGTCGCATCAGCGCTCAAATGGCCAAGCAGGTTATTATCCAGAAAGTTCGTGATGCGGAAAAGGATCTGATATTTAATGAATACAAGGACAGGAAGGGCGAAATCGCCAACGGTATTTTGCGCCGTTTTGAAAAAGGAAACTATATAGTCGATCTGGGCAGAGCCGAAGGCATCGTCTACCAAAAGGATCAGATACATCGAGAGAATTATCAGATCGGTGAGCGGATTCGGGCTTATATCCAGGATGTTGTGCAAAGCTCAACCAGCCCGCAAATCATATTATCCCGCACCAGCCCGCAATTCCTGCGAATGCTCTTCGAGTTGGAAGTTCCGGAAATCTCGGAAGGGATCGTTACCATTGGTGCCGCAGCTCGGGAACCGGGACTTCGCGCGAAGATCGCCGTGCTCAGCAGGGATTCCAATGTCGATCCTGTCGGCGCCTGCGTTGGTATGAAGGGCAGTCGTGTTCAGAGCGTGGTCAACGAACTGCGCGGCGAAAAAATTGACATCGTGCCCTATTCGGAAAACCCCGCGAAGTTTGTATGCAATGCTCTGGCGCCTGCCGAGGTGCTCAAGGTTATCATCGACGAGGACAGCCACTCGATGCAGATCATTGCCGCCGATGACCAATTGTCTTTGGCGATTGGCAAGAAGGGCCAAAACGTTCGTCTGGCGGTTCAACTTTCAGGATGGAAACTGGATATTCAATCCGAAAGCAAGTGGAAAGAAATTTCCGAGATCGCCAAATCAACATTCAAACGAATACCGCAGATTCCGGACATTTCCGCCGATCTGATTATCAAATCGGGATATATGGACGTGGAGGAATTGGCGGATGCGAATCCCGAGGATCTCACGCGCTTCCCGGGAATCAACCTGGAAAAAGCCAAGGAAATCATCGAAATCTGTAATCATATTCTTGACACAAATGAATGGCCCCTGCCTCCGCCGGAGGACGTTGATGAAACTGGCGAGGAGCAAAGCGATGAGACTGGCGACGAAGTATTCTCGCTCGGTGCGGATTTTGCTTCAAAAAGCGTAAAAACCATCAATGATCTAGTCCAGTCCGAAAAGGGTGATTCCGCCGGGACGGGCAGCCCCATTGAGGCGCCTTTGGCGCAGGCGATGAGCAAAGAAGACCAGGGTGTGGCGCCGGAACTTCTTGTCGATTTGATGAAACTTGACGGAGTTGGGTTGAAAAGTTCGGAGGCCTTGTATAAAGCCGGTTATACAAACCGTCGAAAGCTGAAAAACGTGTCCATGGAGGGGCTTTTAGCCGTTCCGGATTTGGATATTGAATTGGCCCAGAGGATTGTGGAATCCATGGGCTAAATAGCATGGGAATAGATGGATGGCGCATGATCCGATTCGCACGTGCTGTGGATGCCGCAAAAGGAGAAGTAAGAAAAGCTGCTTTATTCGATTTTATGCAGGTCCCGATGGGGAGTTGAAAGTTGATAAGCAGCAAGATCAAGGTGGACGCGGCGCTTATGTCTGTCGAAATGAGACGTGTTTTGAATCGGCTTTGAAGAAAAAGGCGTTTTATTGGACGCTGAAGAGGGATTTCCTTCAAATCTATGTTGAAAATTTGCGCCAAATGGTGATAAACATGCGATCCGGCCTTTCCGGATAGCTGGGAGATTGTTTTCGATGGCGAAAATATCAGTTGTCGACGCTGCAGATAAACTGAAACAGGACCCTTCGGTTTTCCTTGTCAGACTCAAGGATCTGGGGATCTTTGTTGACGACATGCAGTCGATGATCGATACCGGTATCCTGCCGCGGGTTCGGACCCTGTTGAAGAAAGAAAAAGAGAAAGAGGGCGGTGGATATTCTGAGCGTCGATTAGGAAAAACCGTGATTCGACGTCGGGTAAGCAAGCGGGCTGCCGCGCCAGTTGAGACGCCGGAACCTGAGCCTGAAACTCCCGTCTCGGAAAAAGTGGACAGGCAGCCGAAAAAGAAAATCTCAACAGAGTCGCCTGAAGCCTCTAAGTCCATCGGCGATGTGCTTGGGCGTAAAAGAGTAACGAAACTCCAGCCCTTGGACGAAGTCGAAAGGCTGGAGGATTTGCAGGAAGAAGATGTCGTCGAGCTGCCTGAGGTTGTGGACTCAGCGGAGACTCCATCAACAGATATCGTCGATGAAGCCACGACGGATGAAGAATCCGAAAAGGACGCCGACGCAGTGGCGGAACCATTGCCTGAGTCGACGCCGTCAGGCGAAGAAGCGGAACCTGAAGCCGTTGTTGAACCTGTTTTTGAAGCCACGGAGAAGACGGAAGAAAAAGAACAAAGCGATGCCGACAAGAACAAGGCAAAATCTCGCCGGCAGACGCGGATGCGAAAAATACGCGGAGTGACGGCCGAACCGGCGCGAGTGATTTCACGTCCGGCGACTCCAGTTGCGCCGACAACGCCCCCGGGGCCAAAAAAGGATGCCGCCAAGACCGAAGACGACAAGGACAAGCCTGAAAGAAAAGGTCGGCGTGTTATTGAAATATCTCGATCACAAGGATATGGAAGTCGTCGCCGAACTAAAGAACAGCAGCAAAGAGAGCTTCGCGTTGAGCGTCATAGAAAGAAAAAATCGAGTGATTTGAAGAGTACCGAAATCACAACGCCAAAAGCCATAAAGAGAAAAATTAAAATTGAGGGTGCGATCAAGGTTGGAGAATTGGCTCGCCGCATAGGCATCAAATCCAGCGAACTGATCAAGAAACTGTTCGCGATGGGCCAGGGCGTTACCATCAATCAATCCCTGGATATCGATTCGGCCACGATTATTGCTGCGGAGTACGATTACGAGATTGAGGATATAACGGTGGAGGTGGAGTCGTTCTTCAACACCGAGCAGGAAGATGAGGGAAATCTCAAGCCGAGACATCCCGTGGTGACGGTGATGGGGCATGTCGATCACGGGAAAACCTCGCTTCTTGATGCTATTCGTTCCACGAGCGTTGTTACGGGCGAGGCGGGGGGCATCACGCAGCATATCGGCGCCTATAAAGTGGATGTCGGTGGTAAGAGTATCGCGTTTATCGATACGCCCGGTCACGAATCCTTTACGCTGATGCGTGCGCGCGGAGCGCACGTGACCGATATCGTCATTCTCGTCGTGGCGGCTGACGACGGCGTAATGCCGCAAACCGCTGAAGCCATCAACCACGCCAGGGACGCCAAGGTTCCTATCGTTGTGGCCATTAACAAGATTGATAAGGGCGAGGATAAACTCAAGAAAATATACGCCGAACTGGCTGAGTTCGGCCTTCTGCAAGAGTCGTGGGGTGGCGATACGCAATTTGCCCTGGTGTCGGCCAAGCAGGGAACTGGAGTTCAAGATCTTCTCGAAAAAGTCTTACTCCAGGCTGAAATCATGGAACTCAAGGCCAATTCCGACAAAAAGGCTTCGGGAGTCGTCCTGGAAGCGCGCCTTGAAAAGGGGCGCGGACCTGTGGCGACGATCCTGGTGAGTGAAGGAACGCTATGCGTTGGGGATCCCATCGTTTCCGGCATTTTTCACGGTCGTGTACGGTTTATGCACGACAGTTCCGGTGAACGCGTTTATGAGGCCAAACCCGCTGATCCTGTCGAGGTTGTGGGCTTGGGTGGCGTGGCGGAGGCGGGCGACAGATTTTTTGTGGCCGAAAACGAAAAGAAGGCCAAACAGGCCGCCGAAATTATGATGAACAAGGCGCGAGAGGCTCGAACTCAGCGCATGGGCAAGGTCAGTCTCGAAAATCTCTTCGATCAGATCAAGGAAGATGGAGTCAAGGAACTCAAGCTAGTGCTCAAAGGCGATGTTCAGGGCTCTGTCGAAGCCGTGAAAGACGCCCTGCATAAACTGACCACGGAAATGGTCAAGGTGACTGTTGCCCATTCCGGCGTCGGCGCCATCACCGAGGGCGACATCAATTTTGCGGTGGCTTCCGAAGCCCTCGTTATCGGTTTCAATGTTCGGCCCTCCCCTGAAGTCCGTGACTTGGCGGGGCGAGAAGGCGTGCAGATCAAGGTTTATTCGATCATTTACGAACTTTTGGACGACATCAGAGGAGCCATGACGGGATTGCTGGCGCCTGTCTTCACAGAGGTTTACCAGGGCAGGGCGGAGGTACGCAATATTTTCTCCGTTTCCCGCATTGGCAAGATCGCCGGTTCCTACGTCACCGATGGAAAGGTGATGCGCGATTCGCACGTCAGATTGCTGCGCGACAGTGTAGAAGTTTATAATGGGCGTCTGGCGTCGCTCAAACGTTTTAAGGACGATGCCAAGGAAGTGGCTTCCGGATATGAATGCGGCATGCAGATTGCGAATTTCAACGATATCCACATTGGCGATATTCTGGAATGCTATTCCATTCTGGAATCGGCTGGCGTACTGGGCGAGGCGACTTCCGCATAATCTTTATTAGTGAGCGCGTCTTATGGTTGTCGGCGCCTTGACCATCATTTGCCATATACACGGAGCGGTTTCGCTCAAGGATAAAAGGCGCGTTGTCAAACGAATCCTCGCCAAAACAAGAGAATCCTTCAATGTCAGTGTTTCGGAAGTCGGCGAAAACGATGTGCATACCAGCGCAAGGCTGGCATTCGTCATGGTTGGCAGCGATACGGCTTACGTCAATTCCGGCCTGGATAAGATGCTGAATTTTATACACAGTCTCCATTTGGCGGAGATTGTTGACCACGATATTGAATTGACGACGGGATCGCCCTGGAAGTGAGGTTCAAGCAGGTTTAGATAATGAAAAAAAGAAGTGTAAAAAAATATCATGGCTTCAAAAGAGGGGATCGGATCGGTGCGGCGATTCATCGAATTATCGCCTCAGCGCTTCTGGCCGGTTTCGACGATCCTAGGTTGACTGAAATATCCATTACCGCCGTGGAGATGACGCCGGATAACAGAATCGCCAAGGTGTTTTTCAGCTTGTTCGCCGATGAAAAAGAGATCGCTTTGGCGCGAAAGAGTCTTGTCGCCACTTCGCCTGTGCTGAAAAGAAAAATAGCCGATGAACTGAGATTGCAATATACGCCCGAGTTACGCTTTTTACACGATTCATCCCAACAGCATGTCCTGAGGATGGAAAGCCTCTTCGACCAGATACGCAAAGACGAAGAAAATAAAAATACGGACACAATAGATGATGATGAATGATCTCGACGCCATTGTTGAGGCGCTTGAAAACAACAACTCCTTTCTCCTGGCTCAGCATGCCCAACCGGATGGAGATGCCGTCGGATCCGCGTTGGCTTTGATGTGGGCGTTGGAAACAAAGGGGAAAAAGGCGGTCGTTTATAATGAGGATCCCAGGCCGCATTACTGTCGCTTTTTGCCCGGTGAGGATAGATTTTCCACGGAGCTTGGCGACCTCGCTCAATTCGATGCGCTTATCACGCTGGATTGCGGCGAATTTTCACGTGTCGGTGAGGCCGTTGATCGATTGAAGGACTTTCCTTTTGTCATCAATATCGATCACCACACCTCCAATCCGATGTTCGGGCGCTTGAATCTGGTTGACGCTGGGGCGAGTTCGACTTGTGAAATACTCTATCGCCTTTTCCGTCGCTGGGGCATCGAAATGGATAAATGGATTGCCGAGTGCATCTATACAGGCATTTACTTCGACACTCGAGGTTTTCAAAACGCCAATTCCACTGCCGAGTCAATGAAAATATGCGGCGAGATGCTGGAACTTGGGATTGAACCATCCAAAATCGCCCGGCATTTATTTGTGGAGAAAAAACCTGAACAGGCTGTCCTTATGGGCATTGTCGTTCCGACGCTGAAAATCGAGGCAGGCGGCAAAGTCGCCGGTCTTGTTGCGACCGCGGACATGTTCAAACGCGCTGGAGCCGGTCCGGAATCACTGGAAGGATTTGTTGAAATTCCCAACTCTATCGAAGGAGTGGAGGCCGCCTATCTCCTGCGGGAGATGACCGCCAAAAACGGTGACGCTTTGATTAAGGGTTCGGTGCGCACGAGCGACAATATCGATGCGACGATTGTCGCCGGTCGCTTCGGCGGCGGAGGCCATAAGCGCGCCGCAGGCTTTAGCACGAAGGGTGAACTGGAAGAAATTCGCCGGGAACTCGTTGAATTGCTGAGCACAGGTTTGGATTCGGGAAATTAATATCAACTTCAAAATAACCGAATTTTAAGATATTTTGGAAAAAGTGAATCATTCTGGAATTTTGGTCCTGGATAAGCCCGACGGGCCGACCAGTCATGATTGTGTGGACAAGCTCCGCAGACTTTTTCGTACTCGGCGCATTGGTCACGCAGGCACCCTCGACCCCTTCGCCACTGGCATATTGGTGATGCTCGTCGGCAAGGCGACGCGCCTGGCCCAATTTTTCAACGAAGACGAAAAGAGCTATGAAGCCCTGGTCAACTGGGGAAACGCCACCGACACCGGAGATCGCACGGGTCAGGTGATCAGTTCAACGAATGACCCTTTGCCGTCCCAAACCCAAATAGAAGACGCCCTTGCAGGTATGGTTGGGACGATAGACCAGATTCCTCCCATGTATTCGGCGATCAAGATCGACGGCAAGCCACTGTACAAAATGGCGCGCAAGGGGAAAACGGTTGAGCGCAAGGCCAAAACCATACACATCCGAGAATTTCGCCTGCTCAAGCGCAGTTCGTCTGATTTTCAGATATTCGTCACTTGCTCGAAAGGCACCTATATACGGACGCTTGCAGAGGATTTGGGGCGAAAACTCGGAGGGTTTTCTCATTTAAAGGAATTGCGTCGGATAGCATCTGGTCCTTTTCGCATTGAAGAAGCGCACAAGTACGATGATCTTGTCGAGGCGGCTAAAGTGGATGGCACGAATGAGAATCTTGCGCGATTTCTTGTGCCGATGAATCAGGCTCTTCAAAATTTTCCCCCTTTACGCGCCGACGATCAGTGTGCCATAAGGATCATCAATGGTCGGCAGCCGCTTGTCAGCGAATTGTCGGGTGGACAGGTGACCCCGGATTCCATAGTGCGGATCATCGATTCCGGCGACGAACTGCTGGCCATGGGCGCCGTCGATGCCGGGGGTGAAAAAGTGAAGTTGATTAGGGTGCTGCGCAACCTTCCGTAAAAAGTGCTGGCTTGCTGGAATAGTCCTTTGCAATTGCGTGGCTTGTATGGTAAATAGCGCATCGAGATTTGAAGGATAGAAGAAATTTGAGAAGGAGAAAAAGGAAAAATGCCCACTGATGCGGAGCGAAAAAAGGAACTGGTCGGAGAGTTTCAACATCACGAGTCCGATACCGGATCTCCCGAAGTTCAAGTCGCTTTGCTGACTGAGAGAATCAAGACACTCACGGAGCATTTCAAGATTCACAAGAAGGATCATCACTCCCGTCGTGGTTTATTGAAACTTGTCAGTCAACGAAGATCATTACTGAACTACCTGCGTCAAAAAGACATCAATCGCTATAAAAGACTCATTGCGGCGCTGGGAATTCGTAAGTAACAAATGGACAACGATTTATTGCGTGCCTCACGGCCTGTTGCCGCGGGGTGTGCCTTATTGCGTTTGGAAGGAAGATAAAGAATGAAAACTGTGGAAATTGAGCTTAACGGCTATAAAATCGAGATGGAGACTGGCAAACTCGCCAAACAAGCGCACGGCTCCATCGTTATGAAAGTTGGCGAAACGATGGTCATGGCCACCGCTGTCGCTGAAGACAAAGAGCGAGAGGGCCGCGATTTCCTTCCGCTGACTTGTGATTATCAAGAAAAAACATGGGCTGCCGGAAGATTCCCCGGCGGTTTTTTCAAAAGAGAGGGTCGCCTGACGGAAGCTGAGACGCTGGTCAGCCGAATGATCGACAGGCCGCTTCGTCCGAAATTTCCGAAGGGTTGGCTGCGTGAAACGCAGATAATCGCCTCCGTGATTTCCAAGGATGAGATTCATCCATCCGATGTTATGGCCATTACGGCATCCTCGGCCGCCCTGCACATTTCCAAAATTCCATTTGCCGGGCCTTTGGCCGGCGTACGAGTAGGACGCGTGGACGGGAAACTGATTTGTAATCCGACCCATCCTGAGATCGAGGAAAGCGACATCGACATCATTGTCGCCGGAACGAAGGATGCCATTGTCATGGTGGAAGGCGGCGCCAAGTTTGTCTCGGAAAAGGACATGGTCGAAGCCATCATGTTTGGGCACAAATCCATGCAGCCCCTCATTGAGATGCAGGAAGAGCTGCGAAAAGCCGTCGGCGTGGAAAAGATCGATTTTGAAGTTGTCCAACCCGATCCCAAAATTTTCGATTTGGTGTCAGGCGCCTGCCTTGAGGAACTGAATAAATCCCTGGCCATAAAGGAAAAGATTTCGCGGTATGAGACGCTGTCGAAACTGAAAAAAGAAACGGTTGCAAAGATCAATGCCGATCGCAGCGAAGATGAGCAGATCGACGCCGGCGCTATTTCCACAGCATATGGAAATTTGAAATCTCATCAAATGCGCAAAATGATTTTGGAAGACAAAGTCAGAATCGATGGCCGGCGATTCAACGAGATCAGGCCTATCGCTTGCGAGGTGGGTTATCTGCCCAGGACGCACGGAAGCGCCATCTTTACCCGTGGCGAAACGCAGTCCATGGTTGTCATTACCCTTGGAACACGGTCTGATGAACAGAAGATCGAAGGGCTCAATGTGGACGAATGGCGCAAGTTCCTGCTGCATTACAATTTTCCTCCCTTCTGCGTGGGCGAAGCCAAGTTCCTGCGGGGACCGGGAAGAAGGGAAATTGGGCATGGCGCTCTAGCGCGTCGGGGCGTGACGCCGATTATGCCCGATTGGGATGATTTCCCTTATACAATTCGTGTTGTTTCCGACATTCTTGAATCAAACGGCTCGTCGTCCATGGCGACGGTTTGCGGCGCTTCGCTAGCTCTTATGGACGCCGGTGTTCCGACCATGGACTCGGTGGCCGGCATCGCCATGGGTCTGGTTATGGAAGGCGACAACTACGCCGTGCTTTCCGACATTCTTGGTGACGAAGACCACATGGGCGATATGGATTTCAAAGTCATCGGTACCCAAAAGGGTGTAACTGCCATCCAGATGGATATCAAGATCGGCGGAATTAACGAGGAGATTCTCACCGAGGCTCTTGACCAGGCGAAAGAAGGACGGTTGCACATACTGTCAAAGATGGTCGAGGAAATTACCGAGCCGCGTGCAGAACTTTCCAAATATGCGCCCCGCATTATTACAATCAACATTCCAGTCGATAAAATCAGAGACGTCATTGGACCGGGAGGGAAAACCATCCGATCCATTGTCGAACAGACGGGCGCCAAAATCGATGTGGATGACGAAGGGCGCATCAACGTGGCCAGCCCTGATCAAAAGGCAGCCGATGCGGCCATCAAAATGATTCGCTCTTTCACGGCGGAATTGGAAGTCGGGAAATTTTACATGGGCCGCGTGGTGAAGATCATGGATTTCGGGGCCTTCGTCGAAGTTCTGCCCGGGCAGGATGGCCTTGTGCACATCTCGCAAATCGCGAACGAAAGAATTGATGCCGTTAGGGATGTTCTGTCAGAAGGCGATGAGTTCCTGGTGGAAGTTCTTGAAATCGACAGGACCGGTCGCGTGCGTCTGTCGCGCAAAACGGCGCTGGGTATGAATCCCGCCGACGTTCTTGACTGAGATGGAAAGCGTTAAAGTTCGAATTAAAAAGCTCGATACAACTGATGATTTACGACTGCCCGGCTACGCAACGCCGGGCAGTTCCGGTATGGACGTCAGAGCTTTTCTTCCCGGTCCCGTCGATTTGGCTCCGGGGCAGCGATTCGCCGTTCCGACGGGCCTCGCTGTGGAAGTTCCAATGGGTTATGAATTGCAGGTCAGGCCGCGCAGCGGTCTGGCGTTGAAATACGGCGTCACGTGTTTGAACACGCCGGGCACGATAGACGCCGATTATCGCGGTGAATTAAAGGTCATTCTCGCGAACCTTGGCGCCGAAACATTTCGTATCGCCAGTGGCGATCGAATAGCGCAATTAGTGCTGTGCGCCGTAGCAAAAGCAAAGATTGTCGTTGCCGAAGAACTGTCGGACACGGATCGTGGAGACGGTGGATTCGGCCACACGGGCCGGGACTGATTTCTCTTGTCGAAAAATGCCTTTTTTCGACTTGACCCGCGATTTTTCTCTTACCAGAATGTCATCATGAATGTTGCAAAAACAGCGCTGGTGTTGGCGGCTATTGCGATCATCGCTTTGGGTTGCGGTGAAAGGAAAACGCTTGCCGGGTCAGCCGTTATTTCCGTTCTTCCCGAAAGTGGCGACTTCGGCATAGTTAGGCAGGGTGAGACGGCAACGTATTACCTGAGCATTGAGAATCTCGGACCGGGCAACATCATGCTTCTGGGCGTAGATGGCGGCTGCCCTGGCCCCGCCGTGAAATTCGATAAAGCTTTCCTACGCCCCGCAGATGTCGCCAGGGCTGAATTGACCTTTGACACGATGAATTATGCAGGAAAACTCCAGCAGCATCTTGCCATCAGAACCGATAATATTGAAATGCCGCTTTTCCCCTTTCAAGTTACGGGCATCATCAAGCCGGGTTTTATTATAACACCGCAGCAATACTGGATTGCCAGGGCAGAATTGGAGAGTTCCCAAAAGTCCATCGTTTCTTCATTGGCGAATCTTTCAGACAAGACGGTGACGATCATGTCTATTTCAACATCTTCGGATCATGTGGCCGTGTCTTTGGACGCCAATGGCAAAATGCCCTGGAAATTATCCCCCGGGGAATCAGTCGATATTAAAATCGATATCATGGCTGTTGATGTGGAAGCGGTTTTTAGCGCAAAAGTGATCATCCAAACCAAAGGCGCCGCCAGTAACCGCCACGAGATAGCCATCAAAGAAAAGTAAGTTCCGGCGATCATTTCTCGCATCAATATTTTTCGCTTGATGAAAATGGGTTTTATTGTTTACTGAAAGTGGACAACAAAAACGAACGAGCCTCGCTGCCGAATCGTCTTTGCACCTCGCCCTGCGTGGTATGCGTTGGAACAATTTCGATGTTGCATAGCTGGTGGCTGTAATAGGAGAGTATGGCGTAGGCTCCGGAGCTATTGTCTTCACCATAAAATGACCCCAATGGTGCTTTGAGCAAACCGATGCCGCGCACGGCTTGCAGACCTGATTCGGAAATCACAACATTCGCGCCATCGGAAATTCCACGACGAATCGCGTCGGGATCGTCGCCGGGCAGCATCAACACGGTCAGACCCTCATCGCTGATCTCTTTCACATTGCTTGTCAGCCTGATCGGCATGCCGCGGATGCTATTATCCACGCGCAAGGTCGGCGTTTTCTCGGAAGTGAATCCGAAAGGGCTGATCGAAATTTCGGATACCAAAGACCTCGTCCCAAGGCAGCGCATGAGGAAAGCCTCATAGGAATTGATGTCGCCGTCGGCAAAGACCGTGAAATCGTTTCGCCTTATATGCGGCAGGATTTCATAAATCGGTTTCATACGCGTGGCCTGGATGTCGGGCGTGCCGTCTGGGAGAATATGCGGCTTGACCAATTGCAGGTCCGGTTCCGTGGCGGTGATTTGACCTCCGATAAATATGGTTCGGATTTCAAAGGGATCAAATTTTTCGACGCTTTGATCCGCAGGCCAGGCAATAGGTATGAGCAGCGGATACGTGGAAAAATAATTCGCAATTGTGGGCGCGGCCTTTGACGCGCAATACTTCACGTTGCTTACGCAGGGATTGTCTCCGTCAACAGACAATACGGCGAGGCGACCGTTGAGGTCGCCGAAAGGAATGATCCCAAGCATATCGCCGCTTTTATAAACCGCTTCACGCAGTTTGGCTGGATCGTCGAAGATCGTGACATTGGCCAAAAGCGGCGCATCGAGTTGGTCCGCTGCTATTTGTACTAAAGGCCCGTAAGACGCCAGTCGGATCGGCCCGGGTTCCCCGTTGATTTCTCTCCAGTCGGTAAGTTTCCCTGCAAAAATATCGCGCAGGCGTTGCGTGCTGATCATGGTGACCAGTTTTTCCGGCGGCGCCGTCAGAGCGGCAATAAGACGGGTGGGGGACACGGGGTCGAAGCGCCATTTGTCGGGCGTTTTGATAATGAGCGAGTCGAATTCGGATGGAAGTGGATCGTGAAATGTTGCGCCCAAAATCTTCATGAAGTTGTTGTGGTAGATTTTTTCCAGGCGCTCCTTCTTCAGTCCCAAACCGGGGATGTGCATCATTTGCCAATACCCATTGGCGTCGGGGACCCGCATGTTGGCCCCGGTTTTTTCCAGGAACGATCTGTAAACTTTGAATATCTGCATGCCCCACAGCCCTTTGCGTGACAATCGGTGGTCGAAAAGCAATCCCCCCGCAAAAAGAATCCGGTCCTTCATCCTGTCGAAGAAGGAATTGAGTATCTCCTCATTGTTTGTCAGCGTATCAAAATTTTTTAAAAAACCGGGTTCGGCGTCGAAGCCGATGTCAACAAAAAGGTTCGGGTGGTATTCGAGAAATTTTAGTAGACGGGGAAGATCGCCCTGCAGGCCGAGAAGACTTCCGGCAATCACCTTGAGTTCGACATGATCGCTAAGGACGGCGGATAGTTCATCGATGTAAGGCGGCGTTATGGAAACAAACACCGGCACGCCGTTGATCTCGGCGTATCGGTAAAGCGCTTCGAGTTGAGGATCGGAAAGCGGTCTTTCCCCTTTATTGCCCACCCTCCACAAGGCGAGTCCTCTGGCGCGTTTATTGTGATAGGACTCAAAATACTCGACTGGATTGGGCTCGTCGCCGGGTACGAAAATGAAGGGAATTAACCTTCCCGGCAACGTTTCGCCGGCTTTCAGCACGAGGTCGTTCATGTTCTCCGGCGCTCCGGGATCGGGGAAACTGTCGTCCACCGGCGCTTCCGGCGATCCGGCAATCAGCGCAGCCGAAGAGATTCCGGCATTGTTGATAGCAAAAATCAATTCCTCGCCGCGTGATTCTCGTGTCAGAAATTCGTGCGCGGAATGGATGGGAACATCCTCGAAATAGGACTCGCCGCAGCCGGCGGCCAATGCCATGATTAGTGCGAAGGAGATGATGTGTTTTTTCATGGGGCCGTTTTGAATCCTGTTTTGTTTAATTTCAGTTTCTCTCTAATATCGATGGCCGAAGCATCGACGCCGGTCGCCTGTGATCCGACCGTCTTTTGTGAATCTAATATGTTTGCCGGACAGAATCCAGAGCTATGACGGAAGTTGCGCGGTTGCCGAGCTTTGGCAATTAAGATATGAAGCAGAAAATAGATCCGTTCATTCGCCAAGAAGCAAATAATTTGAGTCGGGACATTTCATGAAAAGCAAAGCCGCGACAAAAAAGACAACCCGAGGCGCGCCCAAGGATAAAAACCGCAGCGTGAATGTTTCGAAAATCATCGAGTTTTACGAAAAGCTCGATCCGAAGGTCAAGGCGCGCGTTCGCCGGGAAATCATGCGTCGGGCCGGAGACGATGAGATTGCGCGTCACGCAGTCGAAGTGCGCGAAGCGAAGGCTGAGCTTCTCAATCGCTCTGCTTCCTTCCTGCCCGAAGACGGTTACGATCCCGTTTCCGATCAGGTGACACGGTACTTCGATGACCTGCTGAAAACTTTGGGGGGCTACTTTCCTTTCGATCACTACAAAAAGGGCGATGAGAATCGAATGGACCTCATCAGATGGGAATTGATTCGGGCCGTCGAGCCGCTCGAATGGATACTCAAATCCTATTTTCGATACGAGGTCAAAGGGCTGGAGAATGTGCCTCGCCGAGGAAAGGCCATGATCGTTTCAAATCACGGAATTCTGCCTCTCGACGGTTGGTTCCTGTACTATGAGATTCTCCGGGCGACAGGGCGCTGGCCGCGCGGCATGACCGATTGGCGCATATTCAAGTTTCCTTTCATGCGCCAGCTTTTTATGGATATGGGCGTGGTGGTCGGCTCCCATGAAAACGGGAACAGGTTGCTGCAAAACGAGGAAATGATCTTCATAATGCCTGGAGGTTCGAAAGAGGCGTGGAAATCGTCGAAGTTTCGGTATCGACTTATCCGGAAAGGTCGGAACGGATTTATTCGGTTGGCTCTGCGAAATCGCTGCCCGATCATTCCTTCGGCCAACGTGGGAACAGACGAGACATACCATGTGTTTTTCGACGGATATACGACGGCCTACAAATTCTTTCGCTCCAGAAAAGCGGTTTTCCCCATCAGTCTTCCCGTCGGACTTGGGGTTCTGCCGATACCCGTCAAAATGACGCAATACGTTGGCGAGCCAATTCATTTGCCCTATCCGCCGGAAGCGGAGAATGATCCCGCCATCGTGGAGGAGTGCAAGAACCTTGTAAAATCCAAAGTTTATGAACTGATCGACAGAGGTCTTCAGGAGCGGCAGGAGGATGCCTAAAAGGCGTCTTTATCAATCGGGAAAACCGGCATCTTGAAAAAACAGCCTCAGCGCCGGATGAGGAATCTAGAAGAGGTCAACGGTGAAATTTGTCGCCAAAGGGGCGCAGGCCGCTTTCATTTTGCCCACGCGCAATCGTAAAACCCGCCTTTTGCAAACGTTGAGACATATCAGCACGACACCTGGGCCGGATATGGAAATCGTCGTGGTCGATAACGCTTCCGAAGACGGAGCGCCCGATGTTGTAAAGCGTGAATATCCGAACATCAAACTCATTCGCCTCGATTCAAATATCGGCACAACGGCGCGAAATATCGGCGCCGAGGCGACTGATGCGTCCGTCATTATAATGCTCGACGACGACTCGTATCCCGAAGCCGGCGTGGTGGAAAAATTGATGGCGGCTATGGAAGATGAAACGCTGGGAATCGCGGCGTGCATGATTCGGCTGCCGGACGGAAAATGGGAGGAAGGCGGCTCGAAATTCGTCCACATCGGGTGCGGCGCGGCTATGCGCAAAGAGCAGTTTCTGAACTACGGCGGATACCCGCCAGTTTATGAGACTTACGTTGAGGAATACGATTTGGCCTATCGGTATCTGGCTGACGGGCACGAGGTGCGTTTTGATGATTCATGGATTGTTCGCCATGAACCCGCGGCCCGTTCCGATTTTAACTACATGATCGAGAAACTTACGCTGAATAATATCTACCTTGCCTGGAAATATTTTCCAGACGATGAAGCCGTCCGTTTTACTGACTGGAATGCGTATCGCTTAAAAATTTTGGCAGAGCAAAAGGGAGCGATGGACGGATACAAAAGAGCCCTCGTGAAAAGCGGGCCAATGAAATCCGAGGCTCAAAAAAGCCGGGCAATTCTTCTTGACTTTGCCCTTGATCTTGTGATCCCCAAAAGGAACGCCAAATTGCACATGACGCAATGGCCTGATTTGTCAGGCCCAGTGGCGTTTATACGCGCCGGAAAAGAAATTCTTGATCTTGCCCAAGCCGCAAAAGAATTGCGTGTCGATGTCGCGGGTATCTATGACGACGGCTTGTTAAAGGATGTCGGCAAAATCGCGGGGGTTGAGGTGCTGCCTTTAAGCGCGGCGGCGGATTTTTCGGGAACCCTGATTGCCGGAGGAACAAGTCCGGGATTCATTCGCAACACGCAATGCATGGCCAAAAAAACAGGATTCGGCGAAATCCTATGCTTGTGAAAATAAATAAATGATCTCGATTTGTGCTGGTGGCGCAGCGAAAGTCCCTGATAATTTTAATCGTTGCCTTTTCGCTTCAATATTGTACAAATGGTTGGACCTGAAAATGCTCAGGCAGCGCCGATTGCATCCAATTGGAAACAGGAGGAACCCATGAAGAAATATACGCGTTTGTTAGCTGTTGTTATCGCGGTAGGATTTTTGCTTTCGCTTGTTCCGGCTTGCAGTCTTTTTGGCGGGATTGCCGATGAAATCAAAAAGAAGGGCGAAACCCTGACTGTAAATAGGGGTGACATTGGAGATTCAATAAAAACGAAAAAGTACGGTCGCTTCAAACTGAGCAAAGCGCACGCGAAAGAAGTAAAGGGTCTTGAAAAAGGGGGGCATGCCCTTTTCTACAAAGTCAAAGCGAAAAAAGGAAGCAAGAAAACAATGGTCGTAGTGTACATGGTGAGAGTCAGCAAGAGAAAAATTCAGGTTTCGGTTATGGAGCAACCGGACAAAATCCCGTTCTTTTAGAGCAAAATCCAAGACACAAAAATCACATTTCTAGCAACGGATTCTGATAGTTTTTAAGTTATCCTAAGCCAATTCGCTTTCAGCGCGGTTTGCGTTGGATTGATTAAAGAGAATTTCAATGCCGAAAAGTGAGAACATCGACGAGATATTAACATCCTGTCACGAAGTCATAAGCGCCCCGGTGGTCTGGGGTGAAATTGACGCTTTCGGGCACCTCAACAACATCTACTTCTTTCGCTATTTCGAAAACTGCCGTATCTCCTTTTTTGATAGGATGGGTTTTACGCAGTTCGGAACCTTGTCGCGCATCGGCCCCATACTGGCGGAGACGAAGTGCCGTTACAAAGCTCCCATCACGTATCCCGACACTTTGCGAATCGGCGGAAAGGTCATCGAAATCGGAAGGGATCGCTTTAAGATGGAGCTTTTACTTGTCAGCGAAAAGTTGCAAAGGACGGCGGCGGTCGGCGAAGCTCTCGTGGTTTGTTATGACTACGAAGAAGGGCACAAAATTGATATGCCGCAAGAATGGACCGCCAAGCTTTCGGCTTTGCTGAATCCCGCATGAAGATTCAAGAATTGATGCCCAGGGGTTGTCTTTTTGCAGGCCGGTGAGATACTTCCGAGGAAAAGAAAGCCTCTAAAAAGACGGGCTCAAATAACCTCCAAAGCAGCCCATAGGAAATCCGGTATTAGATCTTTCCAGATTTACGGCGCTAGTGTATCGAGAACTTTGAGCACAACATCATTTTTCGGGATATCCGACATTCCGTTGCTATAATGCGCGAAAGCAATTTTGCCTGTTTTGTCGATGATGAACAGGGCCGGCATTAGTCCCAGTTTCATCAATTTTTTCTGTTGATGATAGAGATTGCCAAGTTTTGCCTCCGGATCTGGAATGCCGAGATAGGGAAGCTTGTTTTCGGCCCAGAACTTTTTCATCTTTGCGTCGTCGTGCCTGGCGACGACAAGGATTTTTACGTTTCGCTTAGTGAACATTTTATAATCATCGCGCATCTGCCCGAGATGCTTTCGCGAGTATGGTCAACCGAAACCCCGTAGGAAAACGAGGAGGAGGGGGTTATTTTGGTGCATTGCCGCGGAATCGACGTGCTGCCCATCGAAGCTATCGACGGAAAAATCCGGAGCTATTTCTCCAACCTTAAGCATTTCACCCCCCTGCGCGTTTGAAGCTGAAACCAGCAACAAACAAAAAAAGAGTAGCGGTATTAAGCGTTTCATTATTCAACTCGCTTTCTTAAAACAAATGGCCATGAAACCGACCGGCAACTCAAGTAGCGTATTCACTCACTTGATTTTACCGCAAGAACTATATTGTGTAGATCTAAATTGATCAAAATAATATTTTCCTGTGAAGTGATTCGGGCCGGAAGCCGTTAATCACTTCGCTCGTTTTTGGTAAATATCATGTAAAGGAATCCGGAGTTTTCAAGTTCTTTTTTTGTTTCAACATAAGTGAAACCAGCTTTTCGGAACAATTTAATTGTTTCAAATTCTTTTTGATTCGCTTTCAAGTGCGGGTGGTCTCCTTTTTTGCTGTCAAACACATGGACACGGCCTTCTGTATTCATGGCATCGTACAGCGATTTGAGGCATTGAAAGCCTTCTCCCTCTACGAGTTCTAAATAGAAAGGAGTTCGAATTATCAACGCAACATCAATGGTTTGAGGAGCGAGCAAGATGTTGCTTCTGGTGGAGTGAGTGACAATGACTTTTTCTCTATTGGGATATGTCAACTTGTCCAGAGCATATTGCAATAAGCCGAGAGCGTTTTTATCAGTATCCACGGCATATAGTTTGTGAAAAGGGATTCGGCGTTCAAGAAATGCCATCTCAAAATATCCGGTTCCGGCGCCGATATCCACAATAGTATCAGACGCTTTTATCGGAACCGCCGCAATAATATCCGTCATTACAGAATTTCGAACGCAGGAGGAAAAGCGAGTATTTTTCACCGCCATGGCATTGATGGCAACTTTAATCTGATTTATCTTCGATTCGATTTCTTCTGGGCTCAAGTGTAAACTCGCCGGCATCGGACAATAAGGGTAAGCGGATGGGGGACGTGAGGAGTGGGCAGATGGGGGAAATGGTTCGGGGATCTGGGGCGATTTGTCCATAATGGAGTTGAAGGGTGGATTTCCAGTGTTCTTGCCGGCAGCCTGGCCCGGCCAGGGAGTGGCGAACGGAATCGACGAGTCGGAAGGAAGCGGTGGCGCAGTATGGGTTGCGGCATCAGGCTTGCGGTCCGGGCCATTTTGGGCGTGGCACGCTGTGAACATCAGTGAAAGGATTGCCGCAATAGCAAACAAGAACAGCGTCTCAAACAATGCGGCGGCGGTAGATGGAATCGCTTGATTGTTTTTCATGGTGATTTTCAAAGCCTATGGGTTTTCAAAATATCGCCTTCTGGCGCGTTCAAAATCCAAATCCAGGCGCTGCCCTTCAAATTCGATGATCGTTTGCTCCGAGCCAAACTCCGTGTAGCTGTAGGCATTGTCCCAGCGCTCGTAAGGTCCTGTGTCGATTTCCATCCCATCTACGACGAAAGGGTCGTCCCAGGATACGGTGGCCAGCCCCTGGCTGGGCGATGCGTATTGAATGCCGTTTTCCAAAACGGTCACATCAGCCGCTTCGATGTCGGAAATGAACTGTTCAAAGGCGCCGTTGTCATCCAAGCAGCCGAGTTCGACGATCCAAACATTGGCAGCGCTGTCGGCAATTAGCTCATAGGTATCTTGTGGCTGCTCGTCAGACCAGAGTGTCGGTTGGTTCGAATATAGCGCGACGTAGCTGTTTCCTTTGGCGCCGAATGTCCATTTGCCGGATTGTCGCCACTCGTCAAAAGCCCAGGTCGGAAAATGGGCATGCGTGTAGGAAACGAAAAGCAGCTCGTCAAGAAGAGGTATATGTCGTCGCTTGTATTGAATGATTCCAATGTTTTCAAAAAACGTTGCTTTGGGCAGCCAGCCCCCGGTCCAGTCGCTGGCCAGATAATCCCCCGCCATGCCGCCCGGATACGTCGTGAACACCACGGCGTTCGAATCGATGGTTGCCTGCCAGATGTGCTGCTGCGCGCCCCAAAGACCTTTGTTGTAGTCCTGCGCGCCGGAAAGTTGATAATCGGGGGTTCTGTAAGTGTAGGTGTTGATGGCTTCCAGGGACGGTCCGCGGGTCATCTCGTCCAGGGCTTCAGGGACGGATTGGAGAAGCGGACTGCCGACAAGGAAACTTAAGAATGAAATGTCTGCCCACAGAAATCCGTTCGTCTCCCACATATTATAATCGTCCACCAATTGAAATGTGCCCGGCAAAATTTTGCTGGCGGCGTAGCCCGTCAGGCTCCACCAGAACATGATATCCTCATGGCTTTCGTAGCCGACTCCCCAAAAGGGTCCTTCGTCAATATCAATGCTGTCTCTTTCGCGATGTTCGTTCCAGTCCAGAGCGTCGGCAGCGATGTCTTCAAGGATCGGCGCCGGGAAATACTTGGGACTCGTTGAAAGGGCAACGCCGGAGAAGTTGGCGCCGTTTCCATAATCGCCGATGCCGAGCATGACCCAGGCGGCTTCGCCGGTGGAGTCGCTGCTGCCCTCGATCAGTTTGCCGGGATATGTCCGGCCATGCGTGGTCGCGTACAGGCCTTTGAAGTAGTTGTTGGCGAAGTCAAAGGAGATAATGTCCAGCAGCATGGCGGCTTTCAGGGCGATGTCGGCATCTTCGGAAAAATCAACCAGGTTGGTTAGCGCCGGTATGTCCTCGTTAAAGTAAACGTTGGAATGCCATTCGACAAAGCCGATCTTACCCCGCCAGTTGAGCCATCGACGGAGCATGGGCAGGGCGTGCTCAATGTGCTGCCGGCCTGTCATGCCGGCGTTGGGGAAAACCTCATCGGGGAAAAGCTGCCCCGCCAGAAGCTCGGCGGAATGGAAAAGAACTTGATGGTTTTCCGACCAGAAGCACATGGAGTCGTCATTCGGTTCATCGAGCCAGTATTTGAAATTCAGGACCGCATTAACCAACTGCTGTTTGACTTCGAGATTCAAGGATGGGTGATCGCCGTGAAGATAAAGAAGACGCAATACGGAAGCCAGATCGAAATCCGCGCAATCTTCACGATCATTGATCTTGTCGCAGGTTCTTTGGATGGCGTCTTCGTCAATGTCGTCGAAATCCATTGAGAGTTTGCAGACCTGCGCATGGATGCCGCCTCCATTTTCCGCGCATTGCTGCAAATACTCGGCCTGACGGGCCAAGTATCCGTCCGTAGGAAGGATTGGATCGCCCGGATCCGTATCGTCGTCTACGTCATCGGTGTCGTCGTTGGCGTCATCGTTTAAATCATCATCCGCATCGTCATCGGTGTCGTCATTGGCGTCGTTGTCAGGCGATTCGTCGTTGTTGTCATCGTCATCGTCGCCGCAAGCAGTGAAAACGGAAAAAACGATAATGAAAAAAAGAAGAAATTTTACGAATTGTTTCATATCAACCCCCAAACATGTATTATACGCTAAAGCTCTTGTCTCTCAATGCCAAGGGCGGAGGAAATTCCGTATTTCCTCAATTTGTATTTGAATGTTCACATATTTTTGACAAAGAAAGCGAAAACAATTCGCACAAGGGACGGTTGAGATGATGAGAAATGGTTTTTTTGCAGCAATGATGACTTTGGTTTTTGCCGTGATTTTTTCGGCCCCGCAGGCGATTGGCTCTGATGGACCGGAAGTCGCGGATTTGGACGATGTCCTGGTCGCCGACGATCAGGCTGCCCAGGGCGACAGCGTCATAGCCGCCGAACCCTTTGGCGGTCCTGACGCCTTCGGATACTCGTGGGATTTTCTGGAACCTTATGTCTGGACAGACATTTCCGATGGCTCCTGGCTTCAGGAAGGAGATGAGTACGTGTCGTCCGCTATCAGCATGGGTTTTTCGTTCAGCTATTACGGAGTTTCGTACAGCAGCGTGAACATAACAACAAACGGCCACTTGTCTTTCATCGGTTCAACGTCTTATAGCGTTGCATGCGACGAAGACTCGATCAGCATTTCACGATTCGCCGGAATTTGGATCGATTTGAACACAACCAACACCGGGGAGATTTATTATAAGACGGTTGGTTACTACCCGAATCGCAAATTTATCGCCCAGTGGGACAATGTTCCTATCTTTTACGATGCTTCTGACACGGGGACTTTTCAGGTCGTTTTAGAGGAATATACCGATGACGTGGTTGTCTACATAAAAGACAGCTATCAGACCACCGACAATAATCTGGCGATACGCGGCATTTCCGATGGCCATTATCTGAGCGCAAATTGCGGCGTCAGGCTGCCGCAGAATCCCAGCGCCGTCCGATTTTCTACGAGCCATTGCGCGGGATGCACGATCGGATACACATGTTATGCCCATGGAGATCCAAATCCCTATAATCACTGCGAGTACTGCAACGCCGTAGTCAATCGCAATGGCTGGACGGATTACACCGGACCGATGTGCAATGATGGCCTTTATTGCACCTGCGTCAACGGGCAATGCGCGGAAGGACAATGGGTCGATTGTCCTGATGATGGTTTTTTCTGCAACGGTCCCGAACTTTGCGACGATGAACTCAAGGCGTGTGGACACTCGGGAAACCCTTGCGGCGATGATCAATGGTGCAACGGAGCAGAAATCTGTATCGAAAACGGGGACTACTGTGATTACGGCGACGCACCGTGCCAGGACGATAATGCCTTTTGCAATGGCGATGAGTATTGCGTCGAATCGGCGCAGGAATGCCGCAATACGGGAGACCCCTGCAATGACGATCTGTGGTGCAACGGAACCGAAAGTTGCAATGAGACATACGACTACTGCATCTACGGTGTGAATGCCTGCCCGGACGACGGCGCCTTTTGCAACGGTGATGAGTACTGCGTGGAAACTTTTGACATTTGCCTGCGTACGGGGAACCCATGCGGAGATGGACTGTTTTGCAACGGAAGCGAAACCTGCAATGAATCCAGTGATCAATGTGTTCAAGGTTCGCCGCCATGCTCCGATGACGGGACATTTTGCAATGGCGACGAGATTTGCGTCGAGTCAACCGACTCCTGCGACCATGAGGGCGATCCCTGTACGGATAATCTTTTCTGCAACGGGACGGAAGTGTGCAACGAATGGCAGGACCGATGCGACAGCAGCGAGATTCCTTGCGTGGATGATGGGTATTTTTGCAATGGAGAGGAATACTGTTCTGAAGCCTTGGATATGTGCGGTCATTCGGGCAATCCGTGCAACGCTGATACCGAATGCAGTGAGCAGCTCGACGAGTGCCTCGGTGGATCGACCACATCAACAGTGATACCGACGACGACTTCCACAACAACTACAATGACCGGCGACGACGATGTTGACGACGACGCGGACGATGACGTCGATGATGATATTAACGACGATGCGAATGACGACGCAAATGACGATGCGAATGACGACGCGGATGACGACGCGGATGACGACATAAGCTTTCCCGATGATGATGGTGGCAACGACGACGATATAACGGATGACGATGAAGCCGGTCAAGTTGATGGCGACGATGACGATGATGACGAAAGCTCTTGCTGTGGCTGTTCTTCGTCTTCTTCGGGAGGATCATCATCAGGCGACGACGATGTGGATGACGACTACGGGGACGACGATGATGCCGACGACGATGATGTCGACGACGATGATGATGACGTCTCGCCGACAACGACAACGTCAACGAGTACGACTTCAACCACGACGACGGTGACGACAACTACAACCACAACCACGCATCCCCCAGCGGATTGCGACCAAAGCGCCTACCAGGATTGCCATTTGCAATCTTTGATTGAGCAGGGACAGTGCAGCGACAATTGTCCGCAGGATGACGAGTGCCAGTTGTACCACTGCCTGTACGCGATCTGTCAGGCCAACGCCCACTGGGCGGCGGCGCAATACTCAGTGGATAATCTGTGCGAGGCGCTTTATAACCCCGCGTATTTCAACTGCATGGCGGACTGCAATGTCGATAGAGGCCAGTGTCATGAGACGGAATGTCCCGATTTCGATGGCTGTCAGGAGACCTATGACAATTGCATCGCCGCCTGTCCGTCTATTTGAGGAAAGGCCGGCAAATCCTTGGCGTTATTCACGAGGTTTTGGATTCCAGAAAAAAATGAAACGCGTCATTTTATTTGCTTTGATTGGGCTGCTCACGCAAGCTTCCGTTGCATGGCCTTGCGGCATGAACACGCATGCGGAAGTCTCCGTGCGCGCCCGGTGGTTTTTCAATGGCGAAACGCATCCCGACTGGAAACAATGGCTTAATAGCCATCAGGACGCGCTGCAAGCCGGCTCCACCTTCCCCGATTGGGGTTATGCCTTTGGATATGGCAACGAGTCCGAGGATGCACCGCTGGGTTCTTGCGATATTTTGATAAAAACGAGATTCGAGTTCGTCGCCATGACCGACGCATTTCAATGCGTAGATGGAAATTGGGACGATGTTGTCGACGATGACGAATCTGACACGATTACAAGCTACCGCCCAGCCGCCGTCGGCGATGAGGATGAAGACGACGAAGGCGGCTGCGGCTGCTGAATTTTTCTATTGATAGGTTTTGACCAGGCGAAATCCGATGTATTCATAGCGCGTGCTCGGCAAATCTGAACCACGTGCAGCCGAGCGGCAAGCCTTGGCCTGACCTGCAAAGTTGCCTCCCCGATGGACTTTGTCGGTTTCGCCGTCGCCGACGGGGCTTTCCGGGTCCTCTGTGGCGCCGGAGGAATAAGAGCTATACTCGTCCCAGGTCCATTCGCTCACGTTCCCGTGCATGTCGTAGATGTTCCAGCCGTTTTTTTGCAGCAGCGCGCCGCTGTGTGTTTTGCCATTGGAGTTGCCGCAATACCAGCCGACGAGATCGAGGTTGGGGTCGGGATCGTAGCAGTTTTCCGGCTTGGTTAGGTCGCCGTTGAACAGCGCCGTTGTTTGCCCGGCTCGTGCGGCGTACTCCCATTCCGCTTCCGTCGGCAGGCGATACCCCTCGCATTCGTAAACTGAAGCAATGCCTTTCAGAGAAGCTTCCGCCGTAAAGATGCCCCTATGTTCGGCGCAGAAGCGATCATCTTCGTTCTCGTCGTCATAGAGTTCGTCCCAGCAGTAGACTTTGCTAAGTTCATAGCAGGGTGGAAGGTCGTCAGTTTCCGACAGCACGATGGCATAGGCGATGGCGTCGTACCAACTGAGGTTTTCGACTGGGCAATCGTCTCCGCACGAGGCCGCTTCGCTGGGATTGTGCTTTAATACACTAGCAAAGTCGCCCTGCGTGACCTCGGTATCCATGATGAGGTAGTTGTGCGTGAGCGTGACGTCGTGTTCGTTTTCATCGTCGCCGCCCCCTATTTCTCCTGATGGGCTGCCCATGGAAAATGCGCCGCCAGTGCAATAAATGAAACCTTCCAGGTTTTCGTCTCCGAATTCGTCGCCGGGTCCCGCGTCATTATCGTCATCGTCGTCATCACCACAGGCAATGGCGATGGAGAGCGCCGCCAGGGACAAAATTCCTAATATCAAAAATCGTTTGAAAGTTTTCATCGCAAATCCTCCGAGATTACGAAAAATCATTACCAGACACCTATATCACATTTGCGCAGGCGTTGCTGTGTGCATGGCGACAGAATAGCGATTTTAACCATGCTCCCAATGACAATATTTTTTATCTCTGTTAGCGTGCGCGACCGATGAAGAAGCTATCGCCTTTCACCGATAAAATTACCGGCGACACGCCACTCGCAGCCGTGACATTGAAGCTGGCTCTGCCCGCCATGGGCACGATGTACCTGATTTCCTCCTTCAATTTCATCGACACGAAAATCGCCGGAGAACTTGGCGCCACTGCGCTGGCCGCTTTGTCCACCGGGCAGTTTTTCATCTGGAGCATGATCGGGTTATCCAATCTGATAGCCATCGGGATCGGAGCGGTCATCGCCCGGCGCATCGGCGAGGGCAATCGGGTTGAAGCGCAGCGCACGGCTTACCAGGGCTTGGCCATGTCGCTGATGATTTCCCTGGTGTTCGGCGCTGCATTTTGGCTCATCGGCCCCTGGGTATTTAGCGATGTCATGCGGGTTGACGCAGAGGTAACGCGCTCTGGTTTGACATATCTGTATATGGCGCTCATCGCTTCGCCCATGATCTATTTGGCGATGACTTCCAGTCAAATTTTTCAGGCCATCGGCGATACGCGCAAGCCCATGTGGTTCATGGCTCTAGCCCTGGTGATCCATTTCCTTTTAGATTACACGCTGATGCTTGGAAAATTCGGTGCACCGAGCCTGGGCATCGCCGGCGCCGGAGTCGCCATCATCAGTTCCCGCACCATCTTCGTTATCGTGGCGCTGTACTTCCTTTTCACGAGGAGAAATTCCAGCTTTATTGTGCGGCCGCATGGTTCATGGAATATCGATTGGGGGCTTTTTAAAAAGATTTTTATCATCGGTCTGCCCACCGCCGCCGAGGGCTTCATGTTCCCTGTTGTTTATATGCTTCTGACGCGCTACACGGCGATTCATGGGACGGAACAGATTGCGGCATTGCGCGTGGGGCACACGATCGAAGGCTTGGTGTTTTTTGGCGCCATCGGCATGGGGATCGCCATGCGCCCGCTGGTCGGGCAAAATCTTGGAGCCGGCAATGTCGAGCGTGCCCGCAAGGCGCCCTGGATGGGGGCGAAAATCATCTTTGGGCCGGTTCTGGCGCTTTCCGCGCTCATGATTTGTAAGCCGGAAATTATTACGAGTCTTGTCACCAGCGATCCGTCGGTCATCCAGGCCAGCGCCGGATATTTGCGCATCGTTGGATGGTCTCAGGTCTTTATGGCGGTTGAGATGGTCTATGTCGGCGCTTTCGCCGGCGCCGGTGTTACGTGGACACCGATGGCCATTGTTTTTCCGCTCACATTTGCACGCTGGCCCGTAGCGGCCCTGACGCAGGCGCTTGGCATGGGTATTGAGGGCGTTTGGTGGACGATCAGCATGACGAGCATTCTGAAAGGCATACTGGTCGTTTGGGCGTTTTCGCGGGGCTCCTGGGTTAAAAAGAAAGTATGAAACAGGATTTTTCGGTATCGCAATTGACAATTCGCGAGAGCCTTTCCTATACTCCCGATCCGTGGATCGAAAACGGATGATAATGAAAACAAAGGCATACAAAATTTACTCCCGACTGATTTTAATACTGGCGCTGGCGTATGCCTGTCTGACGGCCTGCTCCTCGGATACCGATGAATACTTCGGCGCCGGCGGAGCGATCGATTCGCCCGTGAGCGTTACGATCAACGGTGATTATGCCTACGTTATGAACGCCAACTTCGATCTGTCCGGCGACAAGACGGGCGCCATTGCCGTTATCGACATTCCGCGCAGTCTCATTAATCGAAACGACTGCATCATCAATCGATTGGAAACGCCTTCGTACATAGGCCAAATGGCAATGAACGCCAATGGCACTCTGGGTTTTCTGGCCAATCGTCGAGGAAACAGCGTTATGCTGATTGACCTTGAGGATCCGGCCGATCCGCTGATTATTGACCTTGACAGGGATCAGGAAGGCGACCAGGGAATCAAAGTCGGCATTGAACCTTTCGGTGTGACTCTTTCGCCTGACGAAAAGACTTTGTACGTGACGGCTGTTGGCAGCGGCGATCTTTCCATCGTTGATCTGGTCGAGCGCCGCCTGATCAAAAATGAACAGATCGGCTGGGGCATCAATGACATCGGCATTCAACCCGGCGGTTCCTATGCCTACATCACGAACAAGGGTGTTGGTTCCGTGGCTCTTATCGACGTTGTTGAGAATCGTTTCGTGACAACTTTTGCCCTGGGCAGCTATATGCAGGGAATAGGGTCCGACACACGGGGCGTAGACTTTACTCCAGATGGGCAGTGGGCTTTCATTGCCGCGAGAAATCCCGAATCGCTCCTGGTGATCGACACTTCCAAACTGCCCGACTATCCGGGCGAGGCGGTGGTCGATCTTCTTCCGACTGATTCCAAGCCGACCGCCGTGCGGGTTACGCCCGATGGCCGTGAAGTGTGGGTCAGCAACTATTACTCCAATAATGTCATCGCATACGATACACGCACGCACGCGGCCCTGGAAGTAATCACAGTCGGGGACGGTCCCTATGAAATCGCCATGGCGCCGTCCGGAACTGGCGTGGACGGTCATTACTGGGTATTCGTAGCAAACTTTCGCTCTCATAACATTAGCCTGATCGACTCGGCTTCGAAGGAGTACATATGGGTTATTCCTTAAGCCGACAGCGCCGGGCGATTGGCCGGAACATGGCGGTTGCCTGGTTCCTGATTACTGTGATTGCGGGGGGATTGGCCGTAATAACCTGCTCTGGCGGCGGAACCTCATTTTCCGGTTCTCAGGACCGTTTTGCCGGTCCGACAAGTTTGGCCATCGCGCAGAATTTTCTCGATCCCTACGGACATTACATATTCGTGGCCAATAGTCAGGGCGGGACGATTTCAGTTATCAACGCTCAGCGCAACAGCGTTTTATCTTCTCATACGAATGACATGGACGACACGGATGTCATCCGCGTGGGACGTGCTCCGTATGACATTGCGTTGACTCCCGAAGGCGACAAGCTTTTTGTCAGCGACGCCTGGTTGGATAATGTGCGTGTCGTCACCGGCTGGGCGGGCCGGACGCCGGGAGTTTTCGACGTTCTTGTCGAGTTTGACGGCAATGGGCAGCGATCCCTGCGTTACGACATTGAGGTCGAGGAACTGGATGTATTCGTACGGGCCGGTGATATCGCCATCCAAAGTCAGCCGGCTCGAACGGGAGCTTCGGTTCCCGTGTTTGTCGCCGACAGGGATAACTTGAGCATCCAGGTTCTTGATTCCTTGACGGGACTGCAATTCGATCAAATTGATCTGGGCGAAGAACCCGTGAAGCTTGTGGTTGCCGCTGACGGGAGTAGGCTTTTCGTTGCCACATCGGAAGCTCACATCCTTTTTATCGACACGCAGTCCATGACGCTTCTGGGCGACCAGACCCTGGACATTAGCGGAAACATAACCGGCATGATCCTTGATGTCGCCGAGAAAACGCTGTACGCGGTCAATGCCGATCCACCGGAGCTTCACGTCATTACGCTGGAGGGCGCGCCGCTGCTTTTGGATACGGACATTCCGATCCCCGGCGCTCCCACGGGAATTGCGCGGACGAGCGATGGAGAAAATCTCTACATAGGGTCCAGCAATGGATATCTCTATACATACGATATCGACACAATGCGCCTGTGCAATTCGTGGGGAGGGCGTGTGTTTTTTCGAGATGAATGGCCGCCTTCGGACACGAAACTCGATCGCATCGAAATCAAGGATTGCCGCGTTCGCAATGAACAGTGGGAGGTCGTGTACCACGAAGACGCCGACGAATGGACTATTCGGGGCGGGCGTTCAAGCCTTCAGGAAGGACGCGCCATCAGCAACCAATACTATCAGACCGACAACGGAGCGATTGGATTCTTCATCCGGGACGATGAGAATCACGCGTCGGACGGCGATACATTTTATTTTGAAGTGGATGTGGGCGTTGCCCCAATTCCCGTGGGTTTGATTCCCGGCGACATCGTTGCGACGCCGTACTATCTTGATCCGACTTACGACATTCTGTTCGTATCCAACAGCGGTTCTCACAATTTGAGTACAGTTTTCACCCACGAGAACACGCTGCTGGGATCAATCAATTAAAATTATTCAGCAAGAAGTGAGAATCTGGAATCCAGAGGGCTGAAGCAGAAAGTCGGAGCCGGATTTCGAGTAAATAGGCGACGGATCGTATATGCACAGTTCTCCGCCGCACATCTCGTGGCTTTCCCCAATTGTCATCGCTCTCGTTTTTCCCATTGTAAAAATTTCATCAACTCATATCACCGAACAATATTGGACAGATAAAAAAACCAAAGCGACTCGATGGAGTCGCTTTGGCGAGTGATTTCATGCTGGTTGTGGGGGCGACTTAAAAGTACACAAAGGATCCCATGCTGATCATGATTCCCGACAGGTCGGCATTATCCAGGCTATCGCCACCCTCGATCATGTGATAAGTGCCTTCCAGCTTGGCTCCGAGGTAGTCGTGGAATTTTACATCGAGTCCCACCTGTCCATAGAAGCCCACGACTCCGGATCGATCGAACTTGACCGGAGCCTTTGTTTCTTCATATTCATCCGGCAGATCATCGACTAGCGGATAGACATTGCCGACAACGTAATAGCCGACGCCGCCGCCGACATATGGATCGAAAACGCCGTGAGGCAAAATTTCATAGGATAGCCCCAGCGTTACCGGAACGATCATCAGCCCGCGATAGGTGTCGAGTTCCCGAGTCTTTTCGGTTATGTCTCCGTCCTCATCCTCCACTTCGTATTCGAAATCTTCAGTGCCGCTCCCTCCGCCGGCTGCGACGCCGAATCCGAAATTGATGCCGATCCAGGGGATGACGAACGCTTTGAAGTCCAATCCCGTTTGGGCCATCATGGAAATGTCGGCGGAGATATCCCCATCCTGCGGCATGAAAACGCCGAACCGGGGACCTACCGCCAATCCTTTTCGTTGCTGTTTTTTGAAAAATTTTGCCGAAGCCGTACCGGAAAAGGCTAGCAGGACGATGATTAGCATCGCCAGCGCAAATCTCCAACGCGGATACATGACAAACCTCCTTGATATATTTAACAATACTTTCAACCTGAACTGGGGACTTTTCTATCATGGGATTTAGCGGCAGGTCAAATATTTTTAGGAACCTCTTTAGCGGTAATCAAAGGCTCCTGGCAAATTCAACACTTAAGGAAGGCTTTACTAATCTTGCTCAAATTCGATCAAGTCCATGCTGTTCAAAGCGTAAATCAAACTCATGACGCGCATTTTTGGTTTTTTGAGCGTATCGATGATCTGTTGAATCGACAACTTCCCGTTGATGGCGCCGATTATTGCCAGATCGTCGAGATCGGAAAGGTTCTGATGTACTCGTTTTTGTAATCCCGTTGATATTCTGATGGGATATTTAAGGTAGGGCGACAGTTCGCCTGCAATACGGTCGCTGGAAACGCTCTCACGAAGAGCCGCCAGCACAATCTTGAGCAGATCGACTTCCAGGGGCGATTTTTCGGCTTTTGATTCAAAGGGCGTGAAGGATATTTCCTGTTTGTCGGGACTTGCGAGGAGATTCAGCAGCTTCGTTTCCGTTTGTTTGACTAGCGCAATATAAAGATCATAGGGAGTGATCTTTTTGGATTTCATCAGTATCTCGCCAAAGGGCAGATCAATTTTCTTCGCCTTTTTCAGAGCCTCATCCCTATCCTTGGTCGTGATCAGTTTTTCATGGACAAGTATATTTCCGAGTTGATGTTGCGCGGGCGGGTCGCTGTCGATCGTTACCAGTTTGCCTTCGGAAAGGGTGATGTTGTGTCGTGAGCTTGGCGATAAAACGTTGAGAATTCCGCTGGCTTCGGTGCCTCCCAGGGCGTACAGCATTTGCATGAGTTCGTTTTGGGGGCTGTCGTCAACAGTCTTGATTTTTTTGGATGTGGCCAGATCGCGATCGGACTCGCCGCGGGCCTCGGCGATGGCTCTGTTCATCACGGATTCGTCCAACTGGAAAAAGGAGTTTTTCATGTCCTCGAAATGAACGAGACCGAACAGAAAAAATATATACAGAATCTGGAAAGTGCGGATAAAATTGAGAGGACTCCTGCTGATGATTTCACCGAGGGTTCGCTGGCCATTGATGATGTTGAGAACCGACCATTCCTTGCGTGTTAATTGCAATCCCGCCCGAGCCGCTTTATATCCACCGCTTTTAACGACCCTGCGCCGCTTATTGGCGTAGATGCGGTTCTCCAGTAAAGAAAGCGTAATGTGGTTTTTTATGCCGGATAATAGTATCCGGAGTATGCTGCGATCCAAAGCGCCGTTGTCTAGGACCTGATTTGTTCCGGATTCAAATTTGTAGCTTCCTTCGTTTCGGTTAAATACCCGAATCAATTTTTCATTGGCCTGATAGTTGAGCGTTTCCACAAGTTCTGGGTGCGTTATCAACCCCATCTCTATCAGCACTTCACCCAGGCGCCGTTCGTCGGATCGGGCCTTTTTTTGGGCTTTGGCCAATTCCCTGGTCGTGATTCGTTCCTGTTTGACTAAAATGGGACCAAGAGATTGTCCAACGATAAAGTTGGTATTGATAGACACGGGTATTCCATTTTCCAGGCTTATGCGTCGCTCCTCCTGGTCGTTGATTATGTGTAGGATGCCGTTGGCGCGCTTCTCATACAGTGAGAGTAAAAGTTCGGGAAACAGCACTTGGCCGAGTCTTCCCTCGGTGGGGATGTCTTTTTCAAAAAACACGGGTTTCGAGAATTGTTTCGTAGTTTTCTTTTTGGCGGGCTTCTTTTTTTTCGGAGAAGCGGGTGGAGCTTCGGGGTTGGCGGCCTTTCGGCTTTCTTTTTGCTCCGGCCTGGTTGCATTGTCAGGAGTATCCGTTTTCGCCACGAGCGCCGGATCGACTATCTTGACGATCAATTCCGGCAATGATTCGACATCGACGGGATGGGCCAGAACTTCGTCGGCGTAAAAACGCGACTTGGCTTCGACAAAAGAACGGCTTCCGCGCGGAAAGGAACTAATGATGATGATGCGGACTTTGCTGTAGTCCCGATTGCCCTTGATGGCGCGGCACAACTCCAGGCCGTTACGATCGGGCAGGATGGAGGACATAATGATGATGTCCGGGTGATCCAAATCCTCAAGCCTCTTCATGACCTCTTTGCCCAGCCGTACGACTTCAACGTCCCACTGCTGAGCTTTCAAAGTCTGCGAGGTCATGCCCGAAAAGCTTTCGTTGTGATCGGCAATAAGAATGGAGATATTTCGCTTTTCGTTCATTTGAACCTTCCAAATAAAGACTTTGGCGTATTCTTTTCGTCTTTTTCCAGCGACTGCGTTAAATAATGAGTCTGTCGGCGCGCCATTTCATTGTCAGGGTTTTTCCCCAGGATTTGTCGATAGACGCGCAGGGCCAATTTTGTTTCGTCTTCCTCTTGATACAATTTCGCCAGCCAACTCAGGTACTCAACATTGTCCCTGTCATCTTTAAGGGCTCCGAGGATTAGGGTTGTCGCTTCTTTGATGGTTTGCTCTCTGTTTGAGATCATCAGAAATAAACAGTAGCCGGCCTTGGCGCGATATTCCGGTACACTCGGATCGGCTTGAGCCGCGCGATTGAAGGATTCGGCGGCTAAAGCGTACTGTTTTTTTTCAGAGTTCAGCAGACCTCGTTGGTAAGCTAATTCGGCGCTCATCTTTTTCTTTCGGGCCGTCGCCTTCGGATCTTCCTCGTCGGTTTTCATTTTTACCAGTCGCGTAAGATAGCGCCGTCTGGCCGCTGGGTTGCATAGCACTCGCTTTGCTTCGTCGAGTCTTTCGCCAATAAGATTTGCGCGTCGGCGAATGGCTTTCGGTGCTCCTGGCTGGAGTTTGCCGGGCGAATGTTTGTCTTTTGCGTGTTGGCAGCTGTTCCCAATTTCCTTCTCGTCGGCGTCTACCGTGACGCCGAGGAGGTCAAAATAGTTCATGTCGTCCAGTTGGCTCGCCATTTTGTTAATCAAGTTATAGATGGCGGGTTCTTGTGCGGCGACTTTCGGATTGGGTCGGGGGGCGTTGCTTAGGGTGCTTTTTAGGTTATTGGCCAGGCCATCGAAACTCGCCAAACCCATTGCGATGAAAGCATAGGCAAGCCTTAGGGCATTCAACATGCCGATGTCAGCCTGCGCGATGGCGTCTCCAAGAGCCTGCTGTTTCAGTGATTCCAGAAAACTGCGCTCACGATGAGTCAGCATTTCGTATGCATTCCCATACAGAGAATTGTCGGTTAGGCGTGGTCGAAACGATTTGTGCCGTTGGAATTCCTCCTCAATCAACTCGATAGGGAAATATTTTTGGTATGCCAAAAGGATGACTTTGGACGGTTGCGCCTCGAAAGTGGAAACGTTTAGAGGATAGGTTATTTCTCTGTTGAGTTGGTATTTTCCGCTTGGCCAGGCGAATGCCGATGCGATTTTCACGGCAGTTTGTTCACAGAGATATTGGGTCAGGGACTGACTGCTGATGAGGTTCTTTTCCACCAGGAGAAAACCGATTTTCTTGCCTGTCTCGGCGCTTTCCTCCACCAGGTCTCGATAATCTTTATCGGAAATTCGACCGTCTGCCAGAAGAAGGCGGCCAAGGGATTCTTCCCGGATGTTCGACTGCACGAAAACCGGAGTTCCTTCGATAAAGAAAACCTGCTTGGCTCCCCGGCTTCCTTCGATCTGAAAAGCACCGGTGAATGACTCTGAAAAGAGTTTCGTTAGGATTGGCGTCAGTTTGGTCGGCGAAAAATCTCCCTGATCGGAAAAATCCTCGCGAGCGGGATTTATGGGAGGCGCAGGAGGCTGCGGCGGGCTGGTTGCCGTGTCGACGAGCTTGGGGGGAGTAGTCAAAGGCTTGCGAACCTTTTCGACGATTTCTTTTGTTTTGCTTTTGGGAATCGGAGGCGGTGGCGCCAGGGGCTCTTTTTGAATCGGACCTTCGTCCGCGCCGACCGAATCTTTAAGGCCCGGTCCAATGAGCGCCTCAACAGCTTTTACCAACGCGCTAAGCTCAAAGGGTTTTTGAAAGAACTCGTCGGCCTTGTATTTTTGGGTGGCGTTGTCGCGAATGGTGCGGCTTTGAGGTATCTTGGAAGTGATGATAACCTTCACCCAATCCGGCGCCTGATTTTTGACCATGCGGGCGACTGTCAATCCACCGATGCCCGGGATAAGGACTTCCACAATAAGCAAATCCTGTTGAAACTCGGAGAAGCTTTTGAGAGCCTCGTCGCTGCTGGGCGCCTCGAATGTTTTGTATCCCAAAGCCGTTAACAGTTCCACCAGTTCGCTGCGTTCGTTGTCCTGACTTTCAACAATGAGAATCGATTTTTTCTTCATGGCTAAATTCTCAATCCGCCGACAGAGACTTGAGGGATTTGGCGGCTTCCACATGGCCCGGATTGTTTTGCAGAGCTTTTTCGTAATAGGTCCGTGCCTGTTCGATGTTTCCCAGGCGTTCGGAGATGACCCCCATGAAATAGTGCCCCTGTTCCAGGGAGGGGTTCATGTTGATTCCCAGCTCGATATTGGCTTTCGCCTCGCTAATGGATTTTTCGTCATCCGGCGATTTGAGATAAAAGGTCCAACCGAGATATTCGTAGTATTCCGCTTCTTTGGGGGCAAGCTTGATGGCGGTTTTAAAATAATTGATCGCCTCATCCCAATCCTTTTGCTCCAAGGCTTCTTCCCCGTTTTGGAAAGCCAATTCCGCTTTAAGGACGGATGCCATGTTGGAGGTGATTTCCCTGGATTCGTCGAGTCTTACCTGTTCGTCGGCGATGACGGAAAGATTTTCGTCTGCGTCGGCTGATGAGGCGAAGATTTCCTCGGTGCCCCAAAGGGAGTCTAACTCCTCATCGGTTTCCGCGTCGTCGTCGTTCTCCTGTGTTTCGGCGCTTTCTATAGCGGCTTGATCAGTTTCGAGCGAAGACTCTCCGGCTTCCCGGACAAGGTCCAGCAGTTCTTCGTCAAACTCAAACTCATTTTCGCCTACAGCCTCTTGCGGCGTCATAGGCTCCTCATGGAGCGTCGTCTCATCTTCTGGAAGAATTTTCGTCGGGATTTCATCAACAACAGCGTCGGGTGGAATCTTTACCGCTTCAGTGGTAATTATCCCGATTTGAATATCGTAACGTTTACGCCGATGGGGATCAATGAGCGTTGAGTAGGCCTGCGTTATAGCATGGAAAAGCTTGTCGGCACGTTTTTGGATTGCCTTGTCAGCATGCTGATAATGCCGATGGTCATGGTATCGAAGAGATAGCAGGTAGTAGGCCTGCTTGACTTGCGTCACCGTGGCCGAAGAAGTCAATTCCAGCCTCTCGTAATGGTTTAGGCCTTTGAAACGGATGTAGGACTTATTGACGGTGCGCATATATTGATTTAAGCGCAAAAGATTTGAACCACCGGATTCGGCGACTCGTCGAAGTTCCTCACGTTTTTGAATGTTCTTTTTGACGTAGTTTCGTTGCGCCTCGTCCCCGCGCGTGCCAAAGGATCTGTCAACTTTAAATCGGATGACTTCCAAAAGAATTAACAGAAACAGAACCTGGAAAGTTTTGGTCAAGGTAAGATTGCTCTTCGCGACGAGACGGCCCACGGTTCTTCTATTATTGATGAGAGTGATGAAGCGCATCTCGGCCGGGCCGAAACCCAGAGAGGATATGGATACCCCCGGATTTTTTCTTTTAACCAAGCGCTGGTTCTTGTACTCGTTGAAGAATGCTTCCAAGCGTCTCAGAGGGTAATAGCGCGATATTCCTTCAAAAGCCAGACGAATCGGGTCGATACGCAAGGTGACGTTCTGGTCCAGATCGAATTGGCCAGCCTGGAAAGAATAGTTGCCTTTTTCCCATGAAAATATGGACAATACTTTTTCGCGTATATGCTCTTCCAGAGCGGCGAACAGTTCATGCGGCGTCACCGCACCCATCTTCAAAAGGATGTCGCCGTGCTGGTTGCCTGTGGCCAGCATTTCCTCCAGCGAAGCATTGTACTGCGCCTGTGTGATGGTGCCATTGAGGACGAGGAATCTACCAAGGCTTTCGCGGCTTTGGTTGCTGGTGACAAATACCGGCGCTCCCGATCTGAAATAGATGACTTTACTCACTTGGTCGCGGTTGATTCTCAAAGCGCCGGTGCGTTGGTAGTTGTAGAGAAGGAAGGCCAGTTTTGGGAAGGGGATGTCCGCCAGATCTCCACTCAGCCCGACTTTTTTGAGTTTTTCAGCCGGTTTTTCGATCGGAATCTCCATTTCCGTGATTGTCGTTTCCGAGAGGGCATCACCGGAAAGTTCCGCCGGGCCGATCAAGTCGTCGATCAGATTTTCCAATTCGGCGACGTTGACCGGTTTCTCGGTATAGGCATCGACTCCGACCTTTTTGCGGCTTTCGTATTGTTGCGCGAATTGTTTGTAGACGCTGGACATCAAAATAACTTTGACGTCCTTGAACTCATCAATGGCCTTGATGGCTTGCGTGATTTTCAGTCCCGTCATGCCGGGCAGAAGGGCGTCCAGGATCATAAGGTCCGGCTTGATATTGCCGAACTGGGACATGACGTCACGACCGTTTTTGAGCCAAATGACCTTTAAGCCCTTGGCCGTGAGCAGGTCGTGGAGAACCTCGAATTCGGCGTAATTACTGTCTCCGACAAGGACCGTTTTCGGCATAAAACATCCTGAGGCTAAGGATTTTCTTTTTCCAATTTAGTCATATATTTTCAATCTGAAAATTGACTTTTCAAAAGCACACAATCACGGGTTTTAGGATTCTCATCCATATTTTGCATCATGAAAACCCTTCTAAAACTATCGCGGCCAGCAAGGGGAACATGATCTCGTGATGCCCTGTCAGATGATATCCACGCCCGCCAGATTTCGTAGGACGCTCGACGACATTTGTCAATGGCCTGTAATGGCGGAAGAAATCCATATTGGCCGTCGTGATATTCGAAAGCTTTGAACCGGTGTTTCGCGCAGCGGAAACGGCTTTTAAAAATACTTCCGGCAAAATGACGGCTGAACCAAGATTCAGATAAACTCCGCCTTCCATTTCGCCTACCAAAGAAATGAAACGGGCGAAATCCCGGCCCGCTGCCTCTCCAAGACGGGCAAAATTCAACTCGGGAGCAAGATGCGTTACATCGGTTCCGATGGCCACGTGCACCGTTAGAGGAGTTTTCGTTTCGTGACAAGCCGCCAGCAAGCTATACTCCACGTATTCCGGTTTCATCCGCACGATTCCGCGCGCAACAGCCTCGCCCAAACCCAAGGCGTTTTTAGCGCCCTCATTAACGAAGTGCGCCAGGTCTCGCCCTGTTTCCAGAGTAACCCCGAAACTGCCATTGCCCAGGGCTTCGTCCACGTCTTCGCTGGTTGATCCTCCGACAGCTGTTTCGTAGTCATGAACGAGCACCGCGCCGTTGACCGCCAATGATGTAATAATATTGCGACGTATCAGGTCGATGATGATCGGCGACAAACCGACTTTAATAGGATGCGCACCCATCCCCAGCATCACCGGACAGCCCTTTTGTCGGGCTTTGACAATGGCTTGAGCCAAAGACTTCAGGTCCCGCGCGGCGAGGTGGTCGGGAAGTTTTTCGAAGAAGTATTTCAGCGTGTCGCCCGGCTGATGAGTTTGGGCCATTTGGGATAGATTGCTAAGGCTTGCCCTTTGTCCCAGCGGGATTCTCCTGAGGCTGCCGAAGTCGAAAGCCTTGGGATTATTGGTCATCCAATTTCCCCTTCAGGCATAAATAGTGCTTTTTCAACAAGACCGACAAGAATATGGCCCAGCGTAATGTGAATCTGTTGGGTGATCTGCGTGGACTGGGAAGGCGCCAAAAAGCTTAGATTGCAAAGCTTGGTCATTCGTCCACCATCGCATCCGGTGAAGCCCACGGTCGCCGCGCCGCGCCGCTTGGCGGCTTCCAGGCCCTTGAGCACGTTGGGGCTATTTCCACTGGTGGATATTCCCACGGCGACATCGCCGTTATTGACCAACGCATCGACTTGCCGGGCGAAGATTTCATCATATCCGTAATCGTTGGCTATGGCTGTAAGGCAGGATGTGTCGGTCGTCAGCGCAATGGCGGCCAGCGGTCCGCGCTCACAAAAACACCGTCCGACAAATTCCGTCGCCAGATGCTGCGCGTCGGCGGCGCTTCCGCCATTGCCGAAAAAGACGATTTTGCCGCCCGATTCCAGACGCTTGACGACAAGCCGCCCAAGTTCAACGATATTGTCCAGATCGCGCTCGACAAATTCCTTAAGAGCTTGCCCGCTTTCATCGGCGAACTGTTCAACGAATTTTGCCCCGGATTCACTCACGAAACAAAGCCCCTTTATCGATAGGATACACTCGCAATTATAGTTGCCGGCAAAACAGGCGATTCTTCCTAACTGCAACCGCAGGAATCCGACTCGGCATCATCACTGCTGGCGCGCGGCGCACCGATCGGTGGTGTGCTGTCGTCGTCCGCGTCGTCGGTGTCGTCATCCGTCGTGTCGTCATCCAGCGTGTCGTCATCCAGTGTGTCGTCATCATCTGCGGGAATGGTCGTTGTCGTCGTTAAGTTATAGTCGATTTTCAGGCTGATATCGGCCAGGGTGTTGCTTTCGTTGCCGCCGGCGTCAGTGACATAAATTTCAGAAATGACGTTAAGTTGTTCTTTCGCTTGAAATAGCGATTCCGGCACAAGTAAACCCCATGCCACCGGACCATAGGGATTTGAGCAATCAGAAGCATCGATTGGGAAACTCACCACATCCGTCCAGGGTATAACCAATGGATCCAGAAAACCCTGTGTATCGGAAATAAAAATTTGTCCGCCTTCAAGGTCATTGTCCAGGTCGCAGACCGACCATTGTAATTGCGTGCATGGGGTCACAGCGCAGTTTTCCAACCAGGGGAAAATAGGGGGCACCCACGCCGCGTCGGAAATGATGGGTGCGTTTCCAACAGCCGTTGTCGTTGTTGTTGTGGTTTCCACGGTTGTGGTTGTCGTGCCTTCAACGGTTGTGGTCGTCGTGCCTTCAACGGTTGTGGTCGTCGTGCCTTCAACGGTTGTGGTCGTCGTGCCTTCGATAGTCGTTGTCGTCGTACCTTCAACGGTCGTGGTCGTCGTGCCTTCAACGGTTGTGGTTGTCGTGCCTTCGATAGTCGTTGTCGTCGTACCGACAATTGTTGTTGTGGTTCCGGGTCCATTATAATGCACAAGAAAAAATGCATTGTCAGTGCGGTTGCTGATATTTTCAGCGTTGTCGCTTGCTACGATCTCAAAGTTTGCTATGTACTGCCCCGCTCCATTCGTGAAGGCCGATTCGGGCACCAGAATTGGATAAGCGACAGGACCGAAGGGAGCAAGGCAATTGGAGGCATCTATCGGAAAATCGACGGCATCCGACCAGGGAACCGTGGTGAGCGGGTCCAGAAAACCACCCATTTCGTAGATCGATATGTCTCCACCTTCAAGGTCATTTTCCACGTCGCATACCCACCATTGAAGCTGCGTGCAGGCATCCGTCGCGCACGACGGATCCCAGTCAAATTCAAATACCGTCACTTCCAAATCGGAAAGCTCGGGCGGATTCGTCTCTATGGTCGTGGTGGTTGTGCTGGTGCTTACTGTGGTCGTCGTCGGCAGGCCATAACGAATTTCCAAGAGAATATTATCGAGCCGGTTTCCCCAGTTACCTGCGTCATCGGTTGCCCGCAAACCAAAATTGACCTCATAGACGCCCATAGCTCCAAACATTGATTCTGGGAAGAGAAGCTCCAATACAATGGGGCCGTATGGATTTTGGCAGTCGCTGATAATACCTGGGTCGCCGCCGATCAGATCCGCCCAGGCCAACGAACCAAAGGACAGCCAGGGCGTCTCGTTGTCAGTGCCCGATTCATAGAAAAAAACATCGCCGCCGATGATGTCGCTTTCCTGGTCGCAGACATACCATTCCAATTGCGTGCAAGTAGCGGATTCGCATTCGGAAAACCAATCGAACAGATCGGGAACCCAGCTTGCCTGCGAAAGAACGGGACCGGATGAGGAAGACAGGCACTCAGGGGGAAATTCAACGCACATCTCTCCTGGAAGACACGGCTCGTTAATGCTCTCGCATTCATCGATTTCGGAGTTGCAGGCTTCGTCGCCATCGCACCAAAGGCCGTTGTCCGGGCAAGGATCTTCGTAGTCGCATTGGTCGACTTCTTCATCGCAGATCAATATGCCGTTGCATAAGATATCGTCCTCGACGCATGGCAGGCCAACCTGTACGCAGACTCGGTCCTGCTCGATGCAATTCTCCATTCCGTTGCAATATAGTCCATCGTCCCCGCAGGGTTCGTTGGCATGAATACAGGCTTCCTGTATCTCATCACATTGTTCTTCGCCGTTGCACCAGGAGTCGTCCTGTGGGCATGGATCGCCGGTGTGATCGCATTCATCGGTTGCGTCGTTACAAATTTCCAGGCCGTTGCAATATTCGTCGTCTTCCGGACATGCCTCCTGGATTTCGCAGTACCCTTCGTCCTCATGGCATATTTCGATTCCTGTGCATAAAACACCATCGTCCGGGCATGGCGGATTGAGATGAACGCATTGGTCTCTCTCCTCGACGCATGATTCCTCGCCGTTGCAGTACTGTTCATCATCGACGCACGGAGTGCCTGTGGAATTGCATATGTCATTTTCCTCGTCGCAAAACTCGTCGCCATTGCAGAATAAACCGTCATCGCCGCAGTCGGGAATAGCCGAATGGGTGCATCCTACAACTTCGCCGCAATAGGCTTCGCCGTCACAGCAAATCTCGACTCCTGTGCACCACTGTCCATCGTCGGGACAAAGTTCCTCCGGCGTTGAACTGTGTGCACAATCGTCCAGATCCTCGTCACAGACTTCAGCGCCGTTGCAGAAGAGGCCGTCATCAGCATCAGTGCAGGGGTCGCCCTCGTGTTCAGTGCACTCGCCGCTAGCGCATGTGTCATTTCCGTTGCACCACAATCCGTCATCGCAGGGTCCGCTTCGGTCCGACCAGCCGGTGGGATTGGCTTCGAAATTACACTCCTGGCATTCATCATCAATATTGAGTCCCGGCCAGAAGCATTCCGCCGGGTCGCCGATAAGGCAACCGCATTCACCTTGGTCGTTTTCACAACCATTACAGTCCCCCGAGGGATTGTATTCAACATTCAAAAAATAGGGAGATGAAGTGGCCGTGTTGCCTTCGGAGTCAGTTACGGTAATGGCCAGGTTATGTTGAGTCGTGCCGGGACCCTGGAAGGTGCTTAATGGGATCAGAAATTCCATGCTGAATGGCCCGACGAAGGAGTTTGGATCATCAATATTACAACTCGACATATCAATGGAGCCTTCGTAGTCGCCCCAGAGTACTGATAAATTGGGAAAGAAATCGAAAGGTACGGAAATATCGCCCGGTTCGTGAAAGTAGACGCTTCCTCCCAATAGGTCGTTGTCCGGATCGCAGACATACCATTGAAACTCAACGCATGGCGTGTACTCGCAGGTGGAATCCCAGAGGAGTGTAGATGGTGTAAACTCGAGTCTGTCGTGATCCAGATCGGGTGCGTCTCCCCGATTGGCTAGAAATATCGCAAAACCTTTCTGGGAATTGATCGCCATCGAGTTTTGGTCAAAGTTTTTTTCAACAGCGCTCAGATCGGCGGATTCTGTTAACACCGCGGAGCGATTGTCGGCTTTCATAGAACGGCTTGATTGGTCAATGCAAGCCCAAAAAGCAAAGCTCGACAAGACGAGTATAAGGAGCGGCAGCCACAGGCGGGGAGCTTTCTGCTTTGAATTATTCATTTGGTCCTCTTTTCGCTCAAATGAAACCAGGTCGGCGAATCATAGCAATTTGGAATGATATTTTAGCCGTCCTAACCACAACAGCTTGATGATTCGTCATCCTCTTCTCTGGGATAATCATAATAAGGCGCGCTGTCATCATCATCCGAAGGGAATACGTCATCATCGATATCATCGTTTCCGGTGTCGTCGTTTCCGGTGTCGTCGTCTCCGGTGTCGTCGTCGGCGTCGTCGTTGATATCATCGTCAATATCGTCATCGCTTTCGCCCGTCGTCGTTGTCGTTGTCGTCATGACTGTCGTCGTTGTCGGGTCTGCGCCGTAATTGATCGTCAGAAGGTTGCCATCAAGTGTGTTGCTTTCGTGTCCGCCGGCATCCGTTACATAAACTTGAAGGTTTGAAAAGTATTGGGCCAGAATAGCCCCGAATGCTTCCTCCATTATGTAAATTGGCGCGGACACCAATATTGGATTGTCGCAATCCGACACATCGACGGGGAATGTAATAAAATTCTCCCATGGCAGATGCAGTGGTTCTTCCAGCAGTAGGAGATTGGCGTCCGCAAAGACGACAGTTCCTCCTTCAAGGTCATTGTCGGGATCGCAGACAAACCAATCAAGATTCGTGCATGTGCCGTTTTCGCATTCCAGAGTCCAGTCAACGACATCGGGATCAAGGCTTGCGTCCGAAAGAATCGGCGCAAACTCATCCAATGTGGTTGTCGTGGTGGACCCTGTTACGGTCGTAGTGGAACCGGACTCGTAATTCACGGTTAGCTCAATGTTGGTGAGTCTGTTGCTTACATGCCCGGCGTCATCCGTGGAGTCGATCTCGAAGCTGGCATAATATTCGGCGCTGACAACACCGAACACGCTCTCCAAAATTCCAATAGGCAGGCTGACCAGGATGGGATTATCGCAGTGCGTCGCGTCAACTGGGAAGTCGATCAAATCCGTCCACGGCATTTCATAGGGTTCATCGAGGAGGAAAAATTCCGCGTCCTCAAAAGTGACCGTGCCGCCCTCCAAGTCGTTTTCCGGGTCGCAGACGAACCATTCAAGGCTTGTGCATGTTCCGTCTTCGCAAACCGGACCCCAGTTAACCGAATCGGGATTGAACAGAGCCCCGGACAAGATTGGGGCCATGGCCTGAACCGTGGTCGTCGTTGTGGACGTTGGGACGGTTGTCGTAGAGCCGGGATCATAATTTACTTGCAGTGGGATGCCCGTCAGGGTGTTGCTGGGTGTTGCGGAGGCGTCCGTCGCATAGATATCCAAGCTGGTGCGATAGATGGCTGCGGAAACTCCGAAAACCGACTCCTCAATAGGTATCTCAATCGTGACGAAATACGGATTTTGGCAATTGGAGACATCGGCGGGAAAGTTAATGATATCCGACCATGGCATAGTAGCCGATTCTGGTGGCAGGAAAGAATTGGCGTCTTCAAAGAATACATTGCCGCCGTTAAGGTCGTTGTCTGGATCGCATACGTACCATTCTAATTGTGTGCAGGCTTCCGTGGCGCAAATCGGTGCCCAATCCAGAGTGGAAGGATTGAATTCGCCGCCTGACAAGGTCGGTCCTTCGGTGCTGACGATAGTCGTTGTCGTGGTCGATGTGGTTGACGGGACGGTGGTTGTTGATGGCTGCGTCGTGGTTGTTGTCGTGGATGTTGTTGTTGTCGTCGTTGTTGACACGTAATTGATAATGAGTTCGAAGCCGGTGAGATTATTTGACCACATGCCTTCGGAGTCGACGGATGAAATGTCTACATCCGCGATGTAGGCGCCGGTGCCCATGGTGAACATCGATTCGGGCATTTCCAAGCCCCAGGTCACGGGCCCGAAGGGTGTGATGCAATCAGTGACGTCCTCGGGAAAACTGATGAGGTCGGTCCATGGCACTTCGATGAGGCTTCCGGTTATAAAACCTTCATAATCCTGAATACTCACAAAACCGCCTTCAAGGTTGTTCTGAGGATCGCAGACATAAAATTCTAGATGGGTGCAATAACTGGATGCGCATGAAGGATTCCAATCCAGAACATTGGGATTCCAGGCGCCGTTGGAGAGTACCGGCGGCTCATTGAATTGCAAGGTCGTTGTTGTGGTGGAGGTCGTCGTTGTCACGATAGTGGTCGATGTCGTGGTCTGACCAGTCGTCGTCGTCGAGCTAGGATTATAATTAACCTGAAGTAGGATGCCCGTCAGGCTGTTGCTGGGTGTTGCGGAGGCGTCCGTCGAATCGATACTCAAGCTGGCGTTATAGATGGCTGCGGAAACACCGAAAAGCGATTCTTCCAGAGGCATCGGTGCCGAGATGAAGTATGGATTTTGACAATCGGAGACATCGGCGGGAAATGACATAATATCCGCCCAAAGGATAGTGAGCGGTTCTGAAAGCAGGAATAAATTGGCGTCTTCAAAGGTAATATTGCCGCCGTTAAGGTCGTTGTCCGGATCGCAGACGTACCACTCTAAATGCGTGCAGGCTTCCGTCGCGCAATTCGGCGCCCAATCTACTGTAGAAGGATTGAATTCACCGCCGGACAGAGTCGGTCCTTCCGTGCTGACAATGGTGGTTGTCGTGGTTGTCGTGGTGGTCGTCGTTGTTGTCGTCGTTGTAGGTGGGACATTTACTTGCCCAAAGGCGGATCGCCTAACGCTTTCAAAGCCTAGAGCGTCAGTCGAGACAATATCAATACCGAAAGAATAAAGACCCGGCTCGGGGAAATTAGAGTAAGGGGCAAGGATTCCGATAGAGACCGGACCATATGGATTGTTACAGTCGCTCACGGGTCCGGGATCAGGCCCGATCAATTCCTCCCATGTATATACCGGCTTATCCAGCATGCCCGTCGGCGTTGTCGTGCCCGGATCGTAAAAAGATACGTCTCCACCGATCAGGTTGTCGTCAGGGTCGCAAACGTACCATTCCAACTGCAAGCATGGCGTCGATTCGCAGTCCGGCGTCCAGTCCAGGTAAGCGGGATTGAATATGAAACCGGAGATGACGGGCTTATCGGGGTTTTCTTCGCATATGCCATCTTGCTCGTTGCAGATTTCGGTGGCGTCGCACGGTTCCGAGTCGGGAGTGGATATGCATTCGTCAATTTCCCAATCGCATTCTTCCTCCCCGTCGCAGAACAGACCGTTGTCGCAATCTCTCCCCGAACTGTCGCAGGAACCCGCGCCTTCGTTGCACACCTCGTCGCCGTCACAAAAAATACCGTTGTTAGGGCACGGATCGGTGGTTGTGCATTCCTGAGCAGTTCCGTCGCACTGCTCGACGCCCGTGCAAAACAATCCGTCGTCTGGGCATCTTTCCGTTTTTGGACAGGTATTCGTTTCTTCGTTACAGGCTTCATCGACCGTGCACCAATCCCCGTCATCGCAAGGATCGCCCGGAGAATTACAGGTGTTATTCAGTTCGTCACATTCTTCCTCACCGTTGCAGTAGTCGCCATCACTTTCACAGGTGATGATTCTTGTGCATTCTTTTGCGCCCTCGTCACAACCTTCAATGCCGTCGCACCAAATGTCGTTATCCGCCGGGCACGGCGGATTGGCGCCAACGAGGCAGGCCTCCTCATCTTCATTGCATTCGGGTGTGCAGAATAATGCCGCACACGGATCATTGGTGTGCCCCTTGCAAAGTCCCCCCTCGCAGAACTCATCGCCGTTGCAAAAACTCTCGTCACTAGCGCAAGGATCGAATTTGGGTTTATTATCGCACATCTTTGTTCCCTCATTGCAGGTTTGGCACTGCGAATCACAGGGATCGCCGTCGTGTCCAGTGCATTCGCCTCCTGCACAAGTATCGGCGCCGTTGCAGAAAATGGAGTCTCTGCAAGAAGCTCCATTCGCCCTCGGCTGCCAAGCCGTTAGGCTGACACTTGGGTCGCATATGAGGCAACCATCACCCCCCTGGATGATATAGCCGCCCTGAACGCAATCCATAACTCCACCGCCGATATCGACTTCGCACTCGTTTGTGGCGCATCCGCCACTATAATTTACCGTTAGTGGGATATTCTCAATTCTATTGCTGATATTTCCTTCCAGGTCCTCTACGAAAAAGTCTACCAGGAAATCATACTGGCCGGTCGTAATGAATAGGCTTTGCATGATATGGATTCCAAATTCCAGCTCAGGGGGATTGCCGCAATCTGAAACGTCGGGCATAGCCTCCCACTCATCGAATGTCGGATATCCATCGGGTAGAAGATCGGATAATACATGCGTGACCGCATCGACGACGTACAGGGTTCCGTAGGAGCCTCCTGACTCCAGATCGCTATCGGCATCGCAAATATTGAATCGCATATTTGTGCAGTAACCCGTGAATCCAGGATCAATATCGCCCAATTCGCAAAGTGGAGTCCATTCAACTACAGCAGTGCTAAATTGCGCGTTGGATATCACAGGAGCTACGCCTTTTGACCGTCCGTCCGGACTGAGGTTGGCGGCAACAGGAGCTATTGGCCAAGTTTCCTTCAACTCATTAGAAATCGGAACAAATGTCTCCTGTCCCGGAGCGCGCATGTGCGTGACAACGCTTCGCAGGTTTTTGTTCGCCACGAACTTTTCATCGGGAGAATTGGATTCCCCCATTCCCGCAGATTCGGACTTGAGGTCGGATTGAGCGCCTTCAAAGCACGACCACGCCATGACGATGGCAAAAATGCCAGCAAAAACAACGGAAAAAGAAAAGAATTTTTTATTTTGGATAATGGATTTCATGGGAAACCTCCCTGCGTAGGGGTACGCCGCCTTGTTCAAGACGGAAATGAATCTGGTGATTGATCTGGAGCCATTGCGATCAGCCGTCCGTCAGCTGTGCCCTCGCATGGTGGGCACCGGGTAATAGCATCCATTTATCAATCAACTATATTCCAAAGAAAAACCAAAAAAACAATGGCATTTTCACACGGTCATATTAGCCTATCGTGAATTGTAAGTAAACTAAAGTCCGGTGGATTTCATCATGTGGGCATGAATGGAGAATCTGCATTTCCAATGTCGGAAATTTGAAGTGAACTAGCAAAAAAAACGGGAGAGGAAACTCTCCCGTTTTCTGTGAAGCTCAGTTGTTCGGCCTGATGTTGCTTCTATTCCTAGGCTGCGTCGCAGGCGGTCAAGCAGGCTAGAGCGTCGTCCGTGTTATCCGGGCAGTTAGCATCGGCGCAGGCCTGGTAGCAATCCCAATCCACGTCGGTGAGATTGCAGACAGCGGCCATATCCGCTTCGGGAATCCAATAGAGTCCGCCGGTAAAAACTAATGTGGCTCCGCATTCGTACAGGTCGCTGACGGTGTCGCTGCAGCCGCCGGCGCCGGGAACGTCGAAACATAAACCGAGGGCTTCCTGGTTACAATTGTCGAAGGAGGCCTCTCCTACACAATTCCAGAAGGGGCTGTCGGTCATTCCGCTGCTGACAAATTCTTCGCTCAGGCTGCACCATTCTAGCAGACCCACGTCGTCTACCTGAGCGTCGTTTATGTCGCTGAAGGTGCGACCGCACTCGAAGAATAATTCGTTGACAATCGCATCGCAGCTCATGTCATCATCATCGTCGACATCATCATCGTCGACAGCGTCATCGTCGACATCGTCATTGATATCGTCATCTGCGTCGTCATCAGAATCATCATCGATATCGTCATCCGCGTCGTCATCCGCGTCGTCATCCGCGTCGTCATTCACATCGTCATCATCATCATCGCCGCAGGCTATGGCCATGGCCATGGCCAGGCTCATAATCAAGCCGATAAGAAGGGTACTTTTCAAAGTTTTCATGGTCCCAATCCGTTGTTGGAGTCATTTAACTATCGTCACTATAGACCGTTCGGTTATGGAAAGGAAGCGCCGCTGCCTTCGTCATTCAGGTCATTGGAAGCTGTTGCCGTCTATTCAATCTATGGGACTATGGGATACGTTGCCGTCGCATTCTCTTAATTGCTCCGGATAATAAATAGCCCTGTTTCGGTTTCAGGGCTTCAATGGGTTGCTGTAATGATTTGCGGGCGGGTACCGCCGATCTCACTTGCCGGGCAATCCCGAATAAGGTTGTGAAGTTCAGAAATGGTCGGCAGATGCCAACCGCCGCCTGTCAATGTCAAATTTTCACAATAGGACTTGGCGTCGTCCCAATTCATTTTATCGCCTTAAACCGTCACCTGCCACGTCAGGCCCGAATACGAATCGACCGAGGTGTCGCAGGAGGCGTCATCTTCACAGTCACAATCATCATCGTCATCCCCGCAGGGAAAATTTTCATTTCCGATGATGAAAATGGAAGTGCATAGGCAAAAAAAACGGGAGGGTTTCCCCTCCCGCTTTTGATCGTTAAAAGATTTATTCCAGCGGCGGGCAGGTTTCGTTCATGCAAGTAAGCACGCCATCAATATCTCCCACGCAGTCACCCTCGTCTATGCAACCCTGGATGCATGCCCAGTCGTTGGTCATGAGGTCACAGACGGCCATCACGTCCATCGTGGGAACCCAGAAGACGCCGCCTTCGAACTGGTATCCGATGCCGCAACCACTCATATCAGCGACTGTGTCAGTGCAGCCGCCGGTTCCAACCGGGTTGCCACAAACATCCATGGCATCTTGATTGCAACTGTCGAAGGCAGCTTCGCCAAGGCAATTCCAGTAGGGGCTATCTGTTTTTCCGCCGCTGACGAAATCTTCGCACATGCCGCACCATTCGAGCAGATCAAGGTCATCAAATTCGCCGAACGATATTCCACATTCGAAGAAGAATTCATTGACAACCTCATCACAGCTCATGTCGTCATCAGCGTCATCGTCGACATCGTCATCCACATCGTCATCAACGTCGTCGTCAACGTCGTCATCAACGTCGTCATCAACGTCGTCGTCGACATCGTCGTCGGCATCATCATCCGGCCAAAGTGTGTCGTCGTCGGCATCGTCATCATCATCATCGTCATCGTCGTCGCCGCAGGCGACAACGCTCAGCATGCTCAACGACAATGCGAGGATGGCCAACAACATCAGGTATTTGCTTGCAAACAGTTTCTTCATTTCTCTTAACCCTCCTTAAAGGTAAGTGTGTGAAAGCATCAGCTCTCGTCCCATTTCTCCTTATAGACATCGCAAAAACTCACTTCGCCTCCTTCGAGTCGATGTATTCAAATAGCATAAGCAACAATTAGGGTCAAGAAAAAATGCCGGAAAATTATAATGTCGCAAATGCAGCAATAATTGCAAAAGGTGGAATTGTTATATTAGCATAATTTCGTTGACATGCGAAAAACTCTGGGCCACTCGACCGGGCTGCGGACAAGATTTGAGGGCGTGAAACACGAATGAACACACGAACACCCCGCACGTATCATGGCCTTTCGTTTGCGTGCCTCTGAACTTTTCAAGATCGCGGAAAGATCCATTTCTCGAATATTTCCGATAGGATCGGTCAACTCACAAAAAGCGACATCGCCGGTCTCGAAGACGACAAGATGTGTCTTATCAACCCGACACGGCGGCATGTTGTCGACTCCATGAAGCCAATCGACCGACAAATCGTGAAGACGTATTTTGGCCGCCAAAGCAAGCCTGTTTAAGGCGCCTTTTGCGAAAAACCCGTCATATTTTCTCCAATGCTCAATGATAAGTGTGCGGTTTTTCAGAAGAATGTCCGGATTGGGTGGGCGAACGGAGGCATCGCGTGATTTGCCGCGCATCATTTCCAAATGATGAAAACTCGCGGCAGGGAAGTCTTCGCCGGCGCTTTGGAACATTTCTTCCAGAAATCCTTCATTGAGATTGTTTAGCGTGGAAACGAGTTTAATATTTAGGATGCCCGATTCGCTTAAAGGCGCCAAAATTTCGTAGGTCCTTTTGAGCTTTCGATATGCGCCGTGAATGCCGCGGATATCGTCATGCACTTCGGCGGGACCATCGAAGGAAAGAGCCATTGTTAGTCTCGCGGAGGGTGCATGGCTTAAAATTATCCGTGCGGCGTTTTCAACCAGTTCTGGATGAAGTCCGCCGGTGGGAAAAGTTACGGACCTGGGTTTGCAGATGCGCAAAACCGGCTCAAGGAAGTCTTCGAGGTCTTTTCTCAGGAGCGGTTCACCGCCGGAAAGAGACAGGTCTTTTATCGGCCCCAGCGCTATGGCCAGTCGACGAGAGTCTGCCGGGGTCATGACTTCCGCTTGTTTTTGGCGTATTTGCTCGTGGTAGAAACAGTGACGACAGCGCGAATCGCAGATGGCAGTGACGAAAAGAATCAAAGAACGCATTTTACTTTGACCCCGGTGCCGGATGTTGGTTGGTTGCTGGCTTCGATTCCATGTCCTGCGCCAGCCGTTTTGCAATCGCCCGGGCCATCGCGGCGTGCCCTGCCGGGGTGGGGTGCACGTTGTCGGGAGCGGGGAAAAGGACCTGCTCGCCGGCAGCGACCGCGTTTCTCAATTCCGGCATGACATTAATGGACGGCTTGTGGATTCTATGAATCTCGCAATTCAAACTTCCATCGCTTTCCAGGTAGGGTGGGGCGATAAAGAAAGATTTTGCTCCAAATCTCTTTGCAGTTTGTGCAATATTTTCCAAATTTTCGTGGTAATCCCCGATATTGACTCGCTCGATTTGCGCCATTGGAGGATTTGTTTTTGCGTGTTGTTTGACTCCAATTATCAGCCGCGTGAGCGAGGAATATAGCGCTGATTTATTGAACATCGACCCAAAAGAGCCGGTGGAAAATTGAACAGCGCGTTGATCCTTGTCGGAATATCCGAAGGCGTCGAAACCATCGTTGATTCCGAAATAGGCAATGACGATATTGGGCTTTATCGCCGCAATCCGTTGCCTCAGCAAAACTAAACCCTGGTAGCTGGTGTATCCGGGGCATCCAAAATTCACGCCCCGAAAGCGCAAAGAAGCATTGCTTGCACCACGCAAACCTGGGGGCGTTTCGCCCAAAAGCGCAGGGTAGGTTTGCTCGTACGGCACTCCGCCGGTGCCTAGGCCGAATGTGCAGGAATCTCCAAGGCAAAGGATTCGGATCTCTTCTTTGGGATTTTCTCCGGCAAGATCAGGTCCGCGAAAACCTGAGGCATTCACCTGCCAGATCGGGTTGTTTGCCTTAAGTTTCCAGAAGAGCTTGTCATCGTGGACGAAACCGGATTGCTCCCTGTGGGGATTGCTAAAGCGCATATAGGGCGGCGCTTTGGCAATGTCAGGCAGCGCGAATTGGCACGCAAGTTCTGCGGCGATAAAAATAATAACTGCGGCGGCAAGGATGAAGAGGAGCTTTTTCATTCTTCGCGGGATTATAAGCGAAACTCGACAAAATAACAGGTGAAAGCTGCGGCATCTTTCCACGAACTGACGTTTTTTGTCGCAACGGAAGCATTATTAGCGATTATGCGTCTAGATTCGCCACTTCCAGGGCGTTGTCCTCAATAAATTTGCGCCGAGGTTCAACCAGGTCGCCCATGAGGATTGTGAAAATATTGTCAGCTTCAACATCGTCTTCGACTCGAACCTGTTGAAGAATGCGGTTGTCGGGGGTCATGGTGGTTTCCCAGAGCTGGTCCGGATTCATTTCGCCCAGACCTTTGAAGCGCTGGATCGTATAACCGCGTTTGCCGACATCCAGCACTGCACTTAACAAGTCCCCCATATTTTGAATTGTCACGGGATTTTTGCCGTCATCCACATGGAATGGTCCCGCGCCGATCCCGATAAGATTTTCGTGAATTTCCAGCAGTCGACGATACTCGACGGATTCTGTCACTTCGGCCTTGATCCAGACTTTTCGCTCCCAACCGTTTGTTTTATGCGTCACGGGAAAGGAAAAAGTGCTGTCTTCGTGCCGCTCCTCGACCTCGCCAGCATTGAAACCCATTTTCCGCAGATCATCGGCGAATTGGCGGACTTTCTCGCGATCCGTGAAATCCATGCGCTTCGTAATTCCCTGCCCGAGCATGAATTCAATGATCCTGGCATCGAAGCCCCGGCGCTTGAGGCTCATCATAAATTTGTTGTAAATCCTCAGCAGGCGCATGGTCTGCAACAGGGGCGCTCCGGTCAGTTGATTGTCGTCTGATTTGACAACGATCTCCTCGCAGGCCTTGCGGAGAAGAAACTCGTCGAGATCTGTTTCGGCCTTGATGTATGTGGAAGTTTTTCCCTTGCCGGCGCGAAAAAGCGGGGGCTGCGCAATGTAGAGATGTCCACGTTCGACCAGTTCGGGCATCTGCCGAAAGAAAAAGGTTAGGAGCAAAGTTCGGATATGCGATCCGTCCACGTCGGCGTCTGTCATGATGATGATTTTATGGTAGCGCAATTTGCTGATGTCGAAGTCTTCCGTCCCGATGCCGCAGCCCAGAGCCATGATCATCGTGCCGATTTCTATGTTGGAGAGCATTCTGTCCTGGCGGGCCTTCTCCACGTTCAGAATCTTGCCTCTGAGCGGAAGGATCGCTTGCGTTCGGCGGTCACGACCTTGTTTGGCGCTGCCGCCCGCCGAATTGCCCTCGACGATGAACAATTCCGACAGGGCAGGGTCTTTTTCCTGGCAGTCGGCGAGTTTGCCCGGCAGGGAGGAAAACTCCAGAGCGCTCTTGCGCCTCGTGAGTTCCTTGGCTCTACGGGCCGCTTCTCTTGCCCGCGACGCATCAACGGATTTCATAACGATCTTTTTTGCAACGGCGGGGTTTTCCTCTAAAAACTCGCCCAGTTTTTCGTTGATAAGACTTTCAACGATTCCTTTCACTTCGCTGTTGCCGAGCTTGGTCTTGGTTTGCCCCTCGAATTGCGGATTAGGGACCCTGCATGCGATCACGCAGGCCAGCCCCTCGCGCACGTCGTCGCCGGTGAGGTTGTTTTTCACGTCCTTGAAAAGCTTCGCCGATGCACCGTAGCTGTTGATAGTGCGCGTCAGAGCCGAGCGGAAACCGGACATGTGCGTTCCGCCCTCGGTGGTGTTGATGTTGTTGACAAAGGAGTAAATATGCTCCTTGTAGGCGTCATTATATTGCATCGCGATGTCAACGGACACTGACTCACGCTTGCCGGTGATGAAAATCGGATCGGAATGAACCGTGTTTTTGTTGCGGTTCAAATATTCCACGAAACTGACGATGCCGCCTTCGTAGTGAAAGGTGCGCTCCTTGTCCTCTCTTTCGTCCTTGATCGTGATCGTCAGTCCGGGATTGAGGAAAGACAGTTCGCGCATCCGGTTTGCGAGTATTTCAAAGGAGTATTCCAGCTCTTCAAATATCTCAGGATCAGGTTTGAAGGTGACGATGGTGCCGTGCTTGTGCGTGGTTCCAACGACGTGCAGAGAGGTTGTAGTGGCACCCCTCGCAAATTCCATTCGGTGGACTTCTCCGTCACGCCTGATTTCGAGTTTTAGTTGCTTGGACAGGGCGTTCACGCACGATACACCCACACCATGCAGGCCGCCGGAGACTTTATAAGATTTATTGTCGAATTTGCCGCCGGCGTGCAACTTGGTCATGACCACTTCCGCAGCCGGTATCCCTTCTTTTTCGTGTATGCCGGTGGGGATGCCGCGACCGTTGTCCTTAACGGTAACGGAATTGTCGATATGGATGTTGACTCTGATGTTATCGCACACGCCCGCCATGGCCTCGTCGATGGAGTTGTCAACGACCTCGAAAACCAGATGATGCAGACCCAGCGAACCGGTGGAGCCGATGTACATGGCCGGTCGCTTGCGCACCGCGGCCAGACCCTCCAAAACCGTGATGCTTTTCTCTGAATAGTCCGAGTCCGTCACCTCAACGTGGGTCTTGGCGTTGACTGCGTCGCCCGCATCTTTGGGAGTCAGATTCTGGAGCAATGCCACTTTTTCTTTTTCAATTATTTTGTTCGTTTCGTCCGACATGTGTTTTCGTTCGCCTTCGATTTTGTTGTTGCACTATTCCGGTTGGAATTTCGATTATCCTTAAATGAATCGATGATGAAACCAGGCTTTTCCTTCGGCTGTCAGAAATGAAAAATGGCTGGTTAGTTCAGGTCATTACAACCGGATTTTGCGCCCTTCGATTGACGCAGTCGAATAGTACAGCATAAGGGCGCTAAAGTCAATGATTTCATGGTGTTGATGTGTAGCCTTAATGGACCCTAACCTATTGAATTCAAAGGGAAAAATTGCACAGGTTTTATTGATGAATAAAAACGGACGGCGAGTTTTCGCGCAACTGAACGAAGCGTGCAAAGTCAGGGTAAAGATGGGAGGATGAAGGATGTAGGGGCAGGCCCCCGCGCCTGCCCGATTCCTGGCTTAAATAACGCCTGCGGCCAGAAGAATGTGCATGACCGCGCATGAGTAAACTCCAGCGGCCAGATCATCGAGCATCACGCCCCAGCCGCCCTTCATTCCCGTATCGATCATGCGCGCGGGCCAGGGTTTCACGATGTCGAAGAAGCGGAAAATGAAAAAAGCCC